>JBAXKC010000033.1:0-26835 GCA_037137535.1 bacterium | reverse complement strand
TAGAAACTCGTGGAGTACTAAGTTCTAATCGTTAGGAAAAACGGGGGCAGGTCACAATACCAGCAGGATATTTAGAATTTAATGGTGCAATTCTTTTCAAAGCTGATTACTCTGAATTATGGCAAAAAGCTCTCAATAATGGGATGGTTGGTTCGGGGCTGTTTTTTGAAGATGCTGATACAACAAAATTTAAAATTGCAGATTGTTCTGATGAAATATTCAGAAATTACGGGGGAAATTCTGGAAGATATGATAAAACAACTTTTAACGCAAATACGACAAGCGGTTCAAATGTCATAACAGGCTTGGTGTATACATCATTTATGTTTGTCGGTATGCCTGTTTCAGGTGCAGGAATACCTGTTGGTGCAACCGTTTCAGAAATAGCTAATACTACAAGTATTAAAATTTCGGCAAATGCAATAGCAACCGCTACAGGAACTTCCATAATATTTACAGGCAGAAAATTAGGAACTGTTGAACTTGATGCCATTCAAGGTCATAAATTTGGACTAGATTCGACTAATACCTTAGGCTGGACAGGAGAATCCGCAACAACTGCTACGCCTAAATATGCAGGGTTTGATGCTAATTTCCCTAATAAAGTGGGACTGGTTTCTGATGGAATAAACGGTACTCCAAGAATTGCACCTGAAACTAGAATGGTAAACCGCTCCTGCAAATACATTATTAAAGCTAAAAATATTACAGGTATTGATCCTAGTATTCATCAAGCAAATGCTAATTTTCTTGATGGGCTTGCAGGTTCAGCTTATGCAAAAGCTTTAGGCAATCCCTCAAACGCTTTTCAAGTAGCAAATGCCGTTAATTCAACTGAAGCAGTTAATTTATGTCAGTTTGCAAGTTCATTAGCTTCAAACGGTTATACAAAATTGCCCAACGGTTTAATTTTACAATGGGGATATACTTCAACCGGTACATCAATAACATTCCCTATTGCTTTTTCTGCAGCTTGTCTGTTTGTGCTGATGCAAGCTCAATATAACAGTACAGGTGCAATTGCAGGGCAATATAACTGTTTATCATCAAAATCAGCTACAGGTTTTACTCGTTCAGCAGGTGATGGGTCAGCTCCTTGTTATTGGATTGCTGTCGGATATTAATAAGGAGATATAAAATGTTTGGAAAAGTACATTATAACGACGAAGATGGAATAATAACAGGGTTTTATCCATATGATATTGAATATTCAACAATTCCTGAGCCTAATATTGAAATAACTGAGGAAGAACATCAATTATTAATAAATAACCAGGGGAAATATATTATTAATAACGGTATTATTGCCGATGCCCCTGTGATTATGCCCACAATAGGAGAATTACTTGCTTTTACAAGGCAAAAAAGAGAAACAGCTTTACAATCAATGGCTGATAAATATCCTGCCATCAGGTGGGAATCCATGACAGATGAGGAAAAACAACAAGTTAAGGATTTAAGAACTCTATGGCTAAACGTTACAGAGCAGATTAAAAACGGAAATGCAAAAACATACAATGAAATATTGTTTCCAAAGGAGTTTTAAACAACGTTTAAATTAGATTTAGGAGAAAAAACATGATTAAGGCAAATCTTGAAAATTTTACAGAAAAAGAACTATCCTGCAGATGCTGCGGAAAATTAATCGTTAATGATAAAGCCGTTATTAGTATTCAAGCTTTTAAATATTATCTGCAAAATAAATATATAAAAAATATCAGAATAACCGTAAACTGCTCAACTCGTTGCCCTAAGCATAATAAAGAAGTCGGTGGAGTTGTAAACAGCGAGCATCTGCTAGGTATCGCCTTTGACATTACTTCACCTGATTTGGATTACAAAGTCTTATACGCCGAAGCTGTTGCCTCTAAGCTATTTTCTACTGTTATTAGATACGATAAATCTAAATTCGTTCACACTGACACTAGAGAAAGAGCAAACTTTGAAATCAAGACTTGGGCTTGGGAAAAATAACTGTGTTCGATTGATACGAAATGAGCTCATACTTCCTAGTATGGGCTTCCATTATGAGAGTTGCAAGCTAATCTGTAATTGTTAGCAAATAATACAGGAGTTAAAAAATGGATATCGCATACGGAACAAAGGTTTACGATTATAAAAGACAAAGTATCGGAATATTAATTAATACTTACAACCTCGGCTATGTTGACGCAGCTGATGCCACAGGGGCTAAGGTAGTCGACACAAACGGCAAATTATACGCAACAAACCTCGATAACCTGATGCCGATAGCTGAAATTAAACAGGCTCGCCTTTATGGGGATTTAACCGAAAAAGATTTTAAAGCCTTAAATATCCCTGCAAGTTTTTTAATAGATTAATAAAGGAAAAGAGAATGAAGGCACAATTATTAGAAAAAATATGCTACAAATCAAACTCCCAATCTATTTCCTACAGGGAAATTTATATCCTTCAAGATAAGAAAATTAAAATTGATATAAAGTCAGATTCTTACGAAAACCAATGCTACGCAAAGGCATCGGTTCTAAAAAATGATGAGTGGAATATTATTTACTCAATACCCCATTCAATAATGAAAACTTCTAATAACCTGGCATATAACCTCGAATACAGAAACAGCCCAACATCTGCTGAAAAGGAATTTAAAGACGATATTAAAAAATTAAAAGAATTAACGGAAAAAATATTGTGTTGAATTGTTTCAAGCTTCCGCCATTGATGACACATTGTGAGATTGTCAAGGTAATCTGTCATTGTAGATAATACAGGAGCTAAAAATGAATAAAAAACTTTTAAAGATAGCTAAAGAAATATTAGACCTTGAAACGCTTGAACCCAGAAGCAGTGACCATCTTGATTTTAAAGAGCATTCAGTATGGGATATCAAAGAAGCTTTAGAACTGGCATATAAAGCAGGGCAAGAATCAGTAAAAAAAGGAAAATAGAAATGAACGAACAACAAAGATTTGAAAAATTTACAAAAGAATTAGCTAAACTTTCAAAAAAATATGGTGTCGCAATAAAAGCCATCGGTGGCATTGCAATCGGTGAAATCGCAGAAATAGAATACAGTAACGATGAGACTAGCGGTGATTTATACCCTGAAATTCTAATGTGGCAGGAAGATGTAGAGGGATAAAAATGAAAACATATAAAATGATTGACACATGGCTAATAGAACCAGATTACATAACAACCGAATCAGCACTTTTTGAACTGGCATATGACTTATACTGCAGTGAATCGGTAGGCGAAGAACTTGAAAAAGCTAAAAAAGAATTTGGTAATGATATTAATAAAGTAATTGCCTATATCGAAAAAGAATGCGGCTGGAAGCCCGTAGCCATTTAGTGAAAGGATAAAAAACATGTTAGAATTTGGCGATAAAGTTTTTAATGAAGAGAAAAAAGAAGAAGTAATTGTGCTTGATGTCTATGAACTGCCTGCTTCAATGTTTAAACGTGTTGTCGTGGTAAATAATAAATGTCAGATGTATATTACCGATTATGGGGATTTATCAAGCATTTAAAAACCTATACACAAAAAATACCGAGATTTGCGTATCTCGGTATTTTTTAGTTGTTTTAAAATCTATTTATTTGTACTATCTTTAAACGCTTTGCCTGCAGTAAAGGTTGGTACGGTTTTAGCTGATATTTCAATGGTTTCACCTGTTTGAGGATTACGTCCATTTCTAGCAGCACGTTTTTTAGCTTCAAAAGTTCCGAATCCGACTAATGTAACTTTTTCGCCTGCTGCAACTGCTTCAGTAATAGCATTTACTGTTGCAGTGATAATTTCAGCTGCTTCTTTTTGGGTGCTGTTAGTTGTAGCTGCTACTTTTTGTACTAATTCTTCTTTATTCATTAGAAATTCCCTTATTTAATATTCAAACAAAATTAGTATATCAAAAAAAAATCAAGGCAGATGCCTTGATAAGAGGTTGGAGTGGTTACTTTTTTTTTATTATGCTAGAAATAGTTTTTTCAGATAGTCTTAATTCTCTTGCGAGCTCCATCATTGATATTTTTGTCCCATCATATTTTTGCCTGATATACTGATCTCTTAATTCAACAATATCTCGATTTGGGACATAGATTACAACTCCAGGCATAGATTTAAGAAGTTCTGCTACTACTTTCAATCCGCAGTATTCAGCAACAAGTCTTAATTCTTCATTAGGAATATGTTTCTTTTCAAGGTCATCGAGCCATATTTTATCGCTCATTATTGATTCCTCTCAGTCTCATCAGATACCGCATCACGATATGACGGGATAAATCCCGTTTCGACTTTTACGCTGCCAGAACAAATATATCTTCAATATTTTGAGCCATACGCTCTAATACTTCTATTTGCCCTTCAAGAATTCTACATTTTTTCTCAAATTTAACTTTAATATGCCAATCTTCATCTTTTAAACATAAATCTGCATACTTGATTTTAGTTACTGATAACTCGTCATTAATATCATTAATTTGATTTGAAATAATTCCTGTAATTCTGTCTTTAATTTCCATTGGGTTTCTCCTTTTTTTAGACGTTAATATAATTACTATCAATATTTTTAAGTGCGTTTATTACTTTATTTGCTGTCTTTCGGCTGATAAACCTTAAGTCACTTACTTTGAATTTTACATAAAGAAATTTTCTTAATGAGTTATTATCTTTCTCCCTTCTTTCACATATTATTTTCCATAGATAGTCGATTAACCTTAATTGTTTAGGTGATGCCATATCAGGTCTGTTTGCAAGTTCATCAAACTTTTTTGGTTTTAAGTTCCATTTGCCTGATTCTATTGCCATTTGTTCGAGATATTTGATGAATTCATCTGTTAGATGAGGCGGTATTTCTTTACAGGATTCGGCACCATAATTGTTTAATATTTCTCTGTAAAGATCATCATCAAGATTCAAAGCATTTTTAAGCATGTGAATCTTTTGTATTTCATATCTAGTTGCCATAAACCTCCATAATTTCTTGTTTTTCTAAGTCACGACCATGTTTTATACCAATCTGAATTCCAAAAGTGAATAATATCAAACCTATTAGAATCAGCATTCCGATTTTTTCAAAATTCCTCATAAATCACCTATACTATTAACATTCTTGACGTTTTTTCTATTACAGCAGTTGAAACAGTTGTGTTATTTATCTGTGCAACTCTTGGTGCTCTTTTTATCAGTTTTGACAATACTCTTGTATTTCCTTTTGAGTGTTCAAGATAAGGCAGAGCAAGGTTTTTCTCTTGTTTTAAGGTTTCAAGAATAAGCCCTACATCATTAATATTTAATTTTTCTAGTTTTTTAGAAACACCAACTCTTGAATAAAGCTGTTCATACTGGTTTTTCTCGCCTCTTAAGTTTTCAACAAGAGCAGGCATTCCTATTAACAAGATTCCGATTTCTGTTTTATCGTGAATTCTTCTTACGAGCTCAAGAGCTTTATGCGGAAGGTTTTCAGCTTCATCAATAATAACTAGTCTGCCTGAGTTTTGGACTTTTTGTATTATTTCATCAGTCATAGTATAAATATTGCCTTTAGCCGACAGCCCAAGCCTTTTATGAAGTTCTATGAGTAGTGTTTTAGTGTTAAACCCCGGGTCAGTTTCAATAAGAATTGAATCATGATAATTCTTTGTATATTCTTTAGCTGCAACGGTTTTACCGAGTCCTGCCGAGCCGTAGCAAACACCTATTTCACTGTTTATATGACACATTCTTGCAATCTCAAAAACTCGCATTGCAATTGATGTTTCAACAAACGGGATTGTTTTTTTGTGAGATTTTTCTTTTTCTCTAGTAATAAAGTTATTTACAATATCTGCTATTTTCTCAGAGTTCCCATTATAGCTGCCATTCACCCACATATTAAGAGTGGTTGGGGATAAGGCGGTTGAACGGGCAACAGCTTGGAAGCTGTATTTCTTTTCAGCCATAAGGATTTTTAATTCGTCTCTAATATCCATAATTTGTTAAATACTCCTGCTCTGCTTTTTCAATTTCCCTGTCGCTTTCAAACAAATAAAGCTTTTGTTCTTTTTGCGGTTCTTCAAGGAATATTGATAAATCGTGAGTCCCTATTTTCTCGTTGTTTTTTTGTTTTCTGACTGCTTTATCCATAGCAGTATTGGCTATTTTATTTATTTTAGGATTCAGAAGATATTCTTTATCGCCTAAAACAGTTTTATAATTGAGTATTTTTTCATTAAGCTCAACTTCTTCATTTTGAGAGTAAGCTTTTTCAATTTTTCTTCCACGTTTTTTATCGCAGATAAATTCTTTGAACCTGTCCTTTGAAACAGGCTCTTTAGCTAATGCAGGAGCAAGTTCTTTTACATATGCCGTTCCTAATAATTCATCATTAGAAGCTTTAAATATCCAGGCTTCGTTATAATTTTTTGCATCACGTCTTAAATATGCTTTTTCGCCTTTAACACCGAGCATCCAATCAGCCCAGTATGTAATTTCAAGTTCGGAATCTCTTACTCCGTTTTGAGTAATGGTTAATTCTCTTGAAGTTCTTTTACAGAAAAGGATTAAAGCATCTTTTGAAACAACTCTTTTTTCGGTAAATTCAAGGGCAAAGAGTTCATCAGGGGATTTGCCTTTGTGATTTTTACCGTTAGAATTCATTTTATTAAATACATTGACAATAAAATCGTCAAAGATTTCTTTAAATTCTTCAAATTTTAATATTTTGCCCTGTGCTATTTCTTTTTTAAGTTTTTCAGGGCGTTCTGTAACGTTTCCGCCTCTATATCCGACAGCGTGCTTTGATAAAAGCTCTTTAATTTTAAGGAAATCTCTTTCAATAGGTTTAGTTTGAGCATTATACGGAAGTGCAAAATGTGGAATAACTCCCAGTTTTCCAAGCATTGCAGTTGTTGAGGGTTCGTCCGCATTTATTTTAATATATTTTCTTCCGCCGGCGAAATCTTTTGCTCTAAAATCTCTGCCATTATCTATAATCACGTCGTCAGGAATTCCGTATTCACTTGCCGAATAATAGAATGATTGAAATATATGGTCTGAGTTTGGATTATTAGGCTGTAATATCCAGCCAAGCCATTTGCCTGATTTAAAACAACGCCAAGCAGTAACCCAGGGATAACTAACTTTTCCATCAAGGTTTTCACAGGCTATGTCTATTTGAGCATGGTCAGCTACCCAAACAGAGCCACATCTAATGGCAGAATAGTCTCTTTCAACATAGTTTGCGAACTTTTTATTCCATTTTGAGTATCCGTATCTTGCTAAATATATTGAAGATGTAGGAATTTCACGTTCTAATCTTCTTTTAAAACTTAAATGTTTAGGGAATTGTTCTTTTGTAAGTCCTTCTTCTCTCATTGCATAGCCAAGAGTTATAAGCCAGCAGGAGTAAACAGAGGGAGCCCCTTCTACAAGATAAAGGTTTTTAAAATATTCAAAATATTTATCCTCTATTTTTGATGCTCCTGCTGTTTTACCATATTGAGCAAGCAGAGCAGAGGTTCCGCCGTTCTCGTACCTTAAGCGAGATTCATTAATAGCGGAATAAGAAGTTTTAAAATCAGGATTTTGGCAATTCCATTCTTCAACAAATTTTCTTAATTCTCTGCCTTTTAATCCTCTGGAATTAGTAAGAATTACAATATATTTATCTGCTTGTTTTTTAGCCCAATTAGGAGCTTTATTATAAAGCATGATATCTATATCGAGGTCAAAAGTTGTTTCATTCGTGGAATTAAATTGATGATATTTATTTTGAAAACGTTCGGGTAAACAGCTTAAAAGTATTCTATACTCAACTTTTTCACCATTATTTTTCATTTTTTCAAAAATATATTTACCTGTAGCACAGTTTTTTCTTAGAGTTTCAATTTTTAGTCCAAGCAAAGAGGAGGCTTGATTTTCATCAATCCACACAGGATTATTCTTTATTATTTCCACTCCGCTCATTTGTTCTGTCCTTAAATTACAGCCAGTAAGGCTTGCCCAGGTTTTCTACTACCCATTTGGTAAAATATGAGTCTTGTTTTTTATCTTTAATGAGTAAAATTAATTCTTTTTTTGTAATATTAAGCTCCTTAGCTACTTCTTCAATGCTAAGTTTTCGACATAAAAGTTTTATTTTGAACCATTTGACTCTAGTTATTTTGCTCATTTATGGTATATTCTTTATACACAGCTACTCATTATTACCATTCGGGTATTAATAAAATTATATTATTACCATTTGGGCTTATTGTCAATAAATAAGAACATATGGTTAAATTTCATTAAGAAAGTAAAATATGGGCAAAGAGTTAAATCAAACAGTATTAAAAGAAATAGGACTAAGATTGAGGAATATTAGACTTCAATCAGCTCTTACTATTGATGAATTAAGCAAAATGATAAATATCGCTCCTAAAACCATAAGTAATTATGAAAGGGGCGAAAGACAAGCATCTGTTGAATATTTAACTTTATTGTACGAGAATTTAGCAGCAAATCTTGAATATATAGTGGCTGGAAAAGGTACTATGTTCTTAGCTGACGATTCAGGAATAAATGTTTATCCTGAAAATATTACATATATTCCTATTTATTACGGAAAAACTGCCGCAGGTTCGGGCTGCATAATAGATAATGAAGCCGTAATCGGTCATTATCCATTTGAAAAACAATGGTTTAATAAAAATATTCTTGCTCCTAAAAATAGCCTTATAATACTTGAAGTAAAAGGCGAATCGATGGAACCAACTATTAAAGATGGTGATCTCATTATGGTTGACACCTCTAATATAGTTATTAAAGATGGAATATTCGTTGTAAGATTTGACGATACGCTTGTTGTAAAAAGACTTGAGCTTAGACCGGGCAATAAATTACAAGTTAAGAGCGATAACCCAGAATACAGCACTTTTACAGTTGATATTCATGAAGAATCAGGTATTGCAGTTATCGGCAAAGTTGTTTGGCAAGGGAAAAAACTTCCGCAGGAGTAAAAACATTAAAGTTTTAAATCTAAAAACCGTAAAGATTCAAGCCCTGCAGCTTTAACAAGGGGTTTGAATTTTCGTTTTATCATATTATCCGCATGAATTTCGTTTCCGTTCTTGTTAGGAAAAATCAGATTTTTAGAATATATCGGACAAATTTTATGCCACTTGTTTAATTCACACATTAAATCTAAAGAAATAGTTTTATCAAGAACTTTAGAGCCATCAATATCGCACCACTTTAAACTAAGAACCTGTCCTCTTGATAAACCTGTTTCAACTGCTGTTTTAAGCATAAGATAAAAAGAAAAATCCTTTTCTTTAGCCAGGTTCAGAAGATTATTCAGTTGTACCTGCGATATGTTTTGTTTTTTAGATTCTGTTTTAAGTTTTTCTATTTTCTGACAAGGATTTTTCAAGAATAAATCTTCATTTAAAGCACATTCAAATATGCCGTAAAGCAGAGTAATAAAGTTATTAATACTTTTATTAGACAACCCTTCTTTAAGTTTTAACTTTTTAAAAGTTTCAATATCATTTTTATCAATATCTATTATTCTTTTTTGGGCGAATATTGGTAAGAGGTGAAGTCTTAAATATATCTCATAGCTTTGTTTAGTCGATTCTTTACAGGTTAGTTTTTTAATATATTTATCGGCAAAGGTTTTAAAAAGAATTGTTTTGCCAACTTTTTTTACTGTTTTCTTTTTATTTTTTTGCTCTTTAAAATCTTGAAAAGAATAAACTCCGTTATTAAATTTAAGATTATTTTCTTGAATAACTTCAAGTATCTCGCTTTCTTCAAAACCTGTTACAAGTTCTAAATCTTCAATGGTAAATGTCCGCAAGCCCTTTGCCGCTTTTAATATTTGATTTTTCATAACTTTTTATCCTCGATAATATCTTTAATCGCCGATTGAAGTATTTCCGCTGTTATTAGCAGATTAGAGTTTGATTTAGAGAGTTTTTCAGCTTTAGATATAACGCTTACAATTTGCCTGAATCTGTTTGCCTGATTAAATATCAGTTTTACTGCCGATTCCTCCATTTGGGCTTCTGACAATTCTTCAATAATCTTGCTGACTTCATTAAAATCAAAGCTTTCAAACTTTAGAATTTCTGAAAATCTGTCATAAATATGTCTAAATCTTGAAAACTTTTTATTTGCTTTGCCCATTCCTATTAAAATAATCGGTACATTTGTTCTGTCGTAAATATCTCTCAATGTTTCAATCGCCTTTGAATCAGCAAGCAGATAATCTATTTCATCAACAATAATTGTTCGTGGGCAATCTATTAGCTGATTTACAACCTGATTAAATATATCAGATGATTTATGCAGGGGGCTTTCACCCAATTCTTCTATTAATTCCTCTAAAAACCATCTTCCTGACATCATATTTGAACTTCTTAAATACACCGCATCGTTTTTAACAGCCCACCACAGAGCTGTTCTTGATTTACCAAGCCCTGGCTCTCCGTAGACTAAAGCCATTCGTGGCACACCATCTGGTTTGTTTTGAATAGAATTCATCAGTGAAATAAAGTTTTTCACGTTTTGAGTTCTTACAAATGTTTTTTTCATTTTTTAATCCTCATAAATTAATTTATACTCATCACTTTGTTTGTAATTAGCTAGCCATTGCCTGTCTTCAGACGTTGAGCATCCATTTTTTATAAACCATTCATACCTTTCATAATTATTCATAAATACAGGTTTTATTTGAGTTTCTATCATTAGTGGTTCGTTTTTTATTTCCACATCTGGTGTTGATTCCAAATATTCACTGTCCATCTGTACTTCAAGGAATTTAATATCCTCTTTCGGCAGATATTTTTTAACGGCTTTTAAAGTTTTATTCTTAAATTTCTTTTGTTTTTGAATTTTCTGTTTAAAGTCTTCCATATCTTTAATCTCACCGAGATGATAAGCCATAGGGTGAGTTCCTGTTATTCTTTTTGCGGTGCAAATATATTCGCCTTTTGTTGAATAAACCTTGATTTTAGTCAGGTCAAACAGGCTGTATTTAATCATTACTCTATCTCTTAGTCCATAAAGGTTATCGTGGTAATAATCAAAATTTAAGAACCTTATTCCGTTACGGTGAATTGTTTTGACTTCATAAGCCAACATCAGGTCATCAAGTTTATTTTTATCGATATTTTGTTTTTCCCTGCTGTCAAAAACATCTTTAATACTTCTGCTTTTATCATTCGGGCAGGGTTGAGAGTGTCTGAAATCAAGCCACGCATTTATTAATTTAATTGCTTCTTCTATTGTAGGAACGTATCCTTTATTTACCTTGTTATGAAGCTCTTTATGGAATTTTTCGTTTCTTTTTAAATGAGCTGGTTTCATTTCTATTGAGCTTCCGCTGTAGCTTGGAACAAGTTTTTCAAACTCTTCTTGAAATTCTTTAAAAAACCTTTCGATGACTTTTGCTTTAGCATTGTAGGGTCTAGCGTAAACGGGCTTTATTCCTAAGTTTTCATATATTCCGTTAAAACCTGCTTCGCTAAAGTCAGCGGATTGGCTGAAATATTTAGCTTTAAAAGCCCTGCCGTTATCCTGATAAACGATTTTCGGAAGCATATCCATCGTTATTATTGCCATTCTTAGTGCGGCAGCGATGCATTGTGTATTTTCCTGCATCATTATTTCATACCCGACCAAGTAGCCTGATTTCCAGTCAAGGAAACCGACAAGTGTTGCTCTGACTGGTTTACCCGTAAACGGGTTAATTAAAAGGAAGTTTAAAACGTGTCCGTCTGCTATAATTACATCTCCGACAGCAAGTTTTGAAATATCCCTCTTTATATATGGAGAAATTTTATCGACTAAACTTTTTTCTCCTTCTCTCATTAAAATCCATTTATCGTAATTATTCTTTTTAAACCATTCTGCATAACGCCTGAATGTGATGGGCTTTGGAATATTCTCAGAGCCTCGTCTTTCAAGTATGTGAGTAGAAAGTTTTATTGCTTTACCGATATTGAACTGATTTGGATGCAGGAGCAGTTTTAAAAATATTGCAATCTGTTCTTCTGCTAATACTGTTCGGTATTCTTGAAACCCTGAGTATTTATACTGAGGAGCAAGGGCTTCCCAGCTTTCATAATCCGTGTAAAGTTTATTCCACCTTAACAAAGAGCCTCTCGAAGTTCTTCCGAGAAGCTCATATATGGTTTTTAGATATTCACCCGAGTTGTATAAATCAAGAAAAAGCTTATCGCCTGCTTGTTTAGGCTTGTATTTTATTCTAAAACTTTGCCATTCATTAAGAAGGTCTAATCTTGCAAGGGCAATCTTTTTAGCACTATCAGGAATAAAGTTTTCGTTGTTTGGTTCAAGTTTGGTTATGGGAATTATTTGTTTTTCTAATTCTAAGACTTCCTGATAATATGTATTTTTATACACATCTTGAACTTTTGGCTCAAGGGAAGATAAAAGAATTTCAAAGCTTTTTCCTCCTTGAGTTATTGTTTCTCTTGTTTTGTACTTACCCTTTTGAATGGCTAATCGCAGGGCTCTTGTGGTTATTTCCTTTATCTCGGCTACCGTTTTCAGGTCAAGCCAGGCTTCCTTCATAAAAACACCTCGTTTAATGCGTCATTGACATAATAAAGGGTATTTCGCAGAATGGGTGATATGTTCCGCCTTTTGTGTCCGTTTTGAATCAATAAAAAAAGCCCGAGATTTCTCTCGAGCTATTGGTCTTTATTTAATTTATAACACTTCATATTCTTTAAATACAGGCTTATCGTTTTCTATTTCTAAAATGTAAGCTCTGAATATTTTTGAAATATATTTAATTTTCGATAAGTATTTATCAAGTTTTGGATTTATACTTCCTGCGAGGATTATTGTTCCTATATACTTATCGCCACCGATTTCACCCCTAATAAATCCTTCTACTGTTTCAAGAGTTTCATTTGATAATTCAAAATCGGGGATACTGATAATCTTTAAATCTTTAGAATTTTCTATCTCTGCAAGGATTCCAAGTTCAACTACGCTGGTAAACTGCATCCTAAAACCAACTTTTTCTTCAAGTGTGGTTTTGTGTTTTTCAAGCCATAAACAAACTTCTTCTCTTGTTTTAAATACTTCTTTTAATTGTGTCATAAGGTTTTTAGCTCCTGTTATTCTATTACCGAACAGCATTTTACCTTGGAGTTAGAATATTGGAACTGAATTTACAATAATTTTATTCAATATTTTTAATTGAAGAATCTGAAGAAGATAGTTTCAATAAATACAATAAAATGACAAAACAAACATTTTTAAAGGAGGTTAAAAGTATCTTAAACATTGATTAAAACAAGGAAGTTTCATTTTGACCGAAACTATTTGATAAATTTTCAAAAAGGCTTCCAGGTTAATTCCGAGTTCTTCCCGGTTGGAAAAAATTGCCACTTTCTTGCAAACAGGGTGTAACTCCCTTGTGGTTTAGGTTTAAGGCATATTCTTTAAAGAAAATCTTCATTTTGACCAGTACCATTTATGCAGAAAATCGGCAATTTCTGCATTTTGACCAGAACTAAAAAAACATGCCTGTATTATAGACACGTTAGGGATTAAAGCCTATTTATTTTTTCTGCATTTTGACCAGAACTGCCAGATAAATTACAGAGGTTAAAAGTATCTTAAACATTGATTAAAACAAGGAAGTTTCATTTTGACCGAAACTATTTGATAAATTTTCAAAAAGGCTTCCAGGTTAATTCCGAGTTCTTCCCGGTTGGAAAAAATTGCCACTTTCTTGCAAACAGGGTGTAACTCCCTTGTGGTTTAGGTTTAAGGCATATTCTTTAAAGAAAATCTTCATTTTGACCAGTACCATTTATGCAGAAAATCGGCAATTTCTGCATTTTGACCAGAACTAAAAAAACATGCCTGTATTATAGACACGTTAGGGATTAAAGCCTATTTATTTTTTCTGCATTTTGACCAGAACTGCCAGATAAATTACAGCAATACAACCAAAATTACCAGATAAACTACACTAAAAAAGAGCCTCAAAAAAAGCTCTCAAATCTTGTTATATAAGTGGCGCGCCGGAAGGGATTCGAACCCCCGACCTTTTGGTTCGTAGCCAAACACTCTATCCAACTGAGCTACCAGCGCAATTATAATCAATAAAAAAACGGAGAGGGTGGGATTCGAACCCACGGTGCAGCTTTTGACCACACAACTTCTTAGCAGGAAGCCGCCTTCGACCGACTCGGCCACCTCTCCATTTCTATGTATTTATAGTATCAAAGAAAAAAATAATAATCAATACCTCTTTTCTCTTTTTATTATTTTTTTCTTATTTTATAATAGATTTAATATAAGATAAAAAATTAGGATTTAAATGAAAAAGGTTAATAGAAAAATATTATCATTGTCATTTTTGACGCTTATTTCTGTTTTTTCGATAACAATGAGTTCTTACGCTTCTACAACGGAGGTTGATTCTTTAGCACAATCGAATAATAGTGCTGAAAAATGGATAATTCAATATATTGATAAAATAGCAACTAATGCTAATTTAAAGGTTTCAAATCCGAATGAAGCGTTTTCTAGGAATGATGCTGCAATAATGCTTACCATTATTCAGAAAAAAATTTACGATAATAAATTGAGTTTAACTGAATCAGATAAAGCTGAACTTGAAATATTAGAGCAAGAGCTTAATCAGGAATTAAATAAATTAAAAAATTCAGTAGATAACTCAGAGAAAAAAGTAGCTTTTCTTCAAGGTGCTGTTTCAGAACTTAATTCATCCTGCAAAAACAGTGTAACAACCGATTTTGGTAGTAATCATGTTATAAAAGTAATAATGCAAGATAGATTTGACTTTGATTTTAAGCGTAATAATTCAAGTGCTGCTACTAATTTTAGTCTTCCGTATGTGGGTTTAAGGTTCTCCGGTAAGGCAAGCGATTATAACAACAGGTTAACAGGGAAAAAATCTAATATAAATTACCTGATAGGTATTTCACCATCAAGAACCTTTAATAGTACCGCTAAGGGAATGATTGACGATGCAACACTTTCAACTAACATTTATCCGGGGCAAGACTTAATGATTGGACAAAGTCGTGTACCTATTGGATATGAAGGAGCTTTAGGTATTACTGTATTAGATACAATAAATAGGTCACAAATCTCTAGAAATTTTGCTAATTATAGAGATTTAGGTATCAAAATGAACGGTACTTTTAAATACTTAGATTATAGTTTGGGTGCTTTTAATGGTAATAAAGATAATACTAATGATAATTATGATAGCAAATTAGGATTTGCTAGTTGGTTAGTGTTGAAACCCTTTGCTAATTATAAAAAACTTGGTGATTTAAGAGTTGGTGGTGGTAATTATAATGGTAAATATTCATACGTTTCAAATAGTGTACTAAAAAATGAAATTGATACGAATATAAATAGTTTATATGGTGAATACATTAAAAACCGTTTTTCTGTACGAGGTGAATACGAAACAAAAAAAGGCTATTCTAATGTAGTCGCAAGAAAAGCAGATGGTTTTTATGTTCAAAGCGGATTCTATTTAATGCCTCAAAAACTTCAGGTATTAGGCAGATATGATATTTTTGATCCTGATAAAAGCCAGACTAAAGATAAATCAACCGAATATACATTAGGATTAAATTATTACATGCATAAAAACAATATAAGACTTCAACTAAACGCAGTTCATGTTGACAATCAAACACTTAATGATTCCAATAAAATTATGATAATGACACAATTTATGAATTAAATGGAATTTACAGTATAATCCATGTATAACTGTAATAGTGAGGTATTTATGAGTTTTGATGATTTAGAGAGTAAATTAGAAGAATTAAACGAACATGGTTATAAAGAAGATGAATTTCCACAATATTTATGTAACACCTGCGGGAAATGTTGTCGTTCAATTGCAACAAGATTTACTTTTGATGAATTAAAAGAAATGGCAAAAGAAGGCGAAGAAGAAGCTCTTGTTTTTACTGAGATTTTTAAAGCATTTCCATCAATTGAAGAAGCTAGAAAAGTAATACCTGAACAAATTGATAATGTATTAAAAGAATTAGCAACAAAGCCTGATTTTGATGAAAAGAATGTAACTTTTTTCTATTGTCCTCATATAACAGATAAAAATTTATGTGGTATTTACGAAAAAAGACCAGGTTGTTGTAGAAGAGCTCCAAGGCATGGATGGTCAGTAATGCCACCCGGTTGTGGTTTTGAAGGCTGGCAATTTGAACAAAGAGAAAAACATAAAAAAACAATTAGAGCATTGAAAGAATATTTATATATGGCAGAAATGTTATCTGATGATGGTAAAGTTCCAGGCAGAGATATGACTATTGATGAATTAAAAGCTCTTATTGAAAGTAAAATTACACCTTGGGAAAGATTTGGTTCTAAGTTTTGGTAAATAAGATGGAAGCTGTAGAAAAAGTTAAAGAATTATTAAAACTCCCTCAGGATTTATGCCACATGTGCGGTAAATGTTGTCTAGTTGCAACATTTAAGGGTGGTTTGTCTTATGAGGAAATCTTAAATTTAATAAATGACTCTTCTGCTGACCCCGATCAAGTTCAAGGAGCAAAGGATTTTTTAACAATATTTGTTCCTTATTATGACTTAGAAAAGGTTAAAGAAATATCACCAAGTTTTGTTGATAGAGTTATTGAAAAATTAAATGGTAATGATAAAGTCAGTTTTTTCTACTGTAAATTCGTAGGTTCTTCTGGAAAATGTTTAATCCATGAGGATAGGCCACATTTATGTAGAATGTACCCGATTCCTCATGAAAAAACTATTTACCATGAAGGATGCGGTTTTGAAAAAGAAGGCATTAATCATTGGAATAAAATTGTTGAGATTATTACAGAATTAGAAAATAAATTAGATAAATAACTTGAATCCCTCAAATGATCAAAAGTCTTATTATTATTAAGTTTTAAATTGTTTAAAATATATAGAATTGCAAAAGAGGTGTACCATCTTTGTCACTTATGGGGGGGAGCTTAACAAACTTTCCTGATTTAGATAGAAATTAAATTTACACAATAAGTGCTGATAGGAAGATTTGATTTTTGAAGTCTTCCCTCAAAGTATACGCTAAGTTGCTGAAAAATCAAAGACCAGTTATGAATTGGCATAGTCCACTTTTCAGCAATATTTTGACTTACAAGATATAAAAGCTTAAATAGACTGTCATCTGTCCTAAAAGAAGTTTTAGTTTTTGTAACCCTTATGGGTGGTTGCGGGCGGGTTTTTTATATTTGAAATTAGCAACTCGAGTAAAATAATTTATTTAATTGGTATGGTAAAATAAAAGGTTGTTCCTTTTCCTTGTTCTGATTCAAACCATATTTTCGACTTATGAGCATCTATTATTTGTTTAGAAAGATATAGCCCTAATCCTGTGCCAATTTTTCTTTTTGTTGTAGGGTATCTTTGAAATATGTTGTTTTTTTCTTCGCTAGGAATTCCACCACCATTATCTTTAATTGAAACTTGGACTGCATTATCAATGTTTTTTGCGGAAACAGTTATATTTGTACCTTTTTTATTATGCTTAATTGCGTTTGAGATTAAATTAATTATTACTCTATGAATTTCATTTTTATCTATTAATACATTTAATAAGTCAGGTTCAATTTGCATAATTATTTCTGTATTTTCATCTTTTGCTAAATGCATCATTGATTTGACGGAGTCTTTAATTATACTGGAGATATTTTCAGAGGTTATCGTTAATTCAATTTTTCCCGATTCATAATGATATACAGCTAAAATATTGTTTACTATTCTTAGTAATTCTTCATTAGTTTTATATATATCATTAAGATACTCTGTGAATTCTTCTAATTTTGTTCCAAGTTTCTTTCCGATTATTACTTCCAGTGCTTTTTGTTCAGAAAGAATTGGACTTCTTAGATCATGAGTTAGAGTTGCTAAAAATGTTTGTTTAACTTCTTCAGTTTCATTTCTTTGTTTTAATTCAAGATAAATAATAAAGGCAGTATCTAAAATAAGCCTAAATGAGCTAATTTCCGATGAAGTCCATATTCTTGCCACTGACGAACATATCATTGTTGGGGCAATTGAGTTAGTCGTTGTATCAGCAGATAACTTTTTTTTGATTGGATAAATAACAAAAGATAAAATATTCATTTTTTTGAATTTATAAATTAATTCATTATTATCTATCTCTTGAATATTATCTATAGCTACAACATTATCAATTTCATATTTTGATAATGACATAAGATCATCATTAGATAAAATAATATTTTTATTTAATAATTCAAAGTTTTCATCTTCAACACTTTCAATAACTAAATTGAGATTATAATTTTCATCATAATGAAGATGTAAGGCTCTTTGAGCATTAAATATATTAATTAATTTATATAATAAATAATTAAATAGTTCTTTGTGATTTTTAGCACTTCTAATATTAATAATTATTTCTCTTAAACTAGCTTCATTATTAAGAGCAGTCGTTAGTTTATAATTAAGGTCATACATATGTATTGCCAGAGCAACTTGTTGAGCAATGTATGGTAATATTTCTACTTCTTCGTCATTTAATGTATTAAATGACTCTGTATTTGTTAAAAATATCACACCTAGTGGTGAGTTTTTATAAATAATAGGAAACGCTATTGTTGATTTTATATTTAGCTTTTTAAAAGTATCTATTACTATATCAGGATGATTTGAAGATTCTATATTTTCTATAATAAAATTTTTATGTTCTATGAATAGAGTATAATTTAGATAGTCATTAACTAGGCTAGGGTAAAAATTTGTATCACTTGCGGATGGAATATTTTCATTTTTTAGAAATTCCCCTTTAATCGCAGTAAAACTTTTGGTTGCAACATCAAATAGACGAAACACAACTCTATCAACGTCAAATAATTTACCGATTTCTTTTGTTAGATTGTATATTGCTTCTTTTAATGTTGTACTTATTAATATTTCATTAGTAATATTTTTTAATAATGATTCAGTATTTTTTGAATCTCTCACTTCTTGAAATAACATGGCTTGATATAATACTATTGCTGATTGATTGGCAACTGAAACAAATAAATTCACTTCATCTTCTGAAAATTTTCTATAAGTATCAGTATAATTTAAAGTTAGAATACCAATTGGAATATCTTGATAAAATATTGGTGCAACAAGATAAGATTTTATTCCATATTCATCTATAATCATTCGCTTTGTTGTATCAGTTAAATTTGCTTTTGCTGTGTCTTGTGTATTTACTACTTGTTTTAATTCAATTATAAATTTTTTATATACATCGGTTTCTTCATTAGTAAATATTCTACCTGTGATTTTTTTAATGTTATCAGATGAAGTATATTCTTGGTAACTCTTAATAGGAAATGTTAATTTTTTACTTTTTTGATTATATTCTATAAAAAAGCATCTGTTTGCCTTAAAAAAATCTCCTGTCATATTAACAATTGTATTTATTGTGTTTTCATAATCAAGAGTTGAAATAGAAGATAAGATTATTTGCCTCAAGAAAGATTCTCTTTCAGTAGATTCTTTTTGTATCTTGAAAAGATTTGATTGAAAAAGAGAGATTGCTGCTTGACTTGCTAAAGTTCTAAAAAAATCAATTTCATCTTCTGAAAAGATTCGTTCTTTTTTCATATAGTTAATATAAAGAATACCTAAAAATTCATCTCTGTGAGTAATTGCAGTAGTATAACTTGATTTAATTTTTAATTTTTTTAATATGTTTATTATTTTTAAATCAATATTTATAGGTGGAGAATCAATATTTGGAACTAATAATTCTTTATTTTGATTTAAAAAATATTCTTTGAAAATTGTAAATTCATCTTGCTCCAAATTAAAACCGATATGAGAATCTATATCATCAGAAGACAAATATTGAGAATAAATATCTACATCCATAAATACATGATTTTTATTGTCATATTGCATAATTGCGCATCTATCTGCATCAATAGCTTTGCAGATTACGCTGACAATTTTACTTTTTAATTCATTTATATCAAGAGTGCTTCTTAACGATTCAATTAATATTCTTAATAAGTTTTCTCTTTCGGCATATTGTAAAGTAGAAGAGTATAATTCACTTTGTCTAATTAAATTATAAACTTGATCTGAAATATTATTCATCACCGCAATATCTTTTTCTGTCCAGTGCCTTTTATAATCATTTTGAAAAAGAGCCATTAGTCCCCAAATATTATTCTGTTTTTTTATAGGAACATTTAATATTGATTGAGTTCCTAGCTTCTTATGAAATTCACGATAAAACTTTGGCACTGCTTCATCTTCCATATCAGCAATAATTATTTTAGAGGGCTCTTTATGTGCATTTTCTCCTAAATACTCCACTACTTCATAAGGAACTTCAACTTTACTATGATCAATAATTTGATCATCAGCCTTTGCTTCAGTTACCCACGTCCATTTCAAATAATCATTAAGTGACGCAAATTGTGCAATTGCAACCCTGTCTACATTAAATAAGTTTAAAACAACATTACATATTTTATTTAATATTACTGTTGTATCAAGTGATTCACCGATTGCATCAGTAATCAGCCTGATAGCTTCTTCTCTTTTTAAGGAAGCTTTATATTTTAATTCTAATTTTATTTTCTGTATTTCTGTATAAAGTTCCGTAGCTATTTTTTGAAGGTCAATTATTTCTTCATTTATCCAATGTCTTCTGTAAGCAGAGGCTAAAGACATTGTTCCCCATACATTATTATCTTGTTTTATCGCTACTGATACAATTGATTTTATTCCAAGCTCTTCATAATTTTGTTTCATTTGTTCAGGAAAATTTGATTCTCTAATGTAATCAGATACAATAATTTTATTTTTGTTAATTAAAGATTCGCTTAAATATTCTTTAGTTTCTTGATGAATTTCAATTGATTTAATACTCTTCATTTTTATTGAGTTTAAGAAATCAACTTTGATATTCCAGTCTAAACAAGCATACTTATTTGGAAATTCACTAAATATTACTCTTTCAACATTATATAAAACAGAAATTTTTTTGGCTATATCTAATAAGTCTTCCTCAATATTTGAAGAAGTTTTAATTTTTTTTATAAGATTATTTAATAATTCATCTTTATTTTTCATTTAATTTAATCTCTAATTCAATATAATTAAAGTTAAAGAATTATAAAGTTTTATTATAAATGCGGTTGAGTAACTAATCATATAAATATTCCAATTTGAAATTATAAATAAGTTTGTGTCTATAAGATAGTCTCACTTTCTTTAATTTATTACATTAGACTATTAGCTATACAGAATTAATTATATAAAGATAAAGACGTGGCTATTAAAACCACGTCTTTTGTCTATATAATTAAGTTTATCTTATACAGCCTTTTTGGAGAAGAAATTACTTACAATTCCTGCAAAGCTAATATGTTTGTTTTTCTTTAATATTGGCTTTTCAAATTTGTGATTTTGCTCTCTATAACCATTATTCTTTCTAGGTTTATTAAATGCTTTAAAATTTGATTCTTGCGGTTTTTCTTGCTCTTGATTAGCTCTTATTGCAACTGTAAGATCTTCGATTAATCCTGCACAATTTTTACCATTTTCATCTTCTACAACTTTAATCTTTTTAACGATAGAATCTCCATTATCAGATTTTTTATCGTGCATTATTTCATAGTTATTATTTAATGCTTCTAGGATTACTTCGTTATCTCTTTCTATCTTACCGTCAATTTCAACTCCTAATTTAGTATCAACAGTTACTCCAGGTAGATCAACACGTCCACCTGCCGCACCACCATGACCACCGCCATCAAACAAACTACATAACATTTCAGCATGGGTGCTGCCTTCTGCTGATCTTATAGAAATTCTAAGACCATTTTCGGGTGCTATCTGCATTTTCTCATCAAGATCACCAGCTTTTTTATCTTGAATTACAAGAACAGCTATTCTATCATCATCAAATTTACCCTTGTAATTTTCTTTTGCAAGCTGATTCAAATCTGTAACCTGTTGTTTTCTACTGTCATTGCCCTTAGGTTTTTTGTTATTAGCAGGATTTTTAGCAGGGTCACTTCTTAATACTCCTAATGCTTCAGAGTATTTAAAAGCATTTTGAACATCTAACATTGTAGTTTCTGGTTCTACTTCTCTGGCAGCTTGCCATACATCATACATTTGGTCATAGCTGACAGAAATTGTTCCTAAACTAAGATCAGGATTTACTGTTTTGCCGTCTATTGCAAATTTAAGCATTTTATCTCTTGCAGAAGCATCAAGGTTAGTAGACTTTTTATCAGTAATATCATAGCTGATTTCTTCACGCATCCATTTTTTATCAATTCCGCCATCTGTTAAATCCATAAGCCATTTGGATAGACCTTCAGGCATGAAATTTGGTCTTTCTTGAACAGGAACTTTCATGTGTTCAGGTAGTAAATTTGCAGTTCTGGTATATGCTCCTGTATCTGTAGACATACCAACAACTAGGCTTGCTACCATTGCGTTAAGTTTTTTCATTTGTTCAGGTTTTGTAAATATTTCTGAGGCTTTAGCGGTCTTATCGCCAATACTACTTAATCCCGGGAGTATTTTATCGGCTATTACTGAAACAAGTTGAGTTGCAGCAGGAACTGTTTCTGCAATCCATGCTAGTTTATTTTGATGAATTAAACTCATATCAAAACCGATATTAGAAGCGGCTTTATCCCACTCATTTAATCTATGAGGATGGTGATCAATATAAATAACTTTATTTGCATCTTCAAGATAATTTTTAAATTTATCACTAAATCTTGTAGGAGTTGGAATATCCAGCATTATAACAAGATCATATTTTTCATTAGGATCAAGTAGTTTTGTAGGATCTTTCATTAATTCAATTTCTGAGTTAAGAGCCTTAATTTGATCTTTAACTATTGCATTAGATGGTTTTTTTTCAAGTGTTTTAATTTGTTCATTTAATGTTTTTAGATATTCAGGGTTAAAAGGTCTTTTCATTTCTCCGTCAATACCCGGAATTTTACTTCTGAATAAGCCGGGAACTTTATCATCAGTAGTGCAATCTACTTTTCTTGTTTCATCCATTAATCCTATTGCATTTTTAAGACCTAATCCACAACCTATTGTATCTCCATCTGGTTTGCAATGACTGACAAGAAGGATTTTTTTATTTTTTGGATTTTCAATTTCTCCAACAATATTGTTTATTATTTTATCCATTTCTTTAGCAGATTCAGCACCGTTTACTTTTGTTTCATAATCTAAAATCATTTTTAGTATTTCTTTAGGAGATGTTTTTGGTTGATATAATAAAACTTTTTCGCTGCAATCTTTACTGTTCAATACTTCATTAAAGCATTCTTTAACTTTGCTTTCTTGAACTTCATTATCACCTGTATAATGAAGGTTTACTCTTAATCCGATGGTTTCAGCACCTTTAGTTGTGCCTGCAATTATGTTAGATAATTCAAATTTGAAATTTTCAGGATTACGTTCTATTGAAGGGTAAATTATTTTTGCAATTTCATCAGGAACACGACCAATATCACCAAATTTAGGATCTTCTAAATTAATAATTTTGTTCCCTTTGAAATCTTCAGCTAAATCAAAATTTACTTCTTGCCCATCTTTCCAATTACTGTTTGCGAGTTTATTAATATTCATATCAAGTGGTTGTGCATTTGGTTCTGTTGATTTTTGATGTTTTAAAACGCCTGTCACTCTCATTTGTAAAGCAGGCTTTTGTCCATCATACGGATTTTTTAAACCACTAAAAGAAATCAGGCTCATGTTTTTTCCATTTTGCCTGAATTCTAAAATATTATTATTAATTTTATTTAATTTAACTGTGTCAGAAACATTAGACGTTAATAGCTTATGCATAGCATAGCTCTGAGTCTGGTTTTCTGTTTTCTTGAGTTGTTTATGCTGTTGAGTGCCCGTTAATCCCACTAGATTAATCATAAAAAAATACCCCTATTATAAAATATCCCACAATCGCACTATTTATTAATATTTCACTAGAATCTTTAATTGAATTTAATAAACATTACCACAAAGTTTATTCTTCTTCTTCTAGTTTATTACAAATAATGTTATTAATAAAAAGCTCATAATTTTTTTACTTAATAGATATTGTTTATAATGGTTACATAAATTAATATAATTACCATTAGAGTTTTATCGGTTTTTCGATTTTCTTTTCATTTAATCTTATTATGAAGGCAGGATTTCCAATTACAGTAGCACCTTCAGGAACATCTTTTGTTATTAGTGAACCTGCTCCAATAATTGAATTCTTTTTTAATTTAATTCGTCCTAGCATAACAGAATTCATTCCAATTACAACATTATCTTCAACAATTGTATGTCTTGCGCCTCTTTCTTTACCTGTTGCACCTAAGCAGACACGTCCAATTATTGTTACATTATTTCCAATTTCTGCTGTTTCGCCGACAATAGCACCTGTGTGATCAAAAAATACATTTTTTCCGATTTTAGCACCGGGATGAATTTCTATTCCTGTAATAGTTCTAGATATATTTGAAATTAACCTTGGCAAAACTGGTATATTCAGATTATTTAATTTATGAGCTATTCTGTGTGCCCATAGTGCATGTAGCCCTGGTGTGCATAATAAGGCTTCTAACTTGTTTTTTGTTGCGGCATCATTTTTTATGACATTTTCTACATCATTACTAACTGTTTTAATAAATCCAATTTTATTAAAGGTTATTTTTTTTATAAAGTTACCTTTTAGTGCCAATACATCAATAAAACCAAGTGCTAAAGTCATGAAAGTAATCCCACCGGCTATTTTTAAAGAATTGTTATTTTCTTGTAAGTTTTTAGAGTTTAATGTGAGATTTTTAGTAGAAGTAAAAGAATTTTTGTTTTTAATAATAAGTGAGTTATTATAATTCAAGCTTTTAGAATTATATTTCGGATTAATTATCATCTGAGCTCTTTCCTGTTTGAATACGGATTGTTGACGCAAGTTCGGTTAACCGTATTTTATACAGTAAAACTTAAATTCAGTCAAGTTTTATCATTATAAAAGCTGATTTTACTGTTATAGCTGTATTTAATTGTTTTATGTTTGTTAAAATGCTTGAGAATTAAGGTTTAAATATATAAATACAGATATAAGCCCATCTTTAGTTTGATTACAATGTTTGAAAATTGCTATAAGATGGTATAAAGTTACTAAAACCTTTTTAATGTGGTCTAGTGAGTTAAGGGTTGAGTGATTAATATTGACGAATGGTATTAATTCTAATTATTTAATATGTCCTTTTTGCGGAACAAGTCTATCAATTAACGATAAGACTTGTAATGCTTGTGAGAAGAATTTATACCATACTGATGCTAATCCCAGCAAAGATAGCATTGATGATAAATCCTTCAAGAAATATAATAAATCAGATAGTACTGTTGAAACTGTTGGTAATCAACAGAAAATAGCTAATAATGTTACATTTAAACGTAGTGTAACAGATATTAATTTAGGTCAAGTCAAAGAAAAATCAGAGTCGTCAAAAAATACATATAAAATTCTTGATCACAAAGAATTAAATTTAAAAGTTGAAGCTAATCTTAATATCAATGAGAATAAGTCTGAAGAATCAACGCTTAGACAAGTTCTTTCTGAGATTAATCAAGATAATGCTAAAGAAAATAAAGTAGATAATTTAATTGTAAATTTAAATGTTGCTCAAGCTGCACAACCTAATCAGCAACAGGACGTGAGTAAGGCAATTGATTCATCAAACATAAATAATCCATCAAATATTAAATTTGAGAATTATAATGATGCCAATATAAAGAAGGTAATTGATGAAGTCAAAGAAACCTTAAAAACAATATATGGTACAGAAGTAAATGACGAGATTATCTTTAAATCATTACAAGTTGTAATTTACGGTTTAAACGGCAATGATATTTTAACAAGCGGTGATTTTAACGATATTATATATGGTGGCGGTGGTAACGATACAATCGACGGTGGATTAGGCACTAATACATTATTTGGCGGTGCAGGTAATGATACTTATTTAGTAAATAGTTTATCAGATTTAATTGTTGAATATTTAAATGAAGGAACTGATCTAGTAAAATCAGTTGTTTCGTATATTTTAGGTGCTAATTTAGAAAATTTAACTCTTTTAGGTCAATCTAATATCAATGGTACAGGTAATTCACTTGATAATATTATAATAGGGAATTCTGGTAATAATATTCTTTCAGGTAACGAAGGAAACGACACCTTAGACGGTGGAGCTGGCGCTGACACAATGATTGGTGGCGCAGGTAATGATGCCTACACCGTTGATAACGTTAATGATGTTGTAACCGAATTATTAAATGAGGGTACAGATACAGTAAACGCAAGTATTTCCTATTCATTAGGAAATAACGTAGAGAATTTAAACTTAACAGGCAACAGCAATATTGACGGAACAGGAAACGCACTAAACAATATCATCACAGGTAATGCTGGTGATAACGTAATAGACGGTGGAGCTGGAGCAGACACAATGATTGGTGGCGCAGGCGATGACACCTACACAGTTGATAACGTAAATGATGTTGTAACTGAATTATTAAATGAGGGTACAGATACAGTAAATTCAAGTATTTCCTATTCATTAGGAAATAACGTAGAAAATCTCAATTTAACAGGCAACAGCAATATTGACGGAACTGGTAATGCTCTAAACAATATCATAACAGGAAACTCCGGCGATAATGTCCTAAACGGCGGAGCTGGTGCCGACACAATGATTGGTGGCGCAGGCGATGATACCTATACTGTTGATAATGCTGGTGATGTTGTAACCGAATTATTAAATG
>JBAXKC010000032.1:0-27654 GCA_037137535.1 bacterium | reverse complement strand
CAAAAACTACAAAAAGAATTTAAAAGTTTTACAAGAAAAGTGCTAGTCTAGAGCCATCATATTTAATAATGACTTCCTATTAAATTATTTTTACTGCTGAACAAACAAGTTAATATTTAAAAATCTAAAATCTATGGTAAGATGAATAGAGCTTAGTAATAAAAATACAAATTTATTCATTTAAGTTTACTAGGTTTTTGAAAAGAAAAAGTTTGTGAGAAAAATTTCTTATGTTACAATGTTTACTAACTAGATATTAAGAAAAATGAAGAGTTTTTACTACTAAATGCTTAAAAGTCTAGATAATTAGCATCGAAGAATAATTTGTAATTTATTTCACAAATAATTACAGTTGTTAACAGGTTACAGTGGACTTAGATTAATTCTGGTAAGGGCAAAGCTATATGGCACAACAAAACATGGATCTTCACTCAGATGGTCATGACAATGAAAAAATATTGGTTGTTGATGATGAAGCCAGTATAAGAAGAATTCTCGAAACAAGATTGAAAATGGTAGGATATGAAGTTGCAACTGCTGCAGATGGAGAAGAAGCTGTAGAGGTCTTCTCAAAGTTCAATCCTGACCTTGTTATCCTCGATGTAATGATGCCTAAGTTAGATGGCTATGGCGTTACAAAAGAGATCAGAAAAAATTCTGAAACACCAATAATTATTTTAACAGCTCTCGGTGATGTATCCGAAAGAATTACAGGGCTTGAGCTTGGTGCTGATGATTATGTTATTAAGCCATTTAGTCCAAAAGAGCTTGAAGCTAGGGTAAAAGCTGTTCTTAGAAGAACAATGTCAAGAGAAGCTGTTGGCGTTGGCGGAAAAGTTACTAAAAATGTAATTACAACCGGTAGTATTAGAATTGATACCAGCAGAAGACAAGTATTCAGAAAAAATGAACGTATCAGATTAACAGGTATGGAATTCAGCTTACTTGAATTATTAGTCAGCAATTCTGGTCAAGCATTCTCAAGAAATGAAATTCTTCAGTATGTTTGGGCATATCCTGCGGATCATAGAATTGATACCAGAGTAGTTGATGTTCATATCAGCAGATTACGTTCAAAGCTTGAAGGTGATCCTGCAAACCCTGAACTTATACTTACAGCTCGTGGTATAGGCTATATGTTTCAAAGAATTACCTAACTTTAACTAAATAGAATAAACTCAAAAAACAAGGATTATTCCTTGTTTTTTGAATGTTTATGGGGTACAGTACAAAAGTTGACAATTAGTACAATCTTATTTAAATTTATTTAATGATTTTAAATGTTATAACACATAAACTTGGAGTGAATCGTGGGATATAAAATTTTATCGAAAAAAGAACTTGGCGAAAACTTATTTGAAATAGTTGTTGATGCCCCATTTGTTACCAGAAGAGGAAAAGCAGGTCAATTTATTATACTTAGAGTTGATGAAGACGGCGAAAGAGTTCCTTTAACAATTGCTGATATTAACAAAGATAAAGGTGAGTTAACCATTGTATTTATGGCGGTTGGTTTTACAACAAAAAAACTTGCATTACTCAATCAAGGCGATGAAATTTGTGATTTGGTCGGACCTTTAGGTGTTCCTACTCATATAAAAAATTATGGAACAGTTGTATGCGTAGCCGGTGGCTATGGTGCAGCTCCTTGCTATCTTATAGCTAAAGCCTTTAAAGATGCGGGAAATAAAGTTTATATGATTATGGGTGCAAGAAGAGGCGATCTTACTTTCTGGCATGATAAAATGAAAGATGCTTCTACTGAATTGTTTATTACTACCGATGACGGCAGTTTAGGTAGAAAAGCCCTTGTAACTGAAGTTTTACAAGAACTTATGGATCGTGAACAAATTGACCATGTTATAGCAGTTGGCCCTATGCCTATGATGAAAGCTGTCGCTGATTTAACCAGAGAGTCAAAAATTGATACTGTTGTAAGTATGAATCCTATTATGGTTGATGGAACAGGCATGTGTGGAGCTTGCAGAGTTACCGTCGGTAATGAAGTTAAGTTTGCTTGCGTTGATGGCCCTGATTTTGATGGACATCTTGTTGATTTTGATGAGGTTAATAACCGCATTAAAATTTATAGAGATGTTGAGCAGGAAAAATCAAGAGATGCCAACTGTAATATGTTAAAAATGGCTGATAATATTTCAAAAGTATAGTTTTATATATATTAAAATATAGGGAAGCAGAAATTAATCTGCTTCTCTATTGTTTAATTCGGAGCAAAATTAAATGTCAGAGTTTTATTATTCAAAAAAAAAGAAAAAACCTTTTATACTCATTATTTTTGAGTATATTTTCCTTTTTGCTTTTTCGTATTTTGTAGTTCTTCCATGTTTTATACACTTTAGCGGACTAGAAAATTATTTGTTATATAAACCTGCTATTGCCTATCAAAGTCTGTTACCTGAATTAAAGAATAAATATTCTGAAGTTAAAATTAAAACAAAAGATAAGCAGTCTTTGTATGGTTGGTATTTTAAGCCAAATAAAAACCGCCCGACTATTTTATATTTTTATAAAACGGAAGGAAATATTTCTAATTATCAAAAGGTTATAAGCTCTTTGGTTTCAAATGGCTATGGTCTGATGGCTCTTGATTATAGAGGATTTGGTAAGAGTACGGGAAGTCCGTCTCAAGAAAAACTCTATGAAGATTCAATTACCGCATATAAATATTTAAAAGAGAAACAAAAAGCTAAAAATATCATCGTATATGGTGATTATATCGGTTCCTCAATTGCTTTAAATTTAGCGAATATTAATCCTGTTAAAGCTGTTATTCTTCAAAATCCTTTTACTTCAGTTAGAGATATTATTATAGAAATCTCTAAGACGGCTAAATTAAGCAAATATCCGCAAGTAAAAGAAGTGAATATCAGATTTTTTCAATATTTACCAATATGGCAAAACTTTGATAGTACAAAAAATTTATCAATGCTTAAAAATAGAAATATTTTATTGCTAAGTTCCACTAAAGAAAAAGAAATCACCCCTTTAATAACTAAATATGTTAAAGATAAACTTAAAACTTCTGAGTTGTATTTTTATACATCTAATACTAATTCTGAGATCAATTCGTTTAAGTCAAAATTATTAATTTTTCTAAGTCAGCATACAAAATAAATATATTTTTTATATAACGTGCAAAGTTATAAAAAATTTGATAGAATAAATTAATTAGTTAGTACATAGATGAGAAGGTACTTATGAAAAAGATATTAATTATTTCAGAAAGTAATGTTTCTAAATTTGAAAAAGAGTTAAAACTTTTTGATGATATTGAACTTACTTATAGAAAGCCTGAAGATTACATTGACACTGACTCTGCAAAAGTTTGTTTGACAATAATCGAAATTGAAGAAGAATTCGCAAAAAATTTAGTTCAAAGAAATAAATTTGATTCACCGGTTTTAATTCTAAATGATAGAATTTGCTCTGATTTAACTGTCAGATCTATTGCCTATGATTATATTATAGTACCTGCTAGAGAAGGCGAATTTGAATTAAGAGCTAAAAATCTTATTAAAATTAAAGAGTTAAAAGAAGAAGTAAAAATTGTTTCCACAACTGATGAATTAACGGGATTATATAATAGAACTTATCTTCATCAAAGGCTTGAAGAAGAGTTATCAAGAGCAAAAAGATATGATATTTCTGTTACATGCTTATTGTTTGATATAGATTTCTTTAAAGTTATAAATGATATGTACGGATATGATTGGGGCGATAAACTTCTTATAAAAATAGCTGAAATTATGAAAACTCACATCCGAAAAGAAGATATTTTAACCAGATATGGTGATGAAGAATATATGTTAATTCTTCCTAATACTGATGAGCAAAACGCTCATATTCTTGCTGATAGAATTAGAAAAGATGTGGCTGATATGCAATTTATTCCTGAAGGTGAAGATGAAAGACATCCTGTAAGTATCAGTTGCGGTATTTCCAGTTTCCCTTTCAGCGTAGAAGTTGCAGACAGTACTCATACGTTAATCAGATACGCTGAGCATGCGCTTTATAATGCCAAAAAGAAAGGCAAAAACAGAGTTGTTAAGTTCTCTCAAATAAATATGGATTTTTAATCTAAAAAAAACTTTTAATAATAAAAAAATGGTTACTTCTTAAAAGTAACCATTTTTTATATTAGATTTTGTGTTTATCCTTCGATATATTCTTTTAGTCTTTTGCTTCTGTTAGGGTGACGAAGTTTTCTAAGAGCTTTAGCTTCGATTTGTCTGATTCTTTCTCTTGTAACACCGAAGAGTTGACCAACTTCTTCGAGTGTTCTTTGTCTACCGTCATCCATACCGAATCTTAGTCTTAAAACATCTCTTTCTCTAGGAGAAAGACTGCTTAAAACTTCTGCAAGATCTTCTCTTAAAAGCTCGTGAGCAACTGTCATAGCAGGAGCATCAGCATCTTTATCTTCGATGAAATCGCCAAGTCTGCTGTCTTCTTCTTTTCCGATCGGTGTTTCTAGGGAAAGAGGCTCTTGAGCAACTTTAATGATTTCTCTTAATTTGTTAATGGAGATTGCCATTGCTTCAGCAAGTTCTTCTTCACTTGGTTTTCTGCTTAAATCTTGAGCAAGTTTTCTTGTTACTTTTTTAAGCTTGTTAATTGTTTCAACCATGTGAACAGGAATTCTTATGGTTCTTGCCTGATCAGCGATAGCTCTTGTAATAGCTTGTCTAATCCACCATGTTGCATAAGTACTGAATTTATAACCTCTTTCGTGGTCAAATTTTTCAGCTGCTCTGATTAATCCTAAATTTCCTTCTTGGATTAAGTCAAGGAACAACATTCCACGTCCAACGTATTTTTTAGCAATACTGACAACAAGTCTTAAGTTTGCTTGAACTAATTTTCTTTTAGCGATTTCGCCAACTTTTCCGCCTTGAATAATTTTTCTTGCAAGATCAATTTCTTCATCAGCTGTTAAAAGATGTATACGACCGATTTCTCTTAGATACATTCTTACAGGATCATCAACAGCAACACCTCTTGGAGGGGTTAAGTCTATTTCATCTGCTTCTTCTGTATCATCCTTTATTATTCCGACTGCATCAGCGTCAATAACTCCTACAGCAGTAGCCGCTCTTGAGAATAAGCTGCTTACATCGTCGCCGCTATTATCATCATCTTTAAGAATTTCGTCAATTTCGGTATTTCCACCAGACTTACCGTATACTTCTGAATCGTCTAACATATCTATCATTTTGTCACTACTGCTTCTTCTACGTTTGGTCATTAACTTTCTCCAATCTTTGCCTGCTGGACTTTATCATTTCCCTCACTTTGTATTGAATCTGAAGTGCACTCAACTCATCTGAGGCTGTATGATAACTATCCTTTAGGTTCTTGTGTTCTTTATATTCCAGATATTGCTTAATGCATAGAATACTTTCTTCAATGTATTGTTTGCTTTGTTTTTCATCAAGACATTTTTTATCATCTAATGAGAAAATAATATCTGCGACTAACGCTTTTGCTTCATTGTTGTCATTAAGTTCTGACAGTAACATTTCGCTTATATCATTCAAATCTTCGTTTTCGCTTATTATCTTCTCGATTTTCTCTTTAAGAAGAATAAAAATCGGTTCTGTAAAAACTGCCTCCTTTAAATAATTATTAATACATAAAATAGGAAGATTTTCATTATAAATAAAGTAAAAACTCAACAAGTTTTTTTGCGCCAAAACATGTTTTTCCAGTTTTTTCTGTTGTGGCACTGGCAAGAGTGGCTTTTTAACTGGAGTTTCAGATTGTAACAGTTTCTTAACCTCTTCCGATAGAGTGTCTTGCTTTACACCTAATTTCTCTGAAACTATAGAAATATACTCATCTCTAATAATTGAATTTTTAACTTCGGCAAGAATTGGAATTATTTCAGATGTTTTATGGAATTTATCTTGCGGAGAAAGATCTTCTTCTATGTTTGCTATCGCTTTATTTATTTGGTAGTCAATAAGTAAAGGAGCATTTTTAATTAGTTTTTCAAAGGCTAAAGCGCCTTCGTTTCTTATTATTTCATCGGGATCTTTTCCTTGTGGGGAAGAAATGATTCTTATTTCACAGGCTATTTTTGTATCGCCTGCAAGAGTCGGTTTATAGCTTTCATCAAATTGTTTAATTTCGCCCAGCCCTTGAAATGCTGATTTTATTATTTCAGCTCCACGATTAGCCGCACTTACCCCTGCATTATCGTTATCAAACGCAAGATAGAGTTTTCTGCTTTTCGTGTATTTGGATACAAGTTTTATGTGCTGCTCGGTAATCGCTGTGCCAAGAGTTGCTACTGCGTGATTTATTCCTGCTGTATGCAGGGCAATAACGTCAAAATAGCCTTCTGTAAAAATAACGGAATCGTTAAATTTTATAAAATCTTTTGCCTGATATAGCCCGAATAAGTTTTTACTTTTATTAAAAACAGGCGTATCCGGTGAGTTTAGGTATTTTGGATTTTGATTATTATTTAGAGTTCTTGCTCCAAAAGCTATATAATTGCCGAATTCGTCTTTTATCGGTACTATTATACGATCTCTAAACCTGTCGTAATATTTACTTGAATTTTCTTTCTGAATTACTAATCCCGCTGTTTCAAGCAATTTTAAAGAATATTTTTTATCAAATTTTTTGATTATTGCTTCAAAATCATTAGGAGCATAACCAATAGAGAAGTTTTCTATGGTTTCCTCGGTTATTCCTCTGTTTTTTAGATATTCTCTTGCTTTTTCCCCTAATGGTGAAGTTTTAAGTATTTCTTTATAGAATTCTGTAACTTGTTCGTTTATTTCAAATAATTGTTTTTTAATTTCTGTTTTTTCGGTGGAATGAGCGTGGCTTGGTAGAACAATATTAAATTTGTGAGCTAAATCTACAATTACTTCATGAAAAGATTGTGCGTTTAATTTCATTAAAAAACTTATAGAATCGCCACCTGCTCCACATCCAAAGCATTTAAAAATCCCTTTTTCTTCATTAACAGAGAAAGAAGGAGATTTTTCATTGTGAAATGGACATAAACCCCAAAAGTTTCTGCCTTTTTTCTTTAAAATGATATGTTCTGAGATTGTTTCCACTACATTAAGTCTGTTTTTTATCTCAGTAACTGCATCATTATAAGTATTATATGGTGTTATGTTTGACATAGCTGATTAAAGACCTTTTCCCCACGCAATAATGATATTATAACACTATTATAAAATAGATTGCTTAAAGCTTCCTTCCCATGATGTAGGTACAAATTTTTCTACATAGGTCTGTATGGCGAATCTGTCGGTCATCCCTGCAATATAGTCAGCTACAACTCTTTCTTTTGTGTCTGAAATACTTTTAGTTTTGTAAAATATTTCGTCATAATGTTCAATAAAATAATAGTAAAGTTCAGTGATGATTTTTTTTGCTTTGTGTTCTTCATTTTTTGCCATTGAACCTACATAAACATTTTTAAACATCCAGCTTCTTAATTCTATTAATGCCTCATGAAATGGTTTTGACATTTTAATTTCGTTTTGGTTCATGCTGTTTATAACCATATCTGTTACCATTGAGGTTATTCGTTCACTTTTAGTGTCGCCAAATACTGCAAGAATGTCATGGGGAAGTTTTTCTTCGCTGATAATTCCTGCTCGTATGCCATCGTCAATATCATGGTTTAAATAAGCAATCCTATCGGCAATCTTAACTATTTGCCCCTCTAAAGTGTAGGGTTTTATTGCTCCTGTATGGTTTAAGATACCGTCTAAGGTTTCTGCACATAAGTTTAAGTCGTCAAGAATAGTAACAATTCTTACACTTTGTTCATTGTGCCTAAAACCATTGGGTAATAGCGTATTTAATACTTCTTCGCCAGTGTGACCAAAAGGTGTATGACCTAAGTCATGCCCTAAAGCAATTGCTTCTGTTAAATCTTCGTTTAACCTCAATGCTCGTGCAATAGTTCTTGCTATTTGTGAAACTTCGAGTGTATGTGTAATTCTTGTTCTGTAATGATCTTTGGCAGGTGAAATAAATACCTGTGTTTTGTGTTTAAGGCGTCTGAAAGCTTTATTATGTAAAATTCTATCCCTATCCCTTTGAAACTCTGTTCTTATAGCACAGGGCTTTTCCGGTTTGTTTCGCCCTTTAGAATTATTGCTTTTCGTGGCAAATTTACTTAAAAAAGTATTTTCTATGTCAATAAAATTTTGTTTTATATCCATTTTAGTATCCGATTATTTGTTCAATGTATTTGTTTAATATATTGATATCACAAAATCAAAGTTTTGTTAAGATGTGTAAGTTTATATAAGCAATTTTTGCGCCGACTCTGTTTTTATATATACAGTATATATTTAGTATGACGTAGAGGGTAATATGGGTAATATTGGTATTAATAGTCCTGTAATGATAAAAAAAGGTGATGATTATAAGGTTATGGTAGATGGTAATTTCAATTCTGTTGATAAGAAAATATTTTTTGGAAAGCCGGATAATGAAAATAAACCAGCTTATACCAGTAATTTGAAAAACATTTTTTCTAATTCTGTATTTGATTCATTTCCTAATCATAATCAAACCTTAGATGCTTTTGATGAAGCTAAAAAGAATGGGTTAATAAATAATGAACCAAAGACATTAATACATGTAGATACTCATTCGGATATTTATAGAAAAGACTATAAAGACGAAAATATTGCAAATTATGTTAATCGTTTTGTTGCAGATGGTTCTGTAAAAGAAGTTTATTGGGTTGCACCTGACGAATCAAAAGGAGGAGCAGGAGATATTTGGAATCCGAATATTGATAAATCTGTTGCTCTTGTATCCGGGCCTAAAGATGAAACTATTTATGTTGATAAAAAAACTAATGAAATGACTTTCCAAAAGCCTGATAATTATGAAAAACAAAAGGCTAATTACAGAGAAGTAGCTTTTCATAAGCGCTTGTTAAATGAACTTCCGTCTTTCAATGGCGATAAAAACTTATTGCTTGATATTGATGCAGATTATTTTGCTAATTCAGGTTCAGATACATCAGGTCATTTGAGTTTCAACCCTAATAAGCAAGAGTTACAAAATAAGTTGGATAAGTTTGTAACGACTTTAAACAATAAAGGAATTCAACCTGTTCTTACTACGGCTGCCTTATCTCCAGAGTATACTTCTCCCGATTCTCAGCCTGCTATGACTAACTTTTTTGAGGAAATTGGGAAAAACTCTAAAACTGACGACTTATTAATCGGATATAGACATGATAATCTTTATGGACTAGATGAAAAAAGTAAAGGTAAAAATATTTTAAGAACTCAAAAGCCCGAATATATGTATTCTTATGACTTATCAAATATTGATTCCCATACAAAAGACCCTGATGGAGTTATAGTTCTTAATGAGAAAAATCCTGAATATAAACAAGCTGTAGAGTATTTAGCTAAAAAATACAAAATCAATAACGCTAATGTTTCTAAGATTCTGAATAATCTGGATAAGCTAGATGGTAATTTAGATGGCGTTGTTAATATGAAAAGATTTGAAGAGCTTGTTCAGGCTGGTTTGATTTAGTTTAAAAATCAGAAACTTATCGTTAAAGTAATAAGGTGGGTGTATTTATGGGAAGTATAGACATAGTAAAAGATTTGGTTTATAGAAGAGGCGATAAACAAATTGACGTTCCTAGTGGTGATTTTAAGCAAACAGATAAAAATATTTTTTTTGACTCTCAAAATAATTCCAAGCCTGCCTATACAAAGGATATGAAAAATGTTTTCTCAAACTCTGTTTTTGATTTAATGCGTAATCATAATCAGGTTTTGGATGTTGTCGATGTTGCAAAAGCTAATGGATTAATTGATAACAAACCAAAAACATTAATTCATTTTGATTCTCACTCTGACCTTTATAATAATGATAAGTCTGATACTCGAGAGAATATTGGTAATTATATTAATAAAATGGTTGATAATGGCACTGTTAATGATGTTTATTGGGTAGTTCCAGATGAAACAAGAAATTCTAATCAATCATTAACTATTAATAATTCGGCAAGAAACAAAGAAGGACCTTATGTTTCAGGCCCTAAAGAAGATACTATATATGTAGATAATAGTAATAAAACTATGTCATTTGAAAAACCAAAAGATTATGATCCTAAAAAATATAGTTCTGTTCCTTTTCATAAAGTAACTGCAAATGAATTACCGTCTTTTAAAAATAATTCAAATAAAAATGAAATAATAGTTGATATTGATCAAGATTATTTCTCCAATAGCGGAAATGATACTTTTGATAATTTTGCTGTAAAACCTAATAAGCAAGAGTTACAATCAAAATTTGGGAATTTTGTCGGCACGTTAAAAGATAAGGATATTCACCCTGTATTGACAACCGTTTCACAGTCTCCCGAATATGTGAACGAAGGTGATAAGGATGCCCTCAATACTTTTTCAAGATTTATCGGTCAAAATTCTAAGACTGACGATTATTTAGCTAATTATAATCATAATAATATCAGCGGTGTTGGAATAACCCCACCCGGAAAAAATGTTTTAACTTCTCAAAATAAAGATGCTGTTTATTTAAGAGATTTACTTAATAATGATACTCATATGACACAACCTGATGAAGTTCTTGTAATTGATCAAAAAAATAAAGAATATCAAGAAGCTGTAAAGTTGTTCGGCAATAAATATAAACTTGATGCCCCTGCTGCAAGTAAAATAATTAATGATTTAGATAAAAAAGACGGTACCGTTGATGGTGTTGTTGATATGAAAATACTTGAAGAGTTATTTCAGAATGGTTCGATTTAGGTGAAGTCATTGCTTGCTAATAGATTAACTTAAAATTAATCATTTTCTTTGTTAGATAAGAAAGGCTTCCACTCTTCTGTTTTTCTTTGTATGAAATCTTCCATTCCAGAACTATCATATATTGTATAGTCTGGTATATCTTTGTCAGTGTTTGTATTAGGAATGTTCAAGGATTTATAAAAAGGCTTATTGGCGTTACTAAATTGGCATATTTTGTCTTTTGTTTTTAAAGCAATATTTAATATCCCATACATAAGTGCAGTTCCAGCACCTTTGTATTTTCTATTAGTTCCAGCTTCAAAAGTGCTGTTTGGTGCCGCTTGTAAACAGCTGAGGTATAGTTCGTCTTTTATTTCTGTTGAAGAAAGACATAATAACTTATCGTATAAACTTTTTTTAAAGGAATCTAATTCTACTGCAAAACAGTCATGTCCACTATTAAATTCATTATTTAATATTTTGCCTTGAACGACACCTGGGTATTTACTTATTCTCCACTCCTGTCCCACTTTTTTCATTGTCGCTGAATCTTCAGGATCAGATGGATCTAACTTTGTTATCCAACCTTTTACATAGCCGTCAGCCATATCTTTTACAGCAACAGGAAAAAGTTTTTGGCTTTTAAAGGTAATATTGCTTTGATTGAAATTATGATTATTTATCAACAGCCTTTTAAGTTCCTTTTTATTTTTGAATAGCTTCCACTTGCTATAAGTGGAAATATTTTTTTTATTGATACTTTGACTTTTAAAATATATCTCTATCCAATCAAGCAATAGCAAGACTTAAAAAAACATGTTAAATTCCATTAGATAATTAGTGAATTTAAAGAAAGTTTACATGTGAAAGCTTTATGAATACTACATTTAAGACGAATTTTGAAAAAAAATTAAAAAATTATCAAAGTTTTTGAAACTTCAGCCGATATATGAATTAAGCAGTTAAAACCACACAGTATCATGTATTTGAGGAAGTTTAAGGAAGTACATTATGGCTATTAAAGCAAGCATTGCGTCAGGTGCTATTGAAGAAAACAACGAGGCTATACTTGAAAATGAACCATTAGAGGCTATATTCGCACTCAACTTAGGTGATTTTCTAACAGAGCATTTGATTTCTGATGATTTGCTTTCAAAAATCAATACATCTGTTCAAGACAAAATAACAAGATTGAAAAATCAGCTTAAAGAATTAATCTCCATTTATTCTTTAGATAAAACCCTTACTTTACTTGGTTTTGACAGCGATGAAGATTTTGTTATCTATAATTCAATTGCTAAAACAATGGCTCAAATGCTTGAAGCAGATGCTTGCCACGTTTATCTCAACGAAAATTATGTTAAAGGTGGATTTGGTCTTTCTGATTTTGATTTATCCTTAATGGGAACTTCATTAAAAGATTTAACTTCCAAACAAATGAAAGAAATAGGTTTTTCCCTTTTTGAAGATAAAGAATCTCCACAAATGAGAGCTTTTCTTAAAAAAGAAACAATTTTTCTTAAAAACGTAAAAAAATCAAAATCCTGGAATCCGCTCGAAGAGCTTAATCAAAATGAAGTAAAAACTCTTTTAGTTGTTCCTATGGCAAATAATTCACAAAATATCGGTGTTCTTTGTTTAGAATTTTATAATCAAAAAGAACTTGCTCCTGAGTATATCGAGCTTTTAGAAATAACATCAAGATTGTTTGTTACATCAATGAGATTACAAGAGCTTATCGAGGAAGCAGAGCTTCTTTTAGAAGATTCAAATGCAACTCCTGCCGAGCTTAGACATTTAAGAACCGAATTAACTGCAAGTATTGGTGATTTAGGCGATGAGCAACAAATGTTTGTTGAAACCCTTGCACTTGCTGTTGATGCAAAATGTGATTATACAAGAGAACATTCTCAAAAAGTTGCAGAACTTGCCAGAAAAATATCTGAAAATATTAAACTTAACGAGAAAACTACTGATTTAATTTATTATGCAGCATTATTAAAAAATATCGGAAGAATTACTTTACCGGAAGAACTTTTCAACACAAAAGGAAAGCTTTCTAACGATGATTGGGATAAATTGCAAAATCACCCGAATGTCGGTGTAAGTCTACTTATGAAAGTTAATTTTATGTCCGAAGTTGTTCCTTACGTTCATTATCATATGGAAAGATGGAACGGGCAGGGCAAACCTGAGGGTTTAGCGGGTTTAAGTATTCCTTTAGGCTCAAGAATAGTTGCTGTTGCTGATGCTTATCAGGCAATGATTTCAAAAAGAGCCCACAGAGAAGAAATTGCGGTTAATGATGCATTAGAAATAATGAAACAAGAAGCGGGCATTAAATGGGATCCTGTTGTTGTTGAGGCTTTAGCGGCTGTAGTATAAGTCTAAAAAATAATTAATAGCAAAAAGATAGCTTTGAATAAAGGCTATCTTTTGTTATTAATTCGTAGAGGTCACTACTATTGCTGTTTGTTGAGGTTTTGAAACTTTATAAATCTAAATAAAATCTTTATTAAGGAAATTTTTTTTTAGGTATAATCTTTATATAATTAGTTTTATAATATGTTCTATTTTTTCGTTAGAGTAGGCTAAAATAATAATTATGGAATATGTGCTGTCTATAAAGGTTTTTGAAGGCATAAGCTTAAAAGCTTTTGATTTTGCGAACACAGGAAAGGAAATTGATGGTAAAGTCTAAACTTACTTTGTTAATATTTATTTCACTAATACTGGGGATTTTAGTAGGTCATTTTTTCCCTGGATATGCAATAAAGTGTGAACCGCTTGCAACAATGTTTATGCATGCGATTAAAATGATTATAGCTCCGCTTGTGTTTTCTTCATTGGTTGTTGGAATTGCAGGGCATGGGAATTTTAACGGACTTGGAAGAATCGGTTTTAAAACAATTCTTTATTTTGAAATTGCTACAACTATTGCTTTAGTTATCGGACTTGTTGTTGCAAATGTCTTAAAGCCCGGTGCTGGTATACATATTGACTTCCCGACAGGTTTACATGTTGCTGAACAGATGAAAAATCTTCAAGCCGGTACAGCTGTTGTTTCCAGTCATGCAGATGCTTTTGTTAATATGATTCCTACAAGTGTTATTAAATCAATGGCAGATGGTAATATCCTTCAAATTGTTGTATTTTCAGTTATTTTTTCAATTGCTATTATAGGTATCGGTGAAAAATCAAAGCCTGTAATGGATGTTTTAACCAGTATTTCAGAAATAATGTTTAAATTTACGGAATATGTTATGGTTTTTGCTCCTGTCGGAGTATTTGCGGCAATTGCTTCAACCATTGGGCATAACGGAATAGGCTCGGTGCTGGTCTATGCAAAACTCATCGGTGCATTGTACTTAGCTCTGGCAATATTTGTAGTCTTTGTATTGCTTGTAGTGTGCAGTATTATTAAAGTTCCTTTCTTTGGAATGATAAATGCTTTACAAGAGCCTGCAATGTTAGCTTTTTCAACTGCGAGTAGCGAAGCAGCACTTCCTAGAGCTATGGAAATTATGGAAAAATTTGGTGTTCCAAAAAATATTGTAAGTTTTGTAATGCCGACAGGATATACGTTTAACCTTGATGGAAGTACGTTATATCTTGCACTTGCTACAATTTTTATTTCTCAGATTACTCATCATCCATTGAGTATTATGCAACAGGTTATTCTTTTGGTAACACTTATGGCGGCCAGTAAAGGTGTTGCAGCTGTTCCAAGGGTGTCTCTTGTTGTTCTTACCGCTACATTGCCTCAGTTTGGCCTTAACCCTATGGCGGTTGCATTCTTGCTAGGTATTGATCAAATTCTTGATATGGGTAGAACAACTGTAAATTTGATAGGCAATTGCGTTGCAGCAGCTGTTGTTGCCAGATGGGAAAATTGTTTCGAATATAAAAAAATGTATAAATTTATTGAAGAATCAAAAAATGCCAATCAGAATAAAATGAAAATATCTATTCAAGAAAATAAAAAACATGCTCCACAAAATGACGAAGAGAGTCACGTTTACGAAGTAGCTGACTAGTCAATAAAATAAATAAAGACTAAAAAGAGAGGAAAATTAATTCCTCTCTTTTGCTTTAAACTTCTAATGATCGTATGACCTAAATAAAGTAAAAAGGTACCTCCGTTAATCAAAATGTAAAACGAATAAAAAGAATAAATTCTCCTTTCCCATTTTTTTGATTGTATTATCACAGGTTACATCTATATTAAAACATTTAATGCTCAACAATTGCTAGTAATAAATAATTTATTTGTTATTGAATTGTATTATTTTTATCGGCTAAAAATTTATTCTTAGCTTCGTCTAATTGAAAAGCATTGTATATTTGCGTAATAAGCTGTTTGGTTTTAGGGATGCTGTCTTTTTTAAGGAAACTCCAAAAATTAGTTTCGCCTTTTTGAGAGATAGTTCCATCTATATCACTAGCTTGCAGGTGAATATTTCCTGTTTCTAAAACTTCCTCGGTTGAGTGTTTATCTGCCATATCTTTAATTAAAATAGCTGTTGCGTTTTCTCCACAATCAATTTTACCGTCATTGTTTATATCAAAGGCTTTCGCTGAAACGCTATCACCCATAACGTTTTGTAATGTTTCTGTTAACTCCGAAACAGGTACTGATTCTCTTTTTCCTAAATCTTCAAAAGAAGCTCCTAAAAGCGCTTCTTTGTTTATCTCATGAGGAATGACATTCTTTTCAGGTAAATACTTTAATTTAAAAGCAACTAATGGACCGTTAATTAGTTTTTCATTTTGGCGGTTCATCCAGTTTTCAAAATTATCTAAGCTCTGAGGGCTAATCTCTTTTGACGATAAGTCTAATAAGTCCTTTTGTAAGCTTTCCAGATTTGGTAGATCGTTGTGGTCAATTGGTTCTCCTAGTTTTTTAGTATATTCTTGATAATTTGATATTGCATTTCGCCCGTATTTTACGCTGTTATTATCTATTCGTCCATTATAAGGACCATTTTGACCATTTATATGGCTAACATTATTAATATTGTTGTAACTCATTAGTTTTACCTTTATAAAAATCTTTATACTTATATAAAAACATATTTAATATCAAAAGTGCTTATTACTTAGCATATTTATTATATTCTTAGTTTTTAAACTATACTATTAAAGGGCATTTTGTCAAATATTTTGTTTTTGATGACTGTATACACCATAATTCATTGTCATGAAATAATTTGATAAATATCTCAACAAGTTTGGTATGACGTTTATATAGTAATAACTAATTTATTCACTATTTATAATTAATTTATTAATTTCTATTAAATTTTAAACTTAGCCTTGAATAATAAACTGATATTTTTTCTTTTTTAGTTTAATATTTACATTAACAAAGTGGGCTATTGACACAAAAAGGAAAAGACATGAAAATTTTAAACTTCACACCTATTTTTAGTGAGAAATTAAGGAAAAATGAATTATCTACAGTTTCATTTCAGAGTAATCAGCCAATAAATGATCATTCTGATAATGTAGTGGATAAATTAGAATATGATGGCAATATTAAGGCAGGTTTGATTAAAAAGAAGCCTGCTAATTTTTTAGAAAGTGCTAATAAATATTTTAAATTTCCATTGAATATGATTGATAAGTTTCAGCTAGAATCTGCTAAAAGTATCTGGGATGGACATAATACTGTTGTAACTGCACCTACTGGAACCGGTAAGACTTTAATTGCAGAATATGCAATTGCTAAGAATATGGACAACGATAAAAGAACTTTTTATACTACACCTTTAAAAGCGTTAAGTAATCAAAAATATTATGATTTCTGCAAGCAATATGGTAGAGAAAATGTCGGGCTTATGACTGGTGATATTAAATTTAATACACAGGCACCTGTAATTGTTATGACTACTGAAATTTACCGTAATATGCTAACAGCTAGATCTCATGAAGAAGTTGCTAAAACTCTCGGAAATCTAGGAACAGTTGTTTTTGACGAATTTCATTATATGAATGATCAGGACAGAGGAGCTGTTTGGGAAGAATCAATGTTATTCAGTCCTCCAAATGTTCAAATGTTAGCATTATCAGCTACTGTAAAAAATAATGAATCTATTAAACAATGGGTTTCAACTTTAAACTATGATAAACCTACTGATTTAGTTGATGTTTCTGCTGATAATAGACATGTTCCGCTTAAATATTATGTTTATGATTATTCTCAGCCGGGTGCTTTGGATACCTTTATGACAGGGAAGATTTCAACTGAGGAACTTCATACTCAATATGACAATGGTAAGATGGCAAATGCGAAGATTGCCGTTCTTAGTTCTTTATCAGAAAAACTTGGCGGAAAAGCAGAAGTTAAAACTGCATTAGAATTTCTTGATAAATTACCGAAGGATAATAAAGGCTATATTGAGGATGCTGTTCTTGAAGATTCCCTAAAGGCTAAAGGGAATTTTGAAGCTGATGAGATTGATAAGGTAGTTACTGCATTAATATGTCATAAAACAAAAGCAAGAAAAGTTAATGTTAAAGAAATAGCAGAAAAAAATATTATAAAAGCTCCTGATCCTGTTGAAGTATTGATAAATGATGTTATAGACAATCCTGAAAATAAAAAGCAACCTTTAAACTTTGTTATTTCTCATAAACGTAAGACTTATGAATTTATGTCCAGATTTTTAGAAACTAAAGAGAAATCTCTGGTTACTCCTGATGAGAAAATTGTTATCGAGCAAGTTGTTGACTCTACAAAAAAAGAAATGGAGAAACAATTAGCGGACTTGAAGAGAGTTGATCGTAAAAATATTAAAGTTAGAGAGTTAAGAGATGAATTAGCTTTCCTTGAAAAGAATAAAGATGTCAGCTTATTATCAGAAGGTATTGCAGTCAGAACACCTTTAATGTCTAAGTTATATGAAAAAATAGCTGATAAATTAACTGAAAAGGGACTTATTAAAGTTAATTTTACAACCAGAGATATGCTTCAAGATGATTTTAAATGTGATATTAACAGCACAAAAAAGACTCCTGTAGTTAAATATATAGAAGATCAATCTAAAAAAGCAAAAGGTATTGTTTTCTTTGAAAATGAGCAGGCTTGTAGTAATGCTGCATCATCTTATATAGAAAAAGGTGAGGATTTATTAAATGACGAAGAGAAAATCATAGTTAATGATAAAGTAGAACAATATAAAAATTACTTTGAAGAAAACGGACTTCAAACAAGCAATGTAAACCTTACTTTGCTTTCAAAAGGTGTCGGTGCTATACATCCACATGTTGATGGTTTTGAAAAGTTTGTCGTTAAAAACCTATTTAAAGAAGGTTATCTAAAACAATTGTTATCTGTTGAAGATTTTATCAGTACAGATGAATATAAAAGAACTCCTGACTCTGTTCAGCAGTCCTCAAAGTATCCTCCAATGGTTGATATGATTCAAACATTAAATAAAGAGGAAAAACTTCCTGCTATTGTATTTATCTTTAAAAGAGCTGATTGTGAATATAATGTTCAGCAATTTGTGAAAAATTCTGAAACTTTGTTAAATGATGAAGAGAAAGAAAAAGTTATAGATACAGTTTTAGAGTTTAAAAACAAAAATATATTTTTAGGAAATGACTTTATTGGAAATAGTGACAGAGTCAGAGAAACTGATATCCCCGATAATTTAAAAAGCAGAAAACATGAAATCATTGCTAATGTGCCGAGGTCTTTGCTTTTTGGAGTAGCAGCTCACCATGCGGGAATGTTACCAGCTTATAAGTCATTAATTGAAAAATTATTTCAAGATAAAGTCTTAAAAGTAGTTTATTCAACAGAAACACTTGCCGCAGGTATTAATATGCCTGCAAGAACAACTGTTTTAACAGATATGGAAAAACCCGGTAAAGATGAAGCAGGACAAATAAGAAGAGTTCATTTAACAGCTAACTCTTTCCAGCAAATGGCTGGAAGAGCTGGTAGAAGAGGTAAAGACAATGTTGGTTACGTTATTTTATGTGATAAACATGATGGTTCTTTAAAGAAAGATCCGCTTGATGAGGCCTTTTCTCTTGCTACCTGTGAGCCAGATACAATTAAAAGCAGACTAAAACCTACTTACAATCTTTTAACCTCAATTATTTCTCAAAATGGAAATACTGATGAAACTGAAGATGTAATTAAGTCATCATTTGCCTTTAAAAATCTTGAGCTTAATGGTGAAGATACTGAACCTCTGTATGATTCATATAAAAAGAGATTTGACGGTATGACCAATATTCTTAAAGCAAGAAACTTTATTATTCCTACAGGTGAGTCAAATAACTATGAAATTACCGAAAAAGGTGTAATTGCCTCAAAAGTAAGAGGTGTAAACGAAGTATTCTTTGCAGAAATTATTTCTAACGGATATTTGAATGATATTGACCCTGCAAGTATGGCTGCGCTTGTTTCTTCTTTTGTTGAAGCAAAAGGAAAACCATCAGCAGCAGGCATGGCTTATCTTCGTGAAATGAGAACAGGCGAGTCATCTAAAAAAGTTATTGCTTCAATGACTTCAATAAAACAACTTGCAGAGCAAATTCTTTTCCAACAAAAAGAGTTTGGATTAAAGGATGAGAAAGATTATATCAAGTTAAATTATTCTGTTGTGCCATTTATGAATATGTGGGCTAAATCTAAAAAAGAAAATGCCACAAATAGTTGGGAGAAAATAGTTTCATTAATGGAACATTCCGGAGTTATTGCTTATGAAGGTGACTTTATAAGGTCAATTTCAATGACTGTTGAGTATTTAAGACAGATTGAAGCTCTTGCTCCTGATGAAAATGTCAGAAAAAATGCTACAGAGGCGATTAAATTATTGAGAAAGCCTCCTGTAAGTGACTTATTGGCAGATTACGACAGCGAGCCCGTAAAAAAATAAACTATCTCACATTATAAATACTGCCCCTCTACAGTTAGACTTATTGAGGGGCAGTATTTTATAGTAAATTTAGAGGTTAATTTTTTATCAATCTAATTGATTTTTTTACAATTGCAATTTAGTTATTATAAGTGTGCTTATGATTTTAATTTTAAATAATATTTTAAAAATCTTTTAAAGTTGTTAATTCCATAGCTTTTTTATAAGGTTGCTTTCCTATTTCTTTTGGCACGTAAAAATCAACACCATCTACATTTATAGAATATTTATAATTTTCTAACTCTGGCGAATAAAGTAAAGCAACATCTGTTATGGGCGACATATAATTATCCTCTGAGTTTATTACTTTTAAGTTTCCGTTTTGTATATTTAAATAACCTGCTTTAACTTCTTCATTCTTATTTGAGCAAAGAATCAAAACGTTATCTCCAGACTTATAATCAAGACTTGAATATCTAGACGGGTAAACACAATATAAAGGGTCAAAACCTTGTTTTGTCATTTCAGTCATTACTAAATTAGCTTTATCTTTATCAATTATACCCTTGGATACTTCCGTTAAAAACTTAGAGCATTTCTGAACAGGATTATTAGTATTTAGCAGCAATAAATCCTTTTTCTTTTCGATTTTATAAATTTGTGGAGAAATAGGCTGCTCCCATTTTGTCGGCTTAGATAAAGATAAGGTATAGTTTTCTGTTTCAAAATCATAGTTTTCGTTTTTATCAATGTACGGCTCTTTCAAAATAGGATTATAAACTACTCCTGATGAACCGTTTCCTGTAATTATCCTAAAATTTTCTTTTTTAAAAAAGTCATCAGGGTTTTTAGGATTTTTTTCAGAATATACTGCAACAAAGTTATTTTTAGAGTAATCAGAATCATCATGATAAGCACCAAAATAGCGAATCTTAAAACTTTCTAAATTGTGTAATTTTGAAGATTCAAAAAAAGAATCAATTTCTTGTGGAGATATATTAACTAATTTTGCATTTTTTTTAATATTCTTTATTTCAACATTTTCATTAACAGCAGGATTATTTTCAATATTTTCAACATTTCCATTTTCTTGTACATTTTGGGATTGATTAGGATTATTCATACAATAATTTTGAGACAATAAAGATATTAAATCCCAATTTGTATAAGAATTATTATTCTGTATGTTCTTGTCTTGTTCAGAAGTAGAAGAAAGATTATCTGATGCAAAAGCTATTTTAGGTTTACTCATTAAATTATTTTTATAAAAATAACTTGGTAAATTCTTATTAAATGAATTTATTTGCATTATTTATCCTGTTTTAAAACTTATAATCATATAAAACCTGTAATATTTAAATATTGCCTTGTTTTTGAATGAGTTTTTATCAAGTATTTTGTTTGTTAGCTTTAGCTTGTTTTTTGGTTATGATTTCCCCGTTCTTGTGATAATATTGCTCGTTGGATAATTGACCATCAACTTTTGAGATTTTTTCTGTAAGTTTGGGGAATTGCCCATAAGGAACATTATTTGTATAAACTTCTGCTCCATGTATATCAGGTCTGTTAATTATTTCATTAAAATTAATTCGTGGTTCGGCTTTTTTAGATTTTAAATAAAAGGGATCAAGAAAACGTCCTGTATTTTCAAATCTGTTTATTGCTCTAGCGCAGCATTTATCAGGAGTGGCATGCAGGTAAATACATTTAATCTTAAAGCCTTTATTTGAGAATCTATCACAAATTTCATGTAAGTATGGCATCCAGGTTCCAGTTGTTTGAACAATTGTATTGTCCTTGTTTTCTGCTGCTTTATCTAAAACTTTATTAAGTATATCTATTGATTCTTCATGTACGTTTACTGCCCCTAATTGATCATATTCAGGGATTACTCTTTTAATATCATCAGCATCAGGTGCAAAGGCTCCTGTTTCTTTCGCAATATGCTCTACTAATGTACTTTTTCCAGCTCCCGGATGTGCTATCAAAAGAATAAGTTCGCCTTCTTTTTTTGCAGCACCTTCACCGTAGGTTAATTGAGCAATATTTGTTCTTAATTCTTCTCTTTCAAGTGTATTAATTTTATGTGTGGATTTACCCATTAATTTATAGGTACTTAATCTTTGTTTTAGAATTGCTTCTGTGTCAAATTTTGTTAAGGGTATTTCATTATGAACTAATGTCGTTACCAGCTCTCTGTTTTTTATTAATTCACTTTCGGGTATTTTGTTTGCTACTACTTCTTTTAATTGTTTTAAAGCTTGTACATCACATTTGCTTGCATAGTATTCAAGTTGTTGAATACCTTTTTGAATGGCTCTTCTTGTAATCATATTTTACTTTCTCTCTATTTTAAACGATATTTGTTAAGGAAATATGTTAGCATAAAGTAGTGTCATTTGAATAATTAACATGTAAGTTTGTAAATTATTATTTTGCTCTCAACTATATGTATGACATTATATCTTAAAAGTATTGATATGAGTGTTAGTAAGAGATTAACTTTAAATATTAGCTTTTCAAATAAGGGGTTTTAAGCATATAATATTAATTGATTTTACATGATAGTGATGGTGTAAAAATTTATGAATGATTTACAGACAAAAAATAAATTAGAAGAAGCTATAAATTTATACAGGGCAAAAGATTTTGCTAATGCTGAACTATTATTTAAAGAGCTAATAAAAGAAAATGAAAATAATGCTGATGCATGGTATTTTCTTGGCTTATTGGCAATGGAAGTAAATAAAAATAAATTAGCAGTCGGGCTTTTCAATAGAGCGATTGCTATAACACCAAAAGAACACTTTTTGATTAAAAAATGTGTGGCTTTATATAATGTTGAAGATTATAGAGCATTAGAGCAATGCACTATTGCATTAATTAAAATAAATCCTAAGCCTGAATATTATTGTAATTTAGGTGTGGCATATTCAAAGCTTGAAAAATATGATTTATCAATTCAGTGCTATCATAAAACAATTGCTTTAAATCCTGATTTTGCCCCTGTTTATAGCAATTTAGGATTAGCTTTAAAAAACAAAGAAAGATATAAAGAATCAATTGACTCTTATAAAAAAGCGATACAATTAGACCCGAATTTTGTTGATGCTTATTACAACATGGCAATAAGTTATGTAAGCTGTAAACAATTGGATAATGCTGTTATAAATTATAAAAAAGCATTAGAGCTAGATAGAAATTATAAAGATGCTTATTTGAATCTAAGTATTGCTTATCTTTTGGGCAGAAATTTTGAAGAGGGCTGGAAGTATTATGAATATAGATATAATAATTTAATTGAGCCTGCCCCAAATGTCAAAGAACCTAAGCCAAAATGGCAAGGCGAATCTTTAGAAGGTAAAACTATTTATGTTATGCATGAGCAAGGTTTTGGCGATAGTATTCAGTTTGTGAGATATCTTGCCGGATTGAAAAAATTTGGTGCAAAGAAAATAATATTTAAATCTCAAAAATTATTAAAACAGCTTTTTGTTGAGAATAATTTTGATCCAGATATTGAAATAATTGATGAAATTACCTCTGAAAATGATATATATTTTGATTATTATACATTGCTTTTAAGTCTCCCCGGTTATCTAAAGGTTAATGAATTCAATCTATATACAAGAGATGCGTATTTAAAAGCAAATCAAGATAAAGTTATTGATTATAAACAACAATATTTTGATAATGATAAATACAAAGTAGGAATTGTTTGGCAGGGTAGTCTTACTCATAAATCAGATAATAAACGCTCTGTTCCATTAGAGAAGTTTTATCCGTTGTTCGATTTTGAAAATGTTCAGTTATATTCTCTTCAAAAGGGTGCAGGAGAAGAGCAAATGGATAAGTTACCTGAAAAGTTTAATATAATTAAACTTGGCGATAGCTTTAACGATTTTGGCGATAGTGCTGCGGCAATAGAAAATCTTGATCTTATCATAACTATTGATAGTGCGGTTGCACATCTAGCAGCTGCTTTAGGTAAAGAAACATGGGTAATTCTTCCTCAATACTATGAGTGGAGATGGGCTTTAGATGATGATTTTACTCCTTGGTATTCAAGCATGAGATTTTTTAGACCTCAACTATATAAAGACAGGCTTGAAACAATGGATAGAGTTATGACCGCCTTTAAGAAAAGACGGGCATTTTAAAAAATATTAAAAGTTTAATTAAATAGTAGAAAGCCATTGTAATGCTAATCTTAGCAGTTCTTCAGCATCTTCCTGATTTTCTGCTGTTGATAAGGCATTACTTAAACTTACTTTGCATTCATCTTCGGTGTAGCCTAGAGATAGCAAGACGGACTCAGCTTCTAAATAACCTTCTTTTGACATATTTTCGCTAATTTCGGGAATATCCATTTTTGATGGTTGAATGTCACGCCAATTTGTCATTTTGTCTTTTAGTTCAAGGATTATTCGTTGAGCTATTTTGGGGCCAATACCTTTGATTTTTACAATAGATTTTGTATCACTTCTTATAACTGCTCCAATAAGATCAGAAGGCGTCAAACCGTTCAGTAAAAGCATAGCTGCTTTTGCTCCAACTCCCGACACACTTAAAAGAATATTAAATAAATCTCGTTCATCTCTAGAAGCGAAGCCCCATAAGGCCATGCTGTCTTCACGATGTATTAAGGTTACATATAGTTTAACTTCTTGACCTATTTCGCCTAATTTAATAATGGTTTTATCATTTGTGTTAATTTGATAGCCTATATTATTGGCTTCAACCGTTATATTTTTGCCAAGAAGTGCATTTTCATTGACGTGAACGAGTTCACCTTTAATATAACTATACATTTGAAACGGTCATTCCTGCTTTTTCTACTAATTCTATATCTTCTTGAGGTGTTATGCCTGTTGTTGTAAGGTAATTACCCACTAATAAAGCATTTACGCCTGCTCTTATTCCTAATTCCTGATATGTTTTTGAAAATCTTGTAGATCTTCCGCCCGCATATCTTATAAGAGCTTTTGGAAGTATTATTCTGAAAATAGCAAGTGTTTTTAAAATTTCTTCTTCAGTTATAGTGTTCTCTAAGTTTGCCATTGGCGTTCCTGCAACAGGATGTAAAAAGTTTACGGGAACTGAAACAGGGTTTAATTCTGCTAATTCTAAAGCTAATTCAATTCGTTGTCTTCTTGTTTCGCCCATTCCGATAATTCCGCCTGTACAGGCTTCTATTCCGTGTGATTGTATTAATTTTATAGTATTAATGCGATCTTCAAAGGTATGAGTGTCGCATATTTCACTGTGATAAGATTTTGCAGTATTTAAATTATGGTTATATCTTTCAGCACCTGCTTCTTTAAGCGATTTAGCCTGTTTATCGTCTAAAATACCTAATGAGCAGCAACTGTGAATCCCTTCGATATTTGCAACTGTTTCAACCATTTTCAAAAGAGAAGGAAAATCATTGTCTTCAGGGTTTTTACCCGAAGTTACAACGCAAAATCTTGTAGCACCGTTATCTTTAGCACTTAAAGCAGCTGTTTTAACTTCTTCAACTGTTATTAACGGATGTACTTCAATTTTTGTCTTATAATGACCACTTTGAGAACAATACTTACAATTTTCCTGACATTTACCTGTTTTTGCACTAATTATGCTGCAAAATTCCACCTGATTTTTAAAGTTTTCAGTTGTTATTTTCGAAGAAATCGCAATAAGTTCTTCAACAGGAAGGTCATAAAGTTTTACGTATTCTTCTATTTTTTGGTTTAAGTCCATTTTTCTTCTCCAGTTGCTTGTTTATCTGATATTTATACATAAGTTCAAACTTAATGCAACCTTATCATTAGAAGTGTGTAAGCGAAAGACCATTATTTTTAAAGAATTCTCTTATTAATCCAATTCTTTTTTTTACATTATAAAATTTGAAAAGAAACGATAGTCGTTTTTTACTGCTTCTTGTGAATAATATCTAGAAATTTCCTGTAAAACCTGCGGTAAGTTTGCCTCTCCCGAATTTATGCTCTATCTTGTCCCATATCTTTGCCAGTTTTTCATTTTTCAGATTTTCTTCTGAATCACCAAATATAGAAAGTTGAGTTTCGCCTGAGGAGGTTAATCCGTTTAAAGTAATTCCTGAACTTCGATAGATAATACCTTCTTTATAAAGATCCGGTAAGAGTTTGTTAATTGCTGAAAATATTTCAAATTCCCAGTCTGTTGCTGAAATAAGAACTTTTTTCGATGTTAAAATATTGAAATCCTTTGTTCTAAGCATTACTTCCACAACTTGAGCTTGTAAACCACTGGTTCTTAATTTTTTACAGGCTCTATGGGCGTGATAATTAAGTGAGGATTTTATATAGTTGAAATCATTTGTAAAACATGCAAAAGATGCTGTTTTTTGTATGGATTTAGGTAAAGGAGATTTTTCTATAATTGGATAAACACTTTCTCCGGAAAGTTCGGCTTTTAGCTCAATTCCTTTTATTCCCCATATTTTTTTTATGAGTTCATTATCTAGTTTTATAAAATCATTTGCTGTGTAAATATAATACTTATTTAATAATGATGCCGTATTTGTTCCTATTCCCCAAATGTCAATAATTTCGGTGTTTTTAAGCTCATTTGTTATATCTCTGAATCCAATTTGATAAACGCCATCTCTTTTTTTTGCCTTTTCCGAAGCTAATTTTGCTAGTGTTTTTGTCGTGCTTATCCCTACGGAAACAGGAATTCCTATCTTTTGCCAAACTTGTTTTTTTATTTCTTTTGCCATTTCTAAATAACTCATTTTATAAAGCATTCTAAGCCCTGTAAGATCAACAAAAGCTTCGTCTATTGAATAAGTTTCAATAGTAGGGCTGAAATCTCTTAGTACTCCCATAACTCGTGTTGAAATCTCTCCGTAGTATCCAAGGTTTCCTGAAATATAAATTGCATCAGGAAAAAGCTTTTTAGCTTGAAAAACTGGCATACCCATTTTTACGCCCATTTGTTTAGCTTCTTTTGATCGAGCTACTACGCATCCGTCATTTCCGCTCATTACGCATACCGCTTTCCCTATTAATTGTGGTTTTTTAAGTTGTTCGCAAGATGCGTAAAATGAATCACAATCAACAAGTGCTATTGCTTTTTTAGACATGACTAAATCTCCCAAAAATTCTTTCAAACATTTTTAAGTTTAAATTGCAGGTGAAATAAGGCTAAAATAAAATTGATAAAGCCTATTTTCGCCTTTATGTATTATGTTTATTAAGTGGTTAACTTTTCTTTATTGTTCTTACTAAGCCTGTTACCACTCCGAAAATCATCATTTCGTTAGAAGGTATGATGTTAGGGTAGTTGTTATTGGCTGGTTCAAGGAAAATTTGGCCGTTTTTCATTTTGTAATATTTAACGGTAAATTCCCCGTCTACAATTGCAACGACAATATCTCCGAGAACAGGCTCTCTTCCTTTTTCTACAACAATAATGTCATCCTCAAAAATACCTGCATCTACCATAGAATCGCCTATAACTCTTATTGATATTGTTGAAACGGGATGTTTTACAAGTATTTCATCGAAAGATAATCTGTTTTCCATATAATCTTCCGCAGGTGACGGAAATCCTGCTCTGACACCACATTCAAAATAAGGAACGCCTAGAAAATCATGTGATATAAAAAATCTGTTATCTCTTTCCTGAATAAATCCTGCATCTAAAAGTTTCTGAAAATATTGCCAAACCGAGTTTTTTGATCTGAATCCAATATCTTTACATATTTTTTCATAGCTTGGTAAGGGATTTTTGCCGTATAATGCTTTTATCTTGTTTAAAAAATCTTTTTGTTTTGAAGTAATCATTTCTACCTCTGAATAAAAAATACCGTATGTTTTTATTATATGAACAAATGTTCATAAATGCAAGTGGTAATTTATTTTATTACAAAAGCTCCGTATAAACTTATTATTATTTGAACAAGAAGCGATAATTATGCTAATAATTATATATAAAGTAAACGAACGTAATGGAAATAGCGAAAT
>JBAXKC010000031.1:0-29314 GCA_037137535.1 bacterium | reverse complement strand
TATTAGAACAAAAATCTTCTTCGGATGAAATAAATGAAGTAAAAACCTATCTTCAGGCCTTAAATAACCTACTTGAAGAAGCTGTTGATGCAGAAGCAAATAATTCTCAGTTCTCATTATTAAACGAAAAAATTGAAACAGTAATTAATACCATTTTAAGTAACAACAATTCAGATGATTTATTAATAATAAAAGAAGTTATTGAAGACATAGCCGTAAAAATAAATGATACCGCTAAATCTACACAGATTGAACAAGTTCTTGCTGAATCTTCAAAAATTCAAGAAGGTGTCCATTTTGTTTCAGAAAAACTTGAGACTATATCTGCTGAATTCTCTAAAAAAGAACAAATACAAGAAATATTAGAATTATTAGAACAAAAATCTTCTTCGGATGAAATAAATGAAGTAAAAACCTATCTTCAATCACTAAATAATCTTCTTAAAGACTCTATTGAAACAGAAACTGGCGATTCTCAATTTACTTTATTAAACGAAAAAGTCAAAGAAATAGTAAATGTTATATTAAATGATACTAAAACTCAGGATATAGCTGAAATAAAAGGTATTATTGAAGAAATATCCTCAAAAATAAATAATATTAATCATTCCTCTGAAATTGAACAAATAAACGCTGAAATAGCAAAGCTTCAAGATGGAGTGCATTATGTTTCAGAAAATCTTATAACTATTTCTAATGAAAATATTACTCAAATAAAAGAAGAAATAGACACGAGTAAAAATGCTATTATAGACAGTAATGCCGAAGCCGTAACTATAATTGATGAAAGCCTTAACCGTATAAATACCGCTATTAGTAATATTCTTGGAAATATCGATAATAACTTGGCTCAAAAACCTGAAATAGCATATTTTGAACAAAATATAAAAAGGCTTGAAACTAAAATTGATGTTCTTGCAGATTCAGATATAACTGATTGCATTGAATTATTAATTTCAGAGCTAAGAAATAATATTGAAGAAAAACAAGCTCAACTGGCAAATAAAATAGAAGCTTTAACAAATAACGCTTCATCAAACAGCAACAATATCCGAGAAAGTCTTGAAATAATCTACAACAATCTGACCGATTTGCATTCAACAACCTCTCAATTAAATCTTGAAGAAAAACTTAACGGTTCACTTGTAGTTCTTTTTGACGAAATAAAAACCTTATTCTCTAGCTATGAAAATAAAATTGATAGTATTTCAGAAGTATTAAATTCACAGAATGATTTATCTCCTGAATTAAATGAATTAAAAGATATCCTTAATCTTCAAAATGAGAAAATTACAATAATTGAACATTTTGTAAAACTACAACCATCAGCAGAAGATTATAGTGAAAAACTTGAACCATTATTCAGCCAATATAACAATCAGTTCGATCAAATCATTGATGCGATTAATTCTAAAGCAACCAATGAAGCGTTAATCGGTGAATTAAAACCTATACTTATCGAGCAGGAAAATAAAATTCAATCATTATATAACTATATTTCTGATATTACTCCCGAAACAGACAAAAAAATTAACCGATTAATTGAATTAATTGAACAAAATAATGAATTAATCTCCTCAGAAGATAAAAATAATGAACTTCAAGATAATCTAATCACAATGGAAGCCAATCTTAATGAGATTAAAGGAACTGTGGGATTAAATTCTACAAATATGTCAGAACTAAAATCAATAGTTAAAAATGTTCAAGAACATATCGATTGTTATATTAATGCAGAAAGTTCTGATTATGTTAAAACCAGTATTCATAGCATTATTGAAAAAATCGAAAAAATAAATGCTTTTGCTTCTGATAACACAAGTAAATCCTCATTAGAAAAAGCAAGTTCATTAATTGAAGAAATAAATGACCAGATACAATCCTTAAAAAATGTTGATTCTCAATTAATCGAACAAAATATAATATCAATTGCAGATCAGCTTAATGCTATTGTTGAAATACTTGCAATAAACGCTTCAACAAGCGATATAGAAGAAATAAAAGAACAATTGAGTATTAATAACAGCATTATGAATGAAAACGCATCAAAACTTGAACTGACAATCATTGATAATATCACTGAATTAAAACAAAATCTAAACGGTTTTGAAGAAAAACTACAAACTCTAAATCTATCTTCACATTCCGAATTAAATGATGTAAACGATAATTTACGTCAGAATATGGAACTTGTAAAAATAGAAATAGGTTTATTCACTAAGAAAATAACCGATATTGAGGAAAACTTAAACGGATCTCTTTCTGCTTCATTATCAGGTCAAATCGGAGAAACAAAAGATACACTTTTACATAAATATGGAGAACTTTCTCAAAATATAAGCGAATTTCAAGGTAAAATTATTGAAATAGAAAATGCTTTGACTTCTTCTCAATATGAAACAAGCAAATTATTCGGACATTCTGATGAAATCTTAAATACAGTTACCACACTTTATGAGATAGTTTCCAATATTGAAAATATTACAAATTCAATTAACGACTCAAGTCAGGCCTCTGAATTTAAACTTGATGCGGTCAATAATAAAGTTGATGATATCGATGTAGGGCTTATCCAACTTAGCGGAAATATTGAAACTTTAAGCGAAAAAGTACAAGTATTTTCAACAGAATACGAAACTATTAAACAAAATATTGATACAGTTCCTGAAATGGCTCAAAATCTTTCTCAACTTAACGAAAATTTCGCAGAAAGCACTAAGGCTATTTCTAATGTACATAGCTTATTAACAGAGTCTCAAAACAGCTTAAAAAATGATAATGAGCTTATACATAATAATTTTGAAGGATTAAAAGCTGAGTTTCAGAATATTGTTGAAAAGTTCAACAAATGCAATGAAGATGTATCAGACATAAGCAACAGAACAAATAAACTTATAATAACCTCTTCAGAGAATTCTGAAACACTAAAACAAAATCTTTCTACCTTTAAAGAGACGTTTGAAGAAATAAAGCAAAAAACTTCAGGTGGAATTGAAGAAATTCAAAATATTCTTAATAAAAACTTTGAAATTCCTTCAACAGAGATTAAAAATCTTATAAATGAAAATATTTCTATTTCTAAATCAACGTTACCTTCTGCATTACAAAATACAGAAGTAATTAAAAATGCCATTATTCAAATGGCAGAATGGATTGACGGAGCAGGAGCATTACTTGAAGAAATAAATGCCAGAACAATTGATATAACAGGTAATTCAAAAGACGACGAAATTCTTAATACTGTTAATACTCTTAATGAAACATTAAAAGTATTAAATGAAAAGATAGAATTAAACAGCTCTATTTCCTATCAAAACAATGAAAATCTGCGTAATGTTATTCAAAATATTAATAGCTCAATATCGTCAATACCTGTTGAAACCTCTGATTCAATTAACGGTAGACTTGATCTTCTTGCAAATCAAATAAATAAATCTCAAAACACCTCCAATATTACAGGAGAAATTAATAATATTTCTTCAGCTCTGGAAAATTTTGAAAACTCCTTAAAACATGATATCGATAAAATTTCGTCTAAATTTGAAAATAGCCAGAACTTAAATTCAAAATTGCTTAATGCTCTTGAATCAAATATCTCAGGGACAAAGCTGGAGATTAATCAGGAAATCAGCAGATTAAGTAATAAATTCCAATCACTTGAACAAAGATTTGAAAGATTAGAAGAAAAAATTGATGCTCTTTCAGAAGCTCCAACTCCCGCAAAATCTGATGAAGAAATAAAAACCATTCTTGAATACATAGCAGGACAAGTAACAGCAGGAAATGAAAGTGGAAAATGGAAAGCTATCGTTGTTAAAAAGCTTGATAACGTAGAAAGAAGAGTAGCAAGCTTTGAAAACAGCATTAAAAAAATGAACCAGTTCTGGGAAGAATAAGGAAAAATTTTATGAAACAGAATAACTGTATTTTTTGCAGTATTGCACATAAAGAAATTAATGCCGATATAGTGGTCGAATCAGAAAACTATATTGCCTTTAAAGATATTAATGCCCAAGCACCAATCCATGTCTTATTAATTCCAAAGAAACATTACGAAAACCTTCATTCCATCGATGATTTAGAAATCTGTAAGGACTTAATGACAGGAATAAAAGAAGTTGTAACGAAATTAAACATTAAAGACGGCTATAGAGTAGTAGCAAACACAGGTGAAATTGGCGGACAAACGGTTAACCATATGCATTTTCACATCTTATCGGGCAGATCGCTACATTGGCCACCGGGTTAACTCATAAAATTAATATTGTAAATTTTTTACAACTGTGTTACATTTTAAAATGTTAAAAATGACTTAATAGTCTTGAGATGAGCTTTAAAAGTTTATTTTCAGACAAAATATAAAATATTTTCCCGAAGGGGGGTTAGAACATTGTCAGAAATACAAGTTGGCGATAACGAGAGTATTGAAAGCGCATTAAAACGCTTCAAGAAAAAAATTCAAAAAGCAGGTATCCTTTCCGAAATCAAAAGACGTGAAAGATACGAAAAGCCTAGCGTAAAAAGAAAGCGCAAAGCAGAAGCTGCAAGAAAAAGACGTTCGTAATTAATGACGTTTTAAAATAATTTAAAGTCCGATGTTCAATTTAGAACATTGGACTTTTTTACAGTAAGTTATAATTTATTAAAGATATATTTAAACATTGGAGAGATAAAAAATGACTTTCAAATCAAATATTAAAACCATAGAGTGGATGGGAGAACACGTTAGACTAATTGATCAGACTCTTATTCCTTATGAGTTTAAAACTGTTGATATTAAAACATATAAAGAGATGGGGGCAGCTATAAAAGACATGCTCGTTAGAGGAGCACCTGCAATCGGTATAGCGGGAGCATTAGGAGCTGTTTTAGGAGCTTATGAGATAGCTCATATAACAGACAAAAAAGAATTCATTAAAGAGCTTACAGCTATTTGCGATTACTTAAAGTCAACCCGTCCGACTGCGGTAAATCTTATGTGGGCGGTGGATAAACAGCTTAACCACGTTCTTTCATTGGATACGGAAAATGTTGCAACCATAATTGAAGAATTAAAACTTAACGGAATAAAACTTCAAAATGAAGATATTGAGATAAATCTTGCAATAGGAAGACATGGAGCGGTAGAAGTTCCAAAAGGTGCTACAATCCTAACTCATTGTAATGCAGGAGCTCTTGCAACAGTCGGACATGGAACTGCTCTTGGTGTAATCAGGTCAGCATTTGAAAAAGACCCTACAATTCAAGTTTTTGCCGATGAAACACGCCCTCGCCAACAAGGCGCAAGGCTTACAACATGGGAATTAACAATGGATAAAATCCCTGTAACTCTTATTACTGATGGAATGTGCGGTTATTTCATGTCAAAAGGAATGATTGACATGGTAATAGTCGGTGCAGACAGAATTGCCGCAAATGGTGATACAGCTAATAAAATAGGTACTTATACCGTTGCTATAGCAGCAAAAGAGCATAATGTTCCGTTTTATGTAGCTGCTCCGCTTTCTACAATTGACACATCAATAGAATCAGGCGAAGAAATCCCTATTGAAGAAAGAGAAAGAGAAGAAGTAACCCACATAAACGGGCAAATAATCTGTGCTGAAGGCGTAAACGTAATAAACCCCGCTTTTGACGTTACTCCTGCTAAATTCATTACGGGAATAATCACCGAAGTCGGAATATTAAAGCCCAATTACAAAACATCAATTGCTGAAGCGTTTAAAAAGTAACGAATAAGATCAAACCGAGTATTTTAATTTTTATAAGTTATACTCACAAAAGGAAATAAACTTTATGAAAAAATTCTTATCATCAGTTCTATTGTCAATTTTCCTTATAACACCTATTTATGCAAGCTCAACTATACATCATACCAAAACAACTTCTGCCAAAAATACGGCAACAAAAACACCTAATAATAAAAATATAACGGCAACAGCTCTTCAGGACTATAATAAAGCTATTGCGATTAATCCTAACTCTGCAAATGCTTATTCAGACAGAGGAATCATTAAATCTAATTTAGGTGATAAAATAGGAGCTATTCAAGATTATAACAAAGCAATTTCTCTTAATCCTAATTCAGCTGCATTTTATTCAAATAGAGGAAATATAAAAAAAGACTTAGGAGATAAAACAGGAGCTATTCAAGATTATAATAAAGCGATTTCTCTTAATCCTAATATTGCCATACCTTATAATAACAGAGGGAATTCCAAAGTTGACCTTGGTGATGCGATAGGTGCTATTGAAGACTATAATAGAGCTATATCAATTGATCCCAATTATACAAAGGCATATATTAATAGAGCAAGTGCAAAAGAATCGTTGGGATATAGAAAATCTGCTATTTATGACTACGATAAAGCAATAGAACTTAATCCAAATTGCGCAGCATATTATAATAATAGAGGCACTATAAAAATCAACATAGGCGATAGAACAGGAGCTCTTGAAGATTATAATAAAACCTTAGAGATTAATCCCAAGTTTGCTGAAACATATAACAATAGAGGAAATATTAAATCAGACTTAGGAGATCTAGTTGGAGCAATTGAAAATTATAATAAAGCGATAGCACTAAAACCTAATTATTCAAAAGCCTATGCAAATAGAGCAAGTGCTAAATTAGCCTTAGAAAATAAAACAATTAATGCTAAAAATTGCATAAAAACAACTAAAGTAAATTCTAATCAGTCCCAAGCTATTAATAATGAAATAAAAACAATAGAGTTCTACACTAAATCTATTACAACAAATCCAAATGATGACAAGTCTTATTATGAAAGAGCAAATATAAAAGCAAATTCAGGAGATCCAGCAGGAGCTCTTGAGGATTACACAAAAGCTATATCCTTAAATACTAGCAATATCGAATACTATGCTGATAGAGCAAATACCAAATCAAGTCTTGGTGATTTTACAGGAGCTATTGAAGATTGTACAAAAGCTATTACAATTAATCCACATTATGCAAAAGCATACTATAATAGAGGTCTTGCCGAATATGCATCAAGAGATAAAACCTCTGCCATTAACGATTTAATAGCGGCAAAAAATCTTTATAGTTCCCAACAAAACAATGAAGGACTTATAAAGATAATAAAACTCCTTAATAAAATTAATAACATAGGCAACTAAACTATAAAAAATTCTGCTTAGATTAAAGCCAAATTACAAAATATCAATAGCTGAAGCTTTTAAAAAGTAACCAATACAAAACAGAGAGTTAATTTAAACTCTCTGTTTTTTGTGTTTATTTGCTGACATAAGCCTATATTAACTGAGTATAGTACCATGCAAACAATAATTGCCATCAATTCTTATTGTTGCACAGCCACCGAATAGCATATGAATTACTCCGTCTTTTTCATATTTTTTAAGCTTAACAAAATTTGGATTCATCTTATCCGCACTTTGTTCAATTGTAAAATCACCCTCCCATAAATTTTCATCAATTAAGTAATAGCCAAATGCAGAATTTCCCGAACCTGTAGCTGGATCTTCAAGATACCCATACTTAGGTGCAAATACTCTAGTACGGTATTTACTTGATTTGGTATAAGTTTCTTTTACAGAAACATGTATAATATCGATTCCATTCTCCAGACAAAAAAGTCTAAGATTTTCTTGATTTGGAAATATTTCTAAACAACTTTTCAATGTTTTTATAGGCACAATTAATGTTCTTAGTCCGCCATCTACTAATCTTATCGGCATTTTATCATTTATATCAGAAAAATTAATTCCAAGAATCTCTGCTACTTGTTCTATTTTTACTCCGCAATTCAAAAACTTAGGAGCAGGTGCCATAATATAAACAGCATCATCTTCTTCAATATGATTAAATACTGATAAAGTCCCTGCATTGACATTAATAAAGACTTCTTGTTTGGTTAAAAGCTCTTTATTACTACTTAACAAGTCATACATAATTGCGATAGTAGCATGCCCGCAAAAATCAACCTCACATTCTGAAGAGTAAAATCTTAGCTTATACTGGTCACCAACTTGGTTTACATAGCCGACTTCATTTACAAAACCTTTAAGTTCCATTGCTATTTTCTGCATTTCTTGTTCATTTAAAATTTCATCATCTTTCATCTCTATATATCCTGCCGGATTACCGGATGATATCCCTTTTGTAAATGCATCAAGTTTTTTAAATCTCATTTCTTTCATAATTTTTTATCCTTTAATTTTTTAAATAAATATTCTGTCTTCATTTAAATGATTGGATGGTGTAAAGAAAATCAGCTGCAACGCTTCATCGCTATTATTTGACAACCTATGCACAATTTTAGGTTTTATTTCAAAAATATCTCCGCTACTTACTGTATAATCATTAATCCATTTTACTTCATCACCTGATAATTCACCTATTTCTATATTGCCTTTTCCTGCAAGAATTTGGTATATTTCATCTCCTTCATTATGATAATGAGCAGCTAAAGTCTTCCCTGCTTTTAATTCGGCAATAAATAGAGATATTACTCCATTTGTTACCTTTTGTATTTGAATATCAGACTTTTCATCTTGATTTAAATGCTTTAACAATTCTTTAGTATTAAATAGTTCCATAATAATCAACTCCTTTAGTCTAATATATTGTCTTTAATTCCAATATATTAGATTGTATGCTATATCGGATTAAAATACAATATATTATATAAATATTAAAGGAGTTTCTTTTGGAAAATATAAATAAAAATATTTCAAAAAATTTAAAATTAATCCGCAAGACTAAAGGTGTAACACTAGAAGACTTATCTGAAACTTCAGGAGTAAGTAAAAGTATGCTTGGCGAAATTGAAAGAGGCACAACAAACCCTACAATTTTAGTGTTATGGAAAATTGCAGATGGACTAAAAATCCCCCTTACAAAATTACTTGAAGAAGAAGAATTAGATTATACTATTGTGAAAAGCAATGAAGCCAAAGCTATCACAAATGAGTCAGAATATAATATTTACAGCATTTTTCCTTATCATGATGTACACAAATCAGAAATATTAAAATTAGAAATATTACCTAAATCAACTCTTTCAAATAACGGACATATGAATGGTGTTGATGAATACATTTATATAGTAAAGGGCAATATTCAATGTATTTTAGACAATGAAAAAATTAACCTTAAAGAGGGTGATTCCATTCGCTTTAAAGGGAAGCTTTCGCATAAATTCATCAATAACGAAGATAATACAGCTCTTTTAATAAATATTTTGAATTATAAATAACTACCAGAACAGAGAGCTAATTTAAACTCTCTGTTCTGGTAGTTATTTATTTATTTTTTATTGGTATTATTGATAAAAATTTCTATTACTTTACCTATAATAAATCCTACTCCCGCCATAATAGGAGTTGTCCAAAGTTTTCTTTCACTTGTTAGTAATGCATAAATAGCTGCAAATCCTGCAAAACACAAAGACAAATCCAAAGTTTTTTTATTAAAATCTGAAGTTGTTTTATTCTCCTCATTTACCTTTTTATCAATATAAGGAGTGGGTGTATTTTTAAAGCTTAAATTACGAAAATTATGTGAAGCATTCAACCCTATTTTCATTTTTTATCCTTTCACTTAAAGTTTATTAAGTTTCTAATTCTTTAGAAAAAGCCTTAACTGTTAGATAATAATTGAGCCTCTATTGAATAAAAAGAGACTTTTACAACGGTTACTAAACCATTTCAAGAAATGTCCCCATTGCTGCACATTTTGTTACCAGCGTAGTGTAACCAATTCACCATAGAAAATATATGACAAAAGAGTGGGGTATACAATGCATACCCCACTCTTATTAAAATTATGCTTACTTCTCGTAACGGATTCCCGCATCTTTCATTCTTTGCATAGCTTCTTTCAGTCTTTCTTCTCCGACTGTAAGAGCGATACGGAAGAAGCCTTCACCGTTAGGACCATATCCTGTACCAGGCGGAACAACGATTCTAGCTTTTTCAAGCATAATATCGACAAATTCAACAGCGCTCATTCCTTTTGGAGTAGGAAGCCAGATATAGAAAGTAGCTTTTGTCGGCTCAATATCCCAGCCCATTTCTCTTAAAGCAGCAACAACAATGTCACGTCTTTTCTGATACATTAAATTAAGCTCGTCAATTTGACTTTGAGGTGTTTTAAGAGCAGTTATACCTGCTTCTTGAATTGCTTTAAATGCACCGCTGTCGATATTGTTTTTGATTGTGGAAAGAGCTTTCATTGGCTCTACACCACCACAAGCCCAACCTATTCTCCAACCAGTCATGTTATAGGTTTTACTGTGGGAGAAAAATTCTATTGTACGCTCTTTAGCTCCTTCAATTTCTAAGAAACTAGGCGCAACATAACCGTCATAAGTCATTTCACAATATGCTTGGTCATGACAGATTAAAATATCATATTTTTTTGCAAATTCAACAACTTTTTTGAAGTATTCCATACACCCGACAGCACCTGTAGGATTGTTTGGATAGTTAAGGAAAATAAGTTTTGCCTTTTTTGCAACATCTTCAGGAATTGCATCAAGATCAGGCATAAATTTATTTTCTGGATTAATTGGCATTAAATAAGGTGTTCCACCTGCAAGAATAGTTGCATTTCTATAAACAGGATAACCGGGATCTGGAACTAATGTATAATCACCTTCATCAACGAAAGCAAAAAATACATGTGCAATACCTTCTTTTGACCCGATAAGTGCAAGCACTTCGCTATCAGAATCAAGATCAACGCCAAATCTGTTTTTCATCCATACTGCACATTCTTCTCTAAATGCTTTTGTGCCTTGATATGGAGGATAATTGTGAGTTTGTGCATCATCAACGGATTTATGCATTTGCTCAACAATATGCGGTAAAGTCGGAGTATCAGGATCGCCGATACCAAGACTAATAATATCTATTCCTTTTGCTTTTGCAGCATCAATTTTTCTATCAATTTCAGCAAATATGTAAGGAGGGATTAAATCTAATCTTTTAGATGCTCTCATTTCTCTTTATACCTATTTCATACTTACGCTAACACGGTTAAGGGTAGCACAAAAAGACCTATTTAGAAAGAGAGTTTAATGATTTAAAAAAAATACCTCCCATAATTAATTATGGGAGATTTTAAAACTATTATAAACTTACACTTTGCCGTAAATAATCTTTCTGACTACTCTTTCAGCACCCTCTGTTATAGCACCCATAACTGCGATTGGAGCTTTTATAAACACTGCGCCTGTTACTTCACTACAAGCATTAAGCCCCCTTGCAAGTGTTCCTATGGTAGGTGGAACCGTTGTCTCTAATGCTTGATTTACTGTATGATCAAGTACAATTGCAGTTGCGCTTGCGACTGGATAAAGAGCCTTTTTTGCTACATTCCCTATAGATTGCCCCGCCATTTGCGCAGCTTTACCTGGATGTGTGACTACTGAAGTTTTCAAGGTGTAATTAACCACTTTTTTAGCAGCTGATGATGACATACCGAAACCGATGTGCTGTTGTGGCCCACTATTAATATTCATATAAAGCCCCCTTGTTTTAGTTAATGATTAAAAAAGAAACAATAAAAAAATTAATAGCTATTTAAAAGGATCTTTACAAATTTTGACAACAAAATAAGTAAATTATAAGTTTGATTTAGAATAATGGCTTTTAATGTATAATTTTTAAGCTAAATAATCAAAATTTCAGTTTCGTTATTGGAGAATTTATGAAAATCGGCAAAGTAGGAATAGTTATAAGAACAAAAGACCGTCCGTTATTTTTAAAAAGAGCACTTGAAGATATTTTAAATCAGACTTTTACTGACTGGTCGTTAGTAATCGTTAATGATTATGGAGATCGTGAGATTTTAGAAAAGTTAGTAGACTCTTTTAAATCCAGACTAGGCGAGAGATACTCAATAATTTATAATGAAACAAACTTAAAACTTGGAGCTTCTGCTACGGTAGGCTTTAAAGCATTAAATACAGAATATTCGATTATACATGACGATGATGACACATGGCATCCTCAATTTTTAGAGAAATGTGTTGATTTTCTTGATAATAAACCTAACTCGGACATTGCAGGAGTTGTTGTTCATAGTTTAAAAATAATTGAACAAGTTTTAGAAAATGAAATTAAACCTTTATACAATGAAATCTATAATTCCCATTTATCCGCACTTATCAGCTTATACAGAATTGCAATAGAAAATGTATTTCCGCCAACAAGTTTTTTATACAAAACCTCTGTTTTTAAAGAAATAGGTTATTATGACGAAAAGCTTGAATTTATGGAAGATTGGGAATTCAATTTAAGATTTTTATCAAAATTTGAAATAGCAGTAATTCCTGAAACACTTTGTTATTACCATCAAAGATGTGATGTATTTAAAGGTGATTTTGCTAATTCTGTCATCTCAAACGAATCAACACTAAGATTTTACGAAACACACATAAGAAACCGCATGCTAAGAAATGATATACAAGAAGGCAAAACCGGACTCGGTTTTCTGGTAAATATGGCAAAAAGCATAGAATCAGGCTTTATGAGTGAAGAACGCTCAAGAGTTGATTTAATTAAAGTAATCAATAATCCCGAAATAAAAGACAGATTTAATAATTTTGTTGAAAACAATTCCGACAAAAAAATATGTTTTTATGGAGCAGGAAAATTCGCACAGGAAATAATCAGACAATTTGATACTTCAAAACTAAATATAATAGGTTTTATTGACCAGAACCCTCAAAAAATCGGGCAGAAAATCGGAGAATATGAAATATTCGGAGCGGACAAAATAAAAGAGTTAAGTCCCGATATTATTGCTCTTGCGGTATTACAAAAAAACACCGTAATCCCATATTTAAGCGAGATTATAAAAAAAGAAAATCTAAAAACCGAAATTGAACAAAATTTATTTGTATAACAAAAAATCGACCGTTATGGTCGATTTTTATTTTATATATTTGAAAACTATTTTAAATTATTGTGAGGTTTTCTTTTTACGAATAATCCGAATCCTGCCGGCTTAAAGGTGTCATTTTCTTTTTTAAGCCTATAATTTTCTTTTGTAGCTTCTTCAAGCTTTTGTCTCAATTTTTCTATTTCAGTTTTGCTTTTAACTAATTCAACAATTATATCGTCAAGCCCGTCAAGTTTATCTTCAAGAACTTTTGTAATTCGATCAACTACATTTTCTCTTGTATCAATTACTGCACTTATTAATTTTTGAACTTCAACTGATTCAGCCGAATCAACTTTTGTAATTTTATTTTGAACGGAAAGCTGTTTGCTTTTCTGTTGTCTTGCTATTTCTTCAGTTCTTTCATGAAGATCTTTTATTTTTTTCAAAAGCTCAATGTCATTTTTAAAGAAAAATGTTTTTCCGGTTCTGCTGTCTTTTTTCGGAGTTACATTTACTTTCTGACAAAGTGTTTTTATTTCTTGAAAATCACTCCCTAAGATTAATTTTACTTCTTCAGGAGAAAATATTTCTTTTATTTTTTCAGTCTTTATGCCTTTTGGCGACGTTAAAGTGCTGTTCAACTCTCTGCCCCTTATGAATCCACAACCAAATGTAATCATAATATAGCATAATAAATAAATTTTAAAAAAGTCGTCAAATTACATAAAAAAGCCATGATTCAATACTTATAATGGTTTCAAGGCAAAATACTCATCTTTTCATTTCGTTATATTCCTTGTTGAGTATAAAAATAGCGGACTAAAATAAATCAGTCCGCCATTTGTTTAATTTTAAAAAATCAGCTTACACTAATTCTTTTGATTTTACATTTCTTGATTCTCTAACAGCTTCAACGATTGACATAACACTTGCAATCATTTCAATCTGTGAGTTCAATTTATTTACGCTTGAACCGATACCAACAGCAGATGCACCTGCAGCTAAAGCCATAGGAGCTGTTGTTACGCCGATACCGCTAGCAGTCATAACAGGAACTTCAACATTTCTTACAAGTTCAATTGTGTTAGCGATTGAAACTTGAGCTGTTTCTAAAAGACCTCTTGCTCCTGCACTTTTAGCGTCAACAGTTGCAGCACCTTCAGTTTGGATAAGATCAATTTTCATTTCTTCAAGAGATTGAGCAAGAACAATTTGCTCTTCAACTGAAATATGACCAGGAACTGTAACGCTTAAGAAAACGTCATTCCCGACTAATTCTCTTGTTTTTCTTGTAATTTCAAGAACTTGAGCAGCTGTTACTCTTTCGCCATTTTTGTATAAAGCGTCATAGTTTCCAACTTCAAGAGCATCAGCACCAGCATTTACAGCCATAGCGAGTTCTTCAGGGCAAATTGAAGATACAAACACAGGAAGTGTTGTAATTTCTTTTACCATTTCAATAAGTTCTACACTTGCTGCTATATCTACTGCATTTGCTCCGCCTCTTTCAGCTGCAATTACAACTTTTCTAACTTTTTCAGCATCAAAATTATCGATACCTGCGATAACTTTAACGCATGTTCTCTCATTTAAGCTTTCTCTAAGGTTTGTGATCGCTCTATTCATAAGTAATTAAACCTCCAAAATATAAATTTGCAGCTTAATTATATCATTAAAAAGTCCAAAACAATCAGCCTTATAATTTAATTTTGACATTAAAAAATCCCCGCAAAAGCGAGGATTTCAATAATTGATTTTATTGACCAAAACCGGGGGAATATAGTGGTAAACCTTGATAACCAGGATTTGAAGCGACAACTTTTCTAATTGAAGCTGTTGTATAATTAGAACCTTTAAACAAAGATTCTAAAGTGTTTAATCTTTTTACAAGAGGAATTGTATTAGATAAATTATTTAACTCAGGATTTCTTTTTTTCATTTGTATCCAGACATCAGCTTCATAACCCCAAGCATAGGTTTCTTCTTCTATTGAACAATAAGCATCCTGATGAACCGCTTCATGGCTTAATGTACTTGCAAGAGCTTCAGGAGGAGCATCCTGATGTTTCATATTAAGGTAGATAAATAACTGACCGTTTGCCCCCTGCCATCCTAACGCATCAAAATTAGTATAAGCAGGAGAAAGAGAAGATAAATTTTTAAATAAAATTTTCATAGGCTTACCTGAAACATTATTGCCCAATATTGCTTTTTTAGCCCAATCGCCTGTTGTGCCGTCCATAAAATCAAGAGCTTTGACTATACGAGGGTCTTTTGTTACTTGTGCATACTTGTCTGCATTTTCGGTAAGATTAGAACTTTTTTCTGACATAAAAGCAGATAGAAACGGTAAAATAAGACATAACAAAAAAATCTGAACTACACGCATCCTTTAAACTTTTCCTTATAATTATTTAGCCTAACCTGATTAAGTAATTAGTATATTAAACTTATGACCACATTATTACATATGTAATTTTAATAATCCAAATTGATTTTTCTACTCGTCCGAACTTTTTTTAAAACCAAATTTCATTCGTTCATCGGCATCAACATTTTTACGGGTATGAACAATATTTTTATCGAAATTCCTGAGCATAGGATGACCTTCGCTTGGCTTTACAGGAGTTTTCGTATTTTCTTTTTTAAACTCATCGTAGCATTTTACGCAAAAATGTCCTTTTTTAGTTATGCCTTTTATTTCAGCGCCGCAAATGGAACACTTTACAGAAAGCCTTGCCGCTACATCAGAAAGCCTTCCTTTCTTATAAAGTTCGGTAATTTTACCGATATCAATACCTGTACCTTCACTTATTTCATGCATTGAAACAAACACACCGACAGATCTTTGCACATAAGTCTCTATCGCCTCAACAAAGTTTTTTTCTTCATTCAAGCAAGAATCACATATATCTCTTAATCGTTTTTGAAATAATGTGCCGCATTTGTTACAATTTATAAGCATAAAAATCCTTAGACTATAGTAAAAATTATTATTGTAGTATTCTTCATTATATGTTTTTATTAAGTAATAATAATCAGTTTTTTAATGTATTTGGTAAAAATTATGAGCAATGAAAAATTAATAAGTTCAAATAAACACGCTTATCATGAATATCATATTTATGATAAGTATCAGGCTGGAATTGTTCTTACGGGGACAGAAATCAAAGCGGTAAGAGCCGGAAAAGTAAACTTAAAAGACAGCTTCGTAAAAATAGAGAGCGGCGAAGCATGGCTTTATAATGCTCATATTAGCCCTTATGAACAAGGAAATGTTTATAATCAGCCATCTTTACGCAAAAGAAAATTATTATTACGCAAGGAAGAAATAAATAAACTCATAGGTAAAACCAAAGAATCAGGGAATACAATTGTTCCTACAAAACTATTTCTAAGCAATGGATGGGCAAAAATAGAAATTGCAATAGCAAAAGGCAAAAATCTCCATGATAAGAGAGAAACTCTTGCTAAAAAAGATCTAAAACGTGAAGTTGACAGAGCACTAAAAGACAGATACTAATACAATACTTTATTACTAAGACTTTTTTCGATTGGAAAGATAACCTTATAACCTTAAACTTTTTATTATGAGTTAGAGGAGATGAGGTTATGCGTAAAGATTTCACAAGAATTTTTATTATATTTTTAACCGTATTAACTTTAGAAACAAATAATATTTCATTTGCGGAAACTCTAAACGGTGCAGTAAATGAAAATCAGATTATAGAAATAGGTAAAAGCTTTAAAGTAGTTGACTCTAAAACAGGTCGCCCTATTTCTAATGCAAACGTAACTATACCGTCAATGGGACTCTCGACAAAAACCGATTCTCAAGGATATTTTTCAATAAAAGCAAATTTAAACGGCCCTGCAATACTTGGCATAAGTGCTGATGGATACAACCCTTTTTCCCTTACTGTAGAAAAGGACAATTTAAACAAGCCTTTTACTGTCGGATTAAGCAAAACATCCTCAAATGTTCTTGTTGTTGATGAGACACTCAGACATCTCGGAGATAACAATTTTTCTCCGAGTTCGGCAAATGCAGAAGAATTTCAAATAAGTGCAGGCGGTTCTACTTTTAATAAAAGGTTTTATGTGGGAGATGTTCCTGCAGATCAAAAAGCCTCTTTAAAAATAGGCTCAATAATAGGCTTAGATACTTTAATATCAAGAAAACTTTCCCACATAAAAATAAACAGTTACAGCACACCTTCAACTATTTATTTAAACTCTAAAAAAATAGGCGAACTAAGAATAAACGGCGATAATCAAGTAATTAGCTTCCCTGCTGCTTTGCTTATACCTAATTCATTAAATGAATTATCCGTTCAAACTGGTCATAACGAAGTATCAAACTATCTTGATTATGACGATATGGAATTTATGAATATTACGATTGCTTTTAAATAAACAAATCATCAATTATTAAAAAAGAAAGCCCCTTTTGAGCTTTTATAAGCTCAAGATAAGGTAGCACATAATCTTTTTGCAATACGCTTAAAACCAGTACATCGGGAGCTGATTTCTTTATTATTTCAGGATGAAATATAGGATATTGTCCTATTTTCTGTCCTGTTTTTTCGTGATTTTTATCTAAAAAACCGATAATATCCAGCCCTGTTAAATCTGCATTTTCTACAAATTTTTCAGCAAGAAGCCCTGCACCATAGAATAATATCTTTTTATTCTTATATTTTGACTTTAGTTTTTTTAAGTTTTTATTAAAATGTTTTGATTTTAATATCATCTCAATATCAAAATCTTTTTGAGGTTTAACGGTTTTTTTCGGATTAAAACAATAAGATTCTATTCTCTTGTTATACCCCTCTTTCCAGAGCGATTTTTCATAAGCTTTTTTTTCTAAAAACGGAAATAATTTTCTGATAAAAAATAGCGGCGGTGCGGCAATTTTTATTGAAGAATTCAAATCTTTATGGGATAAATCTCCAAATTTAACTGCTTCTTCAAAGGTAGGATTTAAAATAAACCGTTTCAATGGACTTATTGATATTTGTGATGAAACATAAAATTCTTCGCCAAGCCTTTTTTGAGCAGACATAAAGTCTTCTAAAAACTCTATTGCTCCTTGCTGTAAAGACATTGCCTTTTTTATTTTCTGCTTATTACAATCCTCATCAAAAACAGGGACGATATGAGCATTTTTTTGCTCAAACCTTTTAACGCTACCCTCAGGGGCAAGATGAATAAATTCAAAAATAGCAACAGCTTTTTTAATTATGGAAACAAATTCAGCAGGTTTTTCACAATCAAACAGCCAGCCCTTTATATCATAACCATTAAGTCTTAAATCATTAGCCCCATAAAACGTACCTAAATAAAGTCCTTTTATTTGCGGAGATAAATTATTCATTTTAAGAATTTTATCTAAGGCTTTCTGCATTGAGCCGTTCCAGCCTATATCCACAATTGCGAATTTGCTTGAACGAATTATTTCTTTTTTCTCTAAATAATCATATAAATTTTTATTTAAAACAGAGGCACTCTTTAAAATATCAGACTCTAAAAAATATAATAAAGTCTGTAATTTTGCATAATCACTACCGCTTTTTACCTTTGACGAAATAGAATGAAAACCTGCTTTTTTTATTTTATTTATATAAGTTTCAGGAGTTAATCCCGCACGTTGCAAGTAATCTGCAACACTTAGCCCTCTTGGCCCATTTACTAAATATTCATAATCTTTTTCACTTAACGAAGTTGAAAAAGACGGTATAACATAAGCCTGCCTTGAAGCATAAAGATATTCGGCTAAAATAACATTATTATTAAATGCAGTTAAAGTCTCATAAGCCTTTTTCATTATAAATCCATCTCTTGCAAGAAAATAAACCTTATCAACATCCTTTATGTTACGAATTATCCAGCTTATAAAACCAAAAAACATAATTCCGACATTTTTATAACCAAAATCATGCCAGAAATTATTTTTATAATTTGGAGAAGAAAAAAACTTATTTATAATTAAACCGATAAAAAGGCTTTCAACAGGTGAAAGTTTTTCAAAGGGATTAACAAAAGAAAATTCTGTTTTAAAAAAATCTTTATCAACAGCTCTTTTTAAAGGTTTTTCATAATGAAAAGCATTAAATCCCGCTTTTTGGGCATTTAAGAAATCTGTTTTGTAATTATCGCCAATATGCAATATATCACAGGCTTTAATATTTATTTCTTTTACTACTTTATCGTAAAGATTACCCGATGATTTTGTAAGGTTTTCAATCGAAGAGAGAAAAACCTTTTCATAATTGTTATAGCCGTTTGAACAAAGTAAATCTTTAATAAAAAGTTCGGGCAAATACATATCAGAAATAAAAATTATTCTTTTCTTTTGAGCAACTGCATAATTATAAATCTCGAACAAATATGGATTTTGAACAATTAATGCCTTTTCACATGCCAGCTCTTTGAGTTGAAGTTTATTAATTTCATCATCCGCCAATCCACTGAGAACTTTTAGCTCAGAATAAATATCATCAAAAGTTATTTCTTCTTTTTCAACAAAGATTTTTCTAGCATTATTTTCAGCCTCCATTCTATTTGAATAAAACTCAGGATAAGAAAATTTTTCTGAAACAAATGAAAAAACATCTTCAGGCTTTACAGTATTTCTCAATAAACAAGTGTCAAAAATATCAAATGATATAATTTGACACTTATCTATAAGTTTTTTTAAAGTTTTATCCATTTATTTAAAAAATCCAAAAACTAAAAACTCAATTCTTCAATTAATTTGCAGGAATTTCATTCATAATTCTAGGGGTAAGAAGAATTATAAGTTCTGATTTTTCCTTACTAAATGATCTGTTTTTAAACATATTTCCGAATATTTTTAAATCACCAAGACCAGGTATTTTTTTAATTGTTTCAAGCTCGTTATCTCTTATTAAGCCTGCAATAGCAAGTGTTTGACCTGCTTTTATCCTTGTATCCTGTAATATTACTTCCCTAGTAGAAATCGGCGTTGCAAAACCTCCATATTTATCTGTTGTTATCTTTGGACCAGCAGAAGTTACAGAAGGTCTGATTCTCATTGTAACATTGCCATCCGAAGAAACCTTAGGCAAAAGATTAAGCACTATACCAACATCGGCAAGCTGAGGAGTGGTAAAAATAGTTCCATTCTGATCCACCGAAACTGTAAGTCTACTGACAATCTGATCGGTTATTTTAATTAAGGATTCACTTCCATCAAGAGTAACTATTGTAGGATTAGCAAGAAGCTTGATTTTATCTTTTTGATTTAAATAATTCAATTTAAAAGCAAAGGTATCTTTTACACTTTTCAAAGAATTATCATATAAGAAAGAAAAATAATCTTGCTTTGTTAATAAAGTCGTATTTTTAGTTATACCCTGAGTAAAAGCACTCTGATCTTTGACAGTCTCCGCATAAGGATTATTTGAACCTAATCCAAAATCTCTTTTGCCTTGAGCTCCACCCGCTATGTTAAAATCTTTCAAATCATTATCTTTTATTTCAAGCAGAGAAACCTCTACAGAAACCTGTTGTAATGGTTTATCAAGATATTTAATAGTATCTGCGGCAAGATCAATATCCTCTTTCAATCCTGCAATTAATACCGAATTTGTTCTTGTGTCAGGAATAACTATCGCTCCGCCATTATTATTGCTAACATCTACTTTCTCAATAGCAGTTTTAAGTCCTTGAAGTTTTATACCGCTTGCGAGCTGATTTGCATCATTAAATCCACTTCCCGGATCAATATTTTCAACTTTAGCCCTTACACTTCTTGACTTTGCAAGAGAACTTTGACCTGTACTTGTTCCACCCACAGAGGAGGATAAACTTTCAGCACTTATAGAAGGTTGAGCGGAAGAAGATGATGAAGTATTCAAAGAGCTTTGATTGCCCAGATTTGATCCTAAAGCGGCAGGAATATGGGGAGGAGATTGAGGCATAGCTTGAGATTGAGTAGAACCTGATGCTGCTGGAAGACTTGATGATGCTGATTGATCTCCTGATGCTTTTTCATCAACATCATAACCTTTATTAAAAACACTAGCTTCTAAAATAGTAGCAACATCAACAGCGTTTGCATTATTTAATTTAAAAGCCTTAATAAATTTTCTGTTTAATCCTTTTTTAGACATTGCAGGCCTTGAAGCAATAAATACAGTATTCCCCATATTTCTTGCTTCAAGCTCTTGAGCGGTTAAAACAAGCTCCATAGCTTCATTCAGCGAAACATTTTTAAGATCAATATTAATTGTACCTTTTACGCTGTCATCAACAACTACGTTTTTTCCGCCTTCTTTTCCAAGAAGTCTTAAAGCCGTTGCTACATCTAAATCCCTAAAGGCAAAATCTATTTTTATATCATCAGAAAAAGTATTAAACTCAGTTTTTAAATTTATAATTTTTGAATTTGCAGAGTTATGATCAATATAATTTGATTTAAGCATTCCTTTATAATCATCGATTAATTGCCTATCCATAGGCTTATCTTTTGCAATAACCATATCTTTTACCGATGATCTTATTGTTTTAATTTGCACATTCGGATCATAATACTCACAAAATGCAGCAGACTGATAAATCAGACAAAAAGCTAAAACAGATGCAGTCATTAATTTATTTTTATTTAAGTTATTAAACTTTTTCATTGATTTCATACCTCTGTTTTAATTACATACTTAACTTTGGAAGCGATGATGCAGATTCGGTATAAGACGGCTCTGCCAGATCCTTTATTCGCTTAGTATAAATCTTATTGCCTTTTTTCAGCTTGACACAATAACTATATGGATTTACTGACAATATTACCGCTCCATGAAAAGAATTTTTGGCCTTTAAAGTCTGAATATCATCTTCATAAGCTAATATGGCTTTATTCCCGATAAAGCCTTTAAGCTCAATTTTATCTACATAGGGAGCAAATAAATTCCCCGAAAAATTGGAAGGTACTCCTGTAATAAAAGGTAAGCCCGCAGGAGAAACGGAAGGAGGAATTTTTAATTTTTTATTATCAGAAGCTTCAACCTCTGTGGAATCAGCATTTTTATCATAAAACGGATCTGATTTCCCTCCTACACTTACGGCAAAACTTATAATATTTTTCTTTTGTGTCGGTAAAATAATTTTTCCAGAGCTAAATGATAACTTTTTATCAACTTCTGCAGCTTTTTCCTTTAATTTATCTTTTATTTCAGGAGAAATTACTTTTGCCAATGAATTTTTATCTGTTTTAAGCTCTGATACAGATTTATTTTTAGCGATAGAAGTATTATCAACCATAGGCTCTACCGTAACAGAAGTTTGTGACACTTGTGGTTTTTTCAAAGTAAAATAATAATAAACACCGCTAAACACAAGTAAAATTAACAATATCGCCAGAATTTTCTTATTTCTTTCCTCATTTGCTTCGGCTTCATCTGCTTGATCGATATATATTCTTCTCTCATCCATTTATTTAACCTCCAAAGCATTGATTTGCTTTACTTTATAGAATTTGCAATCAAGTACGGCTTGAAGTGTATTATCTTTTTTATCGGTAGATCTTTTTACTTCAATATTAGTTATATTTATTTTTCGCTGATAACTTTCAATATTACTGACAAAATCTATTATGCTTAAATAATGACCTTCAACTACAACAGAAACAGGTATAGCAGACAATTCCGTCAAATTTGTTTTTTTAACAGGTTTATTTGCAGACATATTACGCTTTATCGGAAGATTTTGCTCTACACTTTCTGCTGTTTCTTCTTTTATGTTAAAAGCAATTAATTTAACTCCGGACAGATGAGCTATTTTTTCACCGTCAAAAACAAGTAATGCTGAATCATAATCATCAGAAACCTGTTCATCAAAACCCGAAAGAGTTTTTTTCAATTTATCGATTATCAATAAATTTGCTTTATTGTTTTTAGCATTCTGAACTTTATCTTTAAGCTCATTTAATAAAGAAGTCTGAGACTCAAACTCTGTTTTAGTGCTGTTTAATTTATCATAAGAAGGCATCATCACATATAATGAGAATATAACCGTAAGTATTACGGGTAACAGACTTAAAGCTATAATTTTATTTGATTTATTCATATTAACCCTTAGCCTTTTTTTCCTGAGGTTCTTTTACTTCAGGAAGCTTTATATCTGCTGTAAGATCAAATGTATAACAGCTGTCTTTGTCATCAAATTTAACATTTGAAGCCTTTGCATTATTAAGAATAGAATTTAATTTAGCATTCTCATTCAAATTCAGTATAAAGAAAGAAAGAGACTGAAGAGGAGATTTTCCTTGGTTAATTCTGCCTTTTATTTCAAGATAATTAACGTTACCGATAATATCAGGTCGTTCCTGCTTGCTTATTTGATCTATTACAAGATTTTGAGGTATAGCTCTTGCAACATCAGCTAATAACTTAGACCATGGGAGAAAATCCTTATCTATTTTTTGCTGATATTTCAATTTTTCTTCAAGTATTTTTCTTTCCGCAACAAGTGCTTTCCCTAAGCTGTCAAGCTCTTTATACTCAGAAGATAAAGTTCCGTATTCATTAGTAAGAGAAGAAATCTTAGATTTTAACGAAGCAATAACAGAAAGGTTATAGCTCCACACACAAAAACATCCGAAAAATAGTACTGAAGAAGCGATGATTATAATTTTTGAAAGTGTCTTTGTGCTCTCACCAACTATATCTTCTTTTACAGATGAACTGTAAGATGTCGTCAAATTGGCATTTGACGAAACCGAAGATCCTAATAAGTTTATGTTAATAGTTTTCACTAATTATAATCCTCTCAGCGCCAAGCCCATAACTGAAGCCATAGAAGGAACATTTATGGGGTATATAAGATTTTCAGTAGAAACAATAGAAGTTTCAATATTTTTGAGGGAATCACACATTAAAGTGTATATTTTTAATCTGTTTATAAAATATTTATCAATATTTTGAATACAAATACCTGTTCCGCTGATTATAATATTCTTAATTTCCACTTCACATGAAACTTGTGATTGATAAAAATCTATTGTTTTTTCTACTTCTAAAAGTATTAAATTATAAACATTTTTAGCCAGCGTCGATGCTTTTACAGCAAGCCCTTCCTGCAAAATTGATGAACCTGGAATAATAAGGGCAACTTCAGGAAGTAAATTTTCAAGATCCATTATGTCCATATCCAAGGCTATTTTTAATGATTCAATAAGATTTTTCTTTCCTATCGGCAAATTGTTTGAAAATACGGGCATTCCTTTTTGCAGAATATTAATATCTGTATTTTCATAACCTATAAGCACCGAAACACTAATAGAATCACTCTCATCAATAAAACCGGCATTAGCTAAAGTTCTTATCGCAGAAAAAGCAGAAATATCAATAGATTCTACTTTCAAGCCTACTTTTGACATAATCTCAACAATATTTTTTGATACTGTTTTAGGAAGAGCAGCGAGGACTACATCTATTTTTTTGCCATCTTCATCTGACCGCCTGCTGGATTCAATGATATCTATATCAATATTAACTTCTTCCAACGGAAAAGAAATATGGTTTTCAGACTCCTGCATGACAATTGCACGAAGCTCATTAACGGGGAGATCGGGAAGAGTTATTGTTTTAATAAAAGCAGCACTACTAGGAACAGAAACATGAACAGTTTTCGCATTAAGTCCATCATCTATAATCATAGAAGATAAAACTTTTATAAATGTGGACTCGTCAATAATTTGCCCGCCCTGAACAACAGAACCCGACTCAAAAATCCTTCTTGAAAGTTTTTCAAGACTTTTTTGTTTTTTAGCTTCACTCAGCTGTATTGCTATTATACCCTCGGAAGAAAACTCTAATCCCAGCCTTGAAGCAGATGTTCTTGAAAAAAGCTTAAAATTCATCCAGCTACCACTTTTATTCTTTAACTATATTTATAGTAGTTCTACCTTCTCTACTTTATTATTAATCTCGACATGGGTTATCATACGTTTAATGTATTTTAATAGTTCTAACTTTAGGCTATCAAAAGAAAATAAAGAATTACGACTAAATTTTTTATTGTATTCCCATTAATTAAAATTTAGATTAAAATAAATTACGGAATATTATATATTTACAAAGGGAAAAAGTTTGTTCGAACGGTTTACTGAAAAGTCCATTAAGGTGATTACAGCTTCGCAGGAAGAAGCTATTTTAGCACAATATCCTAAAATCTATCCGGAGCATATTTTAGCCGGAATAGTTAAAGAAGGCTCAAACATTCCTGCAAGATTTCTTAGAGCATCAGGAGTACAAATTGAAGAACTAAGAAACAAACTAAACGAAATCCCGGGTAAAAAAACAGCTGGAGACGTTAATTCAAAAAATCTTCAGTTTGGAACAGTAACTAAAAAAATATTACAAGCCGTATCCGATTCCACTAAAGTACAAGGAATAGGATATATTAACCCTGAACATATCTTTTTAGCCCTTTTAAATGAAAAAAATTCAAATGTTAAAAATATTCTTGAAGATTTAGACGTAAATATCGAAAGAATTTCTACCAGTATAAGAAAAATGGCAGAGAAAAAAGCCAAAGTATCTATACACCCAGAAGAACACAAAAAACCTCATAACCTTGACTTAAAGCATTATGCGATTCCATCAATTTTCAAAGAACCCGATTCAGTAAAATTAATGGAAACAGCAAAATCTCATCTTGAAAATACAAACTATGAAATACTTGGAACAGAACAAATTTTACTGTCTATGCTTGAATGCAAAGACAGTCCTGTTGCAGAAATATTAGAAAATGCTGGACTTAACAAAAGCAGTTTCTATGAAAAACTTTCCCTGTTACATTCAAGAGAGCTTGAATTTACTGAAGAATGTCAATTTACACCAAGTGCATTTTCAGCCATTACAAGTGCCTATGAACAGGCAAAAGAATTAGGATTTGCAAATATCAAGCCCGAACATATTTTATTAGGAGTATTAAAAGAAAAAAAGGGTATTGCCTATAAAATATTAAAAGATTTAGAGATAAGCCCTGAAACAATTGCAGATAAAATTTTAAAACCAATAGAAAAACAAAAACCGGTAACGCTGACTATCATCAAGCTAGCAAAAGAAGAAGCAAGAGCAATGGGACAAACAATAGTAGGAACTGAACAGCTTTTATTAGGTGTTTTAGGAGAAGGCAGCGGAATTGGTGCTAGAGTTCTTCATGAATTAGGCATTACAATTAAAGATACAAGAATAGAAATAGAAAAATTACTCGGATATAGCGACAGATACTTTGAAAAAGATCTTGCTTTTACACCGAGAGCAAAAAAATTAATTGAAATAGCCTGGTCTAAAGCTAAAAAATATAACAGTACAAAAATAGAATCAGAACACCTGCTTTTAGGAATAATTAAAACTCATGACTGCATGGCAATGAAAGTTCTTGAAAATCTCGGTGTCGATATGCTCGAAATCAAGCAGGGTATTCTTAGAGAAATAAGAAAACAACATCATTAAGCTAAAAGGGGAATTGATATAAGTCAGTTCCCCTTTTTAGTTATAGTGTATTATTCTATTTTAAGTTTATTAAGTTTTTTAGTTTCTTCCTGTACTTTTGGAACTGTAATTTTAAGAACACCATTATCAAATTCAGCCTTGGCTTCGTCACTTTTTACCTCTGAAGGCATAGGCACTGTTCTTAAAAACTTACCGTATCTGAATTCTGATTTATAGATATTACCGCTGTTTTCTTCCTTTTCTTCTTTTCTTTCCCCTCTTATTACAATATTATTATTCGACACTTCAATATCAATATGCTCCTTATTAATACCGGGTAATTGAACTTTAAGCTCATAATTATTGTCATGCTCTGTCAGCTCTATCGCAGGAGCTAAAAATTGTTCTATAATATTTTTACGAGATTCATTTACGCCAAAATCATCAAAAACATCTTCTATCATTCTTGACATTTCATCCTGAAGATCTCGAAGTAAATATCTTGGTTTGACTGTAATAAGATCCATAAATTACACCTCCACAATAGATTTATTCTACTTATATAATAAATCTTATACGTTATGTTTTTTAGCTCCTAAATATCAAGACTGAAAATAAAAATACATAAACAATTAAACTAAGACAAAACGATAATATGTAACACCACTCAATCTTATAAAGTAAAAATAATTTTTTCTTTTAATATTTTTATTTTTTTGTAATACTATCTTATATGTTGATAAAATTGCGGGAAGAAGGCGGTACCTTCTAAGATAACCCCTCGTAAAGAGGCTCCTCGTTTTTGTAGTATGACAAAAACGCTCCCGCTCCGTAAAACACACTATAAATTAAGGATTAAGGAGAAATTACACTATGCCAGTAGCATCAATGGTAGAACTTTTAGAAGCCGGAGTACACTTTGGACACCAAACAAGACGTTGGAATCCAAAAATGAAAAGATATATATTCGGTGAAAGAAACGGAATTTACATTTTAGACTTAAGAAAAACCTCACAGCTTCTTGATAACGCTTACGACGTTGTAAGAGATCTTGCAGCTAAAGGTAAAAATGTAGTATTCGTTGGAACCAAAAAACAAGCAAGTGAAATTGTTGAAGAAGAAGCAAACAGATGTGGTGCTTACTTCGTAAACAAAAGATGGTTAGGCGGAATGCTTACAAACTTTGAAACAATTAAATCAAGAATCAACAAACTTAAAGAACTTGAAAGAATGCAAGAAGAAGGAATCTTCGAAAGACTTCCTAAAAAAGAAGTTGCTTCATTAACAAGACAACTTGAAAAACTCAATAAATCACTTGGCGGTATTAAAAACATGAAAGGAATGCCTGATCTTCTTTTCATTATCGACCAAAAAAGAGAACTTATTGCAGTTAAAGAAGCTAATAAACTTAACATTCCTATCGTTTGCCTTGTTGATACAAACTGTGATCCAGATGGTATTGATTATGTAATTCCTGGTAACGACGATGCTATCAGAGCAATTAAACTTGTAACAGGTAAAATTGCTGATGCAGTTATCGAAGGAAAAAGCAGAAGAGAAAACATCGGAAAAGACGAACTTCCTGAGAAATTCGAAACAATTACAGCTAAAGACGCTGGCGTTGAAGAAGAAGTAGCTCAAGAAACAGCAAAAACAGAAGAATAAGTTCGGAGGAGAAATAAATAAAATGGCTATTACCGCTGCTCAAGTAAAAGAATTAAGAGAAAAAACCGGCGCAGGAATTATGGATGCTAAAAAAGCACTTACTGAATGCGATGGAAGTATAGAAAAAGCAACTGAATACCTAAGACAAAAAGGTATTGCTTCTGCTGATAAAAAAATGTCCCGTATTGCTGCTGAAGGCATTGTTGGAACATACGTTCACGGTGGAAGAATTGGTGTTATCGTTGAAGTTAACTGCGAAACAGACTTCGTAGCTAAAAACGAAGAATTCCAACAGCTTGTTAAAGATATTTGCTTACATATTGCAAGTTCATCACCTGAATTCGTTTCAAGAGATGAAATCCCTGCAAGTGTAATCGAAGAAGAAAAAAGAATTGAATCAGGTAAAGCTGACTTAGCTGGCAAACCTGAAGCAATTGTTGATAAAATCGTTACAGGAAGAGTTGATAAACTTATGGCTCAAAGAGTTCTTCTTGAGCAACCGTTTGTTAAAGATCCTAGTATAACAATCGACGAAATGATTAAAGAAAAAATCGTTAAAATCGGTGAAAAAATCTCCGTAAGAAGATTTACAAAATACACACTTGGTGAAGGTCTTGAAAAAAGAGAAGATAACTTCGTTGAAGAAGTTATGAAACAAACTCAAGGTTAATAACCAATAAAAATAGAAAAAACCGAAGTTTTAAAACTTCGGTTTTTTTATAACAAAAAAAATAAAAATCCGAATTAATCGTTATCAGAATCTTCTTTCATAATAATTTCAATATTATTTTTGTCAGAAGGGTCTATATCTGACTTAACTCTTCTTATACGAATAGCGTTTTTATTATTCATATATAATCCTAATGCAATTAAAACCCACAAAAGAGCTGCCTGATAATATTGAATGATAGGTCCATTAAGCATTTGACCAACTAACATATTCCATATATTTTTCACAACCCATACAGGAAGCAGAATAAAACCACATATAAAGCCCGAAATAAGCAATAAAACAACTATAATACCCGTTAGTGAGTTTATGTGGATAATATTATAATTTTTATTCATAAAGGCAAACCACCTCAAACATCTTCATTTAACTATTATACATAATAATAGAGCATTAGTGCCATAAAAACTATTAATTTCAAAAAATTAATACAAGTAAGGAAATCGTATAATCATAATAAATTAAGACTCCCACAAATTGCGAGAGTCTTAATTTAAACTTTTAATTGAATATTCAGCAAGAGAAATCTTGACCTGCCCCCGTTTTTCCTAACGATTAGAACTTAGTACTCCACGAGTTTCT
>JBAXKC010000030.1:0-29461 GCA_037137535.1 bacterium | reverse complement strand
CACCAACGCCTACACCAACGCCTACACCAACGCCTACACCAACGCCTACACCAACTCCAGTTCCAAGTGCAATTCCAGCTCCATCAGGATTAACAACCTCTGTAACATTTAACAGTTCAACCTCTTCAAATTATGTTAATCTTAGCTGGAAAGACAACGGATCAAATGAAACATCATTCGAAGTTTACATGTCATGGGATGGCGGAAAAACATATAGTTTAGCTAAAACTGTTAAAGCTGATATCACAGCTACCTCAATAAATCTCGGTAAAGGTGCAACAGGTACAATATCCTTCTATGTAGATGCAGTTACTACAAGTGGTACATCAGCAAAATCAAACATTAGCACTGTTACAGTACAATAAAAAAATACTTAACATGCTGAATATCTTTGATTAAGGTTATTTAATTCTATAAGTAAGTAGAGGCCCTAATCAACAAGAAAATGATCTCTGTTTTTCACAGAGGTCATTTTCTTTAATTTATAAATGCTTTATGCTTATTAAAAGTTAAATAAAAACAGATTCTTACTTGATAAAAATACCCGTTTAATAATAAAATAGAACTTATCGGTTTTAACAGGTAATTATTAAATTATGCTAAATACAGCAAAACAATTAGATATGTACGCCTATACAGAAAAAAGAAAAAAGTATGGCGATCCAAATAAAAATCTTGCTATAACAGGTATCATAATTGTAGCTATTGCTGTTTTTGTGGGTGTGTTTTTATTTAAACAAGAAATGAGTTATATTACCGATAAAAATATTAAATTTTATCCAGCTAATACTTATTTTTATGTTGATGTGAACTTAAATAACAAAAATAATAATACACAATTTTTAAATGATTCAGCTCCCCAGACTGCAATCAGCTTTTTTGATACAACTCATAAATTTATTAATACACCAAATAATAAAAAACATTTAGCTGAAACATTTGGAAAATCTTTTAGTTTTGGTAAATGGTATGAAAATATAAATAATAAAGATTACGAAATTAAATTGCTTATATTGCCAGCTAAGACTTCAAGTAGAATTTTTGATTTTTTAAGTCAGCTTTTGGATAAAAATGAGAATTTTGGTTCAAAAGTTTATAGAGGATATAAGATTTCATATTTTACCTCTAAAAAGTGGTTTTTTATATCTAATAGAGGAAATTTATATCTTTCTAATAATGTTGTTGCAATTAAACATATTATTGATAATAATATTATCCATAAATCTCAAGGATTACAGGCTGATTTTAAAATAAAAAATACACTTTCTATGATGCAAAGATCTAGAGTTGCTACGGTAATTTTAAATAACACAAAAAAAACATTATCTAAAATAGATAATGCTAATTTGAATAATATACTTTTAATTGATTTTTCAAGTATTCCAAAATCAAATGAACCTGTTTCAACTTCTGTTTTTAGTTATAAAGATGGTATTTCAATAAGAAGTTTTACTAATGTAAAACTTACTTTACCTTCTTCAAATAATAAAAAAAATTAAGAAAGTTTTATAAAATGACTAATCTTGAAAAACTTGAAAAAGCTAAAGAACTTATAATGGAAGTTGAAATTGACTTAATTGAAACTAAGGGTTTTTGTCCTTATGAAATAGGATTTACCTTGAGAAAGCTTGAAGAAGCTATTGAAAGTGTTTCTAAAGAAGAATTAAAATAATTTTTTATTTTGTCATTGGCAAAAATATTAATTTATAGCGCTAATTTATTTAGCAGAATATTAGCATTTTAATTAGAAAACATGACAATGTTTTTTCTTTTAGCTAAAGAGTATTTTGTTTGTTTCCTGTCATTACAATATTAATTTTGAAAAGGAAGCAAAAAAATGAAAGAAGAATGTAAAGGCTATCATGGTGAGCAAGAAGAAAAATATGAATGTTCTTGCTCTGAAAAATTTCAGATGATTGCTAAAGAAGCTTGGAAAGAACTTCTAAAAGATAAAATTAAAGCTGAAATTGAAAGAACAAAAGGACCTCATATCGAAAAACTTGCTGAATTAGTAACAAAAGCCAGTAGCGAGCAATGGGAACATAAAATGAGTGCTATGATGAAGCATGAAGAATACAAAGAAAATCTTAAAGATTTCTTTTTGTGCAAAGATAAGTAAATAACTCATTAAAGTTGTTAAAAGCCGTAGGCTAGTTATTACTAGTATCTTACGGCTTTTGACTTAATATATTAGATTCTTTGAATCTTTTTTATTTTATGGCGCAAATTTAGTTAAACTGCCATAGGTATCAGGTCTTCTATCTCTATAAAATTGCCATAATTTTCTGGTTTCATTGATTAAATTCAAATCCAAATCCGCAATAACAATATCTTCATCATCCGCAGAACCCTTTTGAATAATTTGCCCTCTCGGATTAACAAAATAACTTGAACCGAAGTATTTTTCTTTTGTTAAACTCGGTTCATAACCTACACGATTAATTGCACCGACATAATACATATTAGCCGCAGCATGTGCAGGCTGTTCAAGTTCCCACAGGTATTTAGATAGGCTATCAACTGTTGCTGATGGATTAAATACAATTTCAGCTCCATTTAAAGCCAAAGCTCTTGCCCCTTCAGGGAAATGCCTGTCATAACAGATATAAACCCCGACTTTACCATAAGCAGTATCAAATACAGGATAGCCAAGATTACCTGGTTTAAAATAAAATTTTTCCCAGAAGCCTTCAAGATGCGGAATATGATTTTTTCTGTAATAACCTGTTTTTCCATCCACATTAATAACCGCAGCTGTGTTATAGAAAATTGCTCTGCCGACTTCCTCAAAGAAAGGAACAACAAGTACAACATTATTTTTAACGGCAACTTGCTGCATCAGCTTAACAGTTGGACCATTTGCAGGTTCTGCCCAATCAAACCATTTTAAATTTTGTTCTGCTGCAAAATACGGAGCATAAAATAACTCTTGAAGTGAAATAATCTGAGCACCGCTTGCAGCGGCTCTTTCAATCATTGAAACAGTTTTATCTATATTTTCCTGTTTATTTTCACCAGGATTTGTCTGAATTAATGCTGCTCTTACCATATCTTTCATAGTCCCCTCATTAAACTGCTTATATTCTTACAATAATAAGCCACATCTATAAAATTGACAATAAAAAAGAGGTATTAACTACCTCTCATTCGCATACTTTGAAATTGATTCAAAATATCTTTCTAAAACTTTATATCCTGTATAAACATCACCTGTTATATCTCTATAATTAGTAGCGATTAAAGATTTTAATTCTTTTGACCTAATATCGATGATTTTATCTGCCGCAAATCTTAGCTCATTGTTCCAAGATTGACTCCATTTTTTAAGGAAAGTCAGTTCTTCTTCCATTTGCTTTTGTGTCGTAATTTTTAAAGGGTTAAAATCATATTTTGCTAAAAGAATTTCTTCATTTTCTGTTAATCTTGCTTGAATTACAGGCTGTCCAAAGATTTTCTTAATTATCATAAAACTATCGGCAATTCTTCTATGTGTTTCAGGAATAGAAGTTCTTGAGATTATACCTGCATTTCTTATATGATTAGAAGAAGTATCTTCTAAATTCAAAGAATTTATCTCATTATTGCGTGATACAGTTGTTTTATTTGTGTAGATTTTCTCTTCAATTTTATTTTGAGTTTTTATATTTGTCGTAAAAGGTGATCTTGTCATTTTGTACCCCATTTAATAAAATAAGTTGAAGGAGATTTTACTTTTGTTTAATTATTAAAACATGACATGAATTGTTTTTGAGTATATTTGTCTTATTCTTTATATTTCAGCAAAGAAAGTTTACATTTACGGTATTGGGAGAAAATTTATTTTGTTTAAAAAATCAGGTTTCATAGCTCCTTATGTGTTCTTAATTCCTGCATTAATAATATTTGCGTTGTTTTTCTTTATTCCATTTCTTGAAAGCTTTGTTCTGAGCTTTTTAAACTACAATGCTGATATATATAATCCACAATGGATAGGACTTAATAATTATATAACATTAATAAACTCTCCCATATTCTGGAAAACAATGTTAAATACATTTATTTATGTAGTTGTTGCAGTTCCTCTCCTAGTAATATTACCGCTTATCATGTCCATATTCATGAGTCAAAAACTAAGGGGTATTTCTATATTTAGAGTTCTTGCCTATATTCCCGTAATAGTATCAATAGTTGTGGCAGGAATTGCATGGAAATGGCTATATGCAAGTAACGGACTAATAAATTATTTTCTTGAAATGCTTCATTTATCGAAATTAGGATGGCTGACAGACCCTAATATTGCCTTATATTCAGTAATTGCGGTTACGGTATGGAAGGGATTAGGCTATTATATGGTAATTTACCTTTCCTCTCTTATTTCTGTCCCTAAAGACCTCTATGAGGCCGCTGATATTGATGGCGCAAGCGAGTTGCATAAGCATTTAACCGTCTCTATCCCTCATTTAAAGCCTACTATAGCTCTTGTAAGTATTATAAGTACGATCTCAGCGATGAAAGTATTCGTGGAAATATATGTTATGACTCAAGGTGGGCCTGTAAATTCAAGTAAGACTATTGTTTATTATATTTACCAGAGAGCTTTTGAAAACCTTGATCTTGGTTATGCTTCAGCGGCTGGAGTCGTTCTTCTTATTATAATTATGGCGTTATCGATTTTAAACATGAAATATTTTGAAAATGAAAGGATTACGTCAATATAATGGATAAATTTTTAAGAAAATCTTTTTGCTATGTAGTTTTAATCATTATTGCGATTATATCAATAGGACCTTTCTTGTGGTTGCTTTCTACGGCATTAAAATCGCCTGCTGAAAATATATTTGCATATCCTCCGAGTTTTATTCCTCAACATTTTTCATTCTCAAGCTTTATAGGAGTATGGGAAGCAGTTCCGTTTAATCGTTACCTGTTAAACAGCTTTATTGTATCTGCTGCAACAGTTGTATTAAATTTGGTTTTTTCCTCTTTAGCGGCTTATCCCTTGGCAAGAATGAAGTTCAAAGGCAAAAACTTTATATTTTACGCTATTCTTTCAACCATAATGGTGCCGTTTCAAGTTGTAATGATACCGATTTATCTTATTACTATAAAATTAGGGTTTGTTGATACAGTTTCACCATTTGCAGGTTATTTAGGATTGATTTTACCGTTTGCGGTAAATGCTTTCGGAGTCTTTCTTATGAGGCAAGCTTTTATGGCCATCCCAAAGGAGTTGGAGGAAGCTGCAATAATTGACGGGTGCAATGTCTACCAAATATGGTGGAGGGTTTTTATGCCTTTAGTAAAGCCATCTCTTGCCACTCTTGCAATTTTTACTTTTGTCGGATGTTGGAGCGAATTTCTATGGCCCAGTATTATACTTTCCAAAGAGAGCATGTACACTTTGCCTGTCGGCATAAATAATCTTCAAAGTGCTTTCAGCTCTAACTGGAGATATATTGCAGCAGGTGCAATTATTTCAACAATGCCTATTCTTGTTTTCTTCCTTGCTCTTCAAAAATATTTTGTAGGCGGAGCTACTCAAGGTGCTGTTAAAGAATAGGTAACAAATATTAAATATAATCCATTTATGGTGTCACATTTTTTTATCTTTGAGTTTTAATAGTTATGAACAATCATTTAAAATGAGGTTGGATAATAATGTTGAATTTAAACACACAACAAAGAACGATAATGTCGCAACGCAATCAAGTTGCTATGCAAGGAAAACCTGAAAAGAAATATCAAACAAGACCACTTGAAGATATTATGTTTGATAAACCTGTACAAAAGGCTAAGCATGTTGCGGTTCAAACTGGTGAAGTTGCTTTTATTCTTGGAACTTTATCAACTTTTGCGAATATAAAATTATTTAGAAACGAACAACAGAACTTATTTACACCTGTAGCTGAAAAAACTGTTGAGGCAGCTACAGCAAAAGTATCCACACCTATAAAAGAACAAGTTCAAGGTGTTATTAAAAAAATCTCTGAAACAAAATTTGGTGATGTGAAAAAAGCAGTTGTTGACTTTGTTAAAAGTCCTAAAATAAAAGAAATGGCTCAATCTGTCGGAATTCATGCTATGGATGCAGGAGTATCGTTAGTAAACGGAGCATACCATTCAGTAAAATATGCATTTATTGCAGGAACAGCTTATTTAGGAATTGGGGCTTTAGTTAAATTTGCTGATAATCAAGCAAAATTGAACGAAAGATTAAAAGCAACCGAAGAATAGTTAAACTCATAAAGCCTTACTGATAAGTAAGGCTTTTTAGTGCCTAATTTTATTTGTAACAAATTATTGTTATTTGATTTTGAGATAGCAATTTTATTTATTCACCAGCTTTTTAACGGTAAATAGACTAAAGGGGTAAAAATTAATGAAATTGAATAATAACATGCCGTCCTATAATATTAATGCAAATCAAAATAAAGTTGCTTTTACTGGAATAAGATCTACTTTTACAAAACCGGCACAGGTGCTGGTTAAAAATACAGGTTATGAAGCTTCAGGGTTAAGAGGCATGCCTGGAAGAGTTATAGATATGGAAACAGTTGAAGCTGATTTATTTAAAGCATTAGATATTATAACAGGCTTACCAAAGAAAATATTTGAATCAGAAAAATCAGCCGGTGAAATATTTCAAGAGTTCAAAGATAATGTTTCTACAAATTTAACAAATATAAAAAAATCAGTAACCGATCCTAATGTGAAAACTATTTTAAATAAAAATACTTCCGGTACTGTCTCAGAAATTTCAGGAAAAGTTGAACATGGCAATGTTGAGATTGCAATATTAAATGATAATAAAGGAGTTGTATTATCTCATCCAGCGTCTGAATCAGAGAAAGTTCTTCATCATATTAAAGCTGATGATATAAATGCAAATGTTCCTGAAACTAAATTAGCGGCAAAACTGTCTGAAACATTGAGATTATTTATGTCTAACCTGCAAGAAACAGCTGATAACGTCGCAGGACATATTAAAAAAGAGCCGGATATTCCGCCGTCATTAGGTGCTACTGCAACAATCAAACCACCCAATGTACCGCCTACACCTAAAGTTCTTAAAATAACTCAAGCAGAAGTTGATGCATTGTATCAAAAAACCATTTTGAAAAAACCTGCTGAAATGACTGAACCTATTGCTACTACAAACGTTGAGCAAACTATAAGACCTAGACGTCAAGAACAGCAAATTACACAGCAAAGAGCAATATAAAATATTTAATAGATTTTAAGATAGATATTAAAGACTTAGTTATTTAATGTCTATCTTTTATTATGGAAGATAATTTTGTATTTAACTTATTAATTACGCTTTCCCAATCATTATTTTTATCTTGAACAATACAGCTTACACTATTAAACCATGGTGATTTTTCTTGATTAAAGCCCCATCTCCAATCTTGCTGATAAGTAAGAAGTACAAAAGTCGGAACTCCCATACTTCCAGATAGATTAGGAACAGCCATATCAGTGCTTATAACCATGTCCAATTGTGAAATAGCAGAGCAAGTATCAGAAAAATCATCAAATAAAGCGCCTAAATTAATAATATTAGCTAAATGTTCAGTCTTGGCATCTTTTTGAAGTGAATATACTTGAATTTCCTTTATATCTTTAAGAAAATTCAAATATTCAAAAGGAATATCCCGTAAATCACCCTTTGATTTCCAAGCTATACCTATTTTGAGCTTTGGAGTATCAAAATATTTTTTAAATTTTTCAATTCTTTGTGGGTTTGGCTTTAAATAGCCATTAATTGAAGGTATGTTTTCGATTTCAGTCTTAAAAGCGAACGGACAAAATAAAAATGGAATTTGATAATCAATATGTTGATTTTTTTCAAACTCATTTTCTTTCATTACAGTTACAATATCGCCAAAGTTGTAATTTATAAGGTCATGAACTTCATTTTTTGTAAGTAAAATAACTTTCTCCGCTAAATCTTTCAGCAAATATATATACCTGCTAAACATGAAAGTATCCCCAAAACCTGCTTTTTCATAGACTACAATAGTTTTACCTTTAAGTGATTGCCCTTTCCACATTGGATATTGGCTTTCATCAAACAAAGTGCAAAGTTGCGGATATTTATACATGCAAAGATCATAAAATTTAAAACCTTTAATGTATTCACCGTTTAAAATTAATGTTTTCCCGTAGTTATAGCTTAAAACATAATCATCTTGATTAAGATTATAGGCTTTTTCATAGTATTTAATCGCATTTGGCAAATCTCTTCTGGTGTAATAAATATTTGCCATATTATTATATATGGCATAAGCAATGGTTGTGTTTGATTCATCTAAATAATTTAAGGATTGCTCATAGAAATAAGCCGCTTTCTCATAATTTTTATAATAATTATAATGAATAAATCCAATGTTGTTATAGGCCACATAGTTTTTATCATTTAAAGCTATTGTTTTTGAATAATTACTGATAGCCTTATCGTAATCTTTTAATTTCTCATAACAATCACCTAATGAAATATAGAGAAGCTCATCATTTGGATTAATTATTATTGCTTCATTAAAAAACGCCAAGGCCTTATCATAACAAGCTTTTTTGAAATAAATAACAGCAAGGTTATAACATACATCAAAGTCTCTATAGCTCATTGCAATTAGTTTTTCATAATATTTTTCCGACTCATCAGATTGATTTAATAAATGATAGATAGTTGCCAGATTTTTATAAGGTTCAGGCAAGTTGGGGGTTAATCGAGTAACATTTTCATAACACGCTATAGCATTAGTTAAATCATTTTTTATTTGAAAGATATAACCTAAATTAAACCATATTTCATAACAAGAAGTATTTTTATTAATGAAATCGACATATATTTGTAACGCAAGGTCAATTTCACCTGTATCAATAAGTAAATTACCATAATAATAACAAAAGTTTGGATTATCATTATTTTGATTATATAAAGATGCAAGACTGCTGAGAGCTTTAGCTAAATTGCCCGCTTCATAATCTTTTAAAGCATCAGTAAATACTTCTTGAAGGTTATTCATTTAATTCCACACTTTATAAAGCACAATACTTTTTTATTATACAGTTTTTATTCAAATAATAAACAGCCTGATTTTGAAGTCAGGCTGTTTAAAAAAATAAATATTTAAGATTATTGTAAAGTTAATAAACTTGCACCAATAATTCCTGCACTTTCGCCCAGTTCCGCAGCTACAACTTTTACAGCTTCACCAGGAATTGAAAGAGCTCTCTCTTTAATCACTTTTCTGATTGGCTCAAGTAATAAGTCACCTGCCTGAGCAACTCCGCCACCTACAATAATAGCTTCAGGATTTAGTATATTTACAAGATTTGCCATTCCTATACCAATCCAGTAACCATTGATTTCAAATATTCTTTTTGCCACTTGGTCGCCCATTTCAGCAGCTTCAGCAACAATTCTCGGAGAAATAGGAGTATTTACTGCTAATTCTCTGAATTTAGTGGATTTTCCACTCATTAAATATTCATTAGCCATTTGAACAATGGTAGGGCCGGAAGCTAATGCTTCAAGGCAGCCTGTATTTCCACATCCGCAAATAGGTCCCATGTGGTCTTGCAACATCATATGACCGATTTCACCTGCTGTACCGCTTGCTCCACGAGCTAATTTACCGTTAACTACTATTCCTGAACCTATACCTGTTCCTACAGTTATACAGATAATGTTTTTAAGTCCTTTACCTGCTCCAAAAGCCATTTCGCCAAGAGTAGCACATCTTACGTCATTATCTACACATGTTTTAATTCCAAATTCTTCTTCCATAATATCGGTCAACGGAACATTTACCCATCCCGGAATATTAGGAAGAAGTCTTACAATACCGTTTTCAGAGTCGATTTGCCCTGGGCAACCTACACCAATACCACCAATAGCATCTTTTGAAATATCAGTTTCTTTAAGACTTGTTTTGATGAGATTGATAATGTTTTGTATTGTATATTTATATCCCATCTCCGCTCTTGTAGGTTCGCTGCTTGAATACGCAATATGTCCTTTTTCATCTACAATTGCGATTTTTACGTTAGTTCCACCAAGATCAACGCCTATACGGTATTTTTTATCCATTTTTAGGACTCCTGAATTAATCTAAAACATTCATGCTTAGATTACCAAAAAAAAAAATAACTGAATAGAGATTTATTATTAGTGATAAACTTTTTTTAATGTTTTTAATGATTATTAATAAGTCTTTTAATAAAAATATTTGTTATATAATAGAATAAGTCTTTATAAAGAAAAATCAGGAGTAAAAATTGATAGGAGTCGTAGTAAAAATACACTCGAATTTTTATTATGTGAAATGCTCTACGCTTTTACTTGAATGCAAAATCAGAGAAAAGTTAAAAAAAGCTAATCAGGAAGTATTTGTGGGTGATAAAGTCGTTGTTGAAGAGATTGAAATTGAATCTTCTCAAGGTGCAATTTTTGAAGTCCTTGAAAGAACTTCTTTTTTGCCAAAACCTTCAATTGCAAATATTGATCAGGTTATAACCGTTTCGTCTATAATTGATCCTGTTTTAGACTATTCTCAACTCGACAGATATCTTGTTAATGCGGGCAGGCATGGATTTAACTCCATAATCTGTATAAATAAAACCGATTTATTAGATAATATCGATGAAATAAATGAAATTAAAGCAATCTATGAGCCTTTAGGATATAAACTTATTTTTCTTTCAGCTAAAACGGCTGAGGGTATTGAAGAATTTAAAATAACCTTAAAAGATAAAATTTCAGTTCTTTGTGGTGAGTCGGGAGTTGGTAAATCAAGTATTGTTAATACTATATCCCCGGGATTACATTTAAAAACAAAAGAAATAAGCAATAAAAGCCACAGAGGAACTCATACAACCAGACATGTAGAGCTGATTGAGCTTTTGTTTGATGACGAACACAAAGGAATTATTGCAGACGCTCCAGGGTTCAGCTTTCTAAGGTTTGATGATGTATTGCCTGAAATGATAGATGAATTTTTTACAGAAATTCATGATTTTTCAAAAGAGTGTTTTTACAATGATTGCCTTCATATTAACGAAGAAGGGTGCAATGTTATTAAAAATCTTAATAAAATTCCTTCTTCAAGGTATAATAGTTACAAAGCTTTTATAGAAGAAGCCTTGGAATATAAAAAAAAGCTTATTAATTCTGGACATAAGGAAGAAAAAAAGTCAAAAACCATTGATAAAGGAAATAATGAGAAAGTAAACATTGTAAAACTGGGCTTGCAGAAAAGAGAAGACTCAAGAAAGAAGAATAAACAAAAATTAAAGAACGTTATATCTTCTTTGGACTATACATATTATAATGATGAATGTTTAGATTAGAGCATAAATGGGAAATAGGCGACATTATGGCTAATTTTGATTTTAACGAATATATTCAAGAAAATATAAAAATAATAGACTCTCATTTAAACAATTATCTTGAAAACAGATACCCGCAAAAACTATGGGAATCAATGAGATATACTGTTCTTGCCGATGGAAAAAGGCTAAGACCATTATTAGTAATGGAGGCGGCTAGAGCTTGCGGTGGAAATATTGAAGAAGTAATCCCGACAGCTTGTGCAATTGAGATGATTCATTCATACAGCTTAATCCATGATGACTTGCCATGTATGGATGATGATGACTTCAGGCGAGGAAACCCTACAAACCATAAGGTTTTTGGTGAAGCAACAGCAGTTCTTGCTGGCGATGCTTTACTTTCACATGCACCTCTTCTTATTCTGGAAAATACACCTGAAACAGTTAAAAAAGAAAACTTACATTTTGTTTTAAAGGAATTATTCGAGGCAATCGGTCCTATGGGCTTAATTGCAGGACAAGTTGTCGATATAGAATCAGAAAACGAAGATATTGATATTGCAAAATTAGAGTATATTCATACACACAAAACAGGAAAACTTTTCATTTTTGCATTAAGAGCAGGAGCTATACTATCAGAGGCTTCTGAGGAACAATTAGATGCTTTGACATATTATGCAAAACATGTAGGATATTCTTTTCAGATTGCAGATGATATTCTTGATATAATCGGAACAAAAGAAAGCCTTGGCAAAACTCCAGGTAAAGACATAAAATCAAATAAAAAGACATATCCCGTATTATTTGGTATAAATGAAGCAAAAGAAGAAGTTAAACGGCTTTGTACACTAGCCGTAAATAAACTGGAAGAAAACAACGTACTCACTCCTGCGTTACAGAATATAGCTGACGGTATTTGGCAAAAGGTAAATAAATAATGATTATTGAAAATAACGGTTTAGAAGTAATAACAGCTGCAATAATAGCAGCATTTATGGCTCAATTTTTAAAAATAGTGTTTTACTACAAAACCAATAAAAAAATTAATTTTAAGATTCTAACTGAAACAGGTGGTATGCCAAGTAGCCATAGTGCATTTGTTATTGCGCTTACAACCAGCGTTGCTCTTGTAGAAGGTTATTTATCAACACAATTTGCTATTGCATTAGGTTATGCTCTGGTTGTAATGTATGATGCAGCAGGATTAAGACGCTCAGCTGGTAAAATGGCAACGGTATTAAACAAAGTTGTTGATGATTATTATCATGAAAAGCCGACAAAACCGTCTGAAAGATTAATTGAGCTTTTAGGGCATACACCGATAGAAGTTTTAATGGGCGCATTGCTTGGTTTTGTTATTTCAATGGCTTATCATGTAATTCTTTGCAAATTTTAAGTGTTATACAAATTAATTAAACAAATAGGCATTAAATAAATGAAAAAAAGTAATATAAAATCAGCAAAAGATAGATTAATTTTGGCTTTAGATGTTGATACAATGGAAGAAGCTAAAGAATTAGTATGTCAGTTAAAAGATTATGTGGGTATTTTTAAAGTTGGGCTTCAATTATATACAGGAGTTGGACCTGAAATAATAAAATTTATTCATGACGAAGGCGGTAAGATCTTCTTTGACGGTAAATTCCATGACATTCCAAATACCGTAGCAAAAGCTAATGCAAATCTTGTAAAACTTGGAGTTACTTTCTTTGATATTCATATTTCAGGCGGTTCTAAAATGATAGAATCTTCATTAAGCCTTGCCCGACAAACAGCAAAAGAACATGGAATGGGCGATTTAACTGTTTTAGGTGTTACCCTGCTTTCAAGCTTCGGTCAAAGAACACTTACAGAAGAGCTTGGTGTTAAAAATAATATTGAAGATTATGCTACAAAAATGGCTAAACTTGCTCAAGAATGTGGACTTAACGGTGTAATTGCAAATGCTACTGATGTTCCTAGAATCAGACAGGAATGCGGAGAGGATTTTATTATTTCCTGCCCTGCCGTACGTCCGACATGGGCTTATGTAAATGATCAGGTAAGAGTCGTAACTCCGGCTGATGCCGTTAAACTCGGGGTTGACTATATGGTAATAGGTCGACCAATCACAAAAGCAAAAGACAGAGTTACAGCCGCTAAACTCATAATTGATGAAATTGAACAAGCAATGAATTCGTCTGATGACGAGGAACAATATTAAATAACAGCTTTTAAAATAATCCCGTCTTTATAGGTGGGATTATTTTTATGTAAATATTTAATACAGAAATAACAATAATATTTATTCATATGTTTTACTAAATAGGGCGAATGACTTTTATTAAAAAATCAGTAAAGTTAATATAAATGATAATGTGGATGGCAAGGAGAAATTCAATGCAGATTAATCAACAGTTTAGTAATTTTATTCTGACAAATAAAAAGCCTGAAGTGAAAACTACTGTAACAACAGCACAACAAGCACCAACTCAGACGGCTACAATTACAAAAACCACACCACCACAGTATCATGCAGGAATATTACCTAATATAGATAACACAATTGCTTTAGCGCAGAATACAATAAATATTTTGTTAAAAGATGATTGCCCAAAAGTCAGAAGCGCAACTATTGATATAATGAACAACGCAGATGCTTTTGAACAGGTAGAAAATGTAAGGCCTTTTATATTGGACAAAGATGATGATGTCAGAGCTTCTGCATTAGAAATGGTATGTAATGCTAAAAAACCTCAAGATGAAGGCTTATTAGACTTAATGCTTAATGATAAAGCAGATATTGTAAAACATAGAGCATTGGCAATTGTTGAGAAAGAAAAACGTACTGATAAACTGGAAAGGCTTAAGTCATTAGCAATAAATGATGAAAAAACCAGATTTCATTCATTAAGTGTTATTGGAGTGATAGGGAAACCGGAAGATGTTGAATTTCTAAAAATCGGACTTAATGATAAAGATTTATGGACAAGAAGAGAAACTATAAAATCAATTGCAAAATTGGGTGGAGCTAAAACTGCTGAAATAATTAAACCTTTAATAAAGGATAAAGATATTTGGGTTAAAACTCAGGCTTTAGTTGAACTCATAAAAATGGGTAACACTGAATATATTGAAGAAGTAAAAACAATGGCAAAAAGTAAAGATGAAACTGAAAGATCTAATGCTACACAAATAATTGGAGAAGTTGGAAAAACAGAATATGTAGATATTATTAAACCTCTTCTCACAGATAGAAAAAAATATGTAAAATACAGAGCTATTGACGCTATTGGAGAAATTGCAAATCCAAATCTTATAGAACTTGTTAAACCCTCTTTAAAAGATGAAGATGCTGATACAAGATATTCTGCGGTCAATGCAATAGGGAAAATGGCAAAAGCAGGTAAACCTGAATATATTGAATTAATCAAACCTTTAATTAATGATGAAGATAAAAATGTCAAAAGCAATATAGTATATGCAATAGAAAATATTGAAAAACCGGAAAATCTTTATTTATTAAAGCCATTATTAAAAGAAAAAGATGATTGGAGTAGATTATCAATAGCAAGAGCAGTTAAAGAGTTTGGTAAACCGGAACATATAGAATTAATTAAGCCTTTATTAAATGATAAAGCTGATAATGTCAGGCAATATGCGGTTGATGCCATAGGTAAAATCGGCAAGCCTGAACATATAGAGTTAATTAAACCTTTATTAAATGATGAAGCATATGAAGTAAAAGCAGAAGCAGCAGTTGCAATTTTAAGAATCAAGAAAAATGCTGAAAATCCTATTCCAGCAGTCCAAAAAAAATAAACTTTTTAATATGCCCTCTGTCTTTTAACAGAGGGCATTTATTAGAAATTAAATTGTAAAAGTTTTTGTAACTTCTTTAAGCATTTCTATTATTGGAATATTTTGTGGACATTCATTTTCACATTTACCACATTGAACACATTGTTTTGCTTTTTGCATGTCCCCTATGAAATTTGCATATTGCATTTTGGCGTAAGCACCATATTTATAGATATAAAAGTTATTAAAATGTGCAAAATTAGCGGGTATGTTTACTCCGACAGGGCATGGCATACAATAATTACAGCCGGTACAATTTACTTTTGATCTTGAAGCATAAATTGACTTAACTTCATCAAGAATAGCTAAATCGCTGCCTGTTAAAGAGTTTTGACAGCCTCTTTTAGCAATATCAATATTTTCAATAACATGATTTAATTCCGACATTCCACTTAAAACAAGGTCTACTTCGGGTTTATTCCACAGAAAACGCAATGCCCACTCAACAGGACTCTTTTTTATTTCTGCTTTATCAAAATTTTCTTGAATATCAGATGGCACAACATTAGCAAGGCCTCCTCCACGAAGCGGCTCCATTATTATAGTTCCAAGACCTTTTTCTTTAGCATAATTAAGCCCTTGAGTTCCAGCCTGATAATTTTCATCCATATAATTATATTGTATCTGACAGAACGACCAGTCATAAGAATCAACTATATTTTTAAATAACGGAAATTCATCGTGAAAAGAAAATCCTGCATATTTTATTCTGCCATCTTGCTTTGCTGACTCTAAAAAATTAAATACATCTGAATTGCTTAAAATATTCCAATTTTCAATATTTAAGCAATGTAATAAATAAAAATCTATATAATCAGTTTGCAGTCTTTCAAGTTGCAAGTCCAAATAACGATCCATATCACTTCTCGTTTTAATAAGCCAGCTTGGTAGTTTTGTTGCTAAATAAACTTTATTTCGGTATTGCTTAATAGCATTACCAAGAAATACTTCACTCGCTCCACCTTTACCCCTGCTATTTGAGTGATAGGGAAAAGCTGTGTCAAAATAATTTACTCCTTTTGACAAAGCATATTTAATCATTTCAGAAGCTTTATTTTCGTTAATTTGTTCTGCATTACCGTCAAGAATAGGAAGTCTCATACATCCAAAGCCTAATATAGATATTTTTTCTTTAGTCTTACCGAGTTCTCTATAGAGCATATAACCATCTCCTGTTTAAAATAAGTCTATAATTTTTAATAATATAAATATAGCTTATTATTAATTTAGCAAAAAAGTTATATATTCGTCCAGCAAATCAGCATTGATAATTGCATTTGTCAATGATAGCTAAAACATCATGCGACACTAATTCTGCATGATGTTTTAGCTATTATTTTTTTGTACGTTATTATTAAGCAGGAACATCTAAAGAATTCTTGCGCTTTTGCTGTTTACCCTGATTATTATTTCTGGTAAATGAAAAGCCACTACTTGCCGATTCTCTTTTTGGGTCGACATTTGTAGGTATCAAAGTTTCAAAGGTTCTGATTATATTTGGAACAATAAAAATATTTTTTAATTCTTCCTGTGTTTTCATCTCAGGTAAAATCATTCTTCCATTCATTAAATCTTCTGTTTTCGCAGGAGGGGTATATGTATTAGCTTTTACATTAAGTGAATTAATATCTTTTTGAGTCTGCTCAGAAAGATTTACCCCGAAACCTGCCTGATTAGTTGCGATTTGTCTGCTTATTTCAGGAGTTATAACTGTTTGAGCTGTTGTATCATTGATTAGAGGAATATTATTATTTATAGGTTGACTTTGTGCAGGTATTACAGCAGGTTCAAGATTTATTGAAGATTCTGTTTCTAAAGGTTTAACAGCGGTGGGTACAATATTAGAAATTACAGGATTTTTTTCAACGCTTGGTGCAACAGGATTTTGGGTTAAAGTTGTAAAGATTGAATCTGTATTAGTTGAAAGAGCTGTATCAGTTGTATCAACAGAAGGAGCAATGGATAATATTTCTTTAGACACTTTGCTGACTTCACTAGTGGTTTCTAAAACCGATCTAGTGAAGTAATTACTGTAATATAAGTTAAAAGCTGTAATCTCAGACATGCCCATTCCCCTGTTTAAAACTTATATTGTATTTATCGTATTATTTGTAGTTTTTCTTTAGGTTTTTTGACTTAAATGTTACATTTATTTATTAAACATATAGAATGACTTAACTAAAGTGATATGATTAATATCCACAGAACAGTTACAGTAAAGTTTTTAGTTTTTTACAGGAGATAAATTTAATGGTCAAGGTGGCAGTTATTTCAGATTTTGACGGAACAATCAGCAAAGAAGATTTTTTTTATTATGTAATTGATAATCACCTTTCTCCTGAAGATATTGAGCCTTGGAACGATTATAAAGCCGGTAAAATAAATCATGTAGAAGGATTAAGAAGAATTTTCTCTAAAATCTCTATGTCAGAAAAAGATTTAAAAGATTTTATTTTGAAATTACCAATAGAAGAAAATTTTTTAGAAACTTTAAAATTTTGTAATGATAATAATATAGATTTTTATGTATTAAGTGCAGGTGCGGATTATTATATAAAAATTATTTTTAATGAATTAAAGGTCAGTAACAATTTAACTCTCATTTCAAATCCAAGTATTTATGCTAAAAAAGGCGGAATATCAATATTACCGAGTGATACTGATAATATTTATTATTCTCATGATTATGGAGTAAGCAAAAAACTTGCTGTTGAAGATATAAAACAAAAATATGACAAAATTATCTTTGCAGGCGACGGAATTCCCGATTTTGAAGCATCAAAATTAGCAGATGTAGTTTTTGCAAGAGGGGCTTTATTGCAATTATGTAACAGTAACAATGTTAAAAGCCAAACTTTCAATACGTATGGTGATATTTTGGAGTTTTTGAAAAATGATAAAGCCTAATAACCTTCAGATTTCTATTCCTAATCTTCTTAAAATTGGAGAAAATGAATTTAAGAATATTGGTAAATATCTTTTAGAAAGTAAATTTTCAGATATAGCAATATTTTGGAGTCCAGAAATAGACAAAATATTTGGGCCCGATATTTATAAAAGTCTAAAAGATGCCAATATAAATATTGTAAAAGAAATGTTTATTGAAGAAATTGACATAGAAACTATTGTTACTACTGCGTTTAGTATTCCTAAAAGAGTAAAGGTATTAATCGGTATAGGTGGTGGAAAAGCTCTTGATTATTGTAAATACACTGCTCATGTATTGGCTTTGCCCTTTGTAAGTATACCTACTTCCACTTCAAATGATGGTTTTTGTAGTCCGACTTCTTCATTATTAGTCGGAGGCAAAAGAAAGAGCGTAAATTCAACTATTCCTTACGGAATAATTGTAGATATTAACTCGGTTGCAACCTCTCCCGAATCTTGTATTTTTTCTGGAATAGGAGATTTAATCTCTAAAATAACAGCAGGTTGGGACTGGAAAAAGTCTTGTTTACAAAATGGTGAGAAATTTAACGATTTTGCATACTTAATTTCTCAAAATACTGTAACAGAATTCTTAAATTATCAAAATTACAGTATAAGAAGTGCAATTTTTACTAATCATCTTGTTACTTCTCTTCTAATGAATGGTATTTCAATGGAAATAGCAGGCTCAAGTAGACCTGCAAGCGGAAGCGAGCATCTTATTTCCCATGCGCTTGACAGCATAACAATAAAACCTAATATGCATGGTATTCAAGTTGGTATTGCTACTTATATTTGCAGTTATCTTCAGAATAATCAGTTTGAACTTGTCAAAAATTTTCTTGAGAATACAGGGTTCTTTAATTATTTAAAACTTCACCCTTTAAATAAAACTGAATTAATAGAAGCAATAAAAATTGCTCCAAGTGTGAAAGAAGATTTTTATACAATATTATCAGAGCCTGACAGTTATGAGAGAGCTGTAAAGTTTATAGAAAATGATCCTTATATGCAAAAGGTTTTAATTCCTACCGATTAAGAAAATGTAAAATAGAAAAAGATGATCTCTGTGTTAAATAGAGATCATCTTTTTTATTTGGTATATTGATTAAAATAAATTCTATTATCCCTCTATAGGGTCAACTCCGAAATCATTTACACCGATTGTTCCCCGTGTACAGCATAAATAAAGTATGTATAAACCTGCAAATGGTATAATTGCTATAAGTTGCAACCAGCCTGATTTGTTTTTATCATGTAATCTTCTTGCAAGCACAGCTAAACTTGGAATAAATATTCCTAATTGAAAAATAATGTAAAGTGTACTAGCTGCTGTTTTTAAACTTGAAACAGCCCCTAGAACTTTTAGGATAATTGAAACAACAACAGTAAATAGAACAAAATACCAGTATTCAGATCTACTTGCACGTCCCGAAAAATTAGCATAATTTACTGTAAGACAATCAATAACTTTTTCCACTATTCTAAACCCTATCAACTATAATTCACCAATTAAGTTTAAATTATGAAGCTGCTTTTGGCAAGTACATATAAGTTTATAACATAATGTCTTGAATTATTATTGCGGAATATATTTAATTTGAATTTATACATATAGTGTTTTTTGTTTGTAGTATATGTAATTGTATATTACTTTTTTAAAAAAACAATGATATACTAACAATGTAGTAGATTATAGGAAGCCTATTTTTAGCGGGGTGATTTGATATGAATTACATTCCAAATCAGCCAATACAACCAGATTTGAAAATACATAACGTGTATTGGGGACAGCCTCATTCTAAAAACAATTCTTTTTGCAACAATAACAAAGTTTTTCAAGAACAAAAAACAGATGAGTTTTTCCACATTCAAGAGATAAAGCCAGAAGAAGAATTAAATATTAAAAATAAAAGCCTTTTAATTATTTTATATGAATTTATTTTGTATCTTTTTTCTGAATTAGCAAAACTTTTTGGAATAGAAATCAAGAAATAATCAGATTAATTCTTGAAAATACTCTTTAATCTTTTCAGCTAAGGCTTTTTCTGTTCTTGTAAACTGTGAAAAATCATCAACAGTTAATTTTACCGATATAAATTTGAGATATTCAATTAATTCATTTAAAATCATGTCATGATCAAATGCAAGATCAGGAAGGTCAGATAAATTATACCAGTCGAGATTTTTTGCATCATCAGAGGCTATTGGGTTTAATATGCTGCCGTCACATATTGAATAATATACAACGCTTACTGTTCTTCCCCTAGGATCACGACCAATAGTTCCATAGGTTTTAAACTCTATTAAATTAAGATTTTTTAATCCCGTTTCTTCTTCAAGCTCACGATTTGCAGCGATATCAATTTCTTCATCATAATCGACGAAACCGCCCGGCATTGCCCAGTTGTTTTTAAATGGGGGATTTCCTCGCTCAATAAGAAGAACTTTAAGTTGTTTTTCAAAAAATCCTAAAACAACAGCATCCGCAGTCAAAGAAGGGTTTTTATATTTATTTTCCATCTTTTTTACATCTTATACCAAAGTCATAACCATGAACTATAGGCATACGTCGACCACTACCAAATGCTTTTGTTGTTACTTTTAAGCCTATTGATGCCTGTCGTCTTTTGTATTCATTCATGTTTACTTTTTTTACAACCATTTCGACAATTTCAGACGGGTATTTTTTTGTTATTTCACAAACCGGCTTATGTTCTTCTAAATAGTCTTTTAAGATATCATCAAGGACTTCATAAGGAGGTAAACTGTCTTGATCTTTCTGGTCAGGACGTAATTCTGCTGAAGGGGGTTTCTCGATAATGTCATACGGAATTATTTCTCCATAAGCATTTATGAATTCTGCAAGTTTATAAACCATTGTTTTAGGAACATCGGATAATATTGAAAGCCCGCCTGACATATCGCCATATAAGGTACAATATCCCATAGCCATTTCAGATTTATTTCCTGTACTTAATAATAAATACCCATATCTGTTAGAGTGCATCATTAATATATTCCCTCTAACTCTTGCCTGTAAATTCTCTTCCGCAACATCCATTTTTAAAGGTTCATCGCCTTGAACGCCTTTAATATAAGAATCAAACATATCTTTTATAGGAATAGTTTTACATTTCATTTTGAGGTTTTTGGCTATTTTCTCAGAATCAGTTACGCTTCCTTCGCTGGAGTACATACTTGGCATTGTAATACCGAGTACATTATCATTTCCAAGAGCATAGCAAGCGATAACGGCTGTTACTGCTGAATCTATTCCACCCGATAAGCCTAATACAACTTTATTAAAGCCTAGCTTATGGCAATAATCTTTAAGACCTGTTCTTAGAGCTTTAAAAAGGCTTTTCTCTTCAGAATCAGAAACCTTTTTAACAATTCCGCTATTTTTTTCACTATCGTAAATTAATAAATCTTCGTTAAAGTCGTTGCATAATGCCTGTATTTTGCTGTTAGCATCCATTGCAAAGCTAAGTCCATCGAAAAGAAGATCATCATTTCCGCCTGTTTGATTAACATAAATAACCGGTACTTTCAATAAACTTGCAATATTTGAAATTATGAGCTTTCTGTCTTTTTCTTTGCCTACCCAATATGGAGATGCAGAAAGGTTTAATAAAATGTCTAATTCTTTTTTTTGTAGTTCCTCAATAGGGTTAAATTCGTATAAAGGTCTGTCCCAATAGCTTTTATCATTCCAAATATCTTCGCATATAGTTAAAGCAAGTTTTTTGCCTTTAAATTCAAAGGTAGAGACTTCTTTCCCAGGTTCAAAATATCTTGTTTCATCAAATACATCATAAAAAGGTAGTAAACATTTATAATGTTTATGGACTATTTCGCCTCTGTAAATAAATGCAGCTGTATTGTAATATTTTTTACCAAATTGTTTTTCGCTTTTATCAATATAACCAATAGCAACACCTATAGAGTCAGTATGAGCTTTTAATTTTTCAATAACTTTAAGATTATCCTCAACGAAATAATCAAAATCCAGTAAATCTCTTGGAGGATAACCTGTTACGGATAATTCCGGGAAAATTACTAAATCAGCGCCTAAAACTTTTGCCTTTTCAATAAAAGAAACTATTCTTTCAAAATTACCTTCAAGATCACCAATTTTATTATTTATTTGAGCTAAAGCTATTTTCATTTCAATTGCCTTTATAGATGTTTATAGTCTAATTTAATTAATTTTACTAAAAAAAGAACTCCATAGAAAGAGTCAATAATATTTCTTTGCAAAAATTCCGTCTGTTTTTTTTGAATAGTATAACTTCATTTCTTAAAAGAAAAATTGCTGATTAAAAACTATGTCTATCGGGTATAACATGAAAGTCCGATATGATTTATCGGTAATCTTTCTCTCCACTCTAACTCTTAAAATATCGCCTCCTGTATTAAATCAGGGGGTTGTTTTTATAAGTTAAATTTTATTTACTTGCTTTCAATGGGCGAAGAGTTATAATTATCAAGATATTATACTTATTCTGCATTGTGATTTGGAAAAAATGAAACAGGAAAAAATAAATATAATTCTACCCGCTAAAATTGGTGATACGGTACTTGCAATACCGTATTTAATTTGTTTAAAAGAATTACAGGCAAAATACAGATCAAATGATCTTGATATTACTATTTATACGTCAAATGAGTTAAAAGACGTTTTTGATGCTTATGGATTAAACAGAATTAAATATTTAGGAATAAGTGAAAAAATAAAATCCTGGTTTTTTAAAGCAGACAAAGCCTTTTTTCTATTCACTTCTACAAAAAATCTTGGATTTAAAGCAAAAAAAACTTATGGGGAATTTAACACCTTTAAAAAGTATTTAAAATATGATGTTAACACTCCTTTTTTGAATTATGTTTATTTAAAAAAAGATATGCCCGTAGAATTATATAATTTTTTAGAAACCGACAAAAAACTATGTCCTTGTTCAGTAAGATATTTTGGCACTTTACTTGATATGGGCTTCACAATTGAGCAAATTATCGAAACCTTTGAATTTTCAAAAGATAAATTAATTAAAATTCAAGAATATTCTAATTTTTCAATAGAACTATTTAATAAAAAATATCTTGTTTTTTGCATGGAAGCTGCGAGCAATGCAGCAAGAGATGCAGACAGACGCTGGAATCAAGATTATTATATTGAACTTGCAGAAAGAGCTTATGCTCAATTTGGCTTTGAATGTGCCTTTATTGGTATTAATAAAACATATAAAATTACAGATAAACCATATTTTCACGATTTCAGAGGGGATTTATCAGTCGCTGATTCCACAAAATTAATGGAAAAATCCGTAGGTTATGTAGGTAATGATACAGGACCTCTCCATCTTGCAAATCTTATGCTTAGACCTGCTGTTGCGATTTATTCAAGAAAAAATACTTTAACAGAATATAATCCGCTGGTTGCGGAGCTTGTACAGCAATTATATAATCCTCAATCTATAGAAGAAGTTTATGAGAAGATGGTTAAGGTTTGGGGCTAAAATTAATTTTATAATAATTTCAAAAAGCTAATAAGCCTCTTAGGCCCTATTATTAGATTTGAGGTCAATATTTAAGTTTGTTTAAAAAAGTAGTATTTCGAGTTTGCTAATACTTTAATTTTTTTATAAAATGTTGCAATGGGGTTTGTAGCTTTAATTTTATAATTGTGAATGGAAATGTGAAGTTTATGAAAAAGCTGTTGTTATTATTGTCTTTTTTCTTATTAAAGCCTGCTTATTGTGAAAATATCGTAGATTGCAACAAAGCTGTTTTTCTAAATCTTAGCGATACAAAAGCTTATCTTGATAGAGCAATTGCTAAGTAAAATTTAGGCGATAACAGAGGAGCTATTCAAGATTATACAAAAGCTATCTCAATAATCCTAGCTGCGCAGAGGCTTATGCTGTAAGAGGAATGGTTAGAGTTACAGTAGGCGATAAGACTGGATGTATTCAAGATACTACAAAAGCAAAATACCTCTATTTTCGTCAACATAATTATGAAAAATGTAAACAAATGATGGAAGTAATATATCTAGTAAATTAAAGCATCAAGAAAATCAGCACGAGTGAAATAAGTTTAGCACAATGGTTTGGCTATGAAACGGACACTATGCGGACACAAAAACAAAAAGCTAAAGCCTGTTTTCAGGCTTTAGCTTTTTGTTTAAAGAATCGGAACGACAGAATTTGAACTAGTTTCTATTGATGTATTTGAGTTGAACATTTTTTCATAAGCATTGATAATCAAGCGTTTTTAGCATCTATTCAACATTTTTAAAACATAAAAATTTTATATAAACTTACACGAATATTACACAAAAAATAATATTGTTAATAATAAAAATTAATTATTAAATAAAATTATTATTGCCAATTTTTAGAATCATTTTAGAAGCCACCCTGTACTCTGAAATAAACAAATTGACTTATAGCATACGGACATATTAAGCTGGTTAAGGTATAGTTCTGCTGGGCACTAACCTACGAGCTACTTTTTTAATAGGGGTATTTTATGAAAAGAATAACAAAATTATGCATTATTTTTGTTTCAATTTTTATAAGTTCAAATTTGTTTATTCTTAATGTATTGGCCAAAGATATCTATTATAGAGATACCTATATTGATAAATTTGAAGCAAAGTGTGTTGAAAAAAATTTGACTACAGCAGGTATGGCCGAATGTGAATATAAAGTATATGATATGTGGGATAAAGAATTAAATAAATATTATAACTTATTAATGAAATAACTTTCCCCAACAGAAAAAGAAACTTTAAAAGCAGCTCAACTTGCTTGGATTAAATATAGAGATATGGAATTTAAGAATATTGATAATATTTTTAGCAAATTGAATGGAACTATGTATATACCTGTTCGTGTTAGCAGTAAAGGTGGAATAGTTAAACAAAGGGCACTTGAACTTAAAGATTATTACGACTTAATAAAGCAAAATAATAATTAAATTAGTCCGTAGGGTGTGTTTTAACCCACCAATAAATAATCCTGAACAAATAAAGAATCGGAACAACAGGATTTGAAGATCTTTTCATCCTATCATGAAATTAATGTTTTTATCTTGCCCCATAAATAATATGGTTAGTAATAATGAAATTAAATAAATTCTAGAGATTATTAAGAGTGTGCTTTATATACCTAGTATAATTCCATTTGAATACTAAAATTAGGTTTTTGAATTTTTGGTTTTAAAAGCTTTCATTTTGCCAGCTTAATAAATTCAGGAATAAAAACTGTGTCAATTCTTTTAATGTTTTATAATCATGTCAGTAACTCTTTGCAAAACAAGTGATTAAATTAGAAACAAGCTTTTTGAAAATAAATTATATGCATTATTGTAAATATACATGACGTAATCTAAAATAACTTTTATATTAGCCAGATGCTAATTTTATCAATAAAAGGTCCTATCTTTGAAAATCTTATTATGAGTGAAATTCAAGTGTGTATTTTTAGAAGAATAAAGAATATAGTTAGAAGCAAAGTTTATGAATATGTGGAGACTGAAGAGTCAAGTCAATACCAGTATTCATCTTTTGATACTCCTTATAATGAAACAATAAATTCAGAAATAAAACTCAAAGATACAGTGGAAGCTCAGTATTATGCAAATATTGAACTTCCTTATGGTGCTTGTTTTAGTGAGATTAAGCATTCGTATAGAATGCTACTCAAAAAATATCATCCAGATTTGCACTCTCAAAGCAGTCAAGATAGAGAATGTGCTGAAAAAATAACATTAAAACTTAATGAAGCATTTGGATATTTTGAAAATAAATTTAATAAAGGAGAACTTCAATGACGAACTACTTTGAGAAAGTTAAAAACTACTTATTAGAGCTTGGTTATAGCTTCACTCATGAGAATGAAGAACAGGCACTTCTTGTAATTACAGACTTATCGCATGGAATAAACAATCTCGTTATAGATTGTGAAGGACAAAGTGTAATTCTTGAGCAATTTATTTTTGAATTAAAAAATTATGATACTAATGTTTTATTAAGGCTCCTTCAAATGAGTCGTCATTTGGTACAAGGAGCCTTTGTTGTTGATGAAAATGGTAACAAAGTTCTTTATAGAGATACTCTGCAACTGGAGAACCTTGATTTAAATGAACTAAAAGCATCGATTGATTCTTTAGTTTTAGCAATGGCAGAGTTTTCAAATGAAATTATCAGTTTTGCCAGAGATTAATTGAAATAAGGAGCACATAGCATGTTTAGTTTTTTTAAAAGATTATTTAAAATAGTTCAATCTGAAGCTCATACTGCAGTAAGCCAGCTGGAAGATCCTATAAAACTTACAGAACAAGGAATAAGAGATTTAAAGAATGATCTCGAATCAAGTATGAAAAGCTTAGCAGAGGTTAAGGCTATATCAATCAGTATGAGAAAAGAGTTAGAATCAAGAAAACAAATCGCTGTTGACTATGAAAGAAAAGCTCTTTTATTAGTACAAAAAGGTCAGTCAAACCAATTAAGTCAGAGTGAAGCAGATCGACTTGCAAGTGAAGCTCTGGTTAAGAAAAATGAAGCAAAAACGGATGCAGCAAGACTTACTGAGAGCCTTGCTCAACATGATAAGATGGTTGCGCAACTTGAAGATAAGGTTAAAAAATTAAAATCACAAATTGAGAAATGGGAGCATGAGCTCAATACATTAAAGGCTCGTGCGAAAGTGGCGTCTTCAACAAAGAAAATTAACCAACAACTTGCACAGCTGAATTCTGATAGCACAGTTGCAATGCTTGAAAATATGAAATCAAAAATAGCCGAAGAAGAAGCCTTAGCAGAAGCTTATGATGATATGACATTGCTCGAAAGCAATATCGATACTGAAATAAACAATGCTCTTGAAGGTGCTGCTAATCCAGAAATAGCAGACTCTCTAGCTGCGTTGAAAGCAAGATTATTACCAAAAAATGACTAACATTAAAACAAATTTATTTGTTGTACATAATTTATAGGAAAGAGAAAATGAAATATTTCAAATTATCAATTATTGTTTCACTTATCGGATTAATCCTTGCCTACATTTGGGGTGAAAGAATTCATCCTGGTTCAGGGTTAGAAACAGCATTTATAGCAGGTATTCTTGGTATTTTAGAGGTTAGCTTGTCTTTTGATAATGCGGTTGTCAATGCTGTAAAGCTACAAACCATGCCTGAAGTATGGCAACAACGCTTTTTAACGTGGGGTATGTTGATTGCTGTGTTTGGAATGAGATTACTGTTCCCTATCATTATTGTTTCTGCTTTTACAGGTATTGGAGTGATAAAAGTTACACTTCTTGCTCTTAAACACCCTATGCAATATGCTCATTATTTACAAAGTACACATGCTACCATTGCTGCATTTGGTGGAATGTTCCTGCTTATGATTTTTTTATCATTTATACTTGATGAAGCAAAAGATATCCACTGGATTAAAATACTTGAAGAGAAGCTTGCTAAACTAGGTAAGCTTGAAGGAGTTCAAATTATACTTGCTCTATCAGCATTGTATATAACTCAAAACTTCGTAAATTCAGCTGAAAAATTACCAGTCGTTTTAGCTGGAATTAGTGGCTTAATTTTATTCTTATTAGTTGATGGAGTTAGTGGTTTAATTGAAAGTAATGAAGAAGGAAATGGCGCAGCCAAACAGCTAGTTAATGGCGTTAAATATGCGGGATTTATTAGTTTCCTGTATTTAGAGTTAATTGATGCATCTTTCTCCTTTGATGGAGTAATGGGAGCATTTGCTATAAGCAGTAGCATTATTATTATTTCCATAGGTCTTGGAATGGGAGCTATGTTTGTAAGGTCATTAACCATAATGTTAGTTGAAAAGAAAACACTACAAAAATATATATATCTTGAACATGGTGCTCATTGGGCTATTGGCGCTTTAGCATTAATTATGATGTATACGACGATTGGCGAAGTTTCAGAAGTTATAACAGGACTTATTGGCGTTGGCTTTATTGGAGCTTCATTTGCATCATCTGTATCGTATAGAAAATTAAACCCTGATATGGCAGATGAATTGTTAGAAGAATTAGTATAAGAGGATTTTAATATGTCAGTAAGTTTACAAAAAGGACAAAGAATTTCATTAAAAAAAGAATCTGGAGACTCTTTGACAAAAGTTGTAATGGGTATTGGATGGGATGCAAAGAAAACAGGAGGCGTATTAGGTTTTTTATTTGGAGATACTGGAGGAAGTATTGATTTAGATGCATCCTGCATTCTTTTTGATGAAGCAAATCATATGACTGATGCTGTTTGGTTCAAACAATTAAAGAGCCATGATGGTAGCATTATCCATACAGGTGATAATAGAACAGGAGATGGTGATGGAGATGATGAGCAAATTATTGTAAATCTAAGTGCTATTCCTGCAACAGTGAATACTTTAATGTTTGTAGTAAATAATTTTACAGGACAATCCTTTAATAAGGTTGAAAATGCTTATTGTAGAATTATAAACGCTGTGAATAACAAAGAAATAGCAAAATATAATTTAAACTGTAATGGAAATCATACCGCAATGATTATGGCAAAAATTTATCGCCACGATAATGAATGGAAAATTCATGCGATTGGAGAGTCAGCCGATGGTAGAACATTCCAAGATATAATGCCGGCTATGAGCCCTTATTTGTAAGAACTATTTTAATTTATGAGGAAAATAAAATGAGTGTATCATTAAAAAAAGGTGAAAACGTTTCTTTATCAAAAGCAGTTCCAGGGTTAAAACATATTTATGTATCTCTCGGATGGGATGCAAGGGCTACTTCTGGAGAGGATTTTGATCTTGATGCAAGTGCTTTCTTATTAACAAATAATGGTAAAGTCCGTTCTGATAGTGATTTTATTTTTTATAATAATTTAAAATCTACATGTGCTTCAATTGAACATATGGGTGACAACAGAACAGGAGCTGGAGATGGAGACGATGAAGTAATAAAAGTCAATTTAGAAAAAGTACCAGCTGATATTGAAAAGCTCTCTTTTACAGTTACTATCTTTGAAGCTGAAGAACGTAGTCAAACATTTGGAATGGTTGTTTCTGCTTATGTTCGTATTGTTAATCAAGATGACAACAAAGAAATTGCTCGTTTTGACCTTTCTGAAGACGCAAGTATTGATACTGCAATGATATTTGGCGATGTATATCGCTATAATGGGGAATGGAAATTTAGAGCTGTAGGCCAAGGTTATCAAGGTGGATTAGGCGAATTAGCCAAAAACTATGGTGTACATATAGATTAAGAAAATCATAATTTTGAGCAAAAAACGAGCCGTTCGATTCCGTAACAACTTTTGTGTAAACCTTAATTTTGAGAGATTAGAGAAATTT
>JBAXKC010000029.1:0-31013 GCA_037137535.1 bacterium | reverse complement strand
TTATAGACTCTATTTTACTGATTTTGTTTCATTTTTAACCAAACAGCTTCTTATATTAGTCACAACAATAACCTCAATTACTACTAAAATAATTGTTTCAACTTAATATAAATCAAAACTAAAGTAAAGACATTGAAATAGCTTTATTACTGATTACTTTACTTTCTTCTTATCTCTTATTTTGTCATAATTTTGAACCAAATAGGAAAGAGGTGTAAATTCAGGTTGTAAAACACCTTTTTCGTTTTTAGCAACTACAACCATATGCCCATCAGGGATTTCACCCCAATGTATTCTTTCTCTCGGATTTTCAGGCTGTACAGTTTCTGATGAAACTATATATTGATGTTCGCCCTTTAAGTTTGTATATTCGCCCAGATAAAGTTCATGGCCTTTTCTGAAAGCCATAATCATATTACCGTCAGATGAAATGATGTTACATGCCGGAGAGAGATCGAGCTTGCCTTTAACATTCATAACACTTCCGTCTAAATCCCATGTTTTTAAATCAGTTTTATCGAACAACTCAACAAGGGTGTCTGCAAAAGTCTGTTTAGTTTTTTCTATGCCAATTTTAGACGTATCGGTTGAGCCATGTTGCTCTTTCAATTTGCCCATAAAGTAATAAAAAGTCGATTCAGAATCAGTATTTCCTTTTGGTCTGTCGCCAAGCAGTAAATAATATGAACCTTTAATTTTATCTTGAATTTCAGGCTTCAATGCTCCGCCCATAAAACCATTATGCTCAAAACTCCAATCTTTATAAGAAAACGGATGAGCATTTTTTTCTGAAACAGGCTTACATTCAGGAGAAGCCAAACGAATATGAGCAAGGATTACTTTTGGATGCTTAGCAATTAAATCATTAATAGTTTTATCATAATTAGCATCAGTAGCCGCACAATCTTTGCTTTTCTTTATAAATGGAACATGATAATTCCTGAAATGCGCAGAAACACCCCAACCGTCAGGATTGCCACGCTGAGAATAAATTTTAAAATAATCCTCAACATTATATGCTTCTTTTATTCCGTTTCTTTGAATATTTCCTTGCGGAGTGCTTTGAGCTTTTAGAGATTCTTTATTGGTTTCAAGACATTCTTTTCTGACTATATCATCTTCAACGGTTGGTTCTTCAGCTTTAATCATGCCCATAATCCTGCACCCAAATGCAAGTTTATTATTTTCTATCGGATTTTGCTGTCTATTAAAAGCTGTTAAATTATGCGAGTAATTTGAAGTATTTAACAATCTTTAATCCTTCCATTACTGAACCCACGATTATGTTCTTTATTATTTTAATAAGTAAAAAACAATCGTTTTCATGCCAAAATAAAGAGAATAAAGAATTAATATTTACAATTTTTTACAAGATGACTTCTTGCAGACATGAAATATACAGCTTAGTTTTATGTAAAAACACTTTGTAATAGCTATTATATAAGGATTTTCACATAAATTCCCCCGATTAGTATATATTAATGTTGACTAAAAACTAAATAAAATTAATGCTCAAAAAATCTTTAAATACTATAATATTCTGTAAGAGGTTTTAATAAAAAAGAAGGATGTTGTTGAGAAAATGCATAATCAGAAAATCCCTATTGAGAAAGAGCTTAAATTAGCAGTTAATCTACCAAAATCAACCAAGTTTCACTTTATCGGCCTTGGTGGTATTGGAATGAGCGGATTAGCAAAGTTTTTACTGGAATTGGGATTTAGAGTAAGCGGCTCTGATATTGCAGACAGCAAATATGCAAATGCGACAACAAAACTTGGAGGAACAGTATTTATTGGACATCATCCTCAAAATATAGGTGATGCTTCCATCATAATTGCATCTTCAGCAATCAAAACAGACAATCCAGAATACGTGGAAGCCTTAAACAAAAACTTACCGATATACCATCGTTCTCAGCTCTTAGCAGCATTAATGGAAGGGTTAGGACTTAACGAAGGAGTTAATCAAGTTTCTATCGGTGCGGCAGGTACTCATGGAAAGACTACAACCTCTGGTATGGCATCATTTGCTTTTGAAGAATGTGAAAAAACCCCCTCTGTTGTTGTTGGTGGAATAATTCCATTTATGAATACCAATGCGAAATACGGAAATGGGAATTATTTTATTGCAGAACTTGATGAAAGCGATGGAACAATAGAATTTTATACTCCAGACTACACAATAGTAACGAATTTAGAACATGATCACCCTGATCACTATACAGATGGACTTGAACAAGTTATTTCTACATTTGAATGCTATACAAATAAACTTAAAGACGGTCAAAAACTTATTCTTAACGTTGATTGTCCTGGAAATTTGCAATTATTAAACAGAATTGCAAAAGATAAAGCTATTTTATACAGCATAGACGAAAAAAGTGAACTCCATTCTAAAGCTAAATACAGAGGTACAGATATAAAATTAAGCGGCTTTAACAATACCTGTAAAGTTTATAAAAATGACGAATATCTTGGAGAATTAAAACTTACCGTTCCAGGTATACACAATATTTCAAATGCATTATCAGTAATTGCGGCAGCTGTTGAAAACGGATTAGAATTCAGCGAAGTAACTAAAGCTTTGACAAAATTCACAGGAATGAAGCGTAGATTTCAGATTTTAGGGGAAATTAACGGAGCAAAAATCATTGATGACTACGCTCACCACCCAACTGAAATTAAAGCAACTTTAAGCGCAGCAAAAGAAATAACCAAAACAACAAAATCAGGAAGAGTTATAGCTGTATTTCAACCGCATAGATACTCAAGGCTTGAAAATTTCTGGGATGAATTTGTTGCTTCTTTTGATGATGCTGATGTTGTTTATATTTGTGATGTTTATTCAGCAGGTGAAGCGCCTCGTGAGAATATTTCGTCAGAAAATCTTGTGGAACATTCAAATCACCCTAATATCAGATATGTATCCGGCTCAATAGAAAGAATTTCTAATATTGTCTTTGTTGATTTAGAAGAAAATGATCTGCTAATTTCAATGGGTGCAGGAAATATAACAAAACTTGGTCACTTAATGATGGAAAAATGCTTCTAATGAACACAAAAATCAACGTAAAATGTAAATATATTGAAGATTACAACGTAGCAAGCCATACAACTTTTAAAATTGGCGGTAATGCGGAAATAGCATTTTTCCCTGCAACTGTTGAAGAACTACTGGAAGTAATAAGTTATTTAAAAGCAAATAAGTTAAAATGCACAATTATCGGTGCAGGTTCTAATCTTTTAGTTTCATCAAAAGGTATTTGCGGCGGAGTAATTTTTACAACAGGATTAAGCGAGTATACAATCAACAAAGACGGAAATGTCAGTTTCAGCTCAGGATTAAAATCGGCAAAAGTAGCAAAACTTGTATTTGAAGCTGGTTTTACAGGGTTAGAATTTCTTATTGGAATCCCTGGCTCTCTTGGTGGAGCAGTTATTATGAATTCATCCGCTCATGGTCAGGCAATAAAGGACTTCATAACAGGTGCGGATGTATTAGACATTGAAACATGTGAAATTGCCCATTTGACGAAAGAAGAACTGAAACTGGATTATAGAGGCTCTTTTGCAGTAAACGGAAAACATTTGGTTTTAAAAGCATATTTTAAATTAAACAAAGAAGATAAAACAAAAATACAGGACCTTATGACCTTTCATGTCGAATATAGACAAAAAAATCACCCTCCAATAACTGAAGCAAACGCTGGAAGCACCTTCAGAAATCCTAAAGAAGGAGTTTATACTGCAAAATTACTTCAAGAGCTGGGAGCAAGAGGTTCATGGTCAGAAGGAGATGCAATTATTTCCGATAAACATGGCAATTTTGTTACTAATAGAGGAAATGCCTCATCATTAGACATAGCAAGGCTCATGTTTAGAATGTTTAACGAAGTCAAAAACGCATACGGATATGAATTAATTGCAGAAGTAAGAAATGTCGGAGAATTTACGCAGGAAGAAGAAACAATATGGAAAACTATTTCAGCTCACAAATAGATAAAGACTCAAAAATAGCAGTATTATGCGGTGGAATGTCCAGTGAAAGAGAAGTTTCTCTTCGTTCAGGAAAGAATTGTATTGCCGCAATGCACCGATTAGGCTATAAAAACGCTGAGCTTATTGATGTGAATAAAAATATTGCGAATGTATTACTTGAAAAAAATATTGAAGTGGCCTATCTTGCGTTACATGGAAAATACGGTGAAGACGGTAGCATTCAAGGTTTATTAGAAATACTTAATATTCCATACACAGGAAGCGGAGTTAGAGCAAGTTCAATATCAATGAGTAAAGACTACACAAAACGTGTGCTGAAAACCCAAGGTATTCCTATAATTGACTCTGTGATGCTCGAAAGAAATCAAGATTGTAAAGATTTAGTAACAAATGTTAAATTCCCTGTTATGGTAAAACCTGCTTCAGAAGGCTCAAGCATCGGAATGTCAAAAGTAAACGACAGAAGTGAACTTGATGAAGCTTTAAAAGTTGCTTTTGAATACGATAGATTTGTTATGCTGGAATATTTTGTTCAAGGAAAATCAATGACAGTAGGCGTGCTTGACTTTAATTCAAAAACTTTTGCAACTCCTATTCTTGAATTCAGAACAAAAACAGAATGGTATGATTATGAAGCAAAATATACAGAAGGAATGACTGAATTTATATTACCTGCTCAAATTTCTGAAGAAATAACAAAAAAAATTCAGGAAATTGCAGTAAATTCACATAAAGCAGTTGGTGCTTTTGGCATGAGTAGAGTAGACTTTATGTTAGATGAGTCAAATAATCCTTATGTTCTCGAAATAAATACAATTCCGGGAATGACAGATTTAAGCGATCTCCCTGCACAATCAAAGGCAATGGGAATAGAGTATGATGCTTTGGTTAACATTATCCTTAATAGTGCAGCAGTAAATAAATAAAACGTATTATAGGTTTTGGTGATGAGTCGTAAAAAAGCTGCGAAAGCAAAAATTAAAAAAAGAAAAGCAGACATCGATAAGAATATTGTTATTGATGACTCTCAAATTAATTTGGTTCGCCATCAACGACGCCTAAAATATATGAAAACAAAAAGAGAAATGAAAAGGTGGCAAATTAGACTGATAAGAATGCGTTCACTTGCCAGAGTAATTTCTTTTATTGTTATAATATGGTTATTTTTCTTTATCGGTCATTTACATCAATGGTATTTAAGTAAAACAATATTTGATAAATATCCAAATGCTGCTTTAACAATTGAAGGAAATGAAATTGTACCAACAGATAAAATAATTTCTCAATTAAAAAATGTAAAAGTAGATAAAACTCCTATTTATTTATTAAATACAAGACGTCTTGAAAAACAGATCAGAGCGTTAACACCTATTAAAAACGTCTATATAAGAAGATTTTGGTTTCCTGCAAGGTTAAATATTGTTATTGATGAAAAAACACCTTTACTGGAAATTTCGCCATCACCAAAAGTCAGACCTGTTGCTGTATTTAATGAAGATGCAAGCATAACAACACGTGAATTTTTACCGCTTGCACCAAAATATAAACTTTATACCGTATTAACCTATGGCGAATACAAAAAATGGACACCAGATCATTTAAAATATCTTATTAAATTATCCGAAATCATCAAGCAAGAATCAGGACAAGATCTTTTATATCTTGATATAAGAAATCCTGATGAGTGCTATGCCCAATTAAGCGGAGTAAGACTAAGACTAGGACAGCTTAATAGAAGTATTTTCAAAAGAACAAAGAGAATAGGCCCTGTTATAGAGAAAGCCTTATCAATAAAACAAGAAATTGACTATATAGACTTGAGATGGGACAGCCCTGATACTTTAGCAATTAAGCTGAAAGAAACTCCTGCTGTTGAAAAGACAGTCAACAAAGTTGTTACAGTTCAGCCTAAAGATGCTGACCAGTAAGGTTTAAATAAAGATTTCATAACTTTTAATTATGAAATCTGAATCCCGGACAATTGGCAGAAGGTTTCTAAATCAATAATTTCTTTATTAACCTGCGCAATCAGCTGCTCATTATCAATTCTTTCAGCTGTTTGTAGTGCTGTAATATACAAAGAATGGGCATTATGAACAAAGTTTTGCCTATTATGCTCTGATGAAATAGCATATTCCTGATAAGTCTTACCATAAGCCATATATAGCTTTGAGATCAAGAAGAAAAGCTCCATGTGCGTAGCCAGCTCAATTGCTTGCTCAATATACATTTTAGAATTTTCAAAATCGCCTTTTAAAATATAAACTTCAGACATAACTTTATTGAGTAATACTTTGAATAAATGGTTATTAATATTTGATTTAGTAGCAACATCAAGAGCCTTAGTAGCAATTTCAAGTGCATTATCAAGATCACCAAGTGTCAACTTAGATTCTGCAATTAAATACCAGCCCATTAATGCACCTGTTGCCAGCTTGTGTTCTGAACAATATTGAATAGTATCATTAAACATAGTATTAGCATTTTCATAATTTCTTGCATCTTTTAAGAGTTTGCCGATCATGAATTTAGCTAAAGCCTCAATATTATAATCTTTTTGCTCTTGTGCCATTGTCAAGAGAGTAAAGGCAATATTACTGGCTTCATTAGCATTTCCTTCAATGAATTGCAGTAATAAATTAGCTGCACCCCAATAAATTTTAATCGTATTTTTATTTTTAACTTTTGGAATAATTGTTTTTAAATACTCAAGCATAGCGTTGCTTGATTTAGTATCGCCTTGAATTGTTTTATAAATAGCCTCAAATAATCTAGCTTGAACTTCAATATCAACGACCTCCAGCTCAACTGCCTTTGAAGCTGTTGATTGAAGCACATTTAAAGCATTTTTATTACCTTGATAGACTAAGGCTTTACCTAACAATAATTCAGACTCAAGCATTATATAGGTCAATTCACTCATTGACAGTCCTGATATTGTACTTTTGTTTTCAAAAGCCTGATGTAAAATTGGTAAAACATCATGCGAAGTTAAAATTATAGCTTCTTCAAGTTTTCCAAGATTTACAAGAGGTTCAATCTTTGAATAATTTAATAATGCATAATCCAGAGGCATTTGATCTTTATTCAATAAAGCTAATGCTTTATCTGAACACTCTACAGAACCTGCATAATTTCCAATAATTTCACAACTTTTTGCTAGATAACCTGATAACTCAATAATTTTAGGAATATTATTGTCTTTTTCTCCTTGAATTATAGCATTTGAAAGGTATGTAGTTGCTTCTTGAGGATTAATTTCAAAATTAATAACACCAAGTTGTTCATAAATATTGTTTTTTATAGCTTCTTTTTCTGGAATATCAGTCATGTCAATTAAAGATAATGCTCTTTGCTGTGCCTTAGTAAAGGTTTCAGAATCACCAAGCACGATAGACTCCTGTGATGCTCCGCCCCATTGATTTAAAGCTTCACGATTATTATTTGAACTTTCAGCAATCAATGCTAACATTGCACTTGAAGTTTTTGTATAATTTTTTAAGATATTATAAGCTTGAGTAAAATACTCGCTTTTTTGCGGTAATGTCAATAAGGTTTGATAACAAGCATCCCAAATTAACTTATGCTTGAAACTTATATTTAATTTATCCGCTTGTACGAAAATACCCATTGTTCCAAGAGTTTGAAGAATATGAGAGAATTCTTCAGCTTTCATATTAGTAATATTTTGAGCTATAACAGGTATAAATTTATAACCCAAAATACTGGACATAGTTAAAATATTAAAAGCACTTGCCGATAAAGAGTGAATTTGTCCTATTCTTAATTGAATCAATTCTTCTATTGTTTCGGGAATATCAATTGCAGAGGCTTCGGGGTTAAATTTATAGGCTTCCCCATCTCTTACAATTGCACCTGAATTATATAAAATCCAAAATACTTGCTCAACATATAGCGGTATGCCTTTAGCTTTTTCTATAATTTTATTTTTTAGTTTTGTAGGGATAATATCTTGCCCGTTAAGCATAGACATCATTGTCTGTAAAGTTTCATCGGGTTGTAAAGGTAATAATTTAATAGTGAAAATTCTATTATCAATTCCCATATTCATTAATTGATCTTTAGCGTTAACTTCAGGAACTTGATTAATTATTATATGAAACTTGTTATTTAAAAGACCACGACCGATAAGGAATTTAAGACAATCCAACGAAGATTTATCAATATATTCAAAGTCTTCAATGATTAATACGCATTTTAATTTATTAGATATTACGTTAAAGATTGACTCGATAGTATTATAGACTTCATATAGATTCGCATTTATATCTGTTCGTTCGACAATATTATCAGATAAAACAAGCTTAGCTATACTATGCTCAATTGCTTTATTATCAATTTCCATTATATTTTGAATGGTATGATTAATACTTTTCTTTGCTTCTTCAATATTGATTATCTGACTTGGCAAATTAAATAGATTTTTAAAGAGATCTTTCATTAATCCAAAAGGAACAATTTGATTAAACGGTTGGCATTGACCTGTTAGCCATAAGATTTTTTCCTGTGTTAAGGAATTTCTTACAGAATTAACAATTGAAGATTTTCCTGCACCATTTTGGGCAGTAAGTTGAATAATAAAGCCATTATCTGCTTTTTGAATAATATTGGATAAGAAATTAAAAGTCTTTTCTTGATTAAGCTCTTTTTCATTTGATGACTCAACTGGTAATTGTTCAGCTTGCGGTTGAATTAGTTCTTCTACCTGTTGAACATTTTCCTCTTCTATTATGTCATTAACAGGAGCTTGCTCATTATATTCTTGTAAGGTGATTTCCTCATATGGAACTTCTTCAACAGGTTCTTCTAAAGAAACCTGCTCTTGTTGATTTTCAATTATCGGCTCATTCTCAATAATTAAAGGAGTGGCTTCTTCATGAGGCAAATCTTGAGAACCTTCAACACTAATGTCATCAAGTTGTTTTAATTTATAATAATATTGTCCGTCTGCTCCTTTGATTGCATCAAATTCAAAAGACTCATAGACACTATTATAAATTTTTCTATCGATGATTATATCTTCAAAAGAAGCTAAACTTCTTTCTATCTGTGAATAATCAGATTTATCCATGATATTTTGCATAGAAATGCCAATTTTTATCTTTAAAGATAATTTAACTTTATCTTTAATTTTATAATTATATTCTTTTATATCGGAAAGGATTTTAATAGCAGTATAAACAGCACTAATTGAAGAGGTTTCTCCATCACCATAATCATTAAAACTAAAAGATACAATATTTTCTTTGATTTTTTTAGCAGTAGAACCTGAAATATCAGCATTAAGTCCTATTATTTTATAAAAACCATTTAAAATTTTAGTCAAGACTACAGGATTTTTAACTTTATCTTTTATAGATAAGATATTTATAAGTTCTGCGGTCAAAATTGGATATTCTTGAATAGGTTCTACGCTGGAACTAGGTTGAACTTCTTGTACTATAGGCTGATCTTCACATAAATTAAATCCGCATTTATTACACTTAATTTTAGTATAAAGATTCATCGCCTTACATTCAGGGCAAGCTTTAAGCACCTCAAAACCACAAGTAGAACATTGTTTAGCACTTATCTGGTAAGGTTTTTTGCAGGAAGGACAAGGATAAATCAACCTAAAAGAGCAATTAGTGCATTTAACGGCATTAATATTATTAATAACCTTACACTTTGGGCATGCTATTTTTAGCTTATTACCACAGTTTTCACATTTAACTGCATTATCTGAGTTACTAATATTACATTGCGGGCAGTTCATTTACAATTATCCAAATAAACACTACTATTCAACAAGAATTATATTATTATAACAAAAATTTCTAAACATACTTTTAGTGTAATTTATAAAAGCCGCTTTATGATAAAAGCGGCTTTTAGCTGAGATTAATAAATTATTTTAAAAATTTATTAAATTCTTTTTCCATTTGAGCTTTATCAATGTAATATCTTTGATTAATAAATTGTTTTTCGCCTGTTTTTGGATTTACGAGAAACAACGAAGGATAAGATCTTACATTAAATGATTTAACAACCTGTTGATTTTCCGGTGCATCAACATTCACATTTACAAAGGTGTATTTTGATGCAAATTCACTTGCTAAGTCTTCATGAATAGGTATAAATCTTCTACAATAACCGCACCAATCGGCATAAAAAGTAACTACAACTGGCTTATTAAGTTTAACAGCATCATTGTAACTTACTGATTTAGCATAAGATTGAGCAGCACAGGCAGTAATAGATAAATCATTTTTTCCGAATGAAAGTGTAATAACATTTACAAGTAAAAAAGCTAGTATTATTGAAATAAAGATTAATTTTCTTTTCATAAAATGGCTCCTTTTGGTACGACGGTTACGCCGCTTTCACTGACATAAAAACCTCTTGCGATGTCTTCTTCTCTATTATAGCCGATTTTAGTATATGGAGGTATGTTGACATTTTTATCGATAATAGCTTTTTGAATTTCTGCATAACGACCAATTACAACATCTTCCATTAAAATAGACTCTCTAATATGAGAATAACTGTTTATTCTTACATTAGGAGAAAGAACACATCTACTTATCTGCGCACCACTTATAATACAACCTTCCGAAACTAATGAATTAGTTGCCATACCAACTCTTTCATTTTCTTCCCAAATGAATTTAGCGGGAGGAAAATTATAATTAAATGTTCTTAAGTTCCAATTCTTGTTGTAAAGGTTAAATTCGGGATTTGCGGATAATAAATCCATATTTGCTTGCCAATAAGCATCTATATTTCCTACATCTTTCCAATAACCCTTAACAGAGCCTGTTTCACCGGGAATAGTATTTTGTGAAAAGTCATATACATATGCACTATTTCTAACAAGTACATTATTAATAATATCTTTTCCAAAATCATGATTGGAGTTTATTTTGATTGCATCTGATTCAAGCTCACTAACTATAGTTTCTTTGTTAAAAATATAATTACCCATTGAAACTAACGCATAATCAGGCCTTCCCGGAATTGGCTTCGGATTAGTCGGTTTTTCCTCAAATCCTATTAACTTCCAGTTCTCATCAACTTCAATGATTCCAAATTCATGCGCTTCTGAGATTGGGACAGGTATTGCAGAAATCGTAAGCTCTGCCTGTTTTTCCTTATGAAACTCAAGCATTTGTCTTACGTCCATTTTAAATACATGATCACCACCGAACACGCAAACATATTCAGGATTTTCATCATATATTATATTAATGTTCTGATAAATTGCATCAGCAGTTCCTGTATACCATTGGCAACCTTTTCTCATTTGAGCAGGAACTAGATCAATATATTGATCTAAAAACGGTGATACATACCAACCTCTGGCAACGTGCTTGTTTAAAGAGTCGGATTTATACTGAGTCATTATTTTGATTTTGTAAAATCCTGAATTAACAAAGTTATTCAGCACAAAGTCTATAATACGATACCTTCCACCAAAGGGCACTGCGGGTTTTGCCCTATCTCGAGTCAGCGGATTCAGTCTTTTTCCTTCACCGCCCGCAAGTATCATAACTAAGACATCGTTGTTGTGCATAAGTAACTTACTCCTCTAAACTAAGTACAGCCATGAACGCTTCTTGTGGAATGTCAACCTTACCGATGGCTTTCATTCTCTTTTTACCGGCTTTTTGCTTTTCAAGAAGCTTTTTCTTTCTTGTGATATCACCACCATAGCATTTATCTAATACGTTTTTTCTCATCGCTCTTATGTTGGTTCTAGCGACAATTTTACCGCCTATGGCAGCTTGAATTGGAACATCAAACATTTGGCGCGGAATAAGGTCCTTTAACTTATTAGTTAACCTATGTCCGACAAAAGAAGCATTGTCCTTGTGTACAATTACACTTAGGGCATCTGCAACATCACCTGCAAGTAGAATATCAAGTTTAACAAGTTTGGATATTTTATATTCTGAAAATTCATAATCCATACTTGCATAACCTTTTGAACGTGATTTCAATTGGTCATAAAAGTCAGTAATCAATTCACTAAGTGGCATTTCATATTCAATATTCACTCTTGTCGTATCAATATATTTCATATTGATAAAAATACCTCTTCTAGTTTGCGCCAAATCCATCAATGAGCCGACAAAATCATTACTTGTAATTATGTTTACTTTTACAAACGGTTCTTCAATATCGTCAATAAATTGAGGGGAAGGCAAATTTGCAGGGTTATCAACATTTATAACTTCACCCGATGTTTTATGAACTTTATAAACTACACTCGGCGCAGTTGTGACAAGCCCGATATTATATTCTCTCTCGATTCTTTCTTGAGCAATTTCCATGTGGAGCAAGCCAAGAAATCCGCATCTAAAGCCAAAACCTAATGCCTGTGAGGTTTCAGGCTCAAAGGTAATACTTGAATCACTTAATTTCAACTTTTCAAGAGCTTCTTTTAAATCATGATACTGATCGTTATCAACAGGATATAAACCGCTGAAAACCATAGGGACAGCTTTTTTATAACCCGGTAAAGCCTCTTCGGCTGGGTTATTTTTCAAGGTAATAGTATCACCGACAAGCTGGCAAACATCCTTGATTGACGCAGCCAAATAGCCTACTTCACCTGTTCTGATTTCTTTAGACGGTATTCTGACAGGGGTCATATAACCCATTTCAGTAATATCATAGGTTTTATTGTTTGCCATGAAGGTAACCTGATCGCCCTCTTTAATACTTCCGTCCATTACCTTAAAGAATACGATTGTTCCAAGATAAGCATCGTAATAACTGTCAAAGACTAATGCTCTTAAAGGTTTTTCAGAAGTGTCTTCAGGAGCAGGAACATATTCAACAATTGATTCAAGTACGTCTTCAATACCGATACCCGATTTAGCAGAAACCAAAACAGCATTTGATGTATCTATTCCGATTAAATCTTCTATTTCTTTTTTAACTCTTTCGGGATCAGCGCTTGGAAGGTCAATTTTATTAATAACAGGAATGATTTCAAGATCATTTTCAATAGCAAGATAGACATTAGCCAGCGTTTGAGCCTCTACACCCTGAGTTGCATCGACTACAAGCAATGCGCCTTCGCAAGCTGCAAGACTTCTTGATACTTCGTAACTGAAATCAACGTGCCCCGGAGTATCGATTAAATTTAAAATATATTCTTCGCCATCATTAGCTGTATATTTCATTCTAGCTGCCTGCAGCTTAATTGTAATACCTCTTTCTCTTTCAATATCCATTGAATCAAGAAGTTGATTCTGCATATCTCTTTGAGCGATGGTTTTTGTCTTTTCTAAAAGTCTATCGGCAAGAGTTGATTTGCCGTGGTCAATATGTGCAATAATGCTAAAATTTCTTATCTTTTTAATCATACCTGTTAAACTGCCTTAATTATGTAATAAATGTATTTTTATCGCCTAATTTCATTAATATAGTATATCTAATAATAAATTTTTTGGCTATAAAGTTTTAAAAATAAGTATTTTGAGTTTGTTTAAGTTTTATTATTAATTTTAATAATCAGGTTTACTTTAACAGTTTATGTAATATAATTTCATGGTGTCTCATCCATATCCTCAAAAAGTGTTTAAATAGTAAAACATCACAGGAGTTAATAAAATTGGCTAATATTAAATCAGCAAAGAAAAGAGTTTTAGTTACAGAGCGTAACAGACTAAAAAACATCGCAGTTAGATCTTCAGTTAAAACAGCAGTTAAAAAAGTTTTAGATGCTATTAAAGCTAACAGCGAAAAAGAAGTTATCACAGCAGCTTTAAACAACGCTTACAAATATTTAGATAAAGCAGTTTCTAAAGGTGTTATGCACAAAAATACAGTTGCAAGAAAAAAATCAAGACTTACAGCTCATGTAAATAATGGTACATTACCTGCAAGATAGGCTTTAATCCTTTAAATTTAAAAAACTCCTTATTTTGAAATAAGGAGTTTTTTAGTGTGTAAAATATTTTTATCAAAATCTTAAATTAACCATGCGATTTAAAAGCTTTTTTGATTTGATCATCTAAAACTTTTTGTATTTGCTGAAGTTCTTGCGAGTTCTTTTTAAGACATGCCTCTGCCTTAGTTTCTTGTCTTCTCAATTCTGCATCTACTTGAATTAACCTGATTTTTTCTGCAACATTTGTGAAAAATCCTCTATTAGAAGCAGGAACTACATTAACAATTTTTCCGCCTAATTCACATATATCAGCCTTCGGAGCTTTTTCTGCAATAGCAACTCCTGCTGAAGGCAAATTAAGCATAACAGCTGTAGCAGTTGCTATTGCTTTTTTTGGTAGTTTAATTCCACCTTGAAAAGCGGTATTGTGTTGTGTTTGATGAGAAAGATTTAGATTATTCATACTATTTCCTATTACTATACTAATTTAACGTGTACATTTTTTATATCACAAAAAAAATACACGTTAAAAGTTTTAGTTCATAAATAGATTTATTTATAATTAATAGACAGATTTAATTTCCTCACCTTTATAAAATTTATCTATTGTTGCATATGTTTTATCAAGAATTCTGTTCACCGCTTCTATTGTGTCATAAGCAACGTGTGGAGTTATTACAACATTATCAAGCTCTAACAGCTTATGATTCAATAAAGTTTTTCTCAGGCAATCTTCTTTAATACAATCTATTTTTAATAAATATTTATCTTCCTGCATAAGAATATCTTCACATTCAAGTACATCTAAACCTGCTCCGCCAATTTTTCCTGCGGTAACGGCTTTATACAAAGCATCTGTATCTATAAGCTCACCTCTTGCAGTATTAATTATAATTACGCCTTCTTTCATCTGATCAAATTGATCATTGCTCAATAAATGATGATTTTCTTTAGTCCCTGGGCAATGAACACTTATAATATCAGATTGCTTATATAGTTCTTCAAGTGATACATACTTTACATCAAATTTATCAACTAATGCCTGCTTTGGATAAGGATCAGAAGCTATAACATTCATCCCGAAACCTTTGGATATTTGTATAAAATGACTACCTATCGCACCTGTTCCAATGACACCGATAGTTTTACCAAATAAATCATTTCCCATAAATCCATGAATATTAATCACTCTTTTTTGTAATGAATTATAAGCATGAGTTATTTTTCTCATTACAGTTAAAAGTAACCCAAATGCAAATTCTGCAACTGTCGTTTCTCCGTAACCTGCTACATTAGCCAGGATTATATTATTTTGTTTACAATAATCACTGTCAATATGATTAAAACCTGTTGAACGAGTAATTATTAATTTTAAATTCGGGAGTTTTTTTAATGAGTCCGCTATAACCGTTGAGGTGGTAAATACCGATAAAATTTCAATATCTTTAATATCATCTAATCTGTTATCAAATTCATTTTGAAATGGTTCATTAATTTTCACTAATTCTAAATAATCTGCACTCACTTCATCTATATGTTTTACTTCAAATTCTCTAATATCAAAGAATGCCGCTTTAATCTTTTTCATTGTCAGGTCTCCTATAAAATACCGTTGTTTACTTTACCCACTCAAGGGTTGCAATTAAATGAAAACAAAAAGAACCTGCTCAAGCAGGTTCATCGTATCCATATTTGTCAATTTCCACTATTATTCCTTCACGTTGATTTGTGAGGTATAAGGCTAAAAACTCGTTAATTTTATCGCCTGCTACTTTATAATTGTGGATAATCGGATTATCGTTGGTTTCAATCATAACTTTAACTATATAGTACCAGTGTTTTCTTTGTTGCAGAATTTTTTCCGAATTAAAATAGTGGTCATGATCGTCTTTTTTTAAACATACATAATAATAGCCGTTTTCACATCTGACTATTTTTTCATCACATAAATCAGGATATTGTTTTTTATGTCGTGCAAATATATTAATTATTTTTTCGTCAATTTTATCTGCCATGATGACATCCTATTAACTTTTATCTATCAATATATTTTAATCTATACTGCTTGAAATGTATATCTCTATTTGTTTATATTTTATAGTAATTTTACTTGAAGGCTAATTTTTAATATGCTAAACTTCAATCGAAATAGTTTGGAGGAAAGCGTTGTTGACTTCTGTAAAAATTTATTCGGTTTGCCATAACGATTTTGGCGATTATCAAAATGATTTAATCTTCCCAATTCAGGCGGGAAGTGCTGTTTCTTCAAAAAAATTGCAGATGCTTTCTGATGATAAAGGTGAAAATATTTCTAATAAAAATCCAAACTATTGTGAACTTACTGCAATGTATAACATTTGGAAAAATAATATCAAAAGCGATTATGTAGGATTTTGTCATTACAGAAGGCATTTTGCTTTCAATAAAATTAATAATAAATCTGCCTTATTTACTGAAAAAAATATAAATAAATCCGTTTTTGATAAATACGGATATAATAATAACGAGTTTATTACTGATTTAATTAGTAAATACGATGTTATTTTGCCCAAAAAAGTTAATTTAGAAAGATTTACGGTCGAACAGCAGTATAAATTTTATCATCCGGAAAAAGAATGGGATGCTTTAATTGAAACAATTAATGAACTTTATCCACAATATAGTAAAACAGCTACAGAGTTGTATTCTCAAAATGAAATACATTTATATAATATTTTTATTATGAAATGGGATTTATTTGAAGAATATATGGAGTTTTTGTTTAACATTTTATTTAATGTTGAAAAAAAGATAGAAATTTCTACTGATCCATTTCATAAAAGAGTTTTTGGATTTTTAGGGGAACGATTAACTGCTCTTTTTGTTTATAAAAAACTACAGGAACAAGACTTAAAAATTGCAGAAATTCCGCTAATTTTCTTTCATTTAGATAAAGTTACAGAAAATAAACTTGAAGCGATTGAAATTGAAGATAAATTCAATGAATTTGTTGATAAAAATAAAGATAAAAAAATATGTTTGTATGGTGCAGGTGCTTTTGCCGAGAAATTACTCGGTAAGTTTGATTTTTCAAAATTAAATGTAGTCGGCTTTATTGATGGTAATGCAAACAATAAAGCCCCTACATTTAAAAATTATTCAGTATATTCTATTGACGAAATTGATCAATTAAATCCAGATTTAATTATTTTAACTGTGCTTAGTCCGACTTATTTAATGCAGACCCTAAAAACCTTGCCACAAATGAGCAAATATTTAAATAAAATAACCAGCGATCTATTTATATTTTGATTTTTATTTAAGTAATTCAACTTTACCGTCTTCAAGATGATAATATGCTCCAACTACTTTTAATTCACCATTTTTATATTTTTTTGCTAATACAGGATTTGAATTTTTAATTTCATCAACTACATATTTAACATTTTCTCTTACAGTATTATCGATTAAATCACCCTGTTCTTTTTTTGCAGTAATTACAGCTGGTTTAATCTGGTCTAATATTTTTTCTATGTGTTCAGAGTCGGCATGTCCATCAACTGCTGCTGTAACTGCTCCGCATTTTTCGTGTCCAAGTACAATTACAAGAGGAACATTTAAATGCCCCGCTGCATATTCAAGACTTCCTATTACCACATCATCAGCAACATTTCCTGCATCTCTTATTATGAACAAATCACCAAGACCTTGATCAAATAATAACTCAGGAGGAACTCTTGAATCTGAACAACTTAACACTATAGCAATAGGATGTTGCCCTGAGGCAAGCTCATGTCTTCTTTTATTAGATTCATCAGGGTGCATTAATTTTAATTTTACAAATCTTTTATTTCCGTCAATTAAACGGTTAAATGCTTCATCAGCACTGATTTGTTTAACATGAGCAGACGGTTCATTAGCAAAAGATGAGTTAACAAAAAGTAAGGACATTAATCCGACTAAAATAAACTTTTTCATACTTAAATCCTTTAAAGCTCCAACCTATTTAATATATTACAAAATTAAAACAAATAGGCTTAAATAAAATCAGAATCATATTAAATTTTTCCTATATAATTAATATGGTTAATTATGGAAAAAATAATGAGATTTTTATTAATTTTAGCATTTTCTTTAATGTTTATAAATAACATAATTACTGCTCCAAAAAAAATTTTAAAACCTCAAGTAAAAACAATAAATTAGAATAAAGAAACTTATTTATATCAAAAATATGAAACGGAATCAAATAAATACAATTATACTTTATATAGAAAAACTGAAAGACTTATTAGTGTAAATAAACTTGACAATATTCTATAGCGAATATATGTGCCTGTTAAAAATGATGAATTTAATGCTGTGGCTTCAGATAGAAATTTAATAATAATCAGGAGTTACGCAAAGTATCAAAACTGCTGAAAATAAAGTCTTATTTTAATAGCTGTGCTTAAATGAATCTCACAATGAGTACTTTGACCATTAACCATAATGAGTTTTGCTTCAAAAAGAGATTATTTTTAGAGTTTTTTATGAAAATTTAGAATATAACTCTAGTTTTTTGAATAAATAACCATGGTTTTATATATGCAGTAGTAGTCGCAATACTAGCTATAGGATTCATTTAGGTTTAGGCATCGCTACAATCCAATAGAGTTAGCTCTTAAACAATTTTGCGTAACTCCTAATTTATCCTGTTTTATATGACAGCTATGCAGGGAATATTTCAGTATTAGCCTTTGTAGTAGCACATGAGCTGGCTAATAATAATTTAAAATATTCATCACGTATGGAAAAAGTTATGAAAACAGCTCGAAAAAGCATAAATGATAAAGCTCAAACAGAATATTTAACAAACTTCAAACAAAACAAAGAAGATGAAATACTATCTGTATCAAGACAAATCGAACATGAAGCCGATAAATATGCTTTAATTTATATGATGCAGGATTTGAGCCTTATAAGGCAATAGAAGCAATGAAGTTTATGAATAGAAACGAGCATACCATTGATAATGAATCAACAACCCTGCTATGACAATAAACAGAATTCATCGAATAAAAAATTTGACTAAAACCCTTAATGTCAAAACATTAAAAAATATCAGATAAGTTCAAACAGTTATTCGGTCAATAATGTTAATATAACTATCCAACAAAATACTTCTTTCATCCGCTCTCAAAGCCCTTAACACAAGAAAATTTCTATGCCTAAAGCCATTGAGTTACTTTTTATTTTTTAAAAAATAAAAAGTAACCAAAAACAAAAAGATAGTGCATCTACCCGCTACTGGCTTCTCTTCTTACTCCTTGAATAATTTCACACAAAGTAACTCTTGAGAAAAGAAGCAAACCACTTGTGGATAGTGGTTCTTAACTCTATTTTGAAAAATTTTAAATATTATCAAAAAATTAGTTAAATTAGTATAAAAAATGCGAGTTTTATTACTCGCATTTTTATCTATTTAAGACTATACAGGTTCGTCATATCCTGCTTTATATTTTTCCTCATAATCTCTCCTGTTAGTAAATGGTTCAAGATTATAAGAATCTACTTGCACTGCATCTCTTTTATTTCGATAAGCAAAATAATTTCTATCTACATTATCGTCACTATCATCATAAGTATTACCGACTCGTTGATAGGAATATTTAGTATTGCTTATAATTTCACCACCATTATTATTTTTAACGTGATTTTTTTTGTATTCAGATGCTTCATTATTGTCCATTCCATTTGAGAATTTTGCAGGATCCAATCTGTTAAAATCAATAATAATTCCAGCTTCTTCCTGACTTATGGAAACTTCCGATCTTTGTTTTTTTACTCGTTTATGATCTTCAACTTTTGTAAGCCTTGTCTCCACCATTTCATTGACTAATTGATCTTTTTCATTTCTATTATTCATTTTTCCAAGAGTATGTCTAGCTTCTTTTTTACATAAATCTCTAATACTATCTTCAAACTGTCTATCCGTTAATGAAGCAATTAATTTTTTTATATCAATATTCTTTTCGCTATATCTACCAGGAGCAATAAGTTTACTTCCTTTTTCAAGATTATTAACAGTTACTTCTGATTTCTCATTTGCATGATGAATTAATGTTCCGTTTTCTGCATTTTTAACATTAGCAATTGAATTTTCACCGGAAACAACAACTGTACTATGAGAAGTTAAATATTCCCTTAATTTTCCTTTAGCAAAATCAGTATCAAACTTAACCTCTTCTTTTGCATCTTTAATAGTTGATTCTACTCTATTTACACCTTCTCTTCTTACTGTATCTTCATCAACAGGATTATTATAGGCATATTTCTTAATTGTATGTTTTTTATCATATTCAGGAATTGGATAATTACTGCTCAAAGTATCAATATTAAGCTCACCGCCAAATTGAGAAACATGAGTATCTAAAGACTTTTCAACATTAAGTTTTGAATTGTCTGAAACATTTATCTGACTATCTTTAGCCGTTCCTGTTATTTTAGCTGTTGAATTACCCAGCAAGTCAACATAAGCATTATCAGTATTTTCTATCTCAATATCAGGAACTATTTCATTTGAATTATCAAGAACAAGCGTACTGTTCTTATCTACTTTTGTGATTTTAACAGATTCGATTGAGTTGTAGCCTTTTAAGGCATCAATTATCAGTTTTGAATCTGGCCCAATCGTTAAAATACTGCCTTCTTGTTTTAATTCAGGTTTAATGTCCTCTAGCTTCTTAGTTTTACCATCAGTTGTTTTTACCGTTCCATATATCCCTTTAAAACTAACGGGATTCAAATTTACCATTATTCAAACCTCTTCTTACATCCAATCATAACAATCTGACTATGGATTTATTTTATTAAGTCGCTAAAAAATTAAGATTGATAAATCCCAAAGAAAAGTTTAAAAAAGTTTACAAATCATAATTAAAACTTAAATCCAAATACAAAAGTCACCCATGCCAATTTAAATCGAATCTGTAAATTCAATTTCATATTACTCTTTACCTTATGACTTATCATATTTTTTATTATAAAATTATTCAGTAAATTAATTTTTGTCTTTTGTTTTAGTATAAGTGTCGCAGTTTAATTGATGAAAAAATATGAATATAAATAGATTCTCTTCATACAATCCAATGGCTTTTAAGCAAAATCAACAGGTTAAACAAACACCTGTAACTGCTCAAGCTCAAATAAATTCTGCAACTGCCAATCCTCAACAAGCTGTTCCCGCCATGTGGTTTTCAAAGAAAGAAAATCCTTATGATAAAGGCTATAAAGAAGGTATAATGGCCGGATTTAATAAAGGTTTTGAAGATGGCTACCAAAAAGGAGTCGAAGAAGGCTTCATAAAAGGTCATCAAATCGGATATGAAGAAGGTGAAGACAATATTCCAAGTAAGTTTATGTCAAGCAATCAGATTGCTTAAAATATATGAAATTAACATCAGCAAATTTTAATACTAAAGATTTTAAAAAACAGGAGCATTACCAACAAACAGTTGATTATGCTCAAAGCTACGCCAAAAAAACGTCCTTATCTTCTAATATAGATGTAACAGAGTTTGCTGACACTTATTCTCAATCATATTTACAAGGTTATGAAGATAAAAAACATAAAATTAAAAACTTTCAGAAAATAGCGAATTTATTTATTGGAACACTTGCCTTAATAGCGGTAACAGCCCTTGTTATAATATTTCCAAGGTTTAAAAAATCTTAAATACAGAATTCACATGGCAATTAAACAGAATGAAATGTTTTTATAATAATAAGAGATTTAATTCTGAGGAGGATAATTGTGGTAAACTTTGCAGGAAATGTGGGGCAAAATCAATTTGTATCTCAATTTGATCAAATAAATAAACAGCAAATAAAAGCAAACATGGAAATGGGGGCTATCCATAAAGCTAATGCTGAGGTTAAAAAGTTTGAAGAGTCACCTAAACCAAATAAAAATAATTTAAACATGAATGCAGCCGCAAAACTTCTTGGAGTATCATTACTGGCGATAGCAAGTAAATTAATATACGATCAGGATTTTGTTAAAAACAATCTTAATGCCTTTGGCAAGAGCGTTAAAGGACATGCAGACAGTATAATGGAAAGCATAAAAGCCCCTTTAAGAAAAATTGGGTCGCTAAAGACAGCAAAAGACTTTGTAGTACAACACTCCTCAAATGCTCTTGAATGGCTGAAAAATATTCCCGGCCCGGTTAAATTTATTGCCGCAGCGGCTGCATCTGCAATTGTAATAAAAAGAGCTTATGATGGCGGACATGTTGACGGAGAACACAAAGCAGTAAATAATCTCGGAAAAGCTGAAGCCTATGAAAAAATGGGCAATGCTCTACAAAACTTAAATCAAGTAGTTTAATTAAGAATAAAATTCACCCAATAAGGCACGCTATATGGCGTGTCTTATTGCTTATAACAAATTTGCCATCTCAAACAGCTTTTTTAAATTACCGTAATAACCTTGTTCTAAAAGATTTAAAAAAATCGGAGTAGTAAAGGGCGATAATTCTATGATTTTATCTTTATCAAGAAAAAATCCTTCAACATATCTTGCAAAAAGCTCCGTAGGCTTTTTATAATACTTATCAGCTCTGTTTTTATGGTTATATAACCTTTTGTATTGCCTTTGTAAACTTAATAGCCTCACATAAGCGTTTAAATAATCGGGAATTAAAGGAAAATCCTTCTGTAAAGTTTCAATAGAATAAAATTTCTCTTTTTTGAACAAACCGCCCTTAATTCTTATTCGGTCATATTTTAAAAGGTAAACCAAATCAGAATTGACTTTTTTAAGCTGCTTTACAGCAATGATAAATTCTTTAGATTTTTTGAAATCAGGATATTCTTTTTTTATTATTAGCTCTAAATTACTAATCTCTTTATCCAATAAAACTTTTTTATCTTTAAATGGCAAAAAAAGAGAATTTTTATCCACAAAATGAGTTATCAAAAGTAATTCTTTTTTAATAATATCTATATTTTTAAGATTAAATAGTTTTTCTAAAGAGCCGCCATTTGATAAACCTTTTTTTTCCATATCAAAATGAATTTTATGAGCATATTCATGAGCAAGAACAGCAATTCTACGCTCTTTATCAACTTTTTGAGAAATATCAATTCTATTACTAAAACAAATAGCCAGATTGCCACGAGCTTTAGTATTAGTCTTTACGATAATCCCCTCATTTTGAAGGAATTTAATAAAATCTTTTTCATTTAAGGGGATTTTTTGTTCAAGCAATAATAGCTGCATATATACCTATGTTTGTTCTTTGACCCAATTTATATATTCAGGTAAACCATCAATAACATCTACCATAATTATTTCGGGAAGTTCATACGAATGTAATGACAAAATTTCTTTTTTCAACTCTTCAAATTTATCAGCTCTTGTTTTAATAACCAATAAATATTCTTCATCTTCACAAATTTCACCTTTCCACATGTAAACAGATGTAACTTTGTTAAGAATATTTACACAAGCAGCTAATTTTTTTTCAACTAAAGTATGTGCGATTTTTTTTGCTTCTTCATTATTTGCTGATGCACAAAAACTATATTAACTGTCATTACTGCCTTTCTAATACATTAAAAAGATTAAAAATTCTTAAAATTATTTTAAAACACTGCAAATATATATACAATAAAAAAAGAATAGTATTTAATATTGTTTAATAATTGATTGATAATACTACCCATTTATAATAGCCTATTAGTATTAGCTTCTATAAAAATTTTGTGGTTTATATGATGAATAAAAAATATAGTAATTTATTAGTTTATGCACTAGGTTTTGGAATGATTTTAAATTTCCAAACAATTGCTAATGCAAAAGATATCAAAGATAAAGACAAAAAAGTTATTGAAGCAGAAAAAATATTGCCTGAAGCATTAGATGCTAATAAAGACAAAGTATATGATCAGTCACTTACCGTTAAATCAATTGATATAAGTGGTAACCATCTTGTAAAAAATGATTTTATTCTTCAAAATATGAAAACTAAAGTTGGCGAATACTTTAATCGTGATGAAATTCAGGATGATTTAAAAAATATTTATAATATCGGTTATTTTACCGATAAAATCAAGGCAGTTCCTGAAGCCACTCCGGAAGGAATTAAACTAAAAGTTGTAGTGGAAGAAAACTCCCCTGTTACAGGTATAAATGTCTCAGGAAACAAAATGGTTTCAACTGAAGACATAATGAAAATATTTAATAAACATACAGGAATGCCTCAAAACATTACAGAATTGAACAAGTCAGTTTCAGAACTTGAAAAACTATATAGTGATAAAGGTTATCTTCTTGCAAGGGTGAGCAGAATCGCTGATGATCCCGATGGAATGATAAATGTAGAAGTTAATGAAGGCACTATTGATGAAATTAGCATCAAAGGTAATGTTAAAACTAAAGATTATGTTATCAAAAGAAATATTTTAACTTCACCGGGCACTATTTATAATGAAAACGTATTAAAGCAAGATCTTGCCAGAATTTATGGAACTCAAGCCTTTTCAGATGTAAGAAGAGTAATTACTCCGTCTACTAAAAATCCTGAAAAATACAATTTAGCAATTGAAGTTGATGAGAAAAAATCAGGATCAATTTCCCTTGGTGGCGGTCTTGATACAGCAACAGGTCTTTTTGGAACAGTAGGTTATTATGAAAATAACTTCCTTGGCAGAGGGCAAAAGATTTCAGCTTCCGTTATGACAGGAAGCGGCGTTATAACAGCTGATAAAGATACTAAACGTCATGGGAATTTTCAACTTGAATTTAATTTTGTAGAACCAAGATTAAAAGGTTCATTAAATACATTAGATGCAGGCATATTTGTACGTGACTATCCTTCATTCCATGTACCGCTTTCAGTAGAAAGAAGAATAGGAACAGAATTAAATCTTTCCCGACCTATTAAAAACATACCAAATTTGGTTTCAAGCTTGAGTATGGGTGTTGAAAATATTTCGATAAAAGAAGGCGATTATTCAAGAATCAAAGAAGCTTTTCACGATAAAGGCTATAACATAAAAAGAAGAGCTGAAGAGCTTAGGGGTGGAACATACCTATCACTAGGTCCATCCTTAGCCTATGACACAAGAAACAGTTTAAGCAATACAACCACAGGCTGGTACATTTCAACGGAAGCTAAAGAAAACTTTAAGTTAAGCGGAACAGCAGGATCTTATGCAGATGCTTCATTTAAAATAAGAAAATATTTACCTGTTGGAAAAGAATCAACCCTTATGCTTAGCGGTAAGGTCGGCTCAAACATCGCAGGAAAAATGCCTGACTTCGCATCCTTTAGACTCGGAGGAGCAAGTTCTATTCGTGGATTTGGAGAAGGTGACGTTGGTGTAGGTCAAGGTTTACTCTTAGGTTCTGCTGAATATAGAACACCAATCCCATTTATGGATAAGATTACAAAAATAGGTTTCTTTAGAGATATGCGCCTAGCAGCATTCTTTGATGCAGGTAGAGTTTATAACGGATATTTCTCAAATGCTATATTTGATAAACCTGAATTTGGTGTTTCAGCTGGTGGCGGTTTAAGAATCAACATGCCAGGCGTAGGACCTATTAAAATCGACTACGGCATGCCTTTAAGTGCACTTAAAGGTGGTATGTCAAGAAAAGGCAAATGGACTGTTGATTTTGGCGATAGATTTTAATTACTTTTAGAAATGGCGGGGAGAACCCCGCCATTTGTCATTTTTTTCACTTCATATCAAGAAAGTTTCTATGTCTAAAGCCTTCGGCAATGTTTTTTATTTTTTAAAAAACATTGCCGCTCAGACAGCTATTAATGTCTATTCTTAACTCAATTTTTCAGAAGATAATTGATAAATTGTCAGTCTTGACTTTATTTATCAGAACCAAGAATATTAAAAAAACCAGCCCACTTAATAAAAAGAGGGCTGTTTTTTTTCAATTAGAATTTAAAGTCTATTCTTCAACTGCATCAATTGATTCTTCAACTTCTTCTTCTTCAGCTTCTTCAGGCAGATTATTATCTGTTCTGATTGAAGCAGAACCTGATTTACCTTTTAAAAGCTTTTCTTTATGTTTTTTTACTTGTCTATCAAGTTTATCAGCAAGTAAATCAATACTAGCATACATAGTTTCAGCTTCTTCTGTAAGGTGAGCTCTTGCTCCGTTTAAGGAACAGGTAACTTCTGCAATGTGATTTTTTTGAACACTTGGATTTTTTACAACACTAAGTGTTACTTCAAGTTCATTGATTTGGTCGTAGTGTCTAGCCACTCTGCCAATTTTTTCTTCTGTATATTCTCTAATTGCAGTGGTTATTTCTATGTTACGACCGTTAACGATAAGTCGCATACATTATCCTCCTTTAAAAAAAATGTCAGACCAATTGATTATAACTAATTTTTGTTTTTCTTTAAAGCTCTTTCGATATAAAATTAAATAAAAATTAAATACCTAAGTGATTTAATTACTTCAACTAAGATAACTGTTATAGCTAAAAGCCTTATAAAATGCATCATATAGGTAGATTAAAAATAAAGGAGAAAAAATGGAATTGATGGATTTTGATGTAAAAAATCTTTACTCGGATTACGTTAAAACTTTAGAAACATATATTATGTTCAGAATTAAGCAGGATACTATCAAATTAACACCTGAACTTACAGCTAAGGGAAGAAAACCTATTAACTTGAGCATAGGTGCACCGGTACAAGCTCCGCCTGAGTTTGTTGTTAATTCTCTCAAAAAAGCTCTTGACGAGCCTGGTATTCATCTCTATTCGACTCCAAAGGGCGAACCTTTTTATCTTGAAGCAGTAGCTAAAAGAATGAAGCAAAGATTTGACGTTGAATTAAACAGTTCAACAGAAGTTGTTTCGCTAGTCGGTTCAAAAGAAGGGCTTGCTAATTTTTTCAGAGCAATTATAAATCCATCTTTAATAGAAACAGAAAAAGATATAATTTTAATTCCAGACCCAGGTTATGCTTCTTATCAGGAACAAATAAAAGTTTGTGGCGGAAAATTTTACCCGATCCCGTTAAAATTTGAGAATAACTTCATGCCTGACCTTAATGAAGTAGTTGCAGAGCTTGAAGAAAAAGGCTTTGACAGCAAAAAAATTAAGGCAGTTGTGGTTAATTATCCTAATAATCCTTTAGGAGCGACCGCAACAAGAGAATACCTTAATTCAGTTGTTGAATTTGCAAGAAAAAGAAAAATACTTATCGTAAGCGATCTTGCTTATTCTGAAATGTATTGGGGCGATCAAGAAGCTCCTGCAAGTATTCTCGAGTTTGAAAATGCAAAAGACCTTGCGATAGAGTTTCATAGTTTAAGCAAACCATACAGCATGACAGGCTGGAGACTTGGCTGGGCTTGCGGAAACAAAGACCTTGTCGGTATTTTAAACAAAGTTAAATCAACAGTTGATACAGGTATATTTAAAGCATTACAAAAAGCAGGTTCTGAAATATTGCTTTCAGCAGAAGGTGATAAGTACATAAAAGAGTGGAATGAGCGTTACAGACAAAAACAAACCATTCTTCTTGATGGATTTAAAGAACTTGGTTGGGATATTGCAAATTTAAACATTCCTCAAGCAACTTTCTATTTATGGCTGCCAATTCCTGCAAGATATAAAACATCTGAAGATTTTACTACTGATTTATTAAAAACCGCCGGCATTGTCGCTGTTCCTGGTACTGCTTTCGGTGGATACGGCGAAGGTTACTTCAGACTTTCTTTTGTATCTGCTGACGATGACTTAAGGCTGGTAATTGAAAGAATGAAAACTGACGGCTTTTATTTTTCAAAATAATCTGAAAAATCAGTAAAAAGTGATAAAAAATAGAGGATCAAACCATCCTCTATTTTTTGACTATATAAAACTTAATTCACTTTCAATTAAAAGCCCTCTTGGCTGATAATAAAATATTTTCAAAATAATTCCGTCAACAATTGCACATTCAAGAGTAATTTTTTCTCTTGTACTAGGTTCTTTTGCTACGGTGGCATCTACTGTAATAACAGACTTAGTGCCTTGTCTTAAAGTAAAATAATACTTACCGTCTTTAAGCACTAAATCCACAAGATAAAATCCATTAGATATTTTTGTTCCATTGTAATACATATCTTGAGTCAGTCTTAAAAGAGGACTTATTGATATATTATAATCAATACTTTCCGGAGGAGTAGCTCTACTCGTTAAGGGAATACCCTGAGGCTTCCTGCCTAAAATTTTATCTAAAAGACTAGGGTGTTCAGCTCTATATTTCATTTTTTTAATTTTTTGTTTTTCTTCTTCTTTACTGATAAGGCCTTTTCTTGTTCTATAAGCTTTATCAAATTCCTCATCAGAAATTATTTTGCCGAACTCATTTTTTCGAGACTGACTATAAAAATCATCCCAATCATTTTCAACTTTAGTTTTTGTATCATCGTTAGTATTAGTATCTTCAGCTTTAACAGCAGAATTAACAACTGCGCTTAATAACAGGACAAGAAAAATTATAAATAATTTTTTATTAATAAAAAGAAATATATTTAATTTCATAATATTTTTAATAATTTCCGCATTTTATTTTTTAATTATAACAATTTTATTTTTTTTAACAAATACGCAAAAAAAATTACAAAAAAAATCCTGCATGGAAGAAGCAGGATTTTAATGATTTATTATGTGCTGTATTATCTTATATTAAACTGTAATTTATAGCTTTTAAATTGACCGTAGGGCTATATATTCAAGTATTTTAGTTACTCTAAGGACTATATAATTCGTTTATTTATTTATTAATTTATACCAATCCAACTTATTTTTTGATAATTGAAATTTAAGAGAGTAGAAAAATTTTTCTACTCTCTTTGTTAATAGTATAAAAGCACTTTGTTTTTTTGATGTTTACCAGAAAGCTCTAGGCATAATCCTTTTTAAAGTCCATACTTCAGTTCCATCGTAATTATCTCCAAAGGTTTCAGCAAATTTTTCTGCTATGCATAATGCTTTTATTGGTAAATTTAAAACAGCTGCTGCTTTTTTTATTATTTCATAACCTTTTTTAATGTCCTCAATCTCAGTATCATCTCCAAAATGTGGATTTGCAATAATACCTGAGAATTTTTTCCAATCCATAGATGCATCACTTGCTTCTGTCCATTTTACATAGCCTGTAATATTTTCTACGTTTGAGGTTTCATGCTTTGAAGTGTTTAAAACAATATAAATACGCAAATCTTCTTCTGTGTCTATATTGCTAAGAATATTTAAAGCATCAAGTCCTCCTACTCCATATCCGACATCAATAACAATATCGTTTTGGGATAATAGGCAGTTTTGTTGTGCAGTTGTAATAATATTACCTGCTTCACCAAGTCCTGTATAATCTTCTTGAGTTATTACATTTATTGGGTAATTGGCTTCTATTTCTTTTTTTATCGGTCTAAGGGTATAAGCAGGTTCAACTGTGTCCATATCGACAAGAGTTATATTTTTACCTGCTTTAGATAGTTCTATTGCCCTATTTACAGATATTTCAGATTTTCCGCTGGTATATGCACCTGTATAAATTTCAACTATTCTATTCATATAATGCCTTTCGTAATTTAGGTTTGAATTTTATTAGTTTTATAAGTTTATTAAACAGCAAATAATACTTAAAAAAAAGCTTTTGAAGAAGATTATGTGCCTAAATTTATGCGTTATGTTAAAGATTTAATTAAGACTATATACAAACCAAAAAGTTTATATTAATAATAGAAAACATTTTTCCAACTGTGTTGAATTAATATAAGTTATATTTTAAAGGAAACAAGAATGAATATATTCGGCAATCATAATATTTTCTCTAAAACCCTTTCATCAAGGGAAATAATTGATAAAAACATTGAAACTCAAGAGATACTGGAAGACAAAAACGTCAGACCGGAAAAAAAATTAGATATTTTATCAAAAGAAATAGATAAAACACTAAAAAAGGCTGAAAACTATCTTATTCAAGCTACTCAAGAAGAAAAGGATTATAACCTTAAAAACCATATAGCTAATAAAGGATTAGGGTGTATTACAAAAGCTGAAATGCAAAACAAAAAATATAAAAACATAGCAAAAGATAATTTTGCCAATAATAACCAACAAAATAAGATTCAGACATATCGTGATAAAAAAAATAAAATTGATAATCTTCATTTGCAGTTATTACAACAAGCTTATGCAATTAAGGTTCCTAAAAGAACTCTTGATCAAATGACTGAATTTTTTAACCAGAAAATAGATTGCAATTTTCGTAAAATTCCGGTAGCAAGACTTGATCAGAATTTTGAAAAGGGTTTTATGTATACCATTAGAAGTTATAATTCTCAAGGAATTATGAAAATCTATGAGGATGACCTTAATGATAATAACTCTAAATTCAGAATTCGAGTAAATCTTGAAGATGATCCTGTTTTAGTTGATGCCTCAAATAAATTAAATAAAAATTTAAAAAAAATAGACAAAATAGATTCTATGGAAATTGCAAAAGCTTTATTAGAAACAGAATCAGATTTTTTTAAACCTGAATTAATAACTAAATCTTATAGTAAAAATGGTACTACTTATACTTGTGATTCAAATGAAAATGAAATTGTTATAAACGGTGAATACCTACGTTATGCTGAATTCAAGCACAATAAAGCTGCTACTCGTATTATCGATGTAGGTGAATTTTCAAAAGGTGGATTTGGACTACCCAAAGCAACAGGAGTATGTGATACTCAGTCCTTGTTTTTAAAAGCTATGGCTCAACTAAGCGGCATTAACACCAGCTTAATGATGAATAAAAATCATGGGTGGAATGAATATAAATCTAAAGACGGAAACACTTTTGTTATTGATTCAAGAAATAAATTAATCTTTGATTTGAATAATAAAATAGGACTGGAATACGATATGTATGAAGATGATTACATAGAACTTTCACCAAAGAGATGTAATAGAATTTTTGATGAGCTTTATAATACATGTGGTGATTTATATGAATTTTAATTCATAAGTAATTTCTTTTTTACTTTAATTAATGAGAAACTATGCTTTTTCTACATTTAGAAGCTGTTTGGTTAAAAACATTTTTTAACGGTAACCCTTATCATTGCTAT
>JBAXKC010000028.1:0-32948 GCA_037137535.1 bacterium | reverse complement strand
ATATTATTTATTTTAACTATAGTATTTTTTACTGGATCATAAATTTCAATAGAAGTTAGAAAGTCTGAACCGTTTTTACCTCCTACTATAAGGACTCTGCCATCCTTTAATAGTGTTGCCGTATGATTTGATCGAGGAATATTCAACCTAGTAACAATTTCAAACTGTTTTATTGAAGGATAATAAATTTCCATTTCAGATATCTGTAAAGAGGATGAATTGTCTCCTCCTACAATAAGAACTCTGCCATCCTTTAATAAAGTTGCAGTATGATAAATTCTTGAATAATTCATATCTGGAGCTTTAACAAATTTATTATGTTTAAGCCGAAAGGTATCTAAAACAAAAGTAGAAGTCGCTATCACCATAAATATAAACAGTAAAACTAAAAACTTTTTCTTTTTCGAAAATTTATTCATTTATTCCTTCTCTCAGTTTATGATTGTATTTTAACATTCCATTAATGAGACTTTTGCGTAAGATTGTTTCTAACAAACAGAATATTTTATATATTTATGATTATTTTCTTGCATTATAAACCTCTAGTAACAATTTTGTAAGGTTTAAACCCTACTACTCTTCGTCCATTTCAGATTCAAGAGCTTCCTGTATGAGGTCTTTAAAGCTATCTCGTAAAGCATCTGCGATACTTTCGCCGTCTTTGAGATTATTTTCTTTCAAGAATTTTCTGGCTTGTTCTTTTGTAAATAACTTTGACATTGTTTATCCTCCGATTTCTTTATTCTAACTCGATTCTATCGGAGAATCAGACAAATTATTTAAGCTCCCCCAATATTAAATTAGGAATATTATGTCTTGGATACGAAGTACCACCAACAATTAGTACTTGACCATTCTTTAAAGTTGTTGCCGTATGTTGCCCCCGACTATATCCAATATTTTTAATTTTTTTAAATGTATTGCTTTTAATATCAAAGATTTCTTCAAAGTTATTGTCTTCTTTCGTATAAACAATTGAATAATCTGTATTTACAACTCTTTGTTTATCTTTTTGATTAGTTCCAAAAATTAAAATATTCCCATTTTTTAAGATGTTAAAAGTTGGACGTCCATGCCTAGCATTCATTTGTAGGACTTTCACTACTTTGTTTTTGTTTATATCGTAAATTTCAGCTGTATATAACGAATGTGGTATTGTATAGTATTTTCTATTTTTAGGATAAAATTCTCTATCTACCGATTTTGTATCATAAAATTTATTATTATCGTCTGCTTTTTTTCCAAATCCTCCAATAATGAGAACATTCCCATCAGGTAATAAAATTGAAGCACCTGGAATGATACGATAAATTATATTCCCAGCTAAAGAAAATTTTTCTGTTTTAGAATTAAATATTTCTGTGGTAGATTCAATACCAGCACCTGCTGCTGCTTGTTGTATTGATTTTTCATCTATAGTATTAAAAGTAGTATTTCCTCCTACTATTAATACATTTCCATTTTTTAGTAAGACTGCATTATGCATATCTCTTTTAAATTTCATTGGAGATATGAGTTTGAATTTAGCTGTGTTCGGATCATAAATTTCACAATTATTTTTTCTAATTCCATAAGCTGTTGTTAGCCCACCAGTTACAAGCACTCTTCCATCATTCAATAAAGTTAATTTAAACCCATTCAGTCTTGGTATGTTTAGGTCCCCTGTGCGAGAAAATTTACCAGACTTATAATCATATAATTCAGCAATTTTAATTTGATTCTTATACATTGGTAAATCATCAACTCCACCAACAATAAGTACTTTACCGTTTTTTAATAAAATTGATTGAGGATTTATTCTTTTTACAAGTAAATTCCTCGTTAAAGAGAATTTTTGTGTTTTTGGATCATAGATTTCCGCTGTGTTGCTGGGACCACCTCCAAGATCATCATCTAAGCCCCCTGCAACAAGTACTTTGCCATTAGGAAGTAAGGAGGCAGTATGGTTTACACGTTTATGTATATTATTACCTGTTTTTTTAAAGTCGGTTATTAAACTTAAATGAATTATGATTAAGCACAATAATATTACTAACAATATTATCATTGCTATCAATTTTTTATTCTTAAATTTATCTTTCATCTTTTCCTAACTTATTACAGACTGTATAGTCTGCAATACATACCATTCTATCGTTTATTCATAGATTAAAGCTCTAATATACTTTATATCATCTCAGCATCCCCAGTTAATAGGGTAATAACCTTGTAGTAAGATAACTCGACATTTCCTGTCTTTATTGCTGACAGTTAGTAGGGTGGGTTTAAACCCACCCTACTTCTTGAAAACCATTTTTATTATCATCTGCTTTATCAACTAACTGCCATCCATCAGCTTTTAGTGTTTCCCAATCTTGTACTATTTTCGGTACATATATTTTTACCAAGGATGATGGCGTTTCAGGAGTAAAGGAATAAACTGAAGCAGCAATCTGAGCACAAGATATAATATTAACTTTACTATCTACCATTATTTATTCTCCTTATATATTTCTATTGCTTTTACCCCATCTCCATAGTGGGCGCCACCAATTATAACTACGCTTCCATCAGTTAAAATAACTGTTTGAGGAGAGGCTCTTTTGGTAGTTTTTTGCTTAATGATAAAGAACTTGTTTTTTACTGGATCATAAACCTCAGGCCCTATAAACTCAGGGTATATTCCACCAATTATTAATACATTTCCATTTTTAAGCAGCATTGCTTTATGATTTACTCTGTCATAATTCATATCAGGCAATTTTTGCCAGGTTTCAGTTTCAGGATCAAGTATTTCGGCTGTTTTTAATGAGGTACCGGTTATTATACTTATATCTTCACCCCCAGTTATTAATACTTTGCCATTTTTTAGAACTGTTATTGAATTACTTCGTCTAGCATTATTCATTTTAGATTTTAATGGTATAAACATTTCTGTTTCGTGATTATATGTTTCAGCTATATTGCAGTTTTCATTTACAATCATCATCTTGTTAGATTTCGTTGAAAGTTTGGTTTCATAATAACAACCTCCACCATCTAAAAGAATGCGACCATCTTTTAAGAGTACAGAATTGTGATTATATCTATTATTAGCACTTAAATTGCTTGTAATGCTGAATCTTTCTGTTTCAGGATCAAATAACTCTGCAGTATTTCCTGCCGCCCTTCCTCCACTAATAAGTATTTTTCCATTAGGCAATAATATTGCTGAATGCTCTGATCTTTTATAATTCATATCAGGCAATTTCTTAAAAGTATTTGTCACTGGATCAAATATTTCAGCACTTGCCATATTATATTGATTCCCTTGGCCAGTGCCGCCAGTTATAAGGACTCTACCGTCCTTTAAAAGTGTTGCTGTATGATTACATCTAGCAACATTTATTCTGCCAATCTTTGTACTTTTTTTAGTCGTTGGGTCATATATTTCAGCTTGATTCAAAGTTGAATGTTCAGCTCCACCTCTTCCACCTATAATAAGAATTCTTCCATCTTGTAACAATGTAGCAGTGTGGTCGTATCTACCTATTTTTAATGAACCTGCTTTTTCAAAATGACCTAACATTTCTGTATCATTAATAGAAGTTGGATTACTATTTGACGGAATGGCACAACCTACAATGCATAACAAAAAAATTAAACTGCATATCATTAATATTTTTGATTTTCGAATTAAATTTATTAATCTACTAATATTGAATTTCTTTTTCATTTATTCCTCACTTATTCTTATCAACACTAAAAAAGAGGTATTCAATAGACCCTCTTTGTCAATATCTATACATATATTTTTACCGCGGATGAAGTGGTTTCAGGAGTATACTTTCCGCATAATAGACATATTTGATAATTATGATTATTTTCTTGCATCTTTATTCCTTTTCTACACCTATAATATTAAAACATAACCATACAGACAGTTGCTTTGATGTAAAATTTGTTTATAAAATAAAGTCTGTTATAGCAACTAAATAACCCTATTACCTAGGACTTTTTTCGTCCTGTAATAGGGTTAAATATAATTTCTTAACGAAATTTGTAGGAGTATTACATTAAAGGCAGATGTTTTTCATATATTTGATTAGCAAGAGCTTCAATTTTAATGAAATCTTCAGGACGTGGATGACCTTTTACAATTATATTTTCTAATGGTTCTGATTTAATATGAGCCATTAGTCCATTTAATTGATCAATCATGTTTCCACCCCATCCATAAGAGCCTATAATTGAGGTATACTGTATTTTCGGTCTTATAGCATTAGCCATAAATACCCATGGAATTATAGACGGATGAGCGCCCGAAAGAACCATAGATGAACCAACGACCATAGTTGCAGCATCAACAACAGAAACAGCAAAGTCTCCTAGGTCTGATTCAGTTACGTTAAAAGGTTTTACGTTTACGCCCTTTTCCATAAGCTGATCAGTCAGATGAAGAACAAGTTTGGTTGTACTTTCATACATAGAAACATACGGAATAATAACTTCATTTTTAACATCATCAGAAACCCAATCTTTATAGGCATCAATGATGAATTTAGGGTTATTATAAAGAGGTCCGTGACTAGGTGCGATTATAGACACATCCATCGGCTCTATTCTTGCAATATGCCTTTGGATTTGTTTTCTGAACGGCATCATTATTTCAGCATAATAGCGTTTTGCAGGTTCATAAACCTCATGTTCTATTGCAAACATTTTACTTGACGCTAAATGTGATCCGAAAAAGTCACAGGTAAAGAGAATTTTATCCTCTTTAAGGTATGTAACCATTGTATCTGGCCAATGCACCCAAGGAGTTATCATAAATTCTAACGTTTTATCACCAAGAGATAAGGTATCTCCATCTTTTATTTCAATGAAACAGTCTTTATCAACCATTAACATGTCCATAATAGAGGTAATACATTTATTATTGGTAACTATTTTAGCTTCAGGATACATTTGTAACAGAATTGGAGCTGTCCCGGAATGATCCTGTTCTCCATGACTAGCTATAATATAGTCAATTTTTTCAAGATTGAGTCTTTTAATATTAGCTAAAAGTTCTTCAGCTTTCTGAGGATAAACTGTGTCAATTATAGCTGTTTTTTCACTACCTTGAATAACGTAAGAATTATAGGTTGTTCCTTGTGGTAAAGGAATTAATTTATCGAATAATCTTCTATCCCAATCAAGAACACCAACATGGTGAACGTTTGGGACAATATGCCTTACGGCCATTTTTAGCTCTCCTTCTCGAAGTCGGATTTATCTACTCCACAAATTGGGCAGACCCAATCTTCAGGAATTGCTTCAAATGGAGTTCCTGGAGCTACACCTGAGTCAGGATCGCCAATAGCAGGGTCATAAACATAATTGCATACTGTGCATACATATCTATCCATTGTGTTTTCCTCCAAATTTAAGGGACAAGCCCATAACTTTACATCTCATGTTATATCATGACTTTTGTCATTTGACACCTATCTGATTACAGTAATCTATGATAGGACAAATATTACATTTAACGCCTCGAGTTTTACAAATTGTTTTACCATGTATAACAAATAATTGGTTGATTTTTCTCCAATACTTTTGAGGCAGTTTTTTACGGAGCACCATTTCTGTCTCATCAGGTGTTTCAGTAGATACATATCCTAATCTGTTGGCTATTTTATGAACATGTGTATCTACGGCTACTGCAGGTCTTTGAAAACCTACTGATATTGTGATATTGGCAGTTTTTCTTCCGACTCCTCTGAATTTCATTAATTCATCAATAGTCTCAGGAACTTCGCCATTATAATCATCAATAATTTGCTGTGATAACAACATTATATTTTCTGCTTTTGTTTTGTAATAATTTATAGATTTTGTGTATTCCTGAAGTTTTTGCACTCCCAAATTAATTATTTTTTGTGGGGTGTCTGCAACCTCAAAAAGTCTGTCAGCAATGGGAAATGTAACTTCATCAAGGTTTCTTAAACTTAAAATACATGCCACCAATGACTTATAAGGGCTTCCCTCATAGTTTGACTCCATTACATGTTTTTCGGTGTAATGGTTTTCTAATATTTCAACTATTTTAGTTATATCGACTTTTTTCTTCATATAATTAACCGCAACTTTTTTATATATTATAAAACAAGATTGCGGTTAGTAAACAATAATTATTATAAATTAGCAATCAGGCTGAATCTTTTCCAAATAAAACAATAGGGATTGTTTTAAATAATAGTTTAATATCCAGTAAAAGACTCCAATGAGTTATATAGTATCGATCAAGTTCCACTACTTTATCAAAATCAGTTATAGTAGATCGTCCACTTGTCTGCCACAAGCCTGTTAACCCGGGAATTGTTCCAAATCTTAAATAATGCCAGTACTTATATGCGGACAGTTCTCTTTCTAGTGGAGGTCTTGGACCTACAAGGCTCATTTCTCCTTTTAATACATTTAACAGCTGTGGAAATTCATCTAAGCTATATTTTCTTAAAAATTTTCCTACTCTTGTCATTCTTGGATCATCAGTAAGTTTAAACATTCCGCTGTTAGTTTCATTTAATGCTTTTACAGTATCAAATTCTTTATCTGCATCTGTTTTCATACTTCTAAATTTGTACATAAAGAATTTTTCACCATAAAGTCCTATTCTTTCTTGCTTATAAAGAATAGAACCTTTTGATTCTAATTTAATCATGGCAGCAATAAGTAAAAAAACAGGAAATAACAAAATAAGCCCTAGAAAACTTCCGCTATAATCTATAATTCTTTTTACTTTCCATTGTACGGGATAATGAGCTATAAGGTTATATAGCCTAGAAAAGTTATATGGATTAAATTGTTTTAACCTTTTTCTTTTATTTTTAATTAATTCTACACAAGTATAGGCATTGCATATTCTTTTAGTAACAGTTTCTTTCATTTATGTGGTGTTCTCCTTTATCATTTTATTAAATGGCTCCTAAACAGGTATTGCCATACCATTTTATTCTTATTCCATATTTTAAGAATTTTAAAACTTATTTTAAAATTTAATTAATCGAACGTATTAAAAAGTAACAATTAAAAAATTTATATGTTCTTTTTAATAATTTGGAGCTTAGAGCCTATCCGAGAATTAATTTAGAAATTACAATAACGCAACAGGTAAGGTGTATAAAAGCTGCATAATTTTCATGTTTCTATTCCCATCTAATTAATAACCTCCTATATCTATTGAACCAAGCGAAAGTACGTTCGATAGTCCATCGCCTTGGTCTTTTTTTAGTATCTTTAAGCAGATTCGTCATTCCTTTTTGAGAAATATGTGCTCCCATAAGATTTTCATATATTATTTCTTCTGAATCTCTTGATTTGTAAGATTTATCTAATCATAAATTGACAATAGTTTCTAAATACAAAGGTCTATCAACAATAATATCTGTTATCATTTCGCTTAAAACATTAATATCGTGAACATTTGCACCTGATAAACATAAACTTATCGGAATACCATTTCCTTAGCATATAGTATGTCATTTGGTTCCAAGCTTGTTTTTATACTTGGAATTATGCCCTTTTTTTCTCCGCCAAGTTGTAACTTAACTGATGATGAATCTCCGCTTATTCATTCCCAATCTAGTCCTTCGACTTCGTCATATTCTTCGAGAAGTTTTTTCCATAATTCTGGAAATGCTCCTATTACAAGCCATCTTTTAAAGCTATAAATTTATTATACAATTCAACCAAAAATTAAACGACAGCAGATCTTTCTAAAATAATCAAAAAAAAGGGGAAACTAATAAAAAAAGTAAGGACTGTTGCGCTATATTCTCTTTAACTACCTTGCTTTTATTTTCTGTATAATAGATTATAGTTGAATAGGGTGTTAATATATTAGGTTGAAAATCTATAATGAAGTCTTCGCCTCAAAAAATACTAAATAATAATGAAGCTAATGTCACTAAGACTGCTGCTATAAAAGCTTTTTTTTATCAGAAATTTATTAGGGATGTTTCATTTAATTTAGTTAGTAGCTTTATTGTTGCCCTTAGCGGAATTTTACTTAATATAATAGTTGCGAATAATTATAATGTTGCCGGCTTTGGTCTTTTTAATCAAGTAATGGCGATATATATAATATTATCTATTATTACTGCATTTGGCTTCCATATCTCTATTATAAGGCATACGGCAGAATGTAGAAATAATATAGACACTATAAATGAATTGATTACCTCCGCTTTGATTTTTATAAGTTTATTTTCTACTATATTAACGATAGTTTTACTTGCTTCTTTAACTCTGGCGGATTCTTTTATAAAAAGTCATTTGTTAATAATTGGATTGAAAAATATAATTATAAGTTTGCCTTTCTTTTCCCTTAATAAAATACTAATGGGCTTTTTGAACGGTCTTAGGAAAATGAGAACTTATGCTTTTTCTCAAATAGCAAGATGCTGTTTCCTCATATTTTTTATACTATATTCTATTTTTTACCATAAGCCTGTAACGTTTTCCTTATATGCATTTCCTTTTGCTGAAATATTATTATTTTCAGTATTGTCTTTATATGTAAAAAGATTTTTTAATTTTAGTTTAAATAATCTTCAATATTGGATAAAAAAGCATATTTTATTTAGTATTACCAGTTTAATGGCGGACTCTATGAGTGACTTGAATTCTAAAATGGATATTTTAGTGATTGGATGGCTTATGTCTGATTATCACGTAGGGATTTATAGTTTCGCTTCTACTATTGCAAAAGGCTTTATTATGATAAGCGGAGTTTTACAACTGAATTTTAATCCTATTATCTCAAGATTGTGGGCAGAAAAACATATTGATAAATTAAATGAATGTATTGAAAAACTCAAGAAAACATCTTTTATAATTATGTTATCAATATTATCTATTGCGGCTCTTTTGTATCCTGTATTTTTGAGAATATTTATAAAAAATAATTTGTTTTTAAATAATAGTTTAGTTTTCTATATTCTGTTAATTGGCATTTTTATATATTCCACTAATTATTGGGCTGGCGGCATATTAGAGATGGTGGGACATCCTAAAGAGAAAATAAAATTAGCAAGTATTGCTTTAGTGTTTAACTTTATTTGTCATATTGTTTTAATTAAGTTATTGGGAATTAACGGTGCAGCTATTGCAACAACGCTTACTTATACATTAATTATTATTTTGTTAAAAGTTTTCACTAAAAATAAATTAGATATAAAATTATAAAATTTTTATAGTACTACCTTATTTAAAATTGTTCTGTTATATTAATAAGCACAACATGTCTAATAGGATTAGGTTCTAAATGTTAACTGCTGATTCTAATAAAAGAATAAAAATAATAATGGCTATTCTACTTGCTATTATTATTTTTATTTCTATAACGGCTATTTTTTTGTATTCATTATCAGGTCATTATGCTTATCTTAATACAGGTGATTATATTGCAAGAGATATAAATACACCTCTAAAATTATGGCTTAATGGGTATTTATCATTATTTTTCAAGACTAAAACTTTTGGATTTTTAATGTTTCTTGCAGTTCCTTCATTATTTTATTATCTTTTCTCAATAGATAAAAGACCACAGTGGCAAAGAGCTTTATTATTTGTATATGTTCTTTCGTTTCTGCTTATTTCTATAAAAGGCTATACAAATTTTCGTTATGCTTATACTCTTTACCCATTTACTATTATTGGTGTATTAGGTTGTATTTATGAGCTTTATAAAAAATTCAACTACAAAAGAAAATTAATAATAATTTGTTTTGTAATGCTGTTAAGTGCTAATTTATTTGATAATTTTCACAGATATAAAAGGACAATTGCAGAATTTAATAGACCTTCAAAAGTTGTTGAATTAATTGACTATATAAATACGCTTAATATTAATGAAAAAAATAATATTCTGGTTATTAATATAACAGATTATTATTATTACTCTAATTCAAAGTCACTTATGTATTATACTATTCAACGAAAAATCAATAAAACCGCAAATTTGTTAAATTTAATTAAAACAAAAAATATTAAATACATATTAGCCGATGATTATATCTTTCAGCGTTCTGAATATAACCTTATTTCAAACGTTATTAAGACTAAAGCTAAATTAATTAAAAGGACAGGAACGGTTTCTTTATATAGTCTATAATCTGTCTATTTACTTATAGAACTTGATTTTGTGCCATGTATGATAGATTATAGTTTTAAATATTATCAAATGGTAAGGTTAAAGTTTAATAATGAATTTAACAGGAAAAAAAGTATTAATAACAGGCGCTGATGGTTTTATCGGCTCTCATCTTACAGAAGCTCTTGTTCAAAAAGGAGCTGAGGTTAAAGCATTATCTCAATATAATTCTTTTAATAATTGGGGATGGCTGGAAGATGTAGCTATATTGAATCAGATAGAAGTTTTATCAGGTGATGTCAGAGATGCTCATTATATAAAAAAAATTACAAAAGACATTGATGTTATTTTCCATTTAGCTGCTTTAATCGCTATACCATACTCTTATGTTGCGCCAGAGTCTTATGTTGATACAAACATAAAAGGAACTCTTAATATTTGTCAGGCTGCACTTGAAAATGAGGTGGAAAAGATTATCCATACTTCAACAAGTGAAGTTTACGGAACGGCTTTATATGTTCCTATTGATGAAAAACATCCTTTACAGCCACAATCGCCTTATTCAGCAACAAAAATCGGTGCTGATGCAATTGCTGAAAGTTTTTACAACGCTTTCGGACTTCCTCTTTGTATTGCAAGACCTTTTAATACCTATGGACCCCGTCAATCGGCAAGAGCTGTAATACCTGCAATAATTACTCAAATAGCTCAAGGCGCAAAAGAAATTAAACTTGGAGATGTTTCACCTACAAGAGATTTTAATTATGTAACTGATACTTGTTTAGGCTTTACGATGTTAGCAGAAAGTGATACTACAATTGGTGAAACCGTTAATATAGGTTCAAATTATGAAATATCAGTAGCGGATACATTAGAAATAATAAAAAATTATATGAATTCAGATGTTAATTTTATTGTTGATGAGCAAAGATTAAGACCTGAAAAAAGCGAAGTTAAAAGACTTTGGTGTGATAATACAAAAATAAATTCATTAACAGGTTTTAAACCTCAATATACAATTCAAGACGGATTAGAAGAAACTGTCGACTGGTTTGTTAATCCTGAAAATCTTAAAAAATACAAAGGAAATATTTATAATGTCTAAAAGAGCTATAATTCTTGCAGGCGGATTAGGAAAAAGATTACAGCCTTATACTCTCGTTTTGCCGAAACCACTTATGCCGATAGGTGAGTATCCAATACTTGAGGTGGTGATAAGGCAGCTTGCTTACAATGGTTTTGATCATTTAACTATGTGCGTAAATCATCAGGCTGAATTATTTATGGCTTTCTTTGGGAATGGCGATAAATGGGGTATAAAAATTGATTATTCTATTGAAGATAAGCCACTTGGGACAATTGCTCCATTAAAATTAATAAACAGCTTACCCGAAAATTTCCTTATAATGAATGGAGATATTTTAACGGATATTGATTTTAATGATCTTTACCAAACTCATATAAATAATAAAAATATTTTTACTATTGCCTCGGCAGAGCGTGTTGAGCAAATAGAATACGGCGTTTTAGATTCTAATGAAAATTCAAAATTAATTGGTTTTAGTGAAAAACCTAAATTGAATTATTTAGTCAGCATGGGAATATATGTTGCTAATAGGGATATTTTAGGGTTAATTCCACTAAAGCAAAAATATGGCTTTGATGATTTAATGAATACTTTGTTAAAAGAAGCCAATAATCCGAGTATTTATAAATATGACGGCAATTGGCTTGATATTGGCAGACCTGATGATTATGTCAAAGCGATTGATGAATTTGAAAATAATAAGACAAAATTTTTAAAGGACTAAATATAAATGTGGAAAATCCCTCTATTTGACTTGAATTACGATGATAAAGAGTCTAAAGCTGCTCTTGATGTTATAAATAACAAATGGCTTACGACAGGGCCTAAAACTCAAGAATTTGAGAAAAATTTCAGCGAATATCTAGGAAATAATGTTTATTCAACAGCTGTTTCAAGTTGCACAGCGGCTTTGCATTTGGCTTTGCTGGCATGTGGTATTGGAGCAGGGGACGAAGTAATAATTTCGGGATTAACCTTTGTAGCTTGCTTAAATATGGTTAGTATTACAGGCGCTATACCAGTTCTTGCTGATTCAAAGTCTTTATATGACTGGAATGTATGTTCAAATGATATTGAGTCTAAAATAACAGATAAAACAAAAGCTGTAATAATAGTTCATTTTGCGGGCTATCCTTGTGATATGAATGAAATAAAAGCTATTACCGATAAATATAATTTAATTTTGATAGAAGATGTAGCGCATGCCGTTGGTGGTTCTTATAAAAATGAAAAATGCGGAACAATTGGAGATATAGGTTGTTTTAGTTTTTTCTCGAATAAAAATCTTTCAGTAGGCGAAGGCGGAATGATAACTACAAAAAATGCTGATTTGCATCAGAAATTCAAGTTGTTACGTTCGCATGGAATGACTTCAATGACTATTGAAAGACATAACAGCAGGACAATTTCTTATGATGTTGTTATCCCAGGGCTAAATTATCGAATTGATGAAATAAGATCAGCTATCGGTATTGAGCAACTTAAAAAACTTGATGAGAGTAATTTAAAACGACAAAAAACAGTCAAGCTCTATCATTCTTTATTAGAAAATATAAACGGCTTGATAATTCCTTGGACTGATGACTTTACTGATAGAATATCGTCTTATCATATTTTTCCTGTTTTATTGCCTGTAAATGCTGATAGACCTAATGTAATGGAAAAAATGAAAGCTCAAGGAATACAAACAAGCCTACATTATCCTGCTTTTAATCAATTTGAACATTATAAAAACATAATTGAACAGGATTTAATTGTTGCAAATGAAATTTCTTCGAGAGTTTTAACTTTGCCTCTCTATCCGACAATGACAAAGGATGATGTTGCTTACGTCTGTAATAGCTTAAAAAGTATATTAGGGTAAAACATAATGCTGGAGATTTTAATTCCTGATAATTTCATTCCTGAGCGCTCCTATGTAATTGAGGTGATTTTTAAAGAGTTTTTAGGATTGAATTATAAAATAACAGTTCAATCTGATGAACTTCAATCAACCGTTATTTGTTTAAGCGATAAAAAAATTATTTTTGAAGATCATTTTTTTTCAAAGTATAGTGAGAATTATTTAGAAATTAATAATTTACCACAAAACATAATTTTTTCACAAAACGAATTTACTCCAGAATCAGATATTCCTGTTATTTATGGCAATTCAACTGTTGAAATATCTGATAACTATATAAAATGCGGTATAGATATATTTTCTAGTGTGTTTTTTATGCTTAGCAGGTGGGAAGAATATGTAAATCCCGTAAAAGATAGTATAGGACGCTTTCCTGCTATTGCATCTATTGCATATAAAAATAATTTTCTTGAGCGACCTGTTGTAAATGAATACGTTGAAATGTTATGGAATATGCTCAAATATTATAATTTCCAACAAGAAAGAGCTGTGAAAAAGTCAGAAATATTTCTCACTCACGATGTTGACGTAATAGACAGGCCGTTTAAAGGTAAGCATGCAATTAAATCATTACTTAATATGTTTATTTTTGACATGAAGTTGCTACAAAGTTATAACAAGAAACTTCATTTTAATATTTTTAAATTTATTTATAACCCTTATGATATTTTTGATTGGCTTTTGGAAATTGTAGAACAAAATGAGATAAAATCTTATTTTTATTTCATGTCAGACCGAAAAACAGGAAGAGATGGCACTTATAAGCTAGACAATCCGCTTTTTTACAAAATAATTAAAAAAATTGAAAATCATAAGCAAATAATCGGATTTCATCCCAGTTTCTCTTCTTTTGACAATGCTGAAATATGGCAACAGGAAAAACAAATGCTTGAAAATGCATTGGGCTATTCAGTAAAAGAAGGCAGACAACATTATCTTAATTTTTCCGTACCCTTAACATGGCAAATTTGGGAAGACAATAAAATGACAGCTGATTCTAGTTGCGGTTATGCTGATAAGGTGGGTTTCAGATGCGGAACAGGGGATTTATTTAGCGTATTTAATGTTTTAACTCGAAAAAAGTTGAATTTGAAAGAAAGACCATTAATTTTAATGGATTCTACTTTAACCTGTTATTTGAAAAGCTCTCAAGAAGAGAATATTAATTTAATTAATAAATTTAATAATTTAAGTGAAAAATATAATATGGCTCTAACTTATTTGACTCATAATACTATTTTTCATACAAACAAAGAATATTTTGAGTTGTATTTGAAGATTATTAGCTTTATGAAAGCAAGGCTTAGTTAATGATTAGGACTATAAAAGATAAAATTAAAACTAATTTTCAGGGTGAATTTACTCAAAATGTAATAAAACTTGTAACTGGAACTGCAATTTCACAATTTCTAGTTATAATATCGACCCCTTTATTGACAAGAATCTTTTCACCCGCTGATTTTGGTATTTATGGCTTATTTGCATCTATAAGTGGGATTTTCATTGTTATACTTAATGCAGGATATGAACAAGCCATTTTATTACCCGAAAAAGAAGAAGATGCCATAAATTTACTTGCATTTTCTGCTGCTTTCTCAGTAGCATTTAGTTTATTGATTTTTTTAATCATAATATTATTTAATTCATTATTAACCTCAATGATAGGAATTAAAGATTTTCAATTATTACTGTATTTAATACCTATATCTAATATTGTAAAAGGCTTTAATCAATCTCAAATATATTGGTGTAATAGAAAAAAACAATTTGCAAGAATTAGTAAGAACAGAATTATGGCAGCAATCGTTCTTACATTCTTTTCATTGCTTTTTGGCTATTTAAAATACAAAGCTTATGGTTTAATATTTGCTTTTATATTAAGTGATATTATTTCTTCTTTATTTCTTCTTTATTCTTTTTGCAAAGAAGATTTTGCTAAATTAAAATTTATTAGCATTAAAAATATGATTACTCAAATAAAACAATTTTCTGCTTTTCCAAAATATAATATTTGGTCAAGTTTTATAAATTCATTCTCACTAAATCTTCCGACTATAATGTTTTCAGGCTTGTTCAATCCATCTGTCGCAGGTTATTATTCAGCTTCTTATAAATTTATTACAATGCCTGTTTCATTGGTTGCAGGATCTTTTTCTCAAGTTTTTTTTCAAAAAGCAAGTGAAGAGCGTAATAATCCTGTAAATATAGAAAAATTAAGTTATGAAACCTATAAAAAACTTTTATCGATTGGAATAATTCCTTTTTCAATTATTTTGGGATTTGGTGATTTAATTTTTTCTTATGCCTTAGGTTCAAAATGGTTAATTGCGGGACAATATTCTCAAATATTAAGTGTATTTTTCTTGTTAATCCTTGTGTCTTCGCCTTTATCCTATTTATTTCCTGCTTTGTATAAGCCTAAGCCGGGATTTATATGGAGTATTATATTACTTTTATCAAGAGTTATTCCTATTTTTATCGGTTATTATGTGTTTAATAATCCATTTTTAACGGTAGTTCTGTTTGGTTTAAGTTGTACTTTAATAAGATTTACTTTTTGTTTATATTTATTAAGGATGGTTGGAATAAAAATTACTGAATCATTAACCTATACTTTATCAAGGGTTTTGCCTGTTTTATTATTTGTTTATATAATTAGATTAATGTTTTTTAGGTAATATTAAATGAAAAAACTTATACGCAACCTTCTTTATAGAAATAAAACATTGAAACATATTGGTATTAAAAATTATATTACTTATTTTATATTTCAAAGAGTTTTTTTGATAAATTCCAATGTGAAATGGCCTGTTCATTGGAGTTCATCGGTAATGCAACCTGAAAATATTAAATTTAGTTCAACGCCCTTCTTAGGCTATGCAAATGGTTGCTATATTCAAGCTACAAATGGAATTGAAGTGGGGAAAAATGTTATTGTCGCAGCTGGTGTTAAGATTATTTCTGCAAACCATGAATTAACTGATTTTACTAAACATATAAAAACTAATCCTATAAAAATTGGTGATGATTGTTGGATTGGTGCTAATGCAGTTATACTAGCAGGTGTTGAACTTGGAAAACACACAATTATTGGTGCAGGGGCAGTTGTAACTAAAAGTTTTAATGAAGGTAATTGTCTTATCGCAGGTAATCCAGCAAGGATTATAAAACGACTGCCAGAGTATTCAGGTGAGGATGCTTATTAACTTATGAGTAATAAACAAAAATATATTGAACTATGCAAATCCGAACCATCAATTCCACTTTTTTCTAAAAGTTGGTGGCTAGATTCTGTTACAGATAATTGGGATGTTGCATTAGTTATTAGAAATAATAGGATTGTTGCAAGTCTTCCTTATTGTTTGTCACATAAGTATGGTAAATATAAATATATTACTCTTCCTTTATTGACTCAATCCATAGGTATTTGGATAGAATATCCTGAAAATCAAAAATATACTTCAAAATTATCCTATGAAAAAGAAATTATTAATGAATTAATTAATCAATTACCTGATTTTGATTATTTTAATCAGAACTTTCATTACTCTTTCTCGAATTTTTTACCTTTTCATTGGAATGGTTATACACAAACCTCAAGAATGACTTATTTAATTAATGATTTAAGTGATGTGGATAATATATTTAATAATTTTGAAGGACGAATAAGAAAAGAAATTCGTAAAGCTGAAAAAACAATTAATGTAGATTTTGATGATAATATTGAATTATTTTATGAGTTAAATAATCAGGTTTTTAAAAAGCAAGGGCTTGCTATTCCTTATACTTTTGAGTTTATAAAAAAACTTGATAGAAATCTAAGTACAAATAAATCAAGAAGAATTTTCTTTGCAAAGGATATTAGTAATAATATACATGCTGCACTTTATTTAGTATGGGATTCAAATAGTGCGTATTATTTAATGGGTGGTACTAATTTAGATTATAGAACCAGTGGTGCAATGTCTTTACTTATGTGGGAAGCTATAAAATACGCTTCTACTGTAACAACTAAGTTTGACTTTGAAGGAAGTATGATAGAACCCATAGAAAACTTTTTTAAAGGATTTGGAGCTGTTCAACAGCAATATACTAATATCTCTAAAATTAATTCAAAAAGTATTTTATTATTAAATACTTTAGCTCAATTTAAAAAATTATTAATTGCCAAAAAGTAACTCTATTAATATTTTTATTATCTTCTTATAAGAATAGTTTAATTTAAATAAAATAAAACCATCTTTGCAGGCATAAAAACATTTGTTTTTTTGATAAATTTGACCTGATATTAAATTATTATTGTTAGTTTTGGTGAAATTTAACACTTCAATACTATCAAGAAATAATTTATCTTTTATTCCCTTAAAAAGTAATGGTAAATAACTTTCTGTTCCTCTGAAAAAATGCCATGTTCTTTCAACGCTCCAAGTTTTATCAATTAACTCAGGATATTCATGTTTTTTTATATTAGAAGCTCTTACTGTTTGTGATAATTCTTGTTTTGATCTATTTACCAAGTCTTTATCAATTAGCTCTATTGCTTTAATTATTAAGTCTTTACCAATAACTTTAATTTCTTTTTCTAACTCAGAAGAACTGATTCCTCTTTTTATTAACACTTTTTCTCTTAAAATAATATCGCCCGTATCTTCGCCTTTATCAATATAATGAACTGTTGCACCCGTATAATTGCAATTATCAAAATATACCCAAAATAGTGGATTGGCTCCTCTATAATCAGGAAGATAAGAGGGGTGAATATTGATAATTCCTTTAGTGGGGATTTGAATAGTACTTTCTTTTAGAAGTTGAGACATTGAATTAACTACTATTAAATCTGGATTAAGCTTTTCAATCCATTTATCAAATGCCATATAATTTTGTTTAGAAAGGTAAAAATAGGGAGTTTTTCTTTTTTCTGCAAAGTTTTTTAATCCTTTATTTCGTTTAAAAATATTTTTTAATAGAAAAGTTATTAATTTAAAACAGAATTTTTGCAGTTTGTTTTTTTTTGATCGTGGAGCAGATTCAACTATACCAATTATTTCGTAATGTGAACTAAATAGCTCTTCTGTTATTTTTGATTCACCCTGAGTTATTAATATAATTTTCATTACTTGTTTTACTTTCTTCTTATTTTGGATAATTGATTAAAACTGCTTGTAGCTTAAATAAAACCCAATTCTGCTTGTAACTATTATAGTTTAAATAAACAGAGGAATAAAACAGTTAAATATTAAGACCGCTGTACGTCTAATTTGTGTTTAAATATTGTCCTATTAATAGGATAGGGGAAAATAACTATATTTTTCATGTTGAGCGTAAGTGAAAAAATTAAAAAGAATTTAAAATATTTAGCGATTCGAGTTAGTTAATCTCGAAACAGGTTTCGCATGACTTTTTATCAATTATTTTGTTGGGTGAGTATAATAGTAAACATTGATAAAATGGTGGAATTTTAATAAATATTTAAAATTTCATAAATGTTTTTATGTCAATTATGCTGAAAAATTCGGCATAACTTTTATCGACTAGCATTCCTCTATAAGCATTTAAAGAAGAAATTCCATTTAAAAAATCCACATATTTTATCTGTGATTTATAAATGTTTATTAATTCTTTTTTCTTTTCAATCGTATCTGTTAAATCGATAAAATAATTAGGGTAAGCAAGAGCTGACCATACTTCGTAAAAAACAATTTTTAAATTATTGTTATGTTTTTTATTTATTAAAAGCTTTTGAAGTAAATTAGTAACAGCTTTGTGGTCTTTATGTTGATCGAAATAATTAGGAATAAAAATATAATTAAATTCTTCAATATTTAAAGATTTAAAGGTTTCATAATTATAAATTAATTTTCTGTCTTTGATTCCTAGCATCGAATAAGAACTTATATTTAACTGATTCATAACTGAACTGAATTCTTGTTTTCTTGTCTCAATTAGTTCGTCAGGATCATCGTCATGTCCGCCAAATCTACCGTCAGTCAAACAAATAACTTCAAAGTTTTCAGGATATTTTAAAAGCATACCTCCGCATCCGAAAGTTTCATCATCGGGATGTGGGGCTAATAATAAGCATTTATCCGTTTTATTAAGTGTTAATTCCTGATAAATAATCTTTTCGTAATGAAAGGCTTTTAATAATTTAATTAATCTATTTGAATAGACAAAATTAATATATTTTTTTTTAAATTCTTTCGATAACTTTTTAATCATACTTCCACAATTTTAATTTTTAATTCATGATAATATAGAACAAATATTAAGCTTTGTATATATAGGTTAAATTATAAATGAAAAAAATAGCATTTGTAGTAAAAATGTTTCAAGATTCAAGTTTTCATGGTGGTGGAGAAAAATTATTTTTTAAGCTTATTGAAAAATTCATAAAAAAACAATATTTAGTCGACATTTATTGTAGTGAATCAAACGTATTAACGTTTGAGGGGATTAATAGCATTATTGTTATGCAAAACCCTTATAATCATGTTGATCCTGTTGTTATGGAAACTTTTTACGATGAAGTTAAAACTGCTGTTTTAGATAAAAATTATGATTTAGTTATTTCTGAAAATATAACTCCGCCTGTTGGAGTAACCTTTTTGCAAGGACATTCCCTTATTCACCGACAAAGAAAGTTAAAAAGTATTTTTGAGTCACTTTTTTACAATTTCAGATCGGAGAAAAAAACTCGAATAAAATATCAGGATAAATGGCTAAAACAAGGATATAAAAAGATTTTTGTCGTATCTGATATTCATAAAAAGGATATTATTGATAATTTCAACACTCCTGCTGAAAATATAAGCGTAATTTATCCCGGTGTTGATATTCCTGAAAATATCCTCAAACCTAAAAATTATACAAATGATTCAGTATTAACCTTTGGATTATCCGCTCCGGGATTTAAAATTAAAGGCGGTTATATTTTGTTAAAGGCTTTAAAACTCATAAAAAATAAAGGTTATGACTTTAATGCTAAAATAATTTACCCTAAAGCTAAGAAGAATTTTGGTGTTAAATTATTATTAAAATTATATAAAATTGAAAAAAATGTCGAATTTGTTAATTTTCAGAAAAACATGCAGGATTTTTATAATTCTGTAGATTGCATGGTTATGCCATCTTACGAGGATACGTTTAATCTTGTCACTCTTGAAGCTATGGCAAATAAGAAAATATGTATTGTCAGTTCAAACTGCGGTGCTTCTGAGATTATTGATGATGGAGAAAATGGATTTGTTTTTAGCATGAGAAACCCCGAAAAAAATCTTGCTGAAAAAATGATGATTGTTCTTAATAATAAAACCTTAATTAATAAAATGTCAGAAAATGCCTTTTTAACTGCAAATAAATTTAGTTGGGATAAAACTTTTACTGAATTTGAAAATGAATTAGAAAATATGTATTCTAAAATTTAATTGTGTTGAAAAATTGAATAAGTTTTATGTTCTTGTCCAAGTGTCGCTAAATGAATAGACACTCGGATATTTATTGTAAGCTTTCAGCGTGAATAATTTATATATGTTTTATAATTTATAGGCAAAACAAATTATGAAAATATTATTAGTTTATCCTGAATATCCCGATACATTCTGGGGTTTTAAACATTCGTTAAAATTTATATCCAAAAAAGCACTTTTGCCCCCACTGGGATTATTGACGATTGCATCAATGATTCCTGATAAATATGAACGTAAATTAGTAGATTTGAATGTCGCTAAACTTAATGATAACGATATAATTGCAGCTGATTATGTCTTTATAAGCGCAATGATTACACAAAAAGATTCAGTCAAAGAAATTATCGACAAATGTAAAAAACTTAATAAAAAAATAGTTGCAGGTGGACCTTTATTTACAAGTCTTTATGACCAATTTTCAGAAATAGATCATTTCATTCTTGATGAAGGTGAAATTACTTTGCCTTTATTTCTTAATGATTTAGAAAAAAATAATCTAAAAAGAATCTATACTTCAGATAAAAAACCTGATATGTCTTTATCTCCAATTCCACAGTGGGATTTGTTGGATTTTAAATATTATTCTAAAATGCCAATACAGTATTCGAGAGGATGCCCTTTTGATTGCGAATTTTGTGATATTGTCAATTTGAATGGAAGAATTCCAAGAACTAAAAAGCCTTTACAAGTGATAAAAGAGCTAAATTCGCTTGTTAGAAAAGGTTGGGATGGACCTATATTTATTGTTGATGATAACTTTATTGGGAATAAATCAAAATCAAAAGAGCTATTAAGATATATTATCAAGTGGAGGCGATTGACAAAACGGTCAATGACCTTTATGACTGAGGTTTCTTTGAATTTATCAGATGATGATGAATTATTAGCTTTAATGAGAGATGCAGGCTTTAATGCGGTTTTTGTGGGCTTAGAAACACCATCAACTGAGTCTCTTCAAGAATGTGGCAAATATCAGAATAAAAACCGAAGTTTAGTTGACTCTGTCAAAAAAATTCATCAGCATGGAATGGAAGTATCAGCAGGTTTTATTGTTGGTTTTGATCATGATGATGAAACTATTTTTGATCGACAAATAGAATTCATACAGAAAACAGGCGTAGTTATTGCAATGGTAGGTTTATTACAAGCTTTACCGGGAACTAAACTTTATAAGAGGTTAAAAAAAGAAAATAGATTAATTCAAGATACTTCGGGAAATAATACTGATACTTATTTGAACTTTATTCCGAAAATGAATGAAGAAAAGCTGCTTAAAGGTTATAAAAAAATAATATCAGTTATTTATTCTCCAAAAGAATATTATGAGCGAGTCTTAACCTTTTTTAGTGATTACAAATGTTATAGTTCTGAAAAATTGACTTGGAGTAATATTAAGGCTTTATTTAAATCTGTTTTTCTATTAGGAATTGTTGAAAAAGATAGAAAATATTATTGGAAATTGTTTTTTATAAGCCTGTTTAAGTATCCTGAATCTTTCAGCAGAGCAATAAAAATGGCTGTTTTTTATGCACATTTTAAGAGGATTTTTCTGAATTAATTACTGTTCTATAGAAATAAATAGCGTCTATTATTAATTAATAGACGCTATTTTTGCATATTAAATTGAAATCGGTTTTCTACTAGCTGTAATAGATCCAAGTGATTAAGTAATCAAATAATAATATTGCAATAGCAGTATAAACAGCGGCTTTTGTTGTTGATTGACCTACTTCTTTTGCTCCGCCCGATGTTAATAATCCATGAGTAGTGCATATTAAGGTAATTAAAACCCCAAATACAGCTCCTTTTACAAGGCTGACATAAATATCATAAGGTCTTAACGAGTGCCATACCGAGGTATAGTATAAGTTATGGTGAAGTCCTACTGAAAATTTAGCAATTACCATTCCGCCTAAAACTCCTATTAATATAGAAAGAATTGTAATTAGCGGAACCATAGTAAAGCCTGCAATTAATCTAGGTAAAAGCAGATACTCGATAGGGTCAACTTTTAGTGTTTTCAACGCATCAACCTGTTCAGTTACTTTCATATTACCGACTTCTGCGGCAATTGCTGTTCCTGCTCTCGCAGCTATTGCCAATGAGGCAAAAACAGGAGCCATCTCCCTAACAATTGCAACTGAAATAAGCCCACCTATATAGGCATCAGCACCACTTTGAACAAACTGTTTTGATACTTGCAGTGAAAAAACAGCCCCGCTTACTAAAGAGATTACTAATGAAATAGGTATAGAATCATAACCAATTTTTGCAGATTGAAACAGTGTATTCTTCCAGTTTATATGACCGCTAAAGAGAAATCTTAAAGCTAAAAACAGATTAATTACACATTCACCAATAAAATTAATTATCATAAACAGGAACTAACCATTTTTTATATTGTTCCACTTCACCTTTTACAATTTCAAAGTATAAGTCTTGTAATTTTTTTGTTATCGGTCCGATATTTCCATCACCGACAAGTCTATTGTCAATTTTACTAATTGGGCTGATTTGCGCCCCTGTACCGCAGAAGAAAGCTTCATCCGAAATATAAAGTTCTGTTCTGCTGATAGGTCTTTCGATAACTTCCAGTCCAAATTCTTGTTGTGCCATTTCTTTAACGGTATCTCTAGTTATTCCCATTAGTATGTTATCAGTTGTTTGAGTTGTGATAAGTTTGCCGTCTTGTACTAAATAAAGGTTCATTGCACTTCCTTCAGTAACTTGACCTGCGTGAGAAAGAACTATTGCTTCGTCAAACCCTGCTTTAATTGCATCAGTAATGATTAAAGAGGTATTAGCATAGCTACCGCCAATTTTAGCTCTAGGTGGAATTGCATTATCATCAACTCTTCTCCAGTTTGAAACGCAAACGCTTAAACCTTTTGAAATATCGACATAATCGCCTAAAGGTGTAGTAAATACTAAAAAGTTATTATTAGGGTCAATTAGCTTAGGGCCAATCTGTTCAGCACCTTTATATGCTGTTGGTCTAATGTATGTACCTGTTTCAGGTGCATTTTTCTTTAATAATTCAACTGTAATGTCGCAAAGCTCATCAACAGTATATGGAATTGGTAAATGCATAATTTTACAGCTTTTCATTAATCTTTCATAATGTTCACGCATTCTAAAGATATAAAGCTGCTTTTGCTCGGCATTCCAGTATGCTCTAATACCTTCGAAGACAGAAGTTCCATATAAAAAAGCATGAGCCCTGACGCTGATTTTAGCCTCTGTTGAAGGGACATACTCTCCATCCATAAATACAAAACTTTTACTATTACTTTCGCAAGCTTCTGCCATCTCGTGTACTCCTAAAAAATTATTTACGCAAATAACCTGTTAAGTTATTTATTGCCCTATATCTTACAATAAAATGCTGTAAAATCCAAACTAAACCTTACTGTTTATAAGCAACCGCAACATATTCTTTATCGGCAATTTTTACCGAAATAATTAAACTGTAAGGATCTACGCTCTCTGTTTCAGTAACTGAAATCATTTTTGCAGTTGTAAATTTGTTTACTTTTATTATATCAAATTCTGCTTTCTTGGTTGTACCTTCATAAAAAAACATTTTTTTTTCATCACCAGAAATTCTAATCTGGTAAATTCCTGCTTCAATAGGATTAGATTGAGCATCATAAATTTTGTTACTGATTTTAACCACAGGATAAGGACTTTCAGGGTTTAGCATAAAGCCGCTGTCGCAATCTTTTACGCCTGAAGGATACATTGTTGCTCCTGTGGGGTCAGCAGGGTTTATAAAACCGTATATCATTTGATATAGAATTAAAAGCTCAGTCAATACTTGCCTCCAAAGATGCTAGCGCTTGAATTAACGCTGCTGCTTTGTTTTGTGTTTCTTTATATTCCATATCAGGATCAGAATCGGCTACAATTCCTGCACCTGCTTGAACATAAACATTATTACCTCTTATTAGCATTGTTCTGATTGTTATAGCCGTATTTACATCTCCGCTAAATCCAAAATGACCTATACTTCCACCGTAAGGTCCTCTTGCTGATTTCTCAAGTTCATATATAAGTTGCATCGCTCTGACTTTTGGCGCACCTGATAGAGTTCCCGCAGGAAAGCAAGCTTTTGCAAGGTCTATCGACGATAATTTATCGTCTAATATTCCTTCAGTATCACTTACTATATGCATAACATGAGAATATTTTTCTACTTTCATAAACCTTTTTACTTTTACCGTTCCATATTTGCATACACGTCCGAGGTCATTTCTTGCAAGGTCTACAAGCATAACGTGTTCAGCAACTTCTTTTTGGTCGTTTAAAAGGTCTGCTTCGAGTTCTAAATCATGTTCAGCGTTAATGCCTCTTTTTCTTGTTCCTGCAATTGGTCGCATTTTTGCAATTTTATCAGTTGAACATTTAATCATAATTTCAGGGGAAGAGCCGACTATCTGAAAATCTCCAAAGTTAAGAAAATATAAATACGGCGAAGGATTAATACTTCTTAAAGCTCTATAAATTGTCAAATTATCTATTTTAGGACTTTTTTCTACGCAAAAACGCTGAGATAGAACAACTTGAAAAATATCACCTGCTAAAATATGCTCTTTAGCACTTTTTACTGATTTAACCCATTCGTCATAAGTAAAATTAGATTTAATGACAGGTTTTTTATCAGTTTCTTTAATGTTTAATGCCTTTAAATTATGAGCATTTGATAATTTATCCAGTATTACTTGAATTTTATCTATTGATTGCCTGTATAATTCTTCTACATTACTGTGTTTATCAGCAAAAACATTGTTTATGACATACATTTTGTGTTTCACATGATCAAAAACAATTACTGTGCCTGCAATCATAAAATATGCTTCAGGAAAGCTGGAACATTCTTCAATATTGTCATATTGTTTTTTTAAAACAGGTTCAATGTGTCTTACAGTGTCATAGCCAAAATATCCGATGGCTCCTGATGAATAATTCAAGCCGAAATTTTCAAATTTATACTTTTTTAAAAAGTTGTCTAAAAGTTCATAAGGATTTTCTGCTTCTGCTATTACTTCATTAGTGGAGGTGTTAAAAATTTTACCTGAATTTTTGTCGGATTTTAATATATATAACGGGTCAATGCCAATGAATGAATAGCGTCCGACATTTTCCGCTCCTTCGACTGATTCTAAAAGGTAACTGTATTGTTTATCGCCACAAACTTTATGATAAGCAGATACAGGTGTTTCTAAATCAGCAAAAACTTCGTGCCAGACAGGAAATATATATTTATCTTCGCTGTTGTTTATTAAAGACTTTATTTCATCAATTTTGGGTTTAACTTCAATCATAATATTTCCTGCCTCTGAAACTATTTCAAACGAAAAACATCTATAATAAATATAGTAGACAAATATTAAAATTTAGGCAATTAATTTTAATTAGATTGTTTATATATTACAGGATTGATAAACTAATTTTGCACAATCTATACAAACACTTCATTTTTGTATTACCATAACGTAATTATAATTTTATTTAGAGTATTTTAGCAATGAGAAAACTTTTTGCAGATACAATAATAATAGGCAGTGGCATAGCAGGTCTTTTTGCAGCCCTTAAAATAGCCGAGAACGGTAAACAAGTATTAATCGTTACTAAATCTCAGCTGGGTGAAAGCAATACAAGATATGCTCAAGGCGGAATAGTTGCTGTAATTGAGAATAATCCTCAAGATAGCGTTGATTTACACATTAAAGACACAATTAATGCCGGAGCCGGGCTTACAGATATTGATGTTGCAAAATTTGTATCACAACAAAGTAATCAGCTTATAAAAGATTTAATTAACTTTGGTGTACCGTTTGACAAAGATGAAAACGGTAATATTGCTCTAACTGTTGAAGCTGCACATAGTGTAAGAAGAATTTTACACGCAGGTGGTGATGCTACGGGAAAAATTATTGAGCAAACCTTATGTCAAAGAGTTACTGAAAGCTCAAATATTACTGTTTTAGAAAGAACATCAGCTGTTGATTTGCTGAAAAATAATTCAGACGATTGTATCGGTGCAATTATTCTTGACGAAAATAAGAATGAATATTCTGCTGTTTTCTCTCCTTTTACGGTTATCGCATCAGGCGGAATCGGTCAAATATTCAGTAATACCACAAATCCTAAGGTTGCAACCGCTGACGGAATAGCTCTTGCGTATAGAAATAATGTTATCCTAGAGGATATGGAGTTCATACAATTCCACCCTACAGCTTTGGCTCTTGAAGATACTGAAACAAGATTTCTTATTTCTGAATCAGTACGAGGCGAAGGAGCTAAACTTAAAAATAAATACGGTGAATATTTCGCAACCAATTATGATGAAAAAGGCGAATTAGCCCCTAGAGATATAGTCTCAAGGATGATATTCTTTGAAATGCAAAAAACTCAAAGTAATCACGTTACATTAGATATTTCATTTATGCCTTATGAAAAAATAATGCAAAGATTTCCAACTATAATAAATCATTGTAGAGATAACGGAATTGATCCATTTAAAGATGGAATTCCTGTTTCTCCCGCTGCTCATTATTTTATGGGCGGTATAAAAACCAATTTAAACGGTGAAACCAATATAAATGGACTTTTTGCCATCGGAGAGGCTGCCTGCACAAAACTTCACGGTGCAAATAGGCTTGCCAGTAACTCATTACTTGAATGTGTCGTTTTTGCCGATTCATTAGCGGAAAAAGTAATTGAAAATAAAACTGATTTTTATAAAATAGAAGATGAAACTTGTATTTCAATTTTAGATAAATATGAAGAAATATCTGAGTCAGTAAATAGTGAAAAGGTTGTAGAATTGACCAATCTTCTTAAATCTACAATGTGGAATAATGCAGGAATTATAAGAAATGAAACTAAATTAACCAATGCATTAAAAGATATTTACTATATTAATAAAGAGTTTAATAAAGAATTAAAATGTTCTTCTTTAGCTGAATATGAATTAAGAAATATGTTGTTAATTGCAGAAATAATTGTCAAATGTGCCATTGCAAGAAAAGAAAGCAGAGGGGCACATTATCGAGAAGATTGTCCGAATACGTTTAAACAGGCGTATCACAGCTGTATCAGAAAAGGAGAGAGTTTAAGCGATTATGTCATACCTTGCTCATGATTTTTTAGTAAAGAAATATATTGAAAGCGCACTTTTAGAAGATGTCGGGAATGGTGATATTACGACTGATTCTATAGTTAGATCCGATCAAAAGCTTATAGCAAAAATTAATTCAAGAGTTGAAGGTATTATTTGCGGAGTTGATGTTGCAACTAGAGTTTTTACTTTGCTTGATCCATATATAAACATCAAAATAATTGCTAATGATGGAGAAAAAGTTTGCAAAGGGCAGGATATTGCAATAATTGAAGGTTGTGCAAGAGCTGTTCTCACAGGGGAAAGGCTTGCCTTGAATTTCATTCAGAGAATGAGTGCAATTGCTACTTTAACAAATGAGTATCAGCAAGCAATTATTCCTTACCAAACTAAAATAACCGATACAAGAAAAACAACACCGAATTTTAGAATTTTTGAAAAATATGCTGTTAAAACAGGTGGTGGATCGCCTCATAGATTTGGTCTCTATGATTGCGTAATGATAAAAGATAATCATATAGCACTTGCAGGTGGAAGTATTAAAAAAGCAGTTAAACTTGTTAAAGAAAAACTTGGGCATACTGCAAAAATTGAAGTTGAAACTGAAAACCTTCATCAGATAGAGGAAGCATTAGAGGCAGGTGTAGACATTATTATGCTTGATAATATGACAATAGAGCAGATGTCTGAGGCAGTTAATTTTATCAATAAAAGAGCTGTAACAGAAGCAAGCGGAAATATTTCTATACAAACAGTTAATGATGTTGCTTCAAGTGGTGTAGATTATATTTCAACAAGTGCCATTCACGCAAAGGCAGGTATTTTAGATATTGGTTTGGATATTTAACGGAGTATTCAAATGTTATAATTTTAAAAGAGAGCTGAAAATTATTTATAATTAAGCTCTCTTTTTTTGAAGAAGAGATGATGTGAGCTAAAAGGTAAATTGTATGGATATTCTCATAAAAAATGGAACTATTGTTACCTCAGAAGAAGTTTTCAAGGGTAATTTATTAATAAAAGATAAAATTATTGAAAAAATCTCTAAAGAAGAACTTGAAGTATCAAAAGACGTTCATGTTATTGATGCAAAAAATAAGTTAATTTTACCCGGTGGAATTGATGCTCATACACATTTAGACATGCCTTTTATGGGGGCTTTTTCTACAGATGATTTTTATAGTGGAACTGTTGCAGCTGCTTTTGGTGGAACTACTTCTATTATTGATTATATAATTCCAAAAATAGACCAATCACTTAATGAGGCTTATTCTATATGGAAACAAAAAGCGGAAAGTAAGTCAGTAATTGATTATGGCTTCCACATGGCAATTGTACCATCCGTAGAAAGTGCTATTAACCAATTGGCAGAGCTTAAAACATTAGGAATATCAAGTATAAAATGTTTTCTTGCCTATAAAAATTCATTAATGCTTAATGATGAGGAATTAGAAAAATTATTTGAAGCGGCTACTCAAAACAATCTTTTAGTTTGTATTCATGCTGAAAATGGCGAAGAAATTCATAATTTAGTTAATAAATATATAAATGAAAATAAAACAGCTCCTATTTATCATGCTTTGTCAAGACCACCTGAATTAGAGTGTGAAGCTGTACAAAAAGTCTTAAATACAGCTTCATTAAAAGGCTCAGATGTTTATTTTGTTCATTTGTCTACTAAATCGGCTATTGAAGAAATTCAAAAATATAAAAATTCTGAAATTAATGCCTATGCTGAAACTTGTCCTCAATATTTAATGTATTCTCAAGAAAAATATGAAGAAGAAAATTTTGGTGGGGCGAAATATGTTATGTCTCCACCATTGCGAGAAAGTTTTAATAAGGATTATTTATTACAGGCGTCTTTAGGCAATCAAATTGATGTTATAGCAACTGACCACTGTCCTTTTAATTTTAAAAAAGAAAAGCAAAAGGGGATAAATGATTTTTCTAAAATTCCAAATGGTGTTCCTGGTATTGAAACAAGATTACCTTTAATGTTTTCAAAATTAGTAAAAGAAAATAGAATGCCATTGACACAATTTGTTCGTCTTAATTTTACAAATCCTGCGAAAATATTTAAAATAAAAAATAAAGGCGATATAAAAATTGGATATGATGCTGATATTTGTATCTGGGATGCTGATTTTAAATGGACTATTACAAAAGAAAAATTGCACGAAAATGTTGACTATACAATATACGAGGGCGAAGAAATAACAGGAAAGCCAATTATTGTTATTTCAAAAGGTGAAATAATCATTGAAAATAACTCTTTTAAAGGAAATGCTGGTAATGGGCAATATCTTTTCAGAAGCTAAAATCTTCTGACTTGTATAAATAGTCATCAATTTTATAATCGTCTTTTTCAAAATCGTCTTTTATAGGATTATGTTTTGTTTTGAAATATTCTTTTTTAAATGATTTCATTATCAAAATTTTTTGAATGTTTTCTATTTCATTCGACATTTTATAATTCCCCATTTTACCCCGATACTTTAAATTTATATTGAGAAATGGAGAATTACATTACCTTTAGTGGCTAAAATGTTTGGGGATATTTATTGTTATGTTTTTTGAAAGGTTTCCATTAATGGTTTGACAATTTTTTCATAAGCGTCAGTAAAATGAATAGCACTTCTGGATTCACTAGGCGAATAATATTTCTCGTGATATTGAAGTAGTTTGTCTGCCATTTCATTATCATTTGTTAATTTTCTTAATTTAGCAAGATATTCAATAGCTTTTGCTGTGTCATCACCGTCAATACGAGCGATAGCCTTGCCTTTAGCGTTACTGTCAAAAATTGCTTTTAATTGCTTACAACAAGCTTGTGTTGATTTTTGTACTAATTCATTAGCTTGTTCTTTTTTACCTGCTTTTTGATAGGCTTCAATAACCGCTATTGTAGTATCAAAGTTTGTTCTGCAGTGCAGCTCATGTTTGATTTGAGATTGTAGTGGTTTCACTAATTCCTCAACATTTTCAGCCGTTACGTCTGTTTTAGCAAGTTTTTCAAGTGCTTCTTTAAATAATTCAATTGATGTCTTTGCTTTTTGTTCAGTCTGTAGACCTGCTTTGGCTATACCTTTAGCTTCATCTAGAGATTTGTGATTTTTTACTGCATAAACAATGCCTAAAGTTAGAGCTAAAGCCCCAGCTGCAGCAAGTGCCAGTTTTGTATTAAATCCCTGTTTTTTATCGACATTTTTATTTTTTTCTGATCCAAAGGAAACTGTGTCATGCTCAGGTTGCCCATAAGTTTTAAGAGTTTCATTTTTTTTCTGAACTCCATTATTAGGCAAGGTATTATTATTTATTGGTAAATTACCTCTAAAACTAATGGATGACATGAAATTCAGCTCCTTTAACCGTCAGTAAAACCATTCTAATATTAATAAAAACTAGAAAAGCTAAAAGTTGCTAAATTGTAACATAATGTAATTTTTATATCTCTATATTAGAAGTTTTTTCACTTTTTAAAATCTATTTAAATAATTTATTTTCTCTTCAAGTTTTGCTTTTAAGGGAGCAGAATCATTAATTTTATTATAATTTTTAAGAAGAATTTTCGCATCTTTTAATTGAGCATTATCCTCAAGTAACTGCGAAAGAATAAGATTTAGCTTAGTATCTTTCGGAAAAGTTTTTAGACCGTCTTTTGTTGTTGATATTGCGTAGTCTTTCATTCCTCTATCAATATAAATAGAAGTTAAATCAATATAATCTTGAACATAAACAGGCTTTATTGCGATAGCTTTTTGAAACTCAGTTGAAGATAGTCCCTGATTTTCCATTAATAAAGAGCATTGACTTAAATTGTAATGATATATTGGGCGTTTTTCATTTAATTCAATAGCCTTTCTGTAAGCATCTACCGCATAATCAAGATTTTTTAAATTAATTAAAGCCATACCTTTAATATTGTATAGTTCATGGCTGCTTTTATTATTCCCTAAACCAATATCAGCTATTTCAAGTGCTTTTTCATAATTATTAGACGCCATTAAAGAGTTTGCATATTGAATAAATAAATTTTCATCTTTAAAATTTTTGTTTACAGCTGATTGAAAAGCATTATTTGCTAAATCATTATCATTTAATGACTCATAAAAAAGCCCTAGATAAAAGCTAGCTTGCCCATTATCTTTGTCATTTTTTGAAGCATTGCCCATGTATAAAATTGCATCATTCATATTTGCTTCATTTGCTGATATAACAGCTAAATTGTAGTTAGCTTCATAGAAGTCATTATTGTATTTTACTGCATTTAATAAATTTTCTTTAGCTTTTTTATTATCCTTAGCATTTAAATAAATTAAGGCTTTTAAATAATATGCTTTATCAAATTTAGGATCAGCTACAATTGTTTTATTTAAATAAGTAATTGCTTTGGAATTATCATTCATTTGTTTATAAGCAAATGCAATATTATACAAGGCTTCAGGGTATTCAGCCTTAAACTTTAATGCATTTTCAGCATATTTAACGGCTTGAGTGTATTTTTTTTCATTTAAACTTAAATAGGCTAGATTATTATAAGCCTCATAAAAATCTTGCTTTAATTCAATGCTTTTTAAAAAATAAGATTCTGCTTTTTCATAATCCTGATATTTAATATATTCAATACCTTTTTTATTATAATATTCTGAATCTAACGGTGCATCATTAGCATCCTGATAAGAAACCGTTCTATCTTTGTCATTAATTAAAGATGAATCTTTACCATCAATTTTTTGTTGATAATCTAAAAATTCTTTTGAATTTGGAATTAAGTTTATAGCTTTAATTATATTTTCCCTGGCTTTTTCCATATTATCTAATTCAAAATAGTTTTGAGCTAAAAGATAATAAGCCTTTGAATTTGATGGATTTAATAAAATAGTTGTATCTAAATACTCAATGGATTTATCAAATTCATTACTATCAAAGTAAACTTCTGCCATTTGAATATAATCTTCTTCTTGAGGACTCATCGTTGATTGATTAGGAATCGTTGCTGCATTTTCAGCAACCGTAATTGCCTTCGCAGGAGTTTTAATTTCTTTCGTTTTAACTTTTATATTATTTTCTGTTTTTTTAGTAACTATGATTGTTTTAGCAGGAGCTTTTACTTCTTTTGTTGCAACTTTTACGTTAGGTTCTGTTTTTTCAGCAACTGCTATTGTTTTAACAGGCGCTTTAACTTCTTTTGTTTCAATTTTTACGTTAGGTTCTATTTTTTCAGCAACTGCTATTGTTTTAACAGGCGCTTTAACTTCTTTTGTTTCAAT
>JBAXKC010000027.1:0-34439 GCA_037137535.1 bacterium | reverse complement strand
TCTTTATTCTAACTCGATTCTATCGGAGAATCAGACAAATTATTTAAGCTCCCTTTAAAACTAGAGTTTTTTTGTGATTTTTATTAATGATTCCAAGAATTAGCAATTATATTCATTAACTCGGGGTTTGTTTTGACATCTCTCACATTAGTAAACATAATGCCATGGCTAGAAGCATAGTTAGACATTTCTTGAATTACATTATTAATATCGTTATTTGTTAACATACATTGATAATTATTAGCAATTATTTTTTCAATAGTATTGATATCTTGATTTAGAATAGTTATAGCTGCGGTCTCTGCTTTTTCACCGTAATCTATAACTAAATTATCGTTTTCTTTGAAGAATGCTATATTTGTATATGGGCAATTGTTAATAATTATACTGTCATTTTCCCCTGCTGCATCAGCAATAAATGCTCCTCCAGTCGTTGCCCCATTGAAGGCATAAGAATCATTTTCTGGTCCACCCCATATATAAGAATATGTAGAGTCAATAATGTCTATGTAATTAGTACCTGTGCCAGTACTTATATCATTCATTCCATGCCCATCAATGCGAATATAATCATTTTTATTTCCTCCACTAATTATAGAAGAGCCATCAAGAATATTTATATAATTGTCTTTTTCTCTAGCAGTCGTTATCATATACTGATTTGTAAATTTATATATTCCAGTTTCATCTATTACCTTATAATCAAAAATATTATCAGATAGAGTAACAACCTCATCATTCCAAGAGTTTGTTACTTGATTACAGTTAATGGTTATTAAATCAGCATTGTCTGGCAATATATATTTGTATGTTTCGTAAGCCGCATTATTAGTATTTGATGTAGCTAAATCATTTTGTCCATAGCCTATTGAAATAAAAAGAGATTCATTGTTATTATCTAAAGTTGTTTCAGTATTTTGAACTATACTATTATTCATTGTTTTTATAGTAAATTCATTATCTGTATTGTCTATATCTAAAGTCATTGGATTGGTTATCATTGCGCTTGAATCAATATAATTTACATCGTTAGAACTTACAGTAGTTAAGCTAGAGTCGTTGTTTAATGAAATAATCTCTTTAGTTTTGCTAATTATGTTTTGATTATCAATATTTGGTGCCTCAAATACATTATTTGCTATATTTATTACAGTATTTGCTTTTATTGTTTGAAGATCATCATTATTAGAACTAAAATTTATAGTGGGTAAATAATCCTTAGAACTTAAGTTTTGAACCATTGTTGTTTGCATTTCAAAATCTGCATTATTAACTACCATTGTATTTTCACTATAAATACTATTAAAGGTTAATGTTATATTAGAAAGCGAAATTGTGTTATTTATTAATTCAAAATTCGTGGACATTTATTTTTCCTTTAAGCATTAATATGTTGTCTCATAAATTAACAATGATTATGAAGTAATTCTACCATGAATTATTTAATAAAATTTCTTTTTCTTGGTCAGTAATTTTCTTGCGAACCATAAGTTCTTTTTTCTGAAAAAATTATACACATGAAATAACCCTATTTGTAAAAAAAATAGGGTTATTCATGTGTATTTATAGGCAGCTAGTTCTTCCATTTTTAGCTGATTTTTTAATAATATTCTTAGTTATTCAAAAATAAAAAGTCGGTTAATTTATTTAGACATCGATATTACCTTGTGTTAAGGGGCTTTTATTGGTGATTAAAGAAATTTATAATTACACTTATTAATGATTTTATAAAATATGTTTATTTTTAAAATATGTGTAATAATTTACTTGGAATAATCTTCAGTTATAATTTAATTGTTAACCTTAGATTTTATTATGATATTTTCTGCTGAGGAAACAGATATGAATATTACAGTTATAGCTAATCCAAATGCATCTATGATTAAAGATACTTCTTCCTTTGAAGAGGAAATTTTTAGTATTTTTAATGAGCATACTGTTAACGTTCAATGGACTGAAAAGCAGGAAGATGCAGTTAAATTTGCAGCTGAAAGTGTTAAAAACGGAGTTGATATATTAATTGCTGTTGCAGGTGATGGCACAGTAAGAGAATTAATGCCTGTTTTGCTTGGAACTAATGTTAAATTAGGTATTATTCCAGCGGGTACAGGAAATATGATTGCATCAAATCTGGATATTCCGTGGGATTTTAGTAAAGCTTGCCAATTAGTTTTGAATGGAAAAACTAAAAGAATTGATATAGGGCAGATTAATGATAAATATTTTGGGTTTATAGCGGGCTGTGGTGTCGATGCAAAAATAATGATGGAAACAACAAGAGAAAAAAAAGATAAACTTGGTGTATGGGCTTATTTTATAGAAGCCTTCAAGCATAGCTTAAAGGTAGCTCCATATTTAGTGAAAATAAGAATTGACGATAAAAAAATAATCAGAACTAAAGCTGTTACTGTTATGGCTGTGAATACAGGAAAAGTATTCGGTGATCTCTTTACTATTGCTCCAAACGCAAAAGTAGATGATGGAAAACTACATCTTGTAATCATTTCACCCAAAAATATTTTGGACTATTTATTGGTCTTTTTTGAATTTATGTTTCAAAAACCATTAAATAGAAATTTTAGAATTAGGCATATAAAAGCCAAAAAGGCTGAATTAACAACTAATCCATCTGTTTTAATGCAGTCAGACGGAGATATAATTGGAAAAACCCCCGCTGTTCTTAAAATAATTCCTTCCGCAATAGAAGTCTTTATTCCATAAAATTATCTTCTTCTAATTCACAAGGAGTTATATTTTTTAAAAATCCAAGAATACCGTAAGCCGTATTTTTTTGTAATTTTGTAGGAGCAACTCTAAGTAGTTCCACAGCTTCTGAAACAACAGGATCTAAGTCATACCAGCGTCTTTTTTGTGTACTGTTGTGCTCATGAAAAAACCACTCTATCGGTTTATTATAATATTTTGAGAGCTTCATAAGTTCTAAAACATCAATTTTTCTTGTACCTGATTCCATTACTGAAATTGCAGAAATAGGCAAATTAAGTAATCTTGCAATGTCTTCCTGCTTCATTCCTGCTTCAACTCTTGCTCTTTTAAGTTTTTGACAAAATTTCTTTCGGTCCATATTATAAATACCCACTTTTGACAACTTGATATAATTAGTATAGAATAAATTTCCGAATAGCCAAAGTTCATTTCATTAATTTTAAAATAAATTAAGAAATATTAAAAATATGTTAACAAATCTAACTTTAAAAAATAAAGCAGAAGTTCGTAAAATTGCTCGATTAATAAGAAGCAATATTAATATTTGCGAAATAAGCAGAGATATTGTTGAGCAAATAAAAAAAGAAGATTTTTATAAAAACTCAAAAAATATTTTGGCTTATTACCCTTTTGGTGATGAAGTTGATATTACTAATTTGTTTTCTGATGAAACAAAAAACTGGTATTTACCAAGATTAGAATTTAAAACAAAAAAGCTTAAATTTTATAAATATAAATCAGATGATTTCCTTGAAAAAAATGAGTTCGGAATTTTTGAGCCGGCAATTGATAAAGAAAAATTGATTTTAGCCAAAACCGATTTAATAATAATTCCTGCTCTTGCAGTAGACATGCAAGGTATCAGATTGGGTTACGGAGCAGGTTTTTATGATAGATTCTTAATAGGTTTAAAGCATAATACTTGTAAAATTACAGCAATACCCGAACAATTAGTCTGCGAAAAATTACCTGCTGATAGTTGGGATATGCCTGTAAATTATATTGTTTCTCAGAATAAAGCATATTTTATAAAAAAATAGCCGACTCGTGTAAGTCGGCTGAAGGTATAAATTTATAAATCGTTTGTTGAAATAGAATTATAAGTAATCTTTGAGGCTTCAACAATGAAACTTTTTGCGCTATACGCATTCCAAGGACGTTTTACCATCATTGTTATTATGTATCTTCTTCCGTTTGGCAGAATTACTTCGCCTACATCTCCTAACATTTCGCCAATATCGCCTGTTTTATGGATAAAATGGACTCCATCGGGAAGTCCTGCCTGTATAAGCGATCTGTTTTTAACATGGCTCATTATTTGTACAATATCAGCTGTACTTTGTAATGAAAGAAAATTTGGATTATCTATATTATAAAGCATAGTTCCCATATCTTTAGGTGTGGAAACGTTTGTCCCGAATAAATCAGGCAACCATGTTGATATATGAGTATTTGCAAAGCCCCAGTTTCTCATTGCTCTGTTAAAGTCTTGAGAACCGCCAACATTATACAGCATCATATTTGTAGCGCAGTTATCGCTGTCTCTTATCATTATTGTTGCTAGATAGCCGAGTTGATATAAGCCGCCAAGAGGTCTTAATTGTAAATGTCCCGATCCACCCGTTAGAAAATCTTTTGTAAAACGCATATTCTGATTAAAACTTAGTTGTCCTTGTTCTGATTTTCTGAATGCTTGTAGCAGTATTGGTAATTTGATTGTGCTTGCAGTTGCAAAAGGTTTATCTTGGTTAATACCTACGGTTTTACCAGTTTGATAGTCATAAATAAATATACCTGCTTCAAGTTGCGGATATTGTGCTATAAGGTTTTCAAGTCTGCTTTTTAGCCTTAGTGCCTCGCCTTTTATATTGGGTTTTTTGAGTAATTTAGAATTAAACTCAACAGGAGCAACAATTTTTCTTCCAAGAAACTCATCATTTGCAACATCATAGTTTGCAGGTTCTATGTCAGAAAAGTCCTGAGGGATTTTTATTGAAGAATTTTTTATCTGATTAATTACAAGTTTATCAAATGTTTTTGTGAAGTTATTCGCAATCAAACAGCCTAAAATTGTCATGAAAATAATAAGTCTGACATTAAGTTTAGGTTTCTTTTTAGGTTTTTGTCTGCGTTTTAATATTGGTCTTTTAGGAACAATATACTGTTCTTGAGTATAAAGTGCTTCTTTCACTATGGGTAGGGACATTGGTTTACCTCGGACACAAAATCATATACCACGTTAACGTTTAGTATATGATACTATATTTCTTTGTTGAATAGTCATATGTTAAGCCTTTGTAACTTTTTATTTTAAACCTTTTTGCTGCTAATTAAACAATGTATATTTAATAACTGCATTTTAGTAATTTATTCTTATGTATTGATCTTTTTAGTATTATAATGATTTAAAGATTAATAAAGGAATATGCTTGTGATAAGTCTGGCTGGAAAAAATTTAGAAGAATTAGAAAAAATTATAGTTGATTTAGGAGAACAAAAGTTTAGAGCAAAACAGCTTTACGCTTGGCTTTATAAAAAATCAGCAGCTTCATTTGATGAAATGACAAATCTTTCAAAAGATTTTAGAGAAACTTTAAAACAAAATACAATAATTTCACCTATAACTATTAAAAAGAAACAGGTAAGCAAAGACGGTACAATCAAATATTTGTTAGAGCTTGAAGATGGACATACAGTTGAAACTGTTCTTATGCGCTTTGATAATAGGCCTAATCTAAGTGCTTGTGTAAGTACACAGGTGGGATGTGCTGTAAAATGCTTATTTTGTGCTACAGGACAAAGAGGATTTATCAGAAATCTTAAAGCTTATGAAATTGTTGAGCAAATTTTAACAATTCAAAGAGATACAAAACTTGAAGTGACAAATGTTGTTTACATGGGACAAGGCGAACCGCTTTATAACTTTGATGAAGTCATGAAGTCTGTAAATATTATAAATACAGAGCTTGAAATAGGCAATAGGCGTATTACTCTTTCAACAAGTGGAGTTATTCCTGCAATAAATAAATTGGCAAAAGAAAACAGGCAACTTACACTTGCTTTTTCAATGCATGCACCGAATATTGAACTAAGACAAAAACTTGTTCCTACTGAAAAGAAATATCCGCTTCCTGATATTATAAAGGCGTTAAGAAATCTGACTGAGAAAACAGGACGTAGGGTAACTATTGAATATGTAATGATAGATGGAATGAACGACACTATTGAGCTTGCAAAAGAAATGAACAATGTTCTTAAAGGATTAAATTGCAATATTAATTTAATTCCTTATAACTCAGCAAGTGAGCATGATCTTCAGCCTCCATCCATGCATACTATAAATAAATTTAAATTTATTCTTGAACAATCAGGCAGAAAAGTTACAGTAAGATTAAAAAGAGGCGATGATATAAAAGCTGCTTGTGGTCAATTATCAGGTAATTAGTTGTTTAAGGATTTATTTTCATGTCAATGGTTGAGATTATATTTCTTGCGATAGCATTGTCTATTGATGCTGCAGTTGTTTCATTTTCGCAAGGACTTGTGTTTTGTGATAATAAAAGAAAGAATTCATTATTTTTAGCATTTTTTGTCGGTTTTTTTCAGTTTTTAATGCCAATTATAGGTTGGCTATTAGCAAAGAGTGTTTATAAATATATTGAAGCTGTTTCATTATGGATTGCTTTTGCTATTTTTGTAATTTTAGGTATTAAATTTATAAAAGACGCTTTTGAAGTCGAAGAAAAAGAAAAAAATACAATTTCCTGTTTGTCGTTACAATGTCTATTAATGCTTGCATTTGCAACAAGTATTGATGCATTGGCTTCGGGTTCTACATTGTTTTTTCTGAAAGTAAATATATGGCTTCCTTCATTGATTATCGGTGTAATTACTTTCTTTAATTCTTTAATCGGTTTTTGGTCGGGATATATACTTAAACAGTTTCCTTCAAAGTGGTTAGAAGTTTCAGCAGGTATAATACTAATTATATTAGGCTTTAAATCTATTTCAGGATGTATTCACTTTTAGAATGTTAACAATTTGTAATATCTTTAATAAAGACATAAATCCCTTGTTTATTAATTTAAACAGGGATTTTTAAAATCAAAAATCAACTTTTATAAAAAATCTTACCTTAAAAAAGCAATTATTCTGCTCGTCTATCCTTTATATATACATAGGGGATAGACAATAGATAGTTAGGGAGAAGAATATGTCAGTAATTTCTATGGAATTGGTTAATGTATCACATTTAATGAGCATCACAAAGCAATCTAAGACACAGCCTACTTCACAAATGAAAAGAAAACCTGATCTGTGTTACTCTTTAGAGACAATATATGACCGTATCGCTGAAAAAGCAGAAAAATAGAAGTTATACCACGCATCAGAGAGAAAAGACTATTAAACTGCTTCATTAATTGAGGCAGTTTTATTTTATCGGTTGATTTATTTTTGTCGGGATCATTTTATATATCATTAGAAATATTGTTATTACCATAAAAGATAAAACAGAATATAATGCTGTAGAATCGAAAAGTTGTTCATACATGGTTATGACCTCATTTTTTATTATTTATAATTAATATAGATAGTTTTCATAATTATTTCATCATCATAATCTTTAATACCCTTTTTATTTACAAATGTTTATTGAAGTTATTTAAAAATAAGCCGATTAATATTTAATGAGAAAATATTACCGTTAAATAAGGAGCAATATGTCTACAAAGAGATTTAACTCTTATGAATTTGCGACAAAACTTTCTCAAGAAATTGCTGAATATACTCCCACAACTAGTGGGAGTGAAAATAAGAATAATATTAGAAACAAAGTATACCAATTTTATCCATCTTCGGGCGATAAACTACAAAGAGAGATTAATCTGGATTTTAATCCTGAACAAGCCGGTATGGTCAGTCACTTCATTGGTGAATGGGCCTTTGATCATAAGGAAGAGCTTATAAAATCAAATTTACCCAAAGAAGAGTGGGACAGTCTTATTGAAAACCTTGTTGTTTCAGCACTTGAAACAGCTAAAACAGCTCATTCAAAATCTATGACATCTGAACAATCTGTTAAGTTGATGGAAAATGCAGTTCAATTAACTTATGAAGAAACTATCAATAAATTAGCATCTCAACATGAAATAAAATCTGATGAAATAAATAAAATATTAAAACACCCTTATCTTGAAGAAATCAAGAAATTTAAAGCTGAAAATCTTAAAAATTTAAAAATGACTTTATCTGTACAAAAAAAGAAATTAAAACTTTTTATAAAAGAATTTATAAAGTTTACTTCAGGTGTGTGTCTTTATTTGATTGGTTTAATCGGCAGTATTGTTTCATTAATCATGTTTTTAAATATATATATAATTAATAAATTAATTTTAATTTTTAGTGTGATAATCAGCTCAATTATAGCTGTTGCTATAAAATTAAATAAAAATATTAAGTTATTAATTATAAAATTAAAAGCTGAGAAAAAGAATAAATCTAAAATTAAACAGACAAAATTAAAGAATTATTCTAAAAAAATATTAACCGATGAAATAAGAATAGAATTAGCAAATAATCAATATCGAAAAATATTATCAGTCAATATAATGGAATTAAAGCAAAAATTCAGTTATGAACTGGGTTATATTCTTCCACGTATAAAAGTTATAGCTAATTACGGCTTAGCAGAAAACGAATATAATATTTATGTTAGAGATCAGCTTTTTGCAAAGGATAAGGTGATATTTGGCGGTAAAATGCTTACCAATAAAGTGTTAATAACAGACAATATTGAAATAAAATCAGAATGGCTAAAAGCAAGTCATCCGATAACTAAAGAAGAATCCTATTGGATAAAAGACGAGGATCAAGAAAATTTTAAAAATATCAACTTAATTGACCCTATCAATTTAATTATTGATCATTTAGAATCTGTCTTAATAAACAATGCAGACACAATGTTTACCCTTGAAAAGACTAAGCAACTCATAGAGCAAAGTAAGTCTATTTATTTAGATGATTTTAGTTTGCCTTTAGCTACATCAAGGAAAATATTTGTTAATTTAATTAGAGAAGAAGTTTCAATAAAAGATATTAATTTGATTCTCCAAACTTTAATAGAATTTAATTCGGATTACAAAGATTCTGATTTTTTATCAGAACAGTTAAGAAAAAAATTCTCACGACAAATTTCTTCAAAATATATGAATAAACAAAATGAGCTAAATGCTATAAAATTACCGCAATATATTGAAGAGTTATTTGTTTATAATAAACCTTCGCTATCTTCATTAGCCGACTCTATTGAGGTTCAAATGAATGCGGAATATTTAAAAAATGAAAAATATCCAGTTGTTTTATGTTCAGCTGATATAAGATTAAATTTTTACAGAGAGTTAAAGCAAAAGGTTAAATATTTACCTCTTGTTGTTCTTTCTGATGATGAATTAGCTGATTATATATCAGTAAAAGATATTTCTAATTTTCAGGAGTTTCAGGCGAATTAGCATTAAGTTTTTCAAAAATACTTAATGCCGTATCTCCATATTTTTTATATTTTGTTAGAGTTAAAGGAAGATCTTGTAAGAGTTTTTCCATATCAAGCTTAGATAAATGCTCAATAATTAATAATCCATCTTCTTCTAAAAGATTATAATCACAGACTCTTTTGCAGACATCAAATTCATAACCAAGTCTGTAAGGCGGATCTACAAAGATTATATTGAATTTTTGATTTTTCATTCTTTCCAATGACACAAAAGCATCACATAAATAAAGCTCATGTTCGCAATCAAAGTTGTTCAGGTTTTCTTTTAAAATTTTAAAAACTTTAGGATTTTTTTCTATAAATACGACTTTTTTCGCACCTCTACTAAGTGCTTCTAATCCCATGCAACCGCTTCCTGCAAATAAATCAAGCATTACAGAATCCGTAATGCTTGATTGTATTATATTAAAGATACTTTCCCTTACTTTTGAAGAAGTAGGTCTGACTTCGTTGCTGTCAATGCTGTTTATTTTTTGACATTTGAATTTACCTGCCGTAATTCTCATTTATTTTACAACCGGCTCTTTTTTTTCAATTTCAGACGCTAAAAATTCAGGAATAAAGTTAGTCGTTACATCACCTTTAATGAATTGTTCATTTTTAAGGATTTTTTGATGGAAAGGTATAGTTGTCTTAACTCCTGTAATAGCATATTCATCTAATGCTCTTAACATTCTATGACGTGCTTCTTCTCTATCTCTTCCCCATACGATTAATTTACCGATAAGAGAGTCATAGTAAGGAGGAATTTTATAATTTGCATAAGAATGACTATCAACTCTTACTCCAAATCCACCTGGAGCGACATATCCTTCGATAGTTCCTGGGCTTGGCATAAAGTCTTTGTCAGGGTCTTCTGCATTAATACGACATTCGATGGCATGTCCTCTTATTTCAATATCATTTTGAGTAAATGAAAGCTTTTCACCCATAGCTACTCTGATTTGTTCTTTAAGAAGGTCAACCGAGGTTACCATTTCACTGACAGGATGTTCAACCTGAATTCTTGTGTTCATTTCCATAAAGTAGAAATTATTTTTGTTGTCTAATAAGAACTCGATAGTTCCCGCACCTTCATAGTTTATACCTTTAGCTGCATTTACTGCCGCTTTACCCATTTGTTCTCTTACTTCAGCTGAAATTACAGGAGATGGGGCTTCTTCAAGAAGTTTCTGGTGTCTTCTTTGAATACTGCAATCTCTTTCTCCTAAGTGAACAACATTTCCGTATTGATCTGCAATAATTTGAACTTCAATGTGTCTAGGGTTTTCAAGATATTTTTCAATATAAACAGCGTTATTACCAAAACATGTACCTGCTTCAGCTTGAGCAAGAGCAATCATTTCTTCCAGTTGTGATGCTTCTCTTACAATTCTCATACCACGTCCGCCACCGCCCGCAGTAGCTTTAACGATGATAGGATAGCCTACTTTGCTTACCCATTCTTTTACAATTGATACATCAGTAACAAGACCTGTTCCCGGTACGGTTGGGACTTCATTTTCAATCATAGTTTTCTTTGCAGAAGCCTTATCACCCATGGATCTGATGCTATCAGGGGATGGACCTATGAATTTAATTTGATGGTCATTACAAATTTCAGCAAAACCTGCGTTTTCGGCTAAAAACCCGTAACCCGGATGAATTGCGTCAACACCTGCCATTAAAGCAGTGCTTATAATATTGGGTATATTCAAATAACTTTTTGAAGATGGAGCAGGTCCGACACAATAAGCCTCATCTGCTAATGAAACGTGTAACGAATCCTCATCAGGCTGTGAATAAATAGCAACGGTTTGAAGTCCTATTTCTTTACATGCCCTAATAATCCTAACGGCAATTTCACCACGATTGGCTATTAATACTTTCTTTATCATTCTTCCTCTCCAGAGTCTTAAATTGTTTAAGGGGATGAGCTATGATGACTCTATCCCGCTTAAAGTTGTTTTATATTATTAATTAAGGTTTAACATACATTAACACTTGTCCGTATTCAACAGGTTGACCATCTTGAACACAAATTTCAACAACGGTTCCTGATACTTCAGATTCAATTTCGTTCATAAGCTTCATAGCTTCAATGATACAAACAACCTGACCTGCACTTATTGTTTTACCAACTTCGGTAAAAGCCGGTGAACCGGGATTAGCTGCTTTATAGAAAGAGCCAACCATTGGTGAAGTAATTGCTATCCCTTTGTCTTGAGGAGCTTCCGCTTTAGCGGGAGTAGCTGCAACAGGTGCAGGAGTGCTTACTTGAGTAACAGTAGGAGCTTGAACTGATGTTGCCACTACTTCTTTTTCTTTTCTTAAAACAATAGCTTTTTCACCTTCTTCAACAGAAAGTTCAGTTAGTTCGTTATCTTTAAAAAGCTTTACAAGCTGTTCTATATATTCAATATCAATTTTCATCGGATTAAGTCCTTTATTTATGCTCTATCCAAGTAGGAATTGTTTCTTGTGTCAACTCTAATAACGTCTCCATTATTAATAAAGAAAGGAACGTTTACAGTTGCGCCTGTTTCAAGAACAGCAGGTTTTGTTCCGCCTGTTGCGGTATTTCCTTTTTCAGCAGGAGGTGTATCGACAACTTCTAATTCAACGTGGTTAGGAAGGTCAATACCTATAATTTTTTCGCCATGCTTTAACATGTTAATATTCATGTTTTCTTTTAAATATTTAACACCATCGCCAATTTGTTCTTTAGAAAGTGACATTTGGTCAAAGGATTCATTGTCCATAAATATATATTCAGCGTCACTGCGATATAAAAATTGCATTTCTCTTCTGTCAAGAATAGCTCTTGCAACTTTTTCGCCTGCTCTGAATGTTTTTTCCATTGAGTTTCCTGTTTCTACGTTTTTAAGTTTTGTTCTTACAAACGCAGCGCCTTTTCCCGGTTTAACGTGAAGAAACTCTACAACAGCCCAAAGACTGCCGTTATCTAGTTCTATGGTCATGCCTGTTTTAAAATCGTTAGTAGAAATCATGCTTTCATACCTATACTATGTATCGCAGTAAATATGAGTATATCAGAAAAATATTTTTTTAACCTACCTTTGTAAAAATCTATTAATAAATCTGATATTTAATTCATTATATCTTTAAAACCCATAGTTTTCTATTTTTCTCTTTATTTATCTAAATTCAAGAATAATTTACAAATATTTTCTTTAAAGTTATTATAAGTTTTATACTTTATTTTAAGTAAATAATGAATTGATTGTTTAAGAGGCTATTAAGTGATAAGAAATTTCTTTAAATTATTATCAAAAGAACAAAAAGAATTGATGAATAATCATTCTGATAGGGGCGATTTGTTCTATGAGTATTCAGAGTTAAATAATCCCTTAAAGCAATTACAATCATTTCAGGAAAAAGAAAATAATTTTAAATATTTCTATGAAAACGTTAGAAATTCTAAAGATTTAGATGATATACTTGCTGCTGCTGTTCAATTAGTCGGAAAACTTATAGCTGCTGATAGATGTTTGATCGCTCTTCATAAACCCGAAAAAAACTGCTTTGAGCTTAAAAAACAATATAGGGTTAATGATGATATTCCTATTTTATCAGGAAATGAAATGTCAGTTAATTCATGCGCTGCATGGTATAACGAAGTTTCTATAAATCGAAAAATGATTTTAATAAAAGATACTGATAGTTACCCTATTGGTATTGAAAGTAAAGAGTTTTTTAAAAGTCAAAAGATTAAATCGGTTATAGTTTTACCAATTATGGAAAAAGAAAAAGTTTTAGGTGTTTTTTATATTCATCAGTTAAATGAAATTTGTGTGTGGACTAAGCTTGATATTGAGCTTTTAGAAAGTGTTGCCAGTCAAATGGCATGTATTATCAGACAAGCTCAATTATATTCGGAGTTGAAAAAACAGGCTGAAAGAGAAGTTATATTAAGAAAACTTGTTGAAACAATAAGAAACAGTCTTGATATTGATGAAGTATTATCGAATGTTTGCAAAGAGATTGGAATTTCTCTAGGTATTGGAAGAACAAGCATAATTCACTTTTTTGATAAAAATGATTTTGCTAAGTGGCAACTTAAGGACGAGTATAAAACAGTAAATACTGCAATAGGTATTAAAAACATTTCATTTGATAATGAAATAGGATTATATTGGGGAAATCAGCTTAAAAATGAAAGTTTATACATAAAAAATATTGAAACAGCTAATCTTCCTGAGATTTTAAAAGATACCTATAAAAAAATGGGGTTGAAGTCGATATTAGGTATTCCTATAAAAAAAGACAATGAATATTGGGGTGGTCTTTTTCTTTCAGAATATGAAGATGGGCTAACTCTATCAGAAGATGACATTGTGTTTTTAAAGTCAATATCGGATCAGATTTTTATCGCAATTAAACAGGCTGAATTATACACAAAAACTAAAAAACAGGCTGAAAGAGAACAATTATTAAGAGAAATAACTCAAACTATAAGAGGCTCTCTTGATATTAATGAAACAAAAAAGAAAATAGTTACAGAAGTTGCAAAGTTAGTAAATGCAAATAGATGTTTTATAAGAGTTTTTAATAACAAGCTGGATAATTTTTTACCTGTAGATGAGTATTCAGAATATATTTCAGATTCTGATGTTATGAGTCTGGTTGATTTTGAATTTAACCAAGAACTTAATGATTATATTATTCCTTATTATAAAGAAAATGAAGCTTTTATTATTCCTGATGTGACAATGCTTGAACAAGCATTAGGAGAAGATCACATAGCTCCTAGAGTACTAATGGATGTTTTTAAAGTTAAATCTAATTATTGCTTTCCAATTATTGACGATGGTCTTCTTACAGGTGTTTTTGTTGTTCATTACGTTAAAGAAAATGTATATCTCGATGAAGAAGAGATCACTCTTTTGAAAACTATTACTAGTCAGGCTGGAATTGCTATAAAACAAGCTAAATTATATTCTATTACTGAAAACCAAGTTAAAAGAGAAGAGCTTCTAAGAAGAATTATTGAAACAATAAGAAACACTCTTGACTTACAAGAAATCAGTAAACAGTTATCAATAGAGATAGGTCAAGCGTTTAACGCAGATAAGTGCTTTATTCGACAATATGATAAAAATAAAAATAAATTCAGTTCCGTTCTTGAGCAAAATGCTTATTATTCTTCGCCCGACTTAAATAAAGAGTATTTTTTCAATGAAGAGATTGATGAAATAATTTTAGAGGAAGATTTAAAAGGTAATATTCATTCCATTCCTGATATTGAAGCACTTCTTCATCTTCCTGCTCCGTTAAATATTATTGCCGATAAATTAATCAATCATTATGGCATTAAGGCGACTTATTGTTTCCCTATTTTTAGTGAAAATGAATTTATAGGTACTTTTCTTCTTCAATATAAAGAAAAAACTTATCTTTCAGATGAAGACATTGAGTTGTTGAAAATAATTGTTGCTCAAGCTGCAATAGCCATTAAGCAGGCAAAGCTTTACGAAACAACAAAATATCAGGCAGATAGAGAAAGACTTTTAAGTAATCAGTTGAAAGCTATTTTAGATACTTTGCCATTTATGGCATGGCTAAAAGATGAAGAAAGCAGATTAATTGCAATAAATAAACCTTTTGCAGAAATGTGTAAAACTCCTATTAAAGAGGTTATAGGTAAAAAGGATATAGACTTTTTTCCTAAAGAACTTGCTGAAAAATATCTTAACGATGATATTAAGGTTATGGAAACAAAACAGCAACTGTTTTTAGAAGAACAAATTTCCGGTCCTAATGGCATAAGATGGCATGAAACTTATAAAAGACCTGTTTTTGATAAGTACGGAAATGTTGTTGGAACAACAGGCGTAGCGAGAGATATTACTGAAAGAAAAGAAGCTGATGCCGAATTACTTATAAGGCAAGAAAAAATAATTAAAGCTAATGAAAGAGAAAAACTTATAAGAAATATTTTTTCAAAAATAAGAAGCTCTCTTGATATAAATGAAACAAAAAAAACTATTATTACTGAAGTTGCTAATATAGTAAAAGCGGATAGATGTTTTATTAGGATTTTTGATAATAATTTAAAGAGATTTCTACCTTTAGATGAGTATTCAGAATATATTGCCGATCCTTCATTACAAAAAATCATAAGCTATGATTTTTCAAAGGATTTTGATGATAGTTTAATATCACTTTATGAAAATAATCAATGTAATATTATTCCTGATACCATAGAGTTAAAAAAACAATATGGAGAAAATCATATTGTTTCAAAGACATTGATTGAAAACTTACAAGTAAAATCAAATTATAGTTTTCCAATATTAGACGAGGGGAAACTAACAGGTGTTTTTATTGTTCATTATGTAAAAGAAAAAGTTGTTTTATCTTCTGATGAGCTTGAATTGTTACTTACAATTACAAATCAGGCAGGTATTGCTTTAACTCAAGCTAAACTTTATTCAATTACTCAAAAACAGGTTGAAAAAAATCAGGCTGTTAAAAGAATTATGGATGCAATCGGAACAAATCTCGATTTAAATGAAGTTTTCACTATAATTTGTAAAGAAATTCTTGATTTATTTAATGTTGATAGAGTTGCGGTGGCAGAGTATGAGTTACCTCAAGATTATTCAAAATTTTCATTAGTGAGTGAATATGCTTCTTCGGATTTATTGATTAAACATACTGAAATAGAAATATCATCAGAAGTAACTCGATATTTAGGTGAAACTATTTTAGAAGAAGGAAAAAATATAGTTGTTGATAATATTAATGATGATATAGTTCCCGATTTTTATAGAGATGTTCATCAACTTTTAGGTACAAAGTCAATATTAAATGTCCCGATTAAAAAAGGTGATGATAAATGGGGAATAATTGCAATTTATCAGAATAGTTATTATAGAAAATGGACTGAGGATGATATTGAATTACTGCTATCGCTTGCTAAATATATATATTTAGCAATTAGGCAGGCCGAGCTGTTTACTAAAACTAAAAAACAGGCTGCAAGAGAACGTACTTTAAGAAAAGTAACTCAGGTAATAAGAAGTTCTTTTGATCTTTATGAAATAGCAGAAACAGTAAGTAAAGAACTTGCAAAAGCTCTAAACTGCTCGAGAGTTGGGATAATTAAATATTTAGATTTTAATTCTAATAATGTTTGGGAACACTTATACGAATATTCTGAATACAAAACACATAATTTAGTACAAAAGACCTTAATTGAAAATATAATAAAATATTGGCAAAAATTGTTAGAAGAAAATAAAGAAACAATAGTTGTTAATAATGTATATGAATTTTGTAAAGAGCCTTTTTGGCAAGATTATTATTCTGCATTAGGAGTAAAATCAATATTAGTTGTTCCTATAAAATTTAATAATAAAATATGGGGAGCTATTGGCATAACTGAATTTGATGATATTAAATATTGGACTGATGAGGAGATTAGTTTAACTGAAGCCGTTTCGGATCAATTTGCAATTGCAATAAAGCAAATAGAATTATATACGAATATAAAAAAACAAGCTGAAAGAGAATCTTTATTAAGAAAAGTAGCAGAAGTAATCAGAAGTTCTTTAGATATAAATGAAACTTTAAGTATTATTTGTGAGGAAGTTGTAAAGCTATTTGAAATAGATAGAGCAATTATTCATGAATGTCCAGACGTAATTCCTATAAATATTGAAGACACTTTGAGAAGAGAATATAAGGTTGATTCTTTTGTAAAAGGTCATAATTCTATCAAGATTAAACCTGAAGTTTATAACTATTTATGGGATTTAATATTAACTGAAGGCAAAACTATCTTTATAAATAATATCTTAGAATCTGAGCTTCCTGATTATGTGAAGGAGATTTATAATAAATTAGGGGCAAAATCATTACTGGCTACTCCAATCAAGCAGGAAGACGATACATGGGGAGTAATAGGTTTAGCAAGCAATAAAGTCTATAAAAATTGGAGTGATGATGATATTACTTTAATAGAAACAATTGCAGGGCAAATTTATATAGCTATTAAACATGCTGAATTGTATTCTATAACTAAGAAACAAGCTGAAAATGAAAGAAAAAATGCTGAACGTGAAGTATTATCAAGGAAAATCGTTGAAACAATCAGAAGCTCTCTTGATATAAATGAAACTTTACAAATTATATGTAAAGAATTGGCTGAGCTTTTTAAAATTGACAGAGTTGTAATAACTTCTCTTTCTAATGAAGTTCCAAGAAAATCAATATATAGATATGAATATAAAGTAGATCCTTCCATTAAAACGTTTGAAGATTCAAAAAACTTTAATGACAGTTATTTTGAATATTGGGCAGAAATACTGTTAGATAAGGGTAATACTGTAATTATTGATAACCTTTATGAATCTGATTTACCTGATTATTTAATACAATGTTATGAGTCTATCGGTGTTAAATCGCTGGCATGTTTAGGTATTAAAAACGGCTCTGATAAATGGGGCATGATTGGATTAACTTCTGTTGAACGTTATAGATGTTGGAATAGGGATGAAATTGCTTTTGTTGAATCAATTGCGGATCAGATTTATTTGGCAATAAATCAGGCAGGGCTTTATTCTAAAGCTCAAGAGGCCGCTAAAGCAAAAAGCGAGTTTCTTGCGAATATGAGTCATGAAATAAGAACGCCAATGAATGGAGTTATAGGATTTATACAGTTATTACTCGGCACGAATCTTGATAATAAGCAGGAACGCTTTGTAACTAATTTAAGAAAGGCTTCAGATTCGCTTTTGCATATTATCAATGATATTTTAGATTTTTCCAAAATTGAAGCAGGTAAAATGTCAGTTCAAAGTATTGTTTTTGATTTAAAAGTGCTTATTGAGGATGTTGTTAATTCTTCAATCATAGACGCAAATCAAAAAGAAATAGGTTTAGATGTAACATTTGATAATGATGTTCCTGGAAAGTTTTATGGAGATCCTATAAGGATTAAACAAGTATTGAATAATCTTGTGAATAATGCTGTTAAATTCACTCATAGCGGTAAAGTCAGTATTATTGTCAAAAATTTAAACGAAGAACAAGATACTGTTACTTTTTATTTTGAAATTAAAGACACAGGAATAGGTATTTCAGAAGACAATTTGCAAAAGATTTTTGAATCTTTCACTCAGGCAGATTCTTCAACCTCAAGAATCTATGGAGGCACAGGACTAGGACTTGCAATATCTAAAAAAATTATTGAAATGTTGGGCGGTACAATTAACGTAAGAAGTAAAATAAATAAAGGAGCTACATTCTCTTTTACATTACCTCTTGTTAAAGCAAAATAAAGTTTTAATTTTTACTTATTGGTGAAAAATTATTTTAGGTTTTTATAGACATATTTAACTCTATGCTTTAAAATTAGCTAGGCAATAAGGTATGTTCAATTAAATAAAATAGTTTAAAAAATAGTGGAGTGTTTATGTTGCAAAATTTAACCTTATCTAAGAAATTATGGATTCTTCTTATTATTCCTTTTATCACTTTGTTTTGTACAGTTTACATTTATACAATGACCACAAATAAAATAAGTTATGATCTTCAATCAATATTATATAATCAAGGATTAAAAAGTTTAGACCTTGTTTTAAATGCAGATAGAGATTATTACCAATCTTTGTCGGCTATGCAGGAATATATTGTTGAACATAATAATGATAAAAGAAAAGATATGTTTGATACTTATGAATCAAATATGAAACAGGTTGAGGAAAGAATAGGTAAAGCTAAAGATATTTTAGAAAAAAATCATTCTGTTTGGGAGCAATACAAACAAGAGAATAAATCAGTATTTGATAATTTTGATGAATTTAAAACAGATTTTAATAACTGGAAAGACAAATCAAATAAGGTTATAAAAGGAGAAGGTGATTTTAAATCACAGAGCGAAAGTTTTGATGTTGCTCGTGAGCATATTAATACAATTACAGAAATACTAGAAAAAGGTGCTGAGAAAGAAGCATTAAAAATAGATAACAATAAAGCTATTACTCTTAATTGGATAATGTTTTTCAATTTCTGTATTTTTATAAGTGTATTTTTATTAGCTATGTTTGTGTTTAAAAGTATTATTGCACCTATTAAAAACCTTACAAAAATAAGTAATCAATTAGCTGAAAATAATCTTAATGTATTGATTTCCAATGATAACAGCGATACAGAAATGGGCGAGTTAAACAGATCTTTTAATAAATTTATTTCTAATTTTAAAAAGTTAATTACTCAAGTTTCAAATACAGTTGGAGATGTAACCTCATGTTCTGAAAAGATGATGTTATCCGCAGAACAAACTTCATTAGGTTCGCAAAAAGTTTCTACAAGCGCTCAAAAATTAGCTATTGGCACTCAAAATCAAGCAAATAGCGTAAATATAAGCCTTGAAAATATCAACTTGATTAATAACAAGGTGAATAAAGTTTTAGAATCAAGTGTAAGTACGTTAAAAATGTCTAAACTTGCAGAAGATAATGTTAATAATGGTCGTAAACAGTCTGATATAGCCGTTAGCAAGATTTATAAAATTAAAGAAACAACGTGGCAAGTTTCAACTACAATAAATAATCTTGGTGTTTTAAGTTCTGAAATTGAAGTTATTGTTGATTTAATTAAAAGTATTGCGGGGCAAACAAATCTTTTAGCTCTTAATGCCGCTATTGAAGCAGCTAGAGCCGGAGAACAGGGCAAAGGCTTTGCTGTTGTAGCAGAAGAGGTTAAAAAACTTGCAGGACAATCAGCTGATGCTACAGATAAAATTACTGAAATGGTAAAAGAAATTCAAAATAGTGCAAATAATGCAGTTGAAGTAATGGAGAAAGGTGCTACAGAGGTTGCTGAAGGGGTGGAAAGTATCGGTAATGTCAGCAACGTTTTAAATCAGATTCTTAGTGCCGTAAAAGAAACTGCAATAAATGTAGGCAGTATAAATAGCGAAATAAGCGGTCTTGTTCAAAATTCAGAGGATATTACAAAGACAATGGAAAATGTTTATTTAATAACAGACAAATCTGCGGTGAATGCAGAAGAAATAGCTGCAATTACAGAAGAGCAGACGGCTAATCTGCATGAAATTAATACCAATTTACAATCGTTTGCCCAAATTACCGATAATTTAAAAAAACAAATCGCTATTTTTAAAATTTAAGGTAAATTACATTTATTATTTAAGCCTAGAACAGGGATAGTTTTACACTATCCCTGTTTTTTATTGATCAACGTAAACTCTATCTTGATAAGCATTTTGCATAAAAACTAAAAATTCTGTTATGGTTCCGGGTTTTTCATTCCAATAAGAAGCTAGATTTTTAAAATAATCTAATTCGAATTTGCGTAAAATAAGGGCTTTCATTATGTCATCAGCGGCCCTGTCAACTTCTTCACCTGCAATTGTTCCTGAACATAGGTTATAAATAGGGTGTTCTTTGCTTTCACTTATTGAGCTTAAATTTAAAACCACGCCTCTGTTTTCTGTTGAATCAAATTTAGAAGGAAAGGCAGAACAAATAAGCGGTCTGCAATTATAAATCCCACATCTAGCAATTATTTGATCAATTGATGGATTGTTTCGATTATAATACCATTCCATAAGAAACTGGCATTTTGCAGTTCCTTGAACAAGTTGGCTTTCAACCATTCTCATTCCAAACATATAAAAAACATCTTTTTTAGCATCTGTAAACTTAAATAAAGCTGCATGCTTTGATTTGTATTCAAAATCAGCTTCATCTTCAATTTCTACAATCTGAATAAATGAAATAGGATCAATACCAAGTGTTTTTGATATGTTTAAAATATCATATCCTGTTATAGCAACAGAATAATTTCGACAACAACCACCTGCACAAGATTTACAAATTTGCATAAATTTCTCACTTTTATGAATATTATCACTTATAAAAGCGGAATGTACAACCTTATTAAATCATGTCGACAGTTCCTTGTTGTCTATGAAAAGTTGATAAATATATCTTAATTTGTTCTTGAATTTTTCTTGAGGAGTGGTTGGAGAAGTTTTATATTTAAGAAGATAAACCAGCCCTTTCGATTTATTATTTTTAGCTTTTTCAAGATTATATTTTAAATAATATAAATGGTTATTAATCGAGTCGGCTATAGTTTTTGCAGGTTCTTTGTCTATGTGAGTATTTAATACATCCCTAATGAATTTAATTTTAGCAATTTCTTTTTGTTTTTTATCGGTATTTTTACTTTTATAAGCGGAACTGAAACTTTGAGAGTGTTGCCTGTATCCTGTTAGGGGAAGTGCTAAAACATAGATGTCTTCATATAAGAGTGTCATAGCTTGTAAGTAGAAATCCAAATGAGGACTTATATTTAACGGGCATGAAAATATTTTTTTTAGTAATTCTCGTTTATATGACTGTCCTGATGTTTCTGCAAGAAAATGATAAGAATTTTTAATGTCCTTGTAATTCATTTTATAAGTATTTTCATTTATTTTATTTATAAAATTTAATGAATAATTTCTTGATGCAAATTCTTTTGATTTAATGTCATCTCCAAATAATAATAATGAATTATAGACAGCTTTAGCATTGTATTTTTGATAAACTTCGCAAACTTTTTTAATTTTATCAGGATAAAATAGATCATCTGAATCAAGAAAGAAAATTACTTCACCGTTTGAGTTATTAAATCCCACGTTAAAAGCAGAAGTTTGCCCTTCATTATTTTTATGTATATATGTGACTTTATTTTTGAATTTTTGAACAACCTCTTTTGTATTATCAGTTGAACCATCATCAACGACAATTATTTCAATTTTTTCTTGTGGATAGGATTGATTTAAAACACTTTCTATCGTTTCACTTATAAGATGAGCATAATTATAAGTACAAATAATAACAGAAACTTTCATTGGATTTACCTCATGTTGACAAAATAGTATGAATTTGTTTTAGGAAAAATTTAATACTTCATTTTTTAGAGTAAACTTACTTTTAACGTAGAATTTTCTTATACTATCAACTATAAAATTCACGTCTTGAATTTCAATTCCATAGTATAAAGGTAATCTTAAAAGTCTTTCGCTATCTTTTGTAGTATATTGATCTTCACCATGAAACCTACCATATTGAACACCGGCTTCAGAACTATGAAGTGGAACATAATGAAAAGCAGGAGTTATATTATTTTGTTTTAAATAATCAATCAGTTGAGTTCGTTCTTCTAAATCTTTAGTTTTTATATAGAATAAATGTCCGTTATGTTGACAATAATCAGGCACTTTTGGTAATTCTATCAAGCCTTTTTCTTCAAGTGATTTTAAAGAATTATTGTAGATATTCCATGTTTGGATTCTGTTATTATTTATTTCTTCTGCTTTTTCCATTTGAGCATATAAACAAGCAGCGTTTATTTCACTTGGAAGATAGGAAGAACCAACATCTACCCAACTGTATTTATCAACTTGTCCTCTTAAATATCTTGATCTATTAGTACCTTTTTCTCTTATAATTTCAGCTTTCTCAAATAATTCTGCGTTATTTAATAAAATAGCTCCGCCTTCTCCGCAATTATAGTTTTTGGTTTCATGAAAGCTGTAACATCCCATATTGCCTATTGTTCCAAGCGGTTTCCCTTTATATTTGCTCATAACCGCTTGAGCGGCATCTTCTATGACTATTAAATTGTGTCTTGAAGCTATATCGTTAATTATGTCCATATCGCAGGCAATACCTGCATAATGAACAGGAATTATCGCTTTAGTTCTTTCGGTAACAGCTGCTTCTATAAGTTTTTCATTAATATTCATCGTATCAGGTCTTATATCAACAAAAACAATTTTAGCTCCTCTTAAAACGAATGCGTTTGCTGTTGAAACAAAGGTAAAAGATGGCATTATCACTTCATCATCTTTGCTTATATTCGCTAATATTGCACTCATTTCAAGAGAATGGGTGCAAGAAGTAGTTAATAATATTTTTTGACAACCAAAATTGTCCTCAAACCATTTATTACATCTTTTAGTAAAGTCACCGTCTCCCGATAAACTTTTATGAGAAAAAACCTCATTTATATATTTTATTTCATTATTTGTTAAGCAAGGTACATTAAACGGTATCATCAGCCTTATTCCCCATTAATCTTTACTGATATTAAGAAATAATCAGTAAAACTATATTTTTTTTGATTATTGAAAAAATATTATAGTATTTGTTGCTTAATGCTTAAATAGCCTACTGACTATAAATAAATTACTATAATTTATTAATCTTTAAATAAATAAAGCTAAATAATGAAAGTTTCTACTTATGGAAATACAAGTAAATACTAAAAATAAGGGAGTAATTATAAAAGTTAATAATATTATTTGTAGTTATTATTATTAAAATTTTAGCTTGTTGATTATATACATAGCTAATTAACATACTTATAAAGTAGTTTAAGTTATTAAAAATTTTACAAGTATACCTAAAAATTTGAGGTTTTTGATTATGAGTAAGGATAAATTATCAGTTTCAGTATTAATTGACAGTTATAATTATGGACACTATATAGAAGAAACTATAGAAAGTGTTTTTAGTCAGACCTATCCACAGGAAAAAATTGAAATAATTGTTGTTGACGATGGGTCAAGTGATGATACCTCACAACGATTGGAAAAATACAAAGATAGAATTAAATTTATTGAAAAAGAAAACGGAGGACAGGCTTCAGCTTTTAATACAGCTTTTCAGCATTCCATAGGTGATATTGTCTTTTTATTAGATTCTGATGATATTTTTTACCCTGATAAAATTCAAGAAGTTTGCGATACTTATGAAAAGCATAATTGTTTATGTGTTTTTAACCTTGTGGAGTTGTTCGGAGAGCATATCGATAAACAGATTAGTTCTACTACTGAATATTTTTTACAGTTTATAAATAAACTTGATGAAAATTTATATAAATTATCAGTAGCAGATAATTTTAGCTCATTTTTATTTATGGCTGAAACTTCAGGACAATCATTTAAAAGGGAACTATTAGAAAAAATAATGCCAATACCTGAAGAATTTATAGGAAGTGCTGATTTATACTTGCATGTTTTACCTTTAATCTATGATGATATTTATTTTATTAATAAAAGATTAAACGGATTTAGACAGCATCATGAAAGCTATAGGGCGGTAAATTATAATAATAATTCAGAGCTTAAAGATATTGATACCAACTTTTATCAATATACGATAAACAGTTTGCAGAAATATAATGATAAAAACTCTAAATATCTTATAAAATCATTGGAAAATAGAATAAATTATATTAATTATTATATGGAGAAAAAGAGTGGTAATAAGTTGAAATCTTTTTGTCATCTACTTAAATATAAGGCCTCTCAAAAATCTGTAATAAAAAGAAGTATAAGGAAAATTGACTATATTTTAGATTTACTTATTCCTGAGGAAGTATACCAATCTTTAAAAAACTATTCAAAGACATATTAAATCTTTTGATAAAATGGCTTGAAGCTCTGAACATATATGTTCAGAGCTTTTTTGTTGAAAATCATTGTTTTAAAAATACTTTGAAATCTGTTAAAGTAGAGAAATATTAATAATTTTTATAGTAAAGGAAGTAGAATGAAACTTGCCGTATTTGATTTTGACTCAACTTTAATGGATGGCGAAACCATAGAACTTATAGCTAAAGAATGTAATATGCAAGAAGAAGTGGCCCAAATTACCAATAAAGCAATGCAAGGCGAAATGGATTTTTTTGAAAGTTTAATTACAAGAGTAAGTCTTTTAAAAAATATAAGTACCGATAAAGTAGAATATATCTGCAAAAATCTTCCGCTTATGAATGGAGCAAAAGAAACTGTAACTGAACTAAAAAAAGCAGGATTTGTAGTCGTATGTTTTAGTGGCGGCTTTAAAACAGCTACTGTGCCGGCTTCAGAGTTTCTCGGGTTAGATGCTGACTTTTCAAATATTCTTCACTCTAAAAACGGTCTTTTAACGGGTCTTGTTGGTGGTGAAATGATGTTTAACAGTAGTAAAGGCGATATGCTTACCCGTTTGCAGAATATTTTAAAAATATCACCTGAAAATACTATGGCTGTTGGTGATGGAGCTAATGATTTAAGTATGTTCAAGTTTGCTGAAACAAGAGTAGCTTTTTGTGCAAAGGAAGTTTTAAGAAAAGAAGCAAATATCGTTATAAATGAAAAAGATTTGACTAAAATTCTTGATAATTTGAATTTATAAAGAGTTTAATTATTATAAGCTATACTAATCCAAGAAAGTAAGATATAAAACAAACAATTTTTTTCTGTATAAAAATCAGTTATTTATAAAATAAAAAATCCTCAGCTTTTACTGAGGATACTAGGATGGAGGATATATTATTGAGGGAATTTTTTTACATTAAACCTGATTGAGTTTTGTCTTTAAGCATTGCATTTGTAACTTTTTCGACAAGATTATTATTGTCACCACCAGCCCACCATAGCTTATTTTTAAGCTCAGAAGCTAATGATTTACCAACTGCTTGCTGATATTCCATTGAAACTTGGCTTAAGAAAGTAGGATCATTTGAAGATGAGATAATTTGATTCAATGTATCTTTATCAATATTTCCAAAAGAACCGTTCATTGCATCTTTAAGGGCAAGAACTGCATTACTTGGTGAAGTAAGGGCAGCTTTATTTAGAGCTTCTACTTCTTCAGGAGCTTTTCTACCTGGACTTAACCATGCAAAGTGATGTCTTAAATCTTCTCTTAGTTTTGTAGGACTTCCATTTTTTTGACCGTAAACAATCTCTAATGATGCTAATTCTTCAGGCTTTAATTGACTTATAATTTGTTTTACTTCATCACGATCTTTAAATGGTCCTTCTTTTAAACAGTCTTTCAATTGTTCAGATAACATTTGAAGTTTTGCGTTTTGCCTAGGGTCATTAATAATAGTTGCAACTTTATTGTATTTTTCAGCCATTTGAGTTGCCGCATCATTATTAACAGGTTGTCCTGTTGCAGGATCAACTTGTTGTGTACCTGTTGGAGTTCCTGATACATTTGGTGTTGTCACCTGATTTGCAGGTGGTGGGGCAGCAAGTGTAGGTGAATTTATTTGCGCTAACATCCTTTGAGTTTGCATATCTAATGTATTAGAAACTGAATTATTCTGTGCAACCATTGCAGGCATGAAAGGATCTGTCTGCGGTATATTCATAGGTTTGTTTATCTCTGTATTTAAAGCCTCTGATGCTTTATTAATTGATGAAATATATTGATTTGTCTGTGCAGGAACAGGAGTAAACGGTAAAGGTGTCGCCTGAGGAGTTGCATTTATCTCTGCATTTAAAGCCTCTGATGCTTTATTAATTGATGAAATATATTGATTCGCCTGCGCAGGCACAGGAGTAAAAGGTAAAGGTGTCGCCTGTGGAGTTGCATTCAAATCATTCATTATAGAATTTGAATAACTATATAATGACTCATTGTAATTTGACACCGCAGGAGTTGTAGTAGTATTTGAATTCCAGATACTTGTTGCTGTCGGTGGCTGTAATGAATTTGAATAAGGAATATTATTCAATTGGTTAACAATATCTCCTGTCATAGCTCTTGTTTGATAATAATTTGGTATTTCTTGCCCTAAATAATTCCCCATAAATCCTCCCCAATAGTCTTGGATAATTTCCTTATATATATAAAAACAATTATGGAAGATAAATTAATAGCAATTCATACTTTGTAACGAAATATTAAAAAACGTGTAATACATGATATATCATGAGTTACACGTTTTTTAATATTAAAATCTTAGTATAATAAAGCGATTGAGGATAAATCAGCTATTTTGTCATAGGCTGAATGGTCAATTGCCCACTATTATCAGTTGAGCCTGAAAAAGTATTTTGAAATATATTTTTAAATATATCAGGATTAATGTTCCATAAAGCATAGCCGAATACAAAGCCAATACAGCTAAGCGTTACTATATATTCAACTAAATTATTCCCATGTTTACTTTTTCTCATTCAATAAAAATTCTTTATATTTTAATTATTAATTATAATATCGGTTAAAACTTAAATTTCTTTAAAAATTAAAATAAACAGTATTAACTTCTTTTATTCTTAGAGGTATTTTTTCATTCAAAATTGCAATAAATAAACTGAAAAGTCTTTCTGCCATAAAACCAAAAACTCTTGCCTGATATGGATATTGACTTATGAATATTCTTTTTTCCACTTCAAATAAGATATCAAATAACCATTCCATATAAATATTAAATATTTCATAATTCATAATAAACATATTAAATGGATACATCTCTTTACCCTCATATAAAACCTTATTTACAAGGTCTAAAGATTCAGGATATTTTTCAAGTAAAACATTAATCATAATATCCCAATCTTCTTTTATATGATTATAAAGGTACTGGAAAGAAACTGTAAAAGGCTCATGATTAAATTTTTTAGGAACTATTATATCTGTATTGCTGATTGCATCTAAAATAGCATTATCATCATATATTTTTGTGTGTTCTAATGTTTGCTGATTTATTTCACTAAGAGTTATAACTGATTCAGGATAGTCGAGAAAACTTAAATATCTTCTGTAATGACAAAATCCAATATAATCATGTTTTACATTTTTCCATGCCCAGTACATTGCAGTAAGCTCACAAAAGTTAGGATTTCTATGAGAAATATTCTCTCCCGTATCATCACCAATCATATTAAGGATTAATGAGGAATTAGCTTTACCAACTTGAATCGGTTCAATTATGTCGGTTTTACATGTCCAATATTCTTTATGATGACAAACATAAATTTTAACATCTGAATTCAATATTTTTCCCTCATTTAAAAATCATCCTATTGCAACAAGCGTAACACCCAAAGCTATAAGAACAACACCAATTTGATTGAAAAAAGACAATTTTTCGCCAAAGAAAATAATTGCAGCTAAAGTTGCTATGACAACGCTGAATTTATCAATTGGGGCTACTTGAGAAACTTTTCCATGTTTTAAAGCCATAAAATAAAATAACCATGATAAAGCTCCTACTATACCGCTTAAAATAATAAAAATAAGAGCTTTTTTATTGGCTAAAACCAAGCTGAATTGAGTAGAATTACCTTTGGCTAATACAAAAGTCACTAAAAATAAAGCCATAACAACTGCTCTAATAGCCGTAGCAGTATTAGCATCAACAGATTGAAGACCTATTTTTCCGAATATACTTACCAATGAAGCCATTACCGCTGCTAATAATGCATAAATTAACCATAAATAGCTCAAAATATAATTTCCTTTTAACGTTTTAATAATATTATCGCCTGTTTTTAGGCTTAATTAACTCAAGTGCTAATTAAAATTATCAAAAAACCTCCAGTCGTCATCCATCAGTGGCAAAGAGGCATGGCCTCTTTTGCATTTCTATATATTTTTGATAATTTAAAACTTAATAATAAGATTTTTGATTACTTGGCGACTCAGGTTAATTAGCTTTTTTAATAATGAAATCGCCTAAATTTGCACCTAACTCATCAGCAATAATTTTACACTTAGCCATTAAAAGGAAAAAGATATTTTTATCTTTCACTCCGCTTAAACCTTCATAGTTTCCTTGTCCTTTAGAAATAATAAGATCAGCTGTATTAAATTCCTGCAAAAACTCCTCTGAAACATGGCTTAATAAAGTTCCAGGGGCATTATCACCGTTTGTGATGACTTTGTATTTTTTATCAAGTCCGATAAGTTTAATATCTTCCATTGTCGCATCATTCAAAATAGGGCTATGTCTGACTGCTAATATAATATCAGGACGATTTAAGACGTTAAGAAAGATACTGTCAAAAACAATTTCTCCCGTATTATCAAGTAAATACAATATCTTATCCGCTTTCTGTATTTCCTCGTAAAGTTTATCAGAATCATCGTTTATGAATTTTGAGTTTAAAACTCGCTCAACAGTATCTTCTACGCTGAATTTATGCCCTGGGCCGAAATCAATTATATTTCCTGCAATGGCAAGTTTTAAAGCTATTTTAAAAGGATTATCAGAGTTTTGTACTCTTTGGGTATATTTGTCTAAATAATTTAAGGCTTCATTATTAAATTTATCTTTTAATGGTTTATACGGATCGTTATTTTGACAAACTTGTCTTACAATAGAATGTAAGTCTCTATTTACTTTTAAAGGGCTTTGGCTAAAATTAAGGTTAGAATAATATTTCATAGATTCTTTTATTACAGAATCATGATGTTTTTCTTCAATTATACCTTGTTTAAACAAGCTTATAAGACTGTTTAGCATACATGGAACGCAATCATAATATGTTTTCATAAGGTCGCCTTTATTATTTCTTTAGTTGTATTTAGGTAATCAATCGTTTTATTATAATACTAAGATTTTAGTCAAAGGAAAATAAAAATGGAAGATACAAAGATAATTATAACCGTACTTGGTGCAGACAAAATTGGACTTATTGCAAAATTTGCTACAATTTTATCAGATATGAACGTAAACGTAGAAGATGTAAGACAAACTCTTATGCAAGATTATTTTACAATGGTAATGATGGCGGACTATTCAAAATCACCTAACAGATTCAGCGAAATAAAAGATGCTGTTATGAAATTAGGTGAAGAGCTTGAAATGGAAGCTTGGGTTCAAAGAAAAAAAATATTCGATAAAATGCATATAATCTAGGAGCAATAAAAATGAGCGGTATCGCAACAAGTAATATATTAGAAACAATTGAAATGATTAGGGTTCATAACCTTGATATCAGAACAGTTACATTATCATTAAGTTTAAGAGATTGCATGTCTGAAAGTGTTGGCAGAACTTGCGAAAATATTTACAGAAAAATTTCTAAATATGCAGGAAACTTAGTTTCTTTTGCTAATGAAGTTGAAAATGAATATTGTATTCCAATTGTAAATAAAAGAATTTCAGTTACACCTATTTCTTTAGTTGGCGAAAGTTGCCTTGATTATGATTATGTTCAAATCGCTAAAACACTCGACAGAGCTGCAAAAGATGTTGGTGTTGATTTTATTGGCGGATTTGGAGCTTTAGTTGAAAAAGGTTTCAGCAGAGGTGATTTAGCTTTGATTGAGGCTATTCCCGAAGCGTTAAGACAAACTGACAGAGTTTGCTCTTCTGTAAATGTCGCCACCTCAAAAGCAGGCATAAACATGGATGCTGTCTTAAAAATGGGACATACAATCAAAAAATGTGCTGAATTAACAGCAGATAGAGACAGTATAGGAGCTGCAAAACTTGTAGTATTCTGTAATGTACCGTCAGATAATCCATTTATGGCAGGGTCTTTTCAGGGATATGGAGAACCTGAATGTGCATTAAATATTGGTGTTAGTGGACCTGGGGTTGTTAGAGCAGCTGTTAAATCATTGCCTAAGAATGCCAGTTTTGGTGATGTAGCCAATAAAATCAAAACAATTTCTTATAAAATTACCACAACAGGCGAGCTTGTCGGTCGTGAACTTGCAAATCGTCTTGATATACCGTTTGGAGTTATTGATCTTTCTCTTGCTCCTACTCCTGCAATAGGTGATAGCGTAGCAAACATCTTAGAAGCAATGGGATTAGAAAGTTGCGGAACTCATGGAACTACTGCTGCTCTTGCTATGCTTAACGATGCTGTAAAAAAAGGCGGAGTAATGGCAAGTTCTTATGTTGGCGGATTAAGTGGCGCATTTATTCCTGTCAGCGAAGATGCAGGCATGATTGAAGCGGTAAAATGCGGCAGTTTAAGTTTTGACAAACTTGAAGCAATGACCTCAGTATGTTCTGTTGGTCTTGATATGATTGCAATTCCTGGTGATACTTCTGTAGAAACCATTTCAGGTATTATTGCGGATGAAATGGCAATCGGAATGATTAATAAAAAGACGACAGCAGTTAGGGTAATACCTGTAACAAACAAAAAAGTCGGAGAACATGCTGTTTTTGGCGGCCTACTCGGGGAAGCTCCTATTATGCCGGTAAACAAATTTTCTTGCTCTGATTTCGTAAATCGTGGCGGCAGAATTCCTGCTCCAATTCATAGTTTAAATAACTAGATTTTATGCTTAAATGTTTTATTAATGTGTATATTAGTTTTTCAGGGATATAGAAAATGTACGATATAGCAATTATTGGAGCAGGCCCGGGCGGTTATGTCGCAGCTATAAAAGCAGCCCAATTAGGAGCTAAAGTCGCTTTGGTCGAAAGAGAATATATGGGCGGAACATGTCTTAACTGGGGATGTATCCCTACAAAAGCTGTTCTTGCATCAGTTGACAGATTTGTGGAAGCTAAAAAACTTGCCAAATTTGGAATAACTGCTGAAAATATAAGTATCGATTACCAAAAAGTATCTGAAAGAAAAACTGCAACCGTTGAAAAAATAAGAAAAAGCCTTACTCAATTAGTTAACAGCTATAATATTGATATAATTGAAGGAACGGCAAGCATAAAAGACACTCATCATTTAGTTGTTAAAAACAATGAAAACATTACCGAAATTGAGTTTAAAAACCTTATAATTGCAACAGGCTCAACTCCTGTGTCTTTACCGGGTTTAACCGTTGATCATAAATTTATCTTTGACACAAATGACATTTTATCGCTTGATAAACTTCCCGAAAGCGTATTAATTGTAGGAAGCGGAGCAAGCGGGATTGAATGGGCTAGAATCTTCTCAAATATGGGCAAGAAAGTAACAGTTGTTGAAGTTGGCTCAAAATTAGCTCCAATGCTGGACAATTCTTGCTCAGAAAGAGTTGAAAGACTCTTTAAACGCTCTAAAATAGATTATTACTATTCAACACATGTTGAAAAAATAGAAGATAAAAAAGTAATTCTTGCTAATCATAAGCTTATTGAGCCTGAAATAATCTTTTTAGCCGCAGGTAGAGCGCCGGTTGTAAATATTGAAGGGCTAAAAGAAACAGGACTTGATTTTAATGGCAAGTTTATTGATGTTGATAACAACATGAGAACAAATATTGATAATATATATGCTATTGGGGATGTTACAGGTAAACTTTTACTTGCCCACGTTGCTTCTCACCATGCAATAATTGCTGTTGAGCATATTATGCAAGGAAAAGAAGGTCATTTTGATTATGATTCAGTTCCTAAAATTGTTTACGGAACTCCAGAAATTTGCTCAGTTGGCTTAACTGAAGAAGAAATAAAAGCTAAAAGCATTCCTTACTTATCTAATACATTTATGATTGGTGGAGTTGGCAAATCTGTAATTGAAGACGAAATTGACGGATTTATAAAAGTTCTTGCAACAAAAGACAAAATATTAGGTGTGCATCTTGTGGCAAAAAACGGAGATTTCTTAATTCAGCAGGCAGCAATCGCAATGAATAACGGATTATCTCCAGACCAGCTTAAGCATACTGTATTTGCTCATCCTACGGTTTCTGAAGCATTGCACGAAGCCTTCTTAGGAATAGATGGCTTGCCTATACACGTTCAAAATCCAAAAAAGTAACAGGTAATATATGAGAAAAAAACTTCCTGAATGGTTAAAAAGAGGAATTGTTGATACCGATACAACAAGAACCGTAAGAAAAATATTAAAATTTAATCACTTAAATACAGTTTGCGATAGTGCAAGATGTCCTAATAAGAATGAATGTTACTCAAAAAATACTGCAACATTTATGATACTTGGTACAAATTGCACAAGAAATTGTCGTTTCTGTTCAATAACTAACAATCCTCCAGAAGCTGTAAACGTAGAAGAGCCTTTGCTTATTGCTAATGCAATTAAAGAATTGGGACTTGACTATGTAGTTATAACTTCTGTCACAAGAGATGATCTTGAAGATGAAGGAGCAGGGCATTTTGCTGAAACTATCAGAGAAATTAAAAAAATCGGCTCTGATATAAAAATAGAGGTGCTAACTCCTGATTTTAACGGTAAGGAAAAGCTGATAGATATTGTTATATCAGAAGCTCCTGACGTTTTTAACCATAATATAGAAACTGTTAAAGATTTATATAAAAGAGTTAGACCACAAGCTCAATATCAAAGGTCTTTAGACTTTTTAGAATACATAAAGAAAACCTCACCGACAATATTAACAAAAACAGGAATGATGGTTGGTCTTGGAGAAACAGAAGACCAAATAATCTCTACATTAAAAGACTTACAGGCTATTAATTGCGATATAGTAACAATAGGGCAGTATATTCAGCCTACAAAAAATCATCTTGATGTTGAAAAATATTACACCCCTGAAGAATTTGAGCATCTTCAAAATCTGGCTAAAGAAATTGGTATAAAATTCCCAATCGCAGGGCCATTGGTGAGAAGTTCTTATAAAGCGAAAGAAGTCCTTTTAAAGAATATTTAATTATAGGCAATTTTATTAGTATAAGTCATGGAAATTTTAATCCTTGCAAATAAAGTTTCTATGACTTATATATGCTTCAACCAAATAATGAAAAAGTTAAGTTATTAAAAAAAACTACTATCAAACTTTTTACTGAAAGACGGAAACATAAGCTATACATTCAAAAAGTCCCTTTGTCATATTAACCAAAGAACTTAATTATAAATGTCTGTAAACATCTTTGCGGTGTTTTACGTCAAGAAAAAGTATCGTTAAAATCTCGGTTTTTTCATTATCTTCTTGAAAAATTATTCTGTAATCACCGCTTCTAAGGCGAAAAAGATTTTTATAGCTTTCAAGTTTTTTAACATTGGAGGTTTTAGGAGAAGTTAAAAAATTAGTAATTGATTTTTGAATTTATTTTTTTTGAGTTATTTTCAAGTTTAGAAAGTGATTGTTCAAAATGCTTAGAAAGCTTTACTTCGTATTTACTCATCTTTGCCGAAAACCTCATCAAAAGAGAGAGTTTCTCCTTTGGCTAAATCTTTTTGTCCTGTTTTTATTGCGTTTAACTCATCATCGGTATCAACATTATTAAGAAATTCTTTTAACTCTTTGGCTCTTTTTTGCTCTAAATATTCGATAAAATCTAATGCTTCAACCGCTTCAAAATTATTAAGAGTTTTGATTTTTTCTGACAATTGCTCTTTAGGTGTCGCCATAAATTATTACCTCACTTTTTGTCATTATATCAGATTTTGATATGAAAATCTTGGTAGATGCTAATTTTTAAGTGATAAATTGTAATGAATGATAAATATATGAGTAACAAGGTC
>JBAXKC010000026.1:0-35914 GCA_037137535.1 bacterium | reverse complement strand
ACTTATTGTGTAAATTTAATTTCTATCTGAATCAGGAAAGTTTGTTAAGAACCCGATTAATCAGGATTTTTTTTTGCGTTATTTATCTTCTATATCTATAATTTTAAAGCGTTCACTCCTACAATCAGGGCAAACATCAGGCATTTCATAAGCTACAACAATGTAGCCACAACTTAGGCATCTGAAATTTTTTAAAGATTCTGTCAAAAGACTTTGTCCTTTTTATAGTTATGCGGAACAATTCTCGCATTTGCCGTAAAAATTAACCTGATAGCTTTCAAGGCTGGAAATATTTAATGAAGCAGGTTGAATATTTACATTGAAATTCTCAAAAATATCAATGATTTGCTTACATGCTTTACATAAAAAATGATGATGAATTGATAAATCAGGATCATAATGTTTTTTTTCATCGTCAATGTCTAACTTTTGCAGAAGTCCAAGCTCTACAAGCTTGTCCAACGTATTATAAACTGTTGCAAAAGAAATACTAGGCTGAATTTTCAATACTTCTTTATAAAGATCATCAGCTGACGGGTGACTTGTATTTCCTACAAGCAAATTAAATATCGCCAGTCGTTGAGGCGTAATCTTAATGGAATTAGCTCTAAAAGCTTTTATATAATCTTCTAATAAAAACATAAATATACAACCAATATCAAATAATAACCATTATTATTTAACAATGAATTATTGTCAATCCTTTTAATTTTAAATTTAAATAACTTAGCATAGTTAATTATTATTTCTTAGTCGAGAATTTATCAATAATAGCCTACATCGGTCGGGACGAACAATAATTATATGTTTATAATCATCATAGCTGTTAAATTGATCCAGTTAAATAAGAGGATGGGGCTTTGAGTAATAATGAAAATAAAGAAATATATCAAAATATGCCTTTATATGAGCTTATTGAAAAATGCAAAGTTGATAATAAATTAGCTATAGATGAATTAATCAGAAGAAATGAAAAAACTGTATATGCCACATTATATCATTTAGATCCAGATAGGGCTGATATTGCAGATTTAGCGCAAGAAGTCTTATTTAGAATGGCAAGAGCAATAAAAAACCTAAAAAATCCTGCTACATTTAAATTTTGGCTTAATCAAATAATTACTAATTTATTCTATGATGAATTGAGAAAAAAAAGCAGACGTATTTCTGCAATTTCAATGGATGCACCTAGCTTTGAAAGTGATAATACTACAGGAATGCCTACTAAAGATATTCCTGATATTGCGAGAATCCCTGAGGAAGATGTATTAGGTAGTGAACTTGATACTAAAATACGGCAATCAATTAAGAATTTGCCGGAACAATTTAAAATAGTCATCGTCCTAAGGGAATTACAGGGCTTAAGTTATGAAGAAATCTCTAGACTGACTAATACAAACATTGGAACGGTAAAATCACGGCTGGCAAGAGCGAGAGCAAAACTTCAAGATGAAATAAGACCATATCTTCAATAAGAAAGGGCGATAATGAAGAACTTTGAAAATAAAATAATAGATTTTAAATTTTTCAAATCTGTTAACAAAACTTTCAATAAAAAAAATATTAATAAATCCCAAAATATTATGCTTACAGATACTTGTGAAATTATCGAAGAGAGCCTTTCTTCTTATTTTGATAATGAAGTAGATACTGAACACTTTAATATAATTAAAGAGCACCTGAAAATATGTAAAAAATGTGAATCTAAGTATTCAGAACTAAAAAAACTAAGTAATATTATAAATTCATCATATAATTCATTAAATTATGTACCTCTGAAACTCATAAATGCAAAAATTTTAAATGAATGTAAAAAAGTAAATAATAAGCTTTCTTCGTTTATTGATAATGAAATTTCTGATGAAGATGCGGTAACAATTAAAACTCATATAAATAATTGCAAAAGTTGTCAAAGAGATTATGAAAACTTAAAGATGACCAGTTTATTGTTAAATGATTACTTTCAACGTACCTCAATTGAAGAATACAATAAGTATCTACAAAATAAAAATAACTCAACTTTTTCTATATTGAAATTTAAAATAACAAAAACTATCGCTGGATTAGCTCTATTTATTGTTATTTTAACATTATGCTTTTTAACGATAATTAATAATTATGAAAATAAAATAATAAAATCTACAAAGTTATATCAAACTCAAATAATACAAGCGTACGGCAAAATATTCTCGGTGAGTATCAGAAAAAAGTGAAGATTAGGAGGTTTCAATGACAAAAGTTAAGGGGTTTATTTCATTAGCTCTATTTGTATTATTAGTCGGTATAGGTGGTAGCTGTAAAGCTGCGCCGACAATTGACTGGACATCATTAGGCTTAAATGAAGACCAAATGCAAAAAGTTGGTGCATTAGATGCACAATGGCATAATTCAAGTAAGGATGTTATTCCCAAAATAAAAGAAGAACAGGAACAATTAAATAAAACTCTTGAAAATGCAAATGCTTCTTCTCAAGAAATTCGTGAAGCCAGTAAAAGAGTAATTTCTTCTGAATCGCAATTGCAACTTGCAGCAATGGAAAATTTTATTGCAAAAAGAGAGGTTTTAACTACAGAACAAAGAAATAAATTACTTGAACTATTATCAAAATAATTTTAAATAATTATCAAAATCCCATTATTTCTTTAAGAGATAATGGGATTTTTTATAATATTAGACTATAAATTAGCAATTGATTTTTGCGGGAATAGGTTTATATAAGGTATCACGTTCAATAGGAGTTCTGTCTTTTGATTTAATTAAATCAATAAGTTCATCAGCTGTAACACCTCTTCCAAATGTTCCTCCGGCCGCATGAGTGATTTTTTCGTCACCTAAAGTTCCACCAATGTCATTTACTCCCCAATCAAGAGATTCAGCCGTTTCTTCCATTCCTTGCTTTACCCAGCTTGATTGAATATTATTAATGCTGTTTTTAAAGAATAATCGGCTAATTGCCAGCATTTTTAATCTGTCTTTTGACTTAAGTACATTAACTTTTTGATTTAGCAAAGTTTTATTTGCGATAAACGGTAACGGAATAAATTCGGTAAAACCGCCTGTTAAATCCTGTATTTGCCTAAGTTCTGCTAAATGTTGAGCTCTATGATAATTATTTTCAATATGTCCGAACATTATAGTGCAAGTGCTTGGAATATCAAGTTTATGAGCTTGAATAATTACTTCTTTCCATCTTTTAGTATTAAGTTTTTTGGAACATATTTTCTTTCTAACATCATCAACAAGAATTTCAGCCGCTGTTCCCGGCATTGAATCAAGACCATGGTCTTTTAAATATTCAAGAACATATTTAATGTCTTTATCAGAAATTATTGATAGAAACTCTATTTCTTCCGGTGAATAAGCATGCATGTGTATATCAGAATGTTTTTCTTTTACCCACGATAATAATTCACCATACATACCGAGCAAATTAGTTGATTTAAGTCCGTTTATTTTTAAATTTGAATGTAATCCGCCTTGAAGACAAACTTCATTAACACCTGATTTTTTGGCATTAAATAATGTTTGTTCAAACTCATCTAAATTAATAACATAACTATCCGACTCAGATTCAGAACGTCTAAATCCGCAAAATAAACAAACTGCATCACAAATATTTGTGAAATTAACATTCAAATTACGAATATAGCTGACTTTATCGCCAGCTATATTATATCGTAAATTATTTGCTGCAAGTTTAATTGCATTTATTTCGTTCTCATCCTGTGTGTCAAATAACATTTTAGTGTCATCAACGGATAATCTGTAATTTGTTTCAATTGTTTTTTTCAGGATGGTATCGATTTTGTTCATTTTAATCTCTATTTTTTAGCTAACAAATATTTATATAATTGATTTTTTTGAACTCTGTTTGTTCCGCCTTTAACCTGACAATTAACAGCAGACATAATAACATCAGCAAATTCATTGTTACCTAAGTAACCAAGATTTCCTAATATTTGAAGAGCTTGAACTGAAACAGCAGCAGCAGCATCACTTGCTTGAATTTTAGCCATTGTTGCATATTTCACGTTAGGTTTAGCTTTATCAATAGTATCAGCACTAAAGTACGCTAACATTCTTCCTGCTTCAACTTCAGTAAACATATCAGCTAAAGTAAACTGTAAACTTTGAGTATTTGATAATGCAAGTCTGTTTTCAGCACCTTTAACTTCTTTTGCTGTTTGAATAGAACTAACGATAGCACTATGTCCAATACCAATAGCAACAGCTGCAATTAAAGTTCTTGCAATTGAAAGAACTGCTTCAAAATCATCATTTATCGAACCAACAAGTTGTGCTTCTGTAATTGAAGTTTCAACAACAGCTTGATTTAATAAAACATTTTTGCCTGCAACTTTTTTGGTTACTCCAACAATATTGAACTGTTCTTTAGTTAAGCAAACTAATTGAATTTTTTCATTCTCATCTTTTGCTAAAACAATGAATTTATCAGAATTCATTTGCTCAGAAGAAACAAGTTTTTTACCGTTTAAAGTATAACCGTTTTCTGACTTAACAAGTGTTGCAGAAACAGAATTAAGGCTGGTAATACCAGGTTCTGAACAGATAACAGCAATTACTTCATTAGCTGAAGCAAGTTCTTTACCCTGTGCATTTCCGTATCTGGTTAAAATTTCTCTTGCTACTGCTAAATCAGCCAAAACTGCTGCAACTTCAGGATTAATCTTAGCAATTTCTTCTGTAACAACTGTTAATCCAAGATAATCTTCATATTTTGCTTCAGCTGAAGGAATAACCCCATAGCCTCTGCTCATCATATCTATAATTGAACCGTTTGATTCAACAATATCTGTATTTGCATTATTTTTGCAAGCTATATGCTTTTTGCCTAATTCGTACTTGTAAGTCATAGTTTTTCCTTTTTTTATAACCCTTACATGAGTAAGATTAAGTTATCACAAACAATATTTTTAAACTACCTTAGTGTAAAAATTGTAACGATAGTTAAACGGTGTATAGTCATCTGTTGATTAATGATGAGCTGAGACACACTCTTTCATAAGTTTCATACTGCAAAACTCACCGCACATTGTGCATGGTTTTCCATCGTCAATTTTTTCAAATACTTCTTTATCAAGAGCGTATTTTGCTTGAGTTGTCCAATCAAGATTAAATCTTGCAATAGACATTTGAAGATCTCTTTCGATTGCTTTTTTGTTCCCTTTTGCTACGTCAGCTGCGTGTGCAGCAATTTTACTGGCAATAATACCTTCTCTTACTTGCTCGATATTAGGTAATCCTAAGTGTTCACTTGGTGTTACGTAGCATAAGAAGTCTGCTCCTGAAACTGCAGCCAGCGTTCCACCTATTGCAGAAGTAATATGATCATAACCTGGGGCTATATCAGTAACTAATGGTCCGAGAACATAAAGCGGAGCGCCATTTGTCAATGATTTAATGGTTTCCATCATACCTTTAATAAGATTATAAGGAACGTGTCCAGGTCCTTCTACCATTGTTTGAACGCCTACTTTTCTTGCTCTGCTCACAAGTTCACCAAGAACTATTGTTTCCATAACTTGTGCTCTATCACCTGCATCAGCTCCACAGCCAGGTCTTAATCCATCGCCCAGGCTTAATGTAGCATCATAAGTTTTAGCTAGGTCAAGTAGTTCATCATAATATTCATAAAGCGGATTTTCTTGTTTATGTCCTTTAATCCAAGCAGCGTGCATTGAGCCGCCTCTGCTGACGATTCCGGTTACTCTGCCCTGTTGGTCTAAAGCATCTACTACTTTTTTAGTTACGCCGCAATGAACTGTAATAAAGTCAACACCGCCACGACAATGTTTTTCGATAGCTTCAAAAATAGAATCTTTAGTTAATTCCATAATTGAACCTTCATAGTTTATGGATTCTATTCCTGCTTGATATACTGGAACAGTACCTACAGGAATTGTTGATGCTTCGATTATGTTTTTTCTTGTTTCATCAACATGTGCGCCTGTTGACAAATCCATAACAGCATCAGCACCTGTATCAATAACTACTTTTAACTTATCAAGCTCTTCGCCTAAAGTACTTCTTTGGTGTGATGTACCGATATTTGCATTTATTTTAACGGTTAAACCTTCGCCAACTCCTACAGGAATTACGTTTTTATGGTTAATGTTTTTTAAAATAGCTATTTTTCCTTCAGCTACTTTTTCCATTAAGACTTGTGGGTCTATATTTTCTTTTTCTGCAACTAAAGCCATTTCTGGGGTTAATTGCCCGTTTCTTGCTGATAATAGTTGAGTCATTTTTATAGTCCTATCTATTTGTATTTCTCTATTTATAAATTATACCGATAACAAACTTCTATTGGTATCAAAAATTTATTAATTTATTAAATTAATTATTAATAAAACTTTACATGTCTGGTTAATATAGCAATTCTATCGTAATTATATTGTTTATATATATATAGGGAATTTAAACTTGGGGGATAAGAATATGGTTACATTCAACGGAATATCATCGACATCAACATTTGGAGAAACGAAAAAAATAAGTTTTCTCGAGCCTGAAAAGAAAAAAGAAAAATCTATATTTGATTTAATTGGTGATAACAAAACTGGTTCAATTCTTGGTTTAGATAAACTTGCTGAACCAAGCAAATCAGCAGCAAGTAAAAAAAATGATAAACCTAAAGCAGAAAAATCTGAAGAAAAAGCTACTACAAATAAGAGTGATACTGAGTCTAAAAAAAATACTGTAAAGCCTGAAGATTTAAAAGTAAAAATTCATAAAGACTTAAAAGGCGTTGATGCCGGTTTTTACGTAAATAACAAACAACAAAAAGTTTTAACGGTGAAATCCGGCGGAGCTGATTATCACGTTCCAATTACTGATCCTAATGCTGATCTTAGTAAAATAAAAATTGAAAAAGGCAAAGATGGAAAAGGCTTTATTGTTAAAGTTCCAACAGGAGATGATTCTTGGAATGAAATAACTCTCAATCAAGCTAGAGAGAAAGCTACTAGAAAAGGATCAGGTTGGTTTGGAATACCTAAAGATGAAGAATATGAAAAAACTTCTAACGTTGTCAATATAAAAGCTAAAAAAAGTAGCGATAAAGGAAAAGAAGAAACTATATACTCAGCAACCAGTATGAATGATGACAAGGGAAAAGTTTATAGCACACTTAAAATTCCTAATGCGAAAGAGGGAGATGAAAATAAAGGCACAGTAATTACTCATAGAAGAAACGATAATCAAAAAACATTAGCGGATAGATTGTTTACATTAGGTCAGGGGGCAGCAGAAGCTAGTGTTGGTGCAATTACAACAGGTGCAGGCATTGCCTTGACAGGAATAGGTGCTGTTGGTATTGGTAGCGGACTTGGCGCTCCTGTGGGTATTGCAGCTACAGCCGGAGGTCTTGCCACAACAGCTGCAGGCGCTACCGTTACTGGTGATGGACTAGGTAGAATGGCAAGTGCCTTCCAAGATGACGGCGGAAAATATGTAGTTGATGTAAATGCTGGCGGTAATGCTTATCATTCTGAATCTGACGACTTAAATGAAGTCAATAGAGATATAAAAGAAAAGATGCATATCTCATCAGACACAAGTCAGGGTATTGAAGGTCTAACAGCTGATCAGATTGCTGCAAACCCATATTATGGAGTAACTTATAATTTCTTAGAAGGCATACAAGAATAAATTTATACTTATTTAAATTAAAAAACATCCGATTTGTAAAAAGTCGGATGTTTTAATTTTAGAATGTACAAGTCTAATTTAAACTGTAGCTTTAAGCTCGGCTAAGCCTTTAATTAGAGTTTGAGCAACGGTGTTTTGTTCATCTCTGGTAAGTTCGGGGAATATTGGCAAAGATAAGACTTTTAAGTTTAAATCTTCAGTTACAGGTAATTCACCTTTTTTAATTCCAAGATTTTCATGAAGTTTTTGTAAATGCAAAGGCACAGGATAATAAATCATTGCCATAACACCATTTTCATTGAGGTATTTGTGTAAAGCATCTCTATTTTTAACTTTTAAAGTATATTGGTGATAAACACAAGAGGTTTCGTCTAGCTCATAGGGAGTTTCAACTCCTTCAACACCTGCAAATAAATTATTATAATAGTCGGCAGCTTCTTTTCTTTGATTGTTCCATTTATCTATATGAGGTAGTTTTACTCTTAAAATAGCGGCTTGCATTTCGTCTAATCTGCTGTTTGTCCCTACTTCATCATGGTAATAACGGACTTTTCCACCATGATTTCTTAATGCTAACATTCTGTCTGCTATAAAATCGCTATTTGTCGTGATTATTCCACCATCGCCGTAAGCTCCGAGGTTTTTAGTCGGGAAGAAGCTAAAGCATCCAATCTCACCGAATGAACCGACTTTTTTACCTTTGTATTCCGCTCCGATAGCCTGACAGCAATCTTCTATAACTGCTAAATTGTATTTTTTAGCAATTTCTAAAATTATATCCATGTCGCAAGGTTGTCCATAAAGATGAACGGGCATAATTGCTTTTGTTTTTGGAGTTATTTTCTTTTCAATTTCTTTATAATCAATATTAAAAGTCTTTTCATCTACATCAACAAAGACAGGAGTCGCTCCTACAAGACTAATAGCTTCAGTTGTAGCCACAAAAGTAAATGAAACGGTAATTACTTCATCGCCAACTCCAATATCTAATGCTCTTAAGGCTAAATGAATAGCATCTGTACCTGATGCAAGAGAAACAGCGTGTTTTGTATTGCAATAAGTAGCTATGTCCTTCTCTAATTCTTTAACATTTGGTCCTAAAACAAAACAGCCTGACTCCAGTACATCAATTACCGCTTTATCTATTTCTGTTTTCATTGAATTATATTGTCTTTTTAAATCAAGAATAGGAATCATAATAATCCGCCTTTTTAGCTTGCCTACAACTTTTTAGCTTATACAAAAAGTGTAACATACAATAAAAATGCCTTTATAATATTTTAATCTTTAGACAAAAAAATCCGAGATTTAAATCTCGGATTTTTAAATTTCTATTCTGCCTTAGATTAAGCTTCTTCTCCGTTAAAAACTTTATTTAAAACCATTTCTTCGATTGATGGATATTCTTTACCAAATTCTTCAATTATAGTTTTTTTAATAACTCTATTTTCAGCTTCTTTTTGAATCATTTCAAGACCTTCTCTGATTCTATAAGCAATAGCGAATGTTTCCGGATTTGCATAATCAACAATGCTTTTCTTGCTGCTGCATTCTTTATTAAAAATTCGTTCAAGAAGTTCTATATTTAATTTAGTTTCATCTATCATCATCGGGTAATCTCCTTAATAGTTGTTATTCAATCTCTTCAATTATTTATTTCTCTGTCTCATTTACTATAAGTATAAAACAAAAAAAAAATTGCTAGTGTACAAGTTACAATTTAACATATCTTTACAATTGTTTCAAGGAATAACTCTTGCTCTTGAGCCTGACCAATATGCATTTTGCTGCAAAAGTTGTCTTTGATAAGGAGTTAAATTGTTATTATAATTAGGCTGATAACCATATTGATTTGCATAATTATAATAGTTTGGATTGCCCATATATTGATTAACAACATCTTGAGGAATGTAATTTCCTACTTTTGATTTGTTCAAAAAATACAACGCAAACGGATAAGCAATTTGTTTTAACGCATCAACTATACCTGTTGTTTGCTGTGGGCTACTATCATTATAAAAGTCAGAATCCATTTGAGAATTGCTAGCTAAATTATTAAATTCTGAATAATTATTATATGAAGTAGTTGGAGTTGACTGATTTGTGTAATAACTGCTTGATTCTACAGGTGTATTAAAGGCTTGATATGTATTTTGTTGAGTAGGCTGATTATAAGATTTGTAATCATAGTCGTCACTTTTATTATTTTGAGTTTCATTACGATATCTATTATTTGTTGACATAGACATTTTATAGACTTGATTGATTCTGCTCTGAATGCTTCCACTTTGCTTATAACCGAAGATAACTTTTTCCAGCCTTGTTAATCTTGCCTGAACACTTTCATCTTCAAATGAAGTTCCTAGTGCGTTTATTTCGGCATCAAAAAGTCTATTTATAACATTATTAGAATCTGAATCATTATTATCGTTATTATTATTTTCAGAAAGAGTTTCATTAGTATTTAAATTTCTAATTCTATCTACTCTGTCGGAAAGAGAATCATTAGAAAAATTGGTAGAAAAAAGTTTTTGTTCTAATCGGTTTAATCTCGAATAAATATCTTCATTTTTAAAAGATTGTCCTAAAATTTGTTCTTCTGACATGGTTATGGCTGGATAATCTGTAGTATCAGAAATTTTTATAATATTATAAGCGGAAGAAAGATTAATTATTTCAGAATTATTCAGTTTAATATTTTCCTCTTCTGAATTTATAACAGAAGCATATACGCCAATTGGCGAGGAAAATAAACTTAATAAAATTGCAAAAAATGCAAAATTTCGTACATAAATCCATAACATATAGCGCAATCCCATCTCTCTGTTTTCTTAAAAATGGCATTTATTCTCAAACTGTATAAGTACTATAACGCTATTAATCGGCTATATACATCCTCCAACGATTATTTTAAATAGCTCAATATAACAAATTCTTAATTATCTTATCGGCTGATGAATTGAAGAAACTTTTAATTATGGCGATACTTTGCAAGAAAGCATAAAAAAACCGGCTTAAAAAGCAGGTTTGAATTTTACATCTTTTAAAAAATATGCGACCACTGCGATTCGAACGCAGGACCTATCCCTTAAAAGGGGAGTGCTCTACCAGCTGAGCTATGGTCGCAGGTTTGTGTTTGTTTTGTCTTGTCAGTTTTACCCGACAAAATTAAGATATCAACACCATGGTTTTAAGTCAAGCATTTTTTATTATTAAATTTAAAAATGATGATTTACTTGCGATTTAGAATAAATATATGACTTGCTGAGAAGATGTTTTGAATTTATATAATCTAAACTATCAGAAGGTTTTGTTAAGATGCTCATGAGGCTTTGGTCAAAATGTAGAAAGTTATTATTGAAGAATTTATTGAAATTAATCTAAAAACTTGAATTTTACTTGTTATGACTAGCCTCTATGATAATTTAAACTACACGATTATTTTGTAAATATTTCTTATAGTAAATCAAGAGTTAATCTTGATATGTTTTAATATTAATAATTTAAGAAGAATAGACAACCATTTTATATAATAATTAAATTAACTACTAATTATTTTTAAGCTAATTGACAGGAGAAAAAAATGGCATTTGAAAAAGAACAAATGACAGAAGCAGATAAAGAATATTATTATTCATTTGAGTTTAAAGATCCTGCTCGTGATGAACCTGAACTTTTGCCTCTTCCTAAAATACCAGGAGGAGAGCCTGGATGGGTAATCTACAGAGAACGTAATGCTTTTCTTAGAGCACTAGGAGGAGGTGGGTGGGGAATTCCCAAATTCTATGCCTTAGTTTGGAATGGAAATGTAATTATATTTCAGGTCTATGAAAAAAATATAAATGAGCTGTGTGAATTAAAAATAAGTAGAATTGTTGCACCTAAGCATCTTGCAGGAAATAATAAAGAAATTATAAATATGATAAAAGAATCACTCCTTACTTATCAAACTGGAAGAAGTCTTCCGGCATACAGCTTGGACTATCAAGATTTTGCTTTATATTATCTAATTGAATTTAACCTGGAAGATCAACGCATTATATTAGGAGATGGACTTTCACCTAAATATCTTAATAAAAATGATGCTGAAATAATAAATAAGGTAAAAGAAACTGTTAGCATTAATAAAAGAGGGCGAAATTTTCCTGCGGTCATTTTAGAATCTCCAAAATTGGTTTTAAACAATTATAAATATATATTTGAATTTGAATATTTGCCTTGGTACATACGTGAAGGGCAAGAATATAAAACAAATTTTCAATTTCATCAATTAGTGCAATTTGATTAAAAATAAAGCGACCATGTAACATCTTGAACTATTGAACAGCTCTTTATTTATCAATAATATAGAGCTATTTTTTCAAAAAATTAAAAGAAAAGATTCTCTCCCAAAGTATGCAATAAAAAAATAGAAATAAAAAAACTTGAACTTTTCAAATTTGTTTATTTCTATTTTTAAAATAAATATGCGACCACTGCGATTCGAACGCAGGACCTATCCCTTAAAAGGGGAGTGCTCTACCAGCTGAGCTATGGTCGCAAACCTTAAATCATATATTCTATTTTACCCGACAAGATAAAGATACCAATAGCATGACTCTAAGTCAAGTGATTATTTTTACTTTTGTCAACTGAAATTATTGATTTGATGATTTTCTCTAAATTAAAACGCTCAATATTCTTTTATTAAAAGACATTGAGCGTTTATTACTTTGGTTTACATTTTGAAATATTTTTATTTAACTAATGGATTGTCTAAAATTATAGTATTGTCTCTATTTGCTCCGACACTAATTATAGAAACAGTTACACCAACTTCTTCTTCAACTTTTTTAATATATTCTTTAGCAGTAGAAGGTAATTTGTCGTAATCAGTTATATTGCAAATGTCTGAATTCCAGCCCGGCATTGTTTCATAAACTGCTTCTAAATACTTATGAATATAAATATTTGTCGGGTAATCTCTGTAAACTTTCCCATCTCTTGTGTCTCTATATGCTACACAAATTTTTAGTTCTTCAAAGTTATTGAATATGTCAATCTTAGTAAGTGCAAGGTCTGTCATTCCATTAACAGCAGCGGCATATCTTAATGCTACGCAGTCAATCCATCCGCAACGTCTTGCTCTTCCTGTTGTTGTTCCAAATTCATGCCCAATTTCTTGGATTTTTTTACCATACTCGTCTTCTAGTTCAGTCAAGAATGGACCTTCGCCAACTCTTGTTGTATAGGCTTTTGATACACCTATGACTCTATTAATGTGAGTAGGACCAATCCCGCTTCCTATAGTTGCTCCGCCTGCCACAGGACTTGAGCTTGTAACGTATGGATATGTTCCATAGTTTATATCAAGCATACTTCCTTGAGCGCCTTCAAATAAAATCTGTTTATTTGTTTTAACCGCGTTTGTAACCATTGGAATGGTATCGCAAATAAATGGTTTAAGTATTTCTGCATATTTTTTGCAGAAAAGAAGGATTTCTTCTTTTGTATATGGTTTAAGTCCGTATATTTTTTCTAATATTTCGTTTTTTTGTGGCAAAATAACATCAAGTTTTTCGCTTAAAGTTTCAACATCCAATAAATCTTCTGCTCTAATGCCTAAACGATTATATTTGTCGGTATAAGTCGGCCCAATGCCTTTATTTGTTGTACCGATTTTATTTTTCCCAAGTGATTTTTCACTGTTACTATCAATGTCAATGTGCCATGGCATTGTTATATGAGCCAAAGTACTGATATAAAGTTTATCGGTGCTTATTCCCTGTTCTTTTAATCCGTCTAGTTCTTCTGTCAGCGAAGGCGGGTTAATAACAGTCCCCGGTCCAATAATACAGGTTTTATTATCATATAAAACTCCCGAAGGAATAAGATGAAACTTATAAGTTTTATTATCTACTACAACCGTATGGCCCGCATTACATCCACCTTGATATCTGATAATTAAATCAGCATATTCTGACAATAAGTCAGTAATTTTAGCTTTACCTTCATCGCCCCACTGAGCGCCTATAACGACAACATTAGTCAATTTAAAATCCTCGCAGTTTACTTTCAGGAAACCATATAGTATAAAATGCTGATTATTCCACTGTCAAACGATTTTTTATTATTTTTATTAAAAATTTATACTTAATTCCTCATAGAATGAACATTATCAAAACTTACAGGCTGTGTTAAAGAAGTTCGTATAATAATTGCATTTATTACTTTATTTCCATGTTTTACCCTCGGATAATTTACTAATCTTGAATTGATTATCATTTGTGTCGATTTTCCACCGTCTAAATTTATAGATTCGTATGCACCTATTTCCCACATGATTTTTGCCAGTTCGTATATTGTTGCACCTTCAGAAATCCCTTTTCTTATTGCATCAACGGTAAGAAGTATTAATGTTCCGTTTTTTGTATAACCTATTGCTGTTCTTGAGTCTTTTGTCCATAAAAACTCTTTAGAAAATTTTTGTTTATCTATAAATATTCTGCCGTCTTTAATTAAATAAGGACCTCCACTAACCGCATAATTAACATTATTCCAGTTTAAAGGAGAGATTATTGTTTTATATGTTGTGGACTCTCCCTTTAATAAAGGTTTTGGCAGATTTTTATGTAACCCTACAAGCACAAATCCATTTTTCGGTATGCTGACGCTACTATTTTTAACAAAATCAATCTTATTATCTTTTACTACAATATGACTATATTCAGTGGAGGTTTTAGGTGTTGTATCTCCCCAATGCGAATTATAAACGGTAAATCCGACTTTACTCAGAGCAGGCTGATTTATATTAAATAATTGAAGTTTTTTATTGTTAATTTTAATATTTCCAAAAACATGAATTTTATCAATTTTAAACTTCTGATCATTAGTAATGCCAAAAGAAACACGATTATACATAGGACCAGTGATAATTTCTCCATTAACAATAGAAGCTCCCACAGGAATTTTATTTGTTTCATTGAAATACGAGGCATTTATACCGATTATAGCTTTTTCTTTACCTGTAATAGTTTTTACGGTTTTAGGTCTGTTTATAAAATAATCACCATAAGATGTTGATACAGTTGCATTTTTCGCCATTGAGGAAATGCTTACAATATTAATAACTATCGGTTTATTATTTAGCCATTTAATATATTTTCTATGCAGAATTCCATCAGAAATAATCCTTGAATATTTATAAGAATCAATTGATGTTTCCTCTTTTAACGAATGAGAAATCCTGATATCTTCAATTTTTTGATCTAATCTTTTGATAGTCAAATAATCAGTTAAGTTTGTATATGTTTTAGAGCAAACATAATAAATAAGTAAGCTTAGTGCTGTGTAAATTATTACTTTTCTGAATAATAATGTCTCTTCACTCATAAAGTCCTTTTAAAATTTATGAAAGAGCATCCTTTAATGCTTTTTCTAAAGTTTGTATTTTTGATTCTAATACTTTAATGCGGTCAGTGCTTTCTTCAGTAATTATTAATGCTTTTTCCACAGATCGGGTTTGTTTTTTCAGTTTTTTTGAAAGTAATGTATAAATGTAATAAAAAATCATAGTCGAACTTATAAAAGAATAAAAACTTAGCATAATTATCCCTAAGCCTAATTTTAATCCATGTATGGAAAATTTGCCTAAAACATGAACATCAAGATGAACTCCAAAATTCACAACAGCAATATATATAATATGTAATAAAATTAAGCTGCCTAATATTAGAAATAACTTATTCATATTCACTAAATTCCTTACTCTGTAAAATACGCAACATTTTCTTTATATCTTCATCGGGTTTTAATTTTATAGTTATTAATTTATTATCTGACGGTCTATAAAAAGATAACTTATACGCTTGTAATGCCTGACCGTTTAATTTTATATTTATATTAGTTCCGCCATACAATGGGTCGCCAGCAACAGGGTGGTTATTATGGGAAAAATGAACTCTAACCTGATGAGTTCTACCTGTACCTAAAGTTGCTTCGACAAAAGTATAACCTTTGTATCTTTTAATGACTTTCCAGTGAGTGATAGAGTTTTTCCCGCCTTCAACAACTCCCATTTTATGACGCTGTGTTGGATGTCTGTCAATTGGATGATTGAATGTACCCGAATCATTTTTGACTTTATTCAAAACAACAGTAAGATAACTTCTTCTCGCTGTTTTAGTTTTGATTTGTTCTGATAAAACTTTATGCGCAAAATCATTTTTTGCTATCATTAACAGTCCTGACGTATCTCTATCAAGCCTGTGCAAGATTCCGGGCCTCATAACACCGTTTATTCCCGATAGCTTGCCTTGACAATAATAAAGAAGAGCATTAACAAGCGTACCGTTTTTATCGATAGAAGTCGGATGAGTAAGCATTCCAAAGGGTTTATTCACGACAAGCATATCATCATCTTCATATTTTATATCTAATGGTATATTTTCCGCATCCAGCTCAAGCGGTTTTAGTTCGGGAATAATAATTTCTATTAAATCCCCATATTTAATCCTATAAGAAGATTTCAGGCTTTTTCCATTAACAGTGACAGCGTTATCTTCTTTTATTAATTGTTGTATTCTTGAACGAGAAAATTCTGGAATAAGGTCAGCTAAAAATACATCCAATCTTTTTTCTGTGTCATCGATATCTGCTTCTATATTAATTTTTCTTAAATCGGATTGCATAAATTTAACGCCTATATCTAACTATCTTCTTGTTTAGTATGCTTTTCATTTGAAATATTAATTAAAGCCTTCATTAAAATTATAAATGCACCTATATTTATTGCAACATCAGCAATATTAAAGACAGGTGAGTTTATTATATCAAGTTTTATAAAATCTATAACAAAGCCTAATCTGACTCTATCAGCTAAGTTTCCTAGTGTTCCGCCTAAAATCAAGGACCAGCCTATAACATTATAAAATGGAATAATTCCTCTTTTTTTTAAAAAATAAATAATTATTGATACGGCAACAATTGCCGAAAATAACGATAAAAGCTGAGTATGTTGTGCAAATAAACTAAAAGCTGCTCCCGTATTTCTTACAAAGATAAAACTGATAAAATTTTTGAACACAAAGATTTTTTGTCCAAGTATTAAATTATTTGAAACCCAAACTTTAGTAATCTGGTCCAATAAAATAATTATTGATGCAAATAATATAAGACATAAACGATTAACCATTATTTTTTATTCTCTTAAATCTAATTGTCTTGATTTTCTGTGTTAGCATTCTCTTCAGGTTCTGCATTATCCTGTTTTGGCTGTGGTTCTTTCTTTGAATCAAAAGTGCTTATTGGAATAACATTTACTCTTTTACTTATAACGGTTAATCCTGTTAATTTTACATCAGGTAAAGCAAATTGATCTTCTGTTGATTCTGAAAAACCGACTGAAGCTGTTGTTAATTCATTAATATTACTTGTATTTGCTTTTAGTAATCTTTCCAGTACTTGTGTTTCAGGAGGAAGTTGTCTGAATACTTCTTTTGATTGTACAGATGGATGAGCTATAGGCTCTCTTATAATCGAACCGACTGCAACCATGCCTGGTGGAATATCTGCATACAATGAAGCAGTGTAATCTTCGCCTGCTTTAACTTGAGAAGGAGTTACGAGATTAACATTTAAGGTTTTAGACGTTCCATATTTTATAACGGTTTCCTCTGAAAAAACCTTATCAGATACAACTTTCCAGTCTTTACCATATTTTCTAAGATAAAGAAGACCTTGAGAGTTACTTGATAATATTCCTTTATCATCTGTTAATTCAGAAGTCTTTAGATTATTTGAGGAAGCAGAGTCTAAACTTTCAACCGTTGCATAGTCACCATTAACAGTGACATTAAGTATATTCGTTGAATATTTCATATCTGGAAACGCTTTCCACGTTTCATCAATCATTTCAAAAAAAGCGCTTAAATCCATTCCATCGCCACTAATAAATGTCGTTGAGTATAATTCTTTTAAGTCATTAACTTTTCGCTCATTTGATAATTTAACAATTTTATTAACTAAATTAACGACTTCGCCTTGTTGCTCATTCCATAGCGTTTTAGCATAAATTTGATTAGGTTCAGGCTTTTTGTGTGTCCATGCATAAGATGGACTGGTAGCCGAGAAAATAACGGCAGATATAAGTAAACCGACTAAAGTTTTATTCATCTATGATTTGACCTTCCTAATTAAAATTATACTTACAGAACAACTTACAATTAATCAATCTTAAGAATATTTATTAATATTTTATCAGTAAAACGTAGTTTATGTATATAATCAAAATATTTAATACATTTCTATATTCAAATGCTAATGTTAACTTGTATTAAAAAACAATCAAATGCTTAATGGTTTTATCAATTATCCTTAGTCAAAAAACTTTATATTAATAAGGGGAATGGGGATAATAGGGGGAATATATGAGTATTAAGATCGAAACATCCAAGGTTGAAAATAAAACAAAATTAACGAATAACAACGCATCTACAAATAAAACTAATCAACAGGCTAGTGTTTTTACATCACAAACAAACAAAACAGAAGATATAAAGCCAAAAATTCAACTTGAAGGACTGGAAAATAAAGGACCGTCAAAAAATCCAATTGTCGGTTTTTTTGAAAAACTTACAGGTAAAGAAGAAACAGTAGATGACTTAAGAGCTAAATATAGACAAGAAAAAGTAAGTAAAGCGTTAAATAATATTGCTAAAAATAATCCGGAATATAAAGAAATCATTAAAAATGATACTTTTATCGTTAAAAAAGAAGATATGAAAGGCAAAGGCGCTTATGCTAACTCTGCAAAGAAAGAAATTGTATTAGGCAAAAGCACTGTAAAGAATGAGAACTTTTTGGAAAGCGTTCTTGTTCATGAATTGGAACATAGACGCAAATCTGGAGATCCAAGTATACAAGAAGAAGCCGCTGCTTTTTCAAAAGAATGTAAATATGAAAAAGAACATAATATTCAAACATATCAGATGGATGGCTATTGCAAAGCGTATGAAAAAGGAGGCGTCAATTCATTAAAGACAAAAATTAGAGATTCTTACAAAAATTCTGATGGTTATAAAGATCAAAATGGGAAGCTCATTGAGTTTGGACACTCCAGAAAAAAAATAGAACCTGAATTGGCTGATGCCAGAGTGTCAGAATCAGGACCATATGAATCCCTAATTTTAAATAAAAGTATTACTTATAATACCTCTGACGGGATGAGCATCCCTTGGACTTTAAAAAATGAAAAATCAACAAAAAACTATGGTGATGAGTATTGGTATAGTCAAACTTCACCTGATGAAAAAAATAAACCTGTTTACGATGAAAAAAAATCAGCATGGATAATGAACCCGGATGAAAAAACAACAATTAGTGCTAAAGTTCTTGATAATGGTGGGCGAATTGTACAAACAGAAAAAAATTCGGAATTTGTAACGTCTACGTTTAATGCAAATGGTAAATTACTAAAAAAAGAAAAGAAACAAGTGATTTAATTTTAATGATTTGTAGTTTCATAAATTGGAGATGAAATATTAAATAAAAGATTATGTATTGTAAATCTTTTATTTAATATTTCATTTACTTTTACTTCGGTTTATTTTAAATTTATAATTCAGTAGTCCTTTTAAATTAATTGTTTTTAAAAAGTGACAGGTTTTTAATTTTAAGTGACAAAGTATTAGCCTAATTTATTTGTAAGAGGAAGATATTAATGTCTAGTCAAGCATTGTTAGAAGATATTGAAGTAAGTGATTTTCAATTAAATGAAGATCACGATGACATGAGGCAAGTCATTAGAGAATTTGCTGAATCTGTAATTGCCCCACGTTCCGCAGAAATTGATGAAGAAGCTAAATTTCCATGGGATGTATACAAAGAAATGGTAGAAAGCGGTTTAGTAGCTCTACCTTACCCTGAAGAGTACGGCGGTGCAGGAGCTGATCCTGTTATGGAATGTATTCTTGTAGAAGAATTATCAAGAGTAGACTTATCATGCGCATTAGCTTGTTTAGTAAATACTTTAGGCAGCCAACCAATAATGCTTGCTGGTAATGAAGCTCAAAAACATAAATATATTACACCGATTACTACCGGTGAACACTTATGTGCGTTCGGTTTAACTGAAGCCGGAGCAGGTAGTGACTTTATGGGTATTAAAACAAGAGCTGTTAAAAAAGGTGATAAATATATCATCAATGGTTCAAAATTATTCATCAGTCATGGAAATATATCAAATACTGTAACAGTATTTGCAAAAACTGATCCTGCCGCAGGAATAAGAGGATTAAGTTGTTTCGTCGTTGAAAAAGACTTCCCTGGTTTTAAAGTCGGTAAAACAGAACATAAACTTGGAATCAGAGGATCTGAAACTGCTGAGTTAATCTTTGAAGATATGGAAGTTCCTGCTGATTGTCTACTTGGAGCTGAAGGTTCAGGCTGGAAAATCGCTATGAATACTCTTGATCACTCAAGACCTGGAGTTGGTGCTCAAGGTGTTGGTGTTGCTCAAGGTGCTTTTGATTATGCTTTAAAATATGCTCAAGAAAGAGAACAATTCGGTTCAGCTATCGGAAATTTCGAAGCTGTTCAGAATATGTTAGTTGATATGGCTGTTAGAATTGAAGCTGCAAGATTATTTGTTTACAGATCAGCAGTTGCAGTAGCTAATGACCACAGAGAAAAATCAATGTATGCTTCACTAGCTAAATATATGGGCGGTGATACAGCAATGAAAGTATCTACAGATGCTGTTCAAGTTCTTGGCGGTTATGGTTACACAAAAGAATTCCCTGTAGAAAGAATGATGAGAGATGCTAAAATTACTCAAATCTATGAAGGTACTAACCAAGTTCAAAGATTAGTAGTTAGTAGACACCTAACAAAAAATTACAGATAAAATGAATCATAAATAATGAAACAGGTTGTTTTAATTAACAACCTGTTTTTTTGTTTTCTAATTATATTAATTCAATAAATTTTTTAAGCCAGTGATTAAATTCTAGGTGCTAGATTATATTGGAATCTAACAAGCCTTGTAATAACTGAATTTTGAAAAAAGTTAAGAAATAGAGTAAACCTCTATTACAGAGTTAGCAGAACTGTAAATAGAGGTTCAGTAATATGTTGGAACATGTAGTGGAATTTGTCAATAAAATCATATCTTATGGGGGATTCAAGAGATCAGAATTTTCAAATAAAGCTTATGCCTCCTTATTGACGAGTGTTGAGGAGATATCAAAACATGATTTAGTAATGATTTCAAGCTTAATAAAACGGTATAAGAATGTTAGGGGCAAGTTAATCATAGATACAACTGATAATCCTAAATATGGACTTAAAGATGTTGCAATTAAAATGAAAAACCTTAGTAATGGAGGGTACCGTAAGGGTTTTAAAATCGTATTATTCTTGTATAAAATGGAAGATAAGACAATCCCGTTAGGCTTTGCCTTGATATATAAGGGAAGTAAGAAGCTAGAGGCATTGGTTTTAAAGGCTTTATCAATTTTAAGAAACACCTATAAATTAAAGCCTCAAATTGTACTTGCAGATGTAGGTTTCAGTACTCAAGAAATCATAAAACGTCTAAATAACTATGGTTATGGCTTTGTCATTAAAGGTAAACGTACATATAGCTTGGATAAAAAGCAGATTAAAAAACAAATTCCAAGAGGTTATGGCAGCAAAATAGGTAAGTTAAACAATGGCGTGAAAGTAAATACTATAAGACGAAAAAATCGTGTATTTATAACTAATAGAGTTAGTTTAACAAGCGAAGAAGTGCTTCAATATTATGGTGAAAGATGGAAAATAGAAGAAGTATTTAGAGTTTTAAAGAGTTGTATGGGATTAAATCGCTGTCAACAACACAGCATAAAGGCTCAAGCTCTTTATACTTTTGGATGTTTAACCGCTTATTCAATACTAGAAACGATTAAGACCTCATCAATATATCAAGCCTTTGCTAGTGTCATTTTGGGCGATATTGTCATTGATAATTCAATCATAGAAAGACTTTTCGTCATGACTTAAATTCAGTAATTAAATAATGATATTAATTACATTCAGAGAATGTTGTTGTTTTTTCTTTAAAGTGAATTTAAAAATGAACATTTAATATTTACAAGTGTTAATTAGATAGACTATAATTTTTTATCTATACTAAAATATTATTAGAGGTGCAGTAAATGGCTATTAATTTTATAAATTCAAACAGAAATAATGAATCAGATCATTTTCGTAATGAATTCTTTCCAAATGCTACTAATGACGATTGGAATGATTGGCATTGGCAATTAAAAAACAGAATAACAAATATTGAGCAATTAGAAAGAATTATAAATTTATCAGAAGATGAAAGAGCAGCTTTAAGTTGCCCTGTTAATGCTCTGCCTCTAAGTATTACGCCATATTACGCAAGTTTACTTGACAAAAATAATCCTAAACAAGCTCTTAGAAAAACAGTAGTTCCTGTGATAAATGAAACTATTTTTTCAAAGGGAGAATTTGAAGATCCTTTAGGTGAAGATGATTGTAGTCCAGTCCCGGGAATTGTTCATAGGTATCCTGACAGAGTCTTATTTCTCGTTACTGATTTTTGTTCTGTTTATTGCCGCTATTGCACAAGATCAAGGATGGTCGGACACTCTGAAAGCTTTAATAGTCTTAGACAATGGCAAGCTGCTATTGATTATATTTCAGAAACTCCTACCATAAGAGATGTATTGTTATCGGGTGGCGATCCTCTAACTTTGCCGAATGGAATGTTAGAGTGGCTGTTATCGGAACTCAGAAGAATTCCTCATGTTGAATTTATTCGTATAGGTACAAAAGTGCCTGTTGTTTTACCTCAACGTATTACTCCAGATTTAGTAAATATACTTAAAAAATATCATCCGTTATGGATGAGCATACATTTTTCACACCCTGATGAACTTACAGAAGAAACTAAAAAAGCATGTACTATGTTAGCTGATGCAGGAATTCCTCTTGGAAGTCAGACAGTTTTGTTAAAAGACGTTAATGATAATGTTGATACAATGAAAGCATTAGTTCATGGTTTGCTAAAAGTAAGAGTTAAACCTTATTATCTTTATCAATGCGATCCAATTTTAGGATCATCTCATTTCCGAACTTCAGTAAAAGCGGGTCTTGATATAATTCAAGGACTAAGAGGTCATACCACAGGTTATGCAATCCCAAATTATGTTATTGATGCTCCGGGTGGTGGCGGAAAAATACCTCTGTTACCTGAATATTATATGGGGCGTGATGGTGATGATGTTTTATTAAAAAATTATACGGGTGAAATGTTCAGATACCCTGATGTAATTAAAGATGATAAAACTTGTGATTAAACATTTATTAAAGGATCGTATATGAAAGTCGGAATAACCTATGACCTTAGGCAAGATTATCTTGACGAGGGGTATTCATTAGAAGAAACTGCTGAATTTGATAAACTTGATACTATTAACGGAATAGATAACGCACTAAAAGAGCTGGGTTATGAAACTGAACGGATTGGAAATGTAAAATCACTTATAAAAAAAGTGGCAGATGGTCAAAAATGGGATATTGTTTTTAATATCGCTGAAGGAATGTATGGGATTGCAAGAGAAGCTCAAATCCCGTCCATCCTTGACGCATATCAAATACCTTATACTTTTTCAGATGCTTTTATGTTGAATATTTGCTTGCATAAAGGAATAACCAAATCACTCGTCAAATCACTCGGGCTTAATACCCCTGATTACTATGTTTTAGATAAAGAAGAAAATATTAAAAATATTGATTTGCCTTTTCCATTATTTGCCAAACCTGTTGCAGAAGGAACAGGAAAAGGAATAAATGCTTTATCTAAAATAAAAACTCAAGAAGAATTAGAAAAAATATGCAAAAATTTATTAACTACTTATAAACAACCTGTGTTAATTGAAACTTTTTTACCGGGAAGAGAATTTACGGTAGGTATTGTCGGAACAGGAAAAGAATCAAAAGCTCTTGCTGTAATGGAGATTATTCTTAACGAAAAAGCAGAACAGGATGTTTATTCTTATAACAATAAAGAAAATTATGAAGATCTTGTTTCATATACAATAGTTGAAGGTGAAGTTGCAGAAAAATGTAAAAAGCTTGCTTTAGATTCTTGGGCAGGTTTAAATTTAAGAGATGGCGGAAGAATTGACATAAGGTTTGATCAAAATAATGAACCTGCTTTTATCGAGGTAAATCCGCTTGCAGGACTAAACTATCAAACTTCGGACTTGCCTATTATGTGTTCTAAAGTCGGAATTTCTTTCACTCAATTAATTGATATGATTATGAAATCAGCATTACAAAGGTTAAATAATGGAAAATAACAAAGTAGTAATATTACATAATGAAATAAGCGACAATCCAACTATTGATGAACTTGATGTTCTTGATCAGGTTAAAATAGTTGATAAAAGTCTAATTCAGCTTGGATATAATACACAAATATTATCTTTTTCGCTAGCAATAGACAAAGTAATAGAAAAATTAAAAGAAATAAAACCTGCTTTCATATTTAATCTTGTAGAATCAATTAATAACGATGGTCAACTTGTGCATATAGCACCATCTATTTTTGATTATTTAAGAATACCTTACACAGGTTGTTCTAAAGAATCTACTTTTTTAACTTCAAATAAATTGATAACAAAAAAAATGATGGAATTATACGCAATTAGAACTTCTGAATGGGTTACCATTGATGATGAGAATGATAATACTTTTATCAAAGATGAAAAATATATTATAAAAGCTGTCTGGGAAGATGCTTCTATCGGACTTGAAGATGATAATGTAATTTTACCGAAATCAAAAGAAGATCTTATTCAACAAATTAAAATCAAAAATCAAAAATTAAATTTAGAGTTTTTTGCAGAAAGATATTTACATGGAAGAGATTTAAGCATTCCAATTCTAGCAGGTAAATTGCTTCCTACAAGAGAAATGCAATTTATTGACTATCCTGAAGATAAAGTTAAAGTACTCGGATATAAAGCAAAATGGGAAAAAGAAACTGATGAGTATGATAAAACTGAAATAACCTTTGAGTTTAAAGAAGAAGATAAAGAGCTTCTTAGCGAAGTAGCTGAAATGGCAAAAAAATGTTGGGATAAGTTTAATTTAAGCGGTTATGCAAGAATTGACTTTAGAACAGATGAGAATGATAAACCTTATGTTCTGGAAATAAATCCTAATCCTTGTATAGCTGAGGATACGGCTTTTTATCTGGCCCTCGAAGAAGCTGGAATTACTTATACAGATGCTATAAAAGCAATTATTGATGATATTAAAAATGTTTACAAATAGGAAATCCCCTTAATGACAATTATAGAAGTTAAAAATCTTAAAAAAGAATATAAAGTAAATATAAAAAAAGAAGGCCTTTCAGGGGCAATTCTAAATGTCTTTAAACCTAAATATGAAATGAAACATGCTGTCAAGGGTGTTGATTTTAAAATAAGTCAAGGTGAAATGGTTGGATATATTGGTGCAAATGGAGCGGGTAAATCAACAACTATTAAAATGCTTACCGGTATTTTAATGCCAACCTCAGGAAGTGTAATAATTGACGGTCTTGATCCATTTAAAAATCGTATTCAAAATAATATGAAAATAGGTGCCGTATTTGGTCAAAGAACTCAAATGTGGTGGGATTTACCAGTAATTGAATCATATAAATTAATTCAAAAAATATATGAAGTACCAGAAGAACGATTTCAAGATAATCTAAAGTTCTATTCCGACTATTTAGATTTACATGATTTACTTGAAATTCCTGTAAGACAGCTTAGTCTTGGTCAGAAAATGCGTTGCGAAATTGCAGCGGCTTTTATACATGATCCTAAACTGGTTTTTCTTGATGAGCCAACAATTGGGCTTGATTTCATGGTTAAAGAAAAAATTAGAGAATTTATTAAAATATTAAATAAAGAAAAAAATATAACTGTAATTCTTACCACTCATGATTTGCAGGATATTGAAGAAATTTGTGAAAGAATTATAATTATTGATAATGGAATGATTGTTTATGACGGCAGTCTTGAAGAAATAAAAAGTAAATTTTGTGAATTTGCTATAGTGGATTTTATGATAAAAACTATAAATATTGGTCTTGACGAAGTCTTGGAAGCTCATTCCGATAAATTGACAGTTTTATCAAAAGACCCTCATAATCTTAGTATAAAATTTAACCGTAACATAATAACTGTTGCGGGAGTCATTTCAATAATTGCTCCATTTTGTAATATCGCCGATCTTAGTATAAAAGAAGATTCTATTGATACTATTATCAAAGATTTATACGAAAAAAAACTTTTTACAGGAGCACCCTTAAATTGAATTTCATAATTAAACTTATCGAAATTGCAAAAGTTAGTATGAAATCAAATATCTCATACGTATTTGCAGCATGGGGAGCATTTTTCTCAAATATTTTGCAGATTTTTATATTTTATTATATATGGATGGCTGTTTATGGTGATAATACAGTATTAAACGGCATAAGCAAAGATCAAATGATTACATATATAATTTTATCGAGAATTTTATACACTCAAATTACATGGGGTTTTATTCATGTAATAGGTAATAAAATTCAATCAGGCGACATTGTAATGGATTTATTAAGGCCTGTTGATTTTCAGCTATTTACATATATAAGCAGGCTTGGCGATATAATTTCATTTGGCATTATGAATGCAATTCCTGCGCTTATTTTGGCGGGAATGTTTCTTGGATTATACCTTCCACACAATCCTATAATATTATTATATTTTATTATTAGCTTATTAATGGCGATTACCATATCATTTTTTATAGAATTTTGGATAGGTTTACTAGCCTTTTATACCGTCAATAGCTGGGGATTACAAACGCTTTATGAAGCCTCAATCTCATTTTTTTCAGGTTCACTAATTCCTTTGGCCTTTTTTCCTCACTGGCTAAAAGCCATCGTAAATTTCTTGCCTTTTAAAGATATGCTATATACTCCTATTTCCATATATTTAGGTATAGTTAACGGTAATCAGATATTAGAATCTCTTTTCTTTCAATTTTTATGGGTAATAGCTCTTCTTGTTTTATCAAGACTAATATATTGTTTTTCTATCAAACAAGTTACAATTCAAGGTGGGTAATAATTAATGTCATCGTTATCAAAATATTCAAGTTTATATATTGAGTTTTTAAAACAAAATCTAAAAATCATGCTCGAATACAAAAATGATTTTGTAATTGGTGTGTTTTCAACATTACTAACTCAAGTTTGCGGAATATTTTTTGTTTGGGTTCTTTTTGAGAATGTTAAACAAATAAATGGCTGGAGTTTTTATGAAATAACTTTTGTTTATGGACTACTTACTTTAGCAAAAGGTCTTGATATGATCTTCTTTGATAATTTACATGCTTTGGGCTGGGAATATATTAGAGAAGGTAAATTTGATATATTCATGACTCGTCCAATATCGCCATTATTCCAACTTATAGCAAGCCATATACAGCAAGATGGTTTTGGCTTATTTCTAATCGGGCTGGTAATTACTATAAAATCGGCCCTTGCTTTAAAATTGGCATTTGGTATTTTAGATATGTTCTTATTAATATTATTTGTTATCAGTGGTGGAGTTATTTTAGCTTCTATTAACTTAATAACTGCAACAGCAGGCTTTTGGACTGTTAATTCTCATATAGTTATGGAATCGGTTGCAACCTTACAAGAGTTTGCACTTTATCCAATCTTAATTTACCCTAAATTTATAGGATTTATACTGACATGGATTATTCCATATGCTTTTGCCAGTTTTTATCCTGCAAGTTATTTTTTACATAAGGGACTTTTAAGTTATTCATTATTATCCCCATTAATAGCTGTAATATTATGGTTTATTGCTAATAAAGTATGGAATTTTGGTATAAAAAATTATACCAGTACAGGTTCATAAATTAATAGTGTAACTTTTAAATTAGCTTAAATATTTTCAGTGATTTTGCTCTGGAACATTATAAGTAATATGACCCAATTATTAGGCATTTTTACCTGCTTAATAATTGGGTTATTTATCATAGGTATAATTTTGTAATTATTCATTCATCTCTATATATTTTATTTTGGATTCAATACTAAATTATTAATTTTGTCGTGAAAAATGTAATTAAGATATTGACATTGTGCAAACTTTAAATTAAAGTTACGGGTGGCCTAACTTTTTTATGTTTGCCGCAAAATATGGAGGAATCAATATTATGAAAAAAATTAATTTACTATTTGAAAAATTAAACTTATTGATGTGTTGCTGTTTAATGTCCACTTATACTGGTTCGTATTAACAGTTTTACTTAAATTATAAAAAATAAAGTAGCTGAAGAACCAATATAAATTTATAAAATTTCATGATTTTATTATTTAAATTCGGAGGCTCACCTAATGGCAGCAATAACAATAGCACCAAGAGCAAGTTTACAAAAAGTTAAAGACGTAATAACATGGACAGCCCCAAGCGTTTTTATTCCTTCAATAAGATATCTTCAAGATCCGCCTGATAGAAGAAATGAACTTTTTGCAAGAGATTTTACTACTTATTCAATAGGAGCTGGTATTTATTTTATCGCAGGAATTATGAGTAAAAAACTTTTAGATAAAACAAAATTGATTAAAAGCGAAGAGGTTAAAGAATTTATATCATTTCTTTCTGCAATTACATTTAATATTTTATATGCATCAATTGGAGCAATTAAAATTTCGCAACATATTAAAAAAGAGTCTAAATCTACTAAAAATAAAATATCATTCCTCGTTTGAAATTAATAAGGTATAAAATAATGAATTTAATTTTAGAAATTTTAAAATATATTTTATTAAACTCCGATAAATTTTTGCATGCTCTTTGTGAACATTGTTTATTAAGCTTTTTTGCTTTATTTATAGGGATTGTTATTTCTATTCCATTAGGTATCCTATGCTCTAAAAATAATAAATATTTAGAGCATTTTGTAAATATTTTAATCTCTTTAAAAGTAATTCCCAGTATTGCAATATTAGCATTGGCTATGCCATTTGTTGGAACAGGATTCAAGCCTTCATTAATGGCTTTGAGTATTGTTGCATTTCCTCCAATCTTGATAAATACGACTTTAGGCTTAAAAGGAATTAATGCAACCGTTATAGAATCTGCAACAGGAATGGGAATGAATAAACTTCAAATATTATTAAAAATAAAATTCCCTTTAGCTTTTCCTATGATATTTACAGGAATTAAACTATCCATAGTCAGCGTGATTTCAAGTGCTACACTTGCTGCTTTTATAGGTGGCGGAGGTCTTGGAACATTTATTATAAACGGTTTAAGCATGTATGACTTACCTTTACTGCTTATAGGTGCTATATCAGTTGCTATTTTGGCTATATTATCAGAATTATCATTAACTTTAATCGAAAATATCTTTATAAAGTATAAAAAGGTTTAATTTATGTATAAAATAATCTTTTGGAACTTTATTTTAATTATCACTTTCTTAACTGTTTGCTTTTTAAACATAAATTTCCTATATTCAGAATCGGGTATTTCTATCGGAGCTAAAAACTTTACGGAATCAAAAATAATTGCTGAAATTTATGCCCAAGCTATTGAAAAGTCAGGTTATAAAGTTAATAGAAAATTGAATCTTGGTGGAACTTTAATTGCTCATGAGTCATTTAAAAAAGGTGAAATTGATTTATATCCTGAATATACAGGTACAGCTTTTATAAATGTGCTTCATCATAAACCTGTATCTGATCCAGATACGGTTTTTAATGTTGTTTCTCAAGAATACAAAACTAAATGGAATTTAATATGGCTTCTTCCATCACAAGCAAATAATTCGCAGGGATTAGTAGTAAATAGAGAAATAGCAAAAAAATATAACCTCTATAAAATATCTACACTTCCTAGCGTTGCAAATAATTTAAGAATGATTTCAATTGCAGAATTTGAAGAAAGAGAAGATGGACTGAAAGGATTAAATAAAAAATATGGAGAGATAAAATTTAAAAGCATTAATATGTATGACAATGGTATAAAATATAGTGTTTTACTGAAAAATAAAGCTGATATAGCTATATGTGGAACAACTGACGCAAGACTTATGGATAAAAGATTTATTTTACTTAAAGATGATAAAAACTTTTGGCCTGCTTATAATGTTGCTCCCGTTATGAGGCAAGATATTTTAACAAAATATCCAAAACTGGAAATTATATTAAATAATATTTCAAAAAAACTAACAGGTGATATTTTGCAAAAATTAAATGCTGATGTAGATATTAAAAAACAAACGTATGATGAAGTTGCAAAAGGATTTTTAATAAAAGAAGGGTTAATATAGGGGTATAAATGAATAATTCATTGATTATTTTAGATAAAGTAATAAAAAAATTTGCAAATGCTAAAACGCCCTCAGTTTATGAAACTTCATTAAATATTAATGAAGGTGAATTTATAACAATCCTCGGTTCATCAGGATGCGGTAAAACAACACTTCTTAAAATGATAAACCGCCTTTATGATCCGACTTCAGGCAAAATTTATATAAATGGAGAAGATATTTCTAAAATATCTGCTGTTAATTTAAGAAGAAGAATTGGTTATGTTATTCAACAAACAGGTCTTTTTGAGCATTTGACAATAGAAGAGAATATAGCAATAGTTCCAAAAATTTTAAATTGGGACAAAGACGAAATTAATGAAAGAATTGATTATTTACTTGATTTAGTGGGATTATCACCTCAAACATTCAGAAAAAGACACCCCAATCAACTTTCGGGAGGACAACAGCAAAGAGTCGGATTAGCAAGGGCAATGGCGGCAAATCCTAAGATAATGCTTATGGATGAGCCGTTTGGCGCTATTGATTCAATTACCAGAGCTAATTTGCAGGAAGAACTTCTGAAAATTCAAAAATTACTTAATAAAACAATTCTTTTTGTTACTCATGATGTAGATGAAGCCTTAAAACTAGGTGATAAAGTCCTTATTATGAATGAAGGCAAAGTTCAACAATTTGATACACCAGTTAATATCCTTTTACATCCCGCAAATGAATTTGTGAGCTCTCTTGTAAACTCAAATGATTTATTTCAAAAGTTAAGCATTATAAAAGTTAAAGAAATTATGCAAAAACATGATAATTGCCAAAATAATCATAGTGAAATAATAAATCAAAATGATAATTTGAAAAATGCATTAAATAATTTAATAGAGAACAATTTAGATTCTCTTAAAGTTAAAGATGACAATAACAATATAATTGGCACTATTAGCATAAATAATTTTAAAAACTTTAGAAAACATTACGTTAAAAAAGATGAATTATGTTTGAATATTTAAGTAATAATTTTTTTGAAATAAGTAAACTATTTTTACAACATCTATTTCTTGTGATGTTATCACTTGTAATTGCATTAGTAATATCATTGCCAAGCGGATATTTATTGTCAGGAAATAAAAGAGTAGAATCTTTTATAATACCTTTTTTCGGTATTATTTATACTATTCCAAGTCTTGCCTTATTTGCAATTTTTATTCCTTTAATGGGATTAGGGCTTAAGTCGGCAATTCTTGCTCTAGTTTTATATAACTTATTTATTTTATTAAAAAATACTGTGGCTGCATTTAACACCATAGAGTCTTCAATAATTGAATCTGCTAAAGGTATGGGCTTAAATAGTATTCAACTTTTTTGGGATATTGAATTACCGTATGCTTTGCCTGGCATTATTGGAGGTGTAAGAATAGCTTCTATTTCAACAATAGGAATAGCTACAGTTGCGGCATGGATTAATGCAGGCGGGCTAGGTGTTTTGATTTTTGACGGATTATATAAAAATTATCTGCCTGAAATTATTATTGGCAGTATTTTGATTTCAGCTATGGCTATATTACTCAATAACTATTTCTTTTATTTAGAAAATATTGCTTTTAAATTTATAAACGGAAAAAGTTAAATATTTAAGAGGTTTAAGTGAAAAATGAAAAATACAAAATTCATAAATAGATTTAAAGTTCCTGAAGTCGCTTTTGCTATTTTAGATAAGATAGTTAATCCGGAAGAAATAGCAATGATTGAAGCAATTAAAACAACTTCTTTTGCCTTAACAGAAGCATTAGAGGCTTTAAATTCAAACAATAGCAAAACTTACACAATTGATGAAGTTAAAAATATTTTAATTAATTCTTACAAACGAGGAGTTCTTGAGTTAGAAGACGAAAGCTATGAAAAATATAAAATAGGCAGTTTTTACACAAGACTTGATATTTTTGCAATAACAGAATGTGATACCTATAAAAGTTTAGATAGAGAAGTTCAAATAAATCTTGATAAATGGTATTTTCAGGCTTTTGTAGATACACTTGACCAATCTTCCATAACTCCGACTCAAGATAAAACTGTTACTCTTAATGAGGCTATCGACTTTGTTAATTCTACTGATAAGCCTATATGGCTAAACCTATGTGATTGTCGCACACTTGCAGGAAATTGTGATTATCCTACCGATGTTTGCATTTCTTTCCGTAATGGCATTAACACTTTTTCTCATAGGGGATTGTCGAAGTCGATAAATAAAGAAGAAGCAATTAATGTTTTAAAACGTGCAAACAAGGCAGGTTTGATGCATACACTAAATCCAAACAGTATATGTAATTGTTGTGGAGATTGCTGCTATTTATTCAGAGCGCAAAAAGTTATAAACAGTAATAAAACGTGGCCTATTTCATCCTCAATTGCATTATTTTCCGAAGAAAATTGTGTTAAATGCGGTATCTGTATTAAGAAATGTCATTTTAACGCCTTTTCAAAGCAAGACGGAAAAATAAACTTTAATTCTGATGAATGTCGAGGTTGTGGCGTTTGTATTTCAAGTTGTCCGACTTCTTCAATAAAAATGACTGGTGTATAAAATTATCGGGAGTGAAAATTATGTCATATCAAGCTTTTAAAGATAACAGCTTAAGTTTTGATACAAAACAACTACATGCAGGTTACAATCCTAAAGAGCATTTCAGATCAAAAGCTGTTCCTATTTATCAAACCGCTGCTTTTGAATTTAAAGATTTTGCTCACTGCGAAAGGCTTTTTTCTTATGAAGAAGAGGGACATTCCTATGTGAGATTCAGTAATCCTACAAATGATGTGCTTGAAAAGAGAATGGCCGCATTAGAAGGAGGAGCAGCTGCTCTTTCAATGAGTTCGGGGATGAGTGCAATTTCTAATACATTTTTAAATCTTGCACAATCGGGAGATGAAATTGCTGCTGTAAAAACCCTCTACGGAGGAAGTACAACGCTTCTTAATAAAGTCTTGCCTAAATACGGCATCACTACAAACTGGGTAGAGGATGAAGATTCTTTAGAATCTTATCGTAAAGCAATAACACCACAGACAAAAGCTGTTTATATTGAAGCATTGGGAAATCCCGGTATGAATATAGTTGATATAGAGTCAATAGCCGAAATTGCACATGAAAACGGCATTCCATTAGTTATTGATAATACGTTTGCTACGCCTTATCTTTTACGTCCATTTGAATTTGGAGCTGACATTGTTTGTCATTCTGCAACTAAATATTTAAGTGGGCATGGCACTACAATAAGTGGTATTGTCGTAGAAAAAGGTGGTTTTGATTGGTTTAACGGAAAATTTCCTGCAATGGATGAATTTTATAATGAAAATAAGCAATATATAGAAAATGAAAGTTTAAAACATACAGCTTTTATTAGAAGATTAAGAATGACTTACCTTACAGAATTTGGTTCTCATCTCAGTCCATCCAGTGCATTTTCTCTTTTGCAGGGAATTGAAACTCTTTCTTTGCGTATGCAAAGACATGCTGATAATGCTTTAAAAATTGCAGAATTTTTAGAACATCATCCACAAATTTTATCTGTATCTTACCCTTCATTACCTGACAATCGTTATTACAGTTTAGCTGAAAAGTATTTTCCTAAAGGCTCAGGGGCAATATTAGCGATAAGATTAAAAGGCGGCATTGATAAAGCAAAAAGTGTTTTAGAAAAAGTTCGTATTTTTGATTATATGGTAAATGTAGGAGATGCAAAGTCTTTAATTGTTCATCCTGCAAGCTCTACTCATTATGGACTACCTGAAGACATAAAAAATAAATCAGGTGTTTATGATGATACTCTTCGTATTTCAGTAGGAATTGAAAGTGCTGAGGACTTAATTGCGGATTTGTGTCAAGCGTTAGAGGATTAATTTTCTTCAATACTGGATAAATAATACTCCAAGGTCCAGACAGATATTTTTCAAGTTATCTTCTTGATAAATATCTGTTGAAATTTCATGTTTTTTGTTATTAATTCTAAAGTGATTGTTAGTGAGTTAGTTAGCCTAGAGCTTTTGAATATATCTCATTAAGTTGAGCAACTATAACATTTATATCAAATTTTTCTTTTGCAATGCTATAACTTCTCGCTCCCATTTTTTCTCTTAACTGTTTATCAGAAGACAATACAGAAATTTTTTCAGCAAGAGTCTTTACATCTCCGGGAGTAATAAGAAAACCATTTTCATTTTCTATAACCTGTTCGGGTATACCTGCTATATTAGTAGAAATAATCGGAAGTCCATAAGACATAGCCTCAAGTATAGACATTGGTAATCCTTCATTATAAGACGGTAAAATAAAAATATCAGCATTTTTATAGGCATCTTCAACATCTTTACCCTTTATCCAGCCAGAAACATTAATTATATTTTCAAGAGAGTTTTGGCTAACAATTTCTCTTATTTGAGAAACTTCCCCATCACCACACATAGTTATTTTTATGTTTTGATCTCTTAAAAGTTTAGCCGCTTCAATAATATCGTATGCGCCTTTTCTTTGACCAATTCTTCCCATAAATAAAATATTTACTACTTCATTATAACTATCAACAGGAGTTTTTATGACTATTGGATTATATAAAACTTCAATATTTTTATTTGAAGTTTTATTAGCAATAATTTCTTTCCATTGATTACTTAATACAAGGATTAAATCAACATTATCTAATATTATTTTTATAAATTGTTTAATAATAGGTGCATCATCCTTATAAAAAAGAGTTGGATTACAAGAATGGAAATTTATTATTGTTTTTTTTCTGTATAATTTTGCTGCTAATAAAATAAAAGCTTTTCTTAATAAACTTCCTTTTTCTGCAGAAAATATATGAACAATTTTAATATTATTATTTGTTAATAAAATATAATTATATTTTATATAAAAAAATATAAAACGAATCCAATTTTGCAAAGTTGGGGCTTCTACATAAGAAGCTTCAAATAAAACTTTATCTTTAAGATCACTCTCTAAAAATGAGTTAATAACGGAAGAGATCCCACCTTGTGCATAAGGTCCAACCATTAATATATTTTTACTTTGCATTAAACTGTTCCTTTTAATACTTAAACCTATAAATCAAAACTATTTGCATACTAAATGATCAGGGGTACATTCATCTATTAAATTATTTACTGTTCCATCAATTTCAGATTTAAGCGCAAAAATAGCTTTATTATATTTACATCCCATTGAGGTTAAGGCTGGCGTATATGTTTTTAATTTATATTTATATGCAAATAGGTAGCATAAAAATTCAACGTTACCAATTAAATATCTTTTGGCTAAACGCTTAGGCTCTTGCAATAATCTAAATGCCCATTCTACTCTTAGCTTTCTCCAAATCGAAGGAGCTCTTTTAACCGTTCCTGAAATAAAATCAATTATTGCACCACCTGCAATCAACAAATTAACGCTAGTTAATTTATCTTTATTTTCTTGAATCCAAATCTCTTGAAGGGGAACACCCATACCAACAATTAAAATATCAGCTTCTTTCTGATTAATATCATTAATCAGATTAACTTCTTCCTCTTTGGAAAAGAAACCATTATGAGACCCAACTATATTCAAATTAGGATATTTAGATTTTAAGTTACTTTTTGCTTTATCTAATACCTCATCACTTGTTCCAAGCAAATAGACTTTATAATCATGTTTATCAGCCATTTCTATAACTAATGGAATAAAATCAGTTCCATTCATATTGGAAGAACAAGGAATCTCTTGAATTTTACAGGCAATATCAATACCAATACCATCATTTAATATTAAATCAGAAGAATTAAGATGACCTGCCCCCGTTTTTCCTAACGATTAGAACTTAGTACTCCACGAGTTTCT
>JBAXKC010000025.1:0-42334 GCA_037137535.1 bacterium | reverse complement strand
AGCAATGATAAGGGTTACCGTTAAAAAATGTTTTTAACCAAACAGCTTCTAAGAAAAATAAAATTAAATATAGTCTGATTGGCTAAACTTGTAGCATAATCGTAAAAAATATTAATATTACGATAGTAAAAAATAAATTATAAAAATAATATTTGATCTGTTCATTTTTTAAATATTTGAACTTAAATCACTTATAAGAGAGGAAGTTTTCATATGTTAGTATCTAATTTTCATTCAAACAATTTATTATTAAATCAAAATCCTAAAAATTCAGTTATAAAGTCAAATCAAAATATAAATTTAAATCATTCTGATTCTATATCTTTTACTTCAAATAAAGGCTCTGATTTAAGAAATGGTATTGTTACGGCAACTGCTATATTGGCTTTATGTGCGACTGAATTTGTCGCATTAAAAAGTAATGTAGTAAATAATATTTTTAAAAAAGAACCTGAAAATGGAGAAAAAATCGAACTTGTTCAACCTTCAACCGCTCCTATTGGTTCAGTTACAACTGTTGAAATGGGTAAGTTAGAAGCTCCTGTTCAAGATGATCTTTCGCCTGATAACACGATAAAAGCTCAAACTGTTACTCCTAGAGAAATTTCAAAATTTGGCAATATAATTCACATAAAATATGATGAAGCATCACAAAGTGAGTTGGAGTCGGTAGGAAATAATGTTTCGTTAAAGCAGAGTGCTGCTGTTGCGTATAAAAAAATGGTAAGTGATGCTAAAAATGATGGAGTAAATATTATTCCTCTTAGTGGATTTAGGTCAGTTGATAATCAAAATGACTTATTTTATGGAGTTGCAAAACAAAGAGGTCAGACTCCTGCCCAAAGAGCTTTTGTAAGTGCACCTCCCGGCTTTAGTGAGCATCATACCGGTTATGCAATAGATGTAGGCGATGGAAGTAATCCTTCAAGCTATCTTAGCAAGTCTTTTGAGGATTCTCAGGCTTCAAAATGGTTAATGGCAAATATGTCAAAGTATGGTTTTGAACTTTCTTTTCCTCGCAATAATTCACAGCATGTGAGCTATGAGCCATGGCATATCAGATTTGTCGGTGATGAGCAAAGTCAGAGCGAGTTTACTTTTGCAAAATCACTTTCGGGGAAATCATCCACACAAATTTCTAATGCAGATCAATAAAATATATTAATAAATAAACTTTTTTATGCTGAAATATAATTGAGCAGAGTTAAACGGGTTTATAAATAATGGAAAATATGCTTTATTCAGAAGCTGTCAAAGAATTAATGTCTTGTGGAAAGTTTAAAATTTCACTTGGGCTTGAACGTGTCGAAAAATTATTGAATATTTTTAATAATCCTCAAACTGAACTAAAAGTAATTCATGTTGCAGGTACTAATGGAAAAGGCTCAACCTGTGCTATGCTTGCAAAAATCTTGGAATTCAGCGGATATAAAACAGGATTATATACAAGTCCACATCTTATTAAATATACTGAGAGAATAAAAATTAATGATATTGAAATATCTGAAAAAGAGTTTGCTGAATTAACGAACAGAGTGATAGAAACAGCTTTAAGCAATAATATTGATCCTACAGAATTTGAAATTTTAACGGTTATGGCCTTTTTATACTTTTATGAAAATAATGCTGATGTAGTTATTATGGAAACAGGGCTAGGAGGTAGGTTGGATGCAACTAATGTTGTTGATAATCCTCTTATGTCCATAATTACTTCTATTGATTTTGACCATACTGACCGACTTGGCGAAACAATTGAGCAGATCGCCTTTGAAAAAGCAGGAATAATAAAAATAAACTCTCCTGTTCTTACTTTAAATGATAATAATGGTGTTGCAGTAATAAAAGAAATTGCACTTGAAAAAGTTGCCCCTGTTTTCTTAACTGAGTATATGGATTATAAATCCGAAAATGATCTTCTTCATACTCATTTAGGTCAAGTTAATCTGTCTTTAAAAGGAATTTGGCAGTTAAAAAATCTTTCACTTGTATTAAAAGCGTTAGAAGTATTAAAAGAAAATAATTTTAATATAGAGGAAAAGTCTGTTATTACGGCACTTGGTCAGGTTAAATGGAATGCAAGATTTCAACATATAAAGGACAGAAATATCATTATTGATGGAGCTCATAACCCATCGGCGGCTAAACTTCTTAGAGAAAGTCTTGATATTTATTTTCCTTCACAAAAAAGAATATGGGTTTATTCCACTTTGATAAATAAAAACTATATTGAAGTAATTAAATTTTTAATGAAAAAAGAAGATATAGTAATTTGTACTAAAACGTCTTCTATGAATTTTGCTGAACCGCAAGATATACAAACAAATATCTTAAATCTTATTGATAATAAAATGCATATAATTGCTAAAACATCTATGCAAGAAGCTTTAGATTATGCGGAAGAGCTAAGGAAAGATACTGATATTGTTATAGTTGCAGGTTCTTTATATTCGGCAGGTGAGGCACTTTCTTATATTAATAAATAGCCCGATTGGGCATGTGGGATATAAAATAATAGCTAATCGGGGAATATTTTTTATTTTATATGTATTCTTTACTTATACAAGAGTTAAATTGTTATGTTTAAAAAACTTTAATCTGAAAAATTAGTGGAAATTATAAATCGGGAGAAAAAAATGTCTGTAACAAGCGTAAAAACTGTTAGTGTGGTTATTGTAGAAGATTATAAACTTACTAGAGTTGGTTTAAGATCCTCATTGAACGAATTTGACGGTATTAGTGTTGTTGGTGAAGCAGAAGATGGTGAAAAAGGTGTTGAAGTAATTAAACAACTAAAACCTGATGTTGTTCTTATGGACTTAGGTCTTCCGGGTATTAACGGAATTGAGGCAACTCAACAGGTAAAAGCGTTTGATGCTAATATTAAAATTATTATTTTAACTTCTCATGACAGAGATGAAGAGGTTCTTTCCTCTTTAGGTTCAGGTGCAAATGCTTATTGCTTGAAAGATATTGATCCTAATACGCTTGTAAGTGTTATTAAAAGTGTAGATCAAGGTGCTGCATGGTTAGATCCTGCAATTGCAAAAGTGGCTCTTAATCTTTTCCCGAAACCTGAATCAACAAGAATAAGAAACTCATCAGAAGTTCCTGATGCAAGAGCCCAGCTTACAGAAAGAGAACTTGAAGTATTAAGACTTCTCGTGAAAGGAAAAAGCAATACAGAAATTGCAAAAGACCTTATTGTAAGTGTTCATACTGCAAAAGCACATGTTTGTAGTATTCTGCAAAAACTTTGCGTTGATGATAGAGTTCAGGCAGCGGTTAAATCAATCAGAGAAAATATTATATAATTAATTTTTTAAACAAGATTAGGCAGTTCTTCGGAACTGCTTTTTTTGTTGGGCAATTTTTTTTCTATTTTGTTTTTCATGTAATAATTCAATTAACAGTTGAACTATTAAAACAGAATATGAAAAAGTGAGGCAGATTATGAATGTAGGTAGAGCAAGTTCACCATTAGTAAATCAAGTTAGTTTTCAAGGTAAAGAGAAGCCTATTTTAGACAGAGCAAAAAAGATTATGCAAGATCCTGTCGATAGACAAAGATTTTATCGTCAGATGGAGAAAAGAGAAAAGGATTTTTTTGAAAAAGCACAGGTTACACTTGAAGATGTGCCAGAAGTTATAAAAGAAGATGCTCAAAAAGCATGGAAAGCTATTAAAAAATTCTTTGACGGTGAAGGACCTAAAGGGCCAGGTGGTGGTAGTGGTGGCGGAGGCAACAAAGCTGAGGAATTTAGCAAGTTAGGAAATAAAGAGCTTGTTCCTGTTAAAATTCCTGTCCCTGTAGACAATCCTTAACGTCTTGAAAATACTTCAACTTCAAGATCATCGGTAGTGTTCGCAAGAAAATAAGCAGAGCTTGCAACCATTGCGGCATTATCAGTACAATATGTGAATTCGGGAGCAGACACTTTGAATCCTTTTTCTTCAAGGGCAAAGAGTTTTCTCCTGATTTCCGAATTTGCGGCAACTCCGCCTGCAATTGCAAGAGTATTTATATTGCTGTCCATTGCAGCTTTTACCGTCTTATTTATTAATATTTCGCTGACAGTTTCTTGGAAAGAAGCTGCAATATCTGCTTTAGGCAGTTCTTGGTCTTTAAAAGATTGAACTACCCTTAAAACAGCTGTTTTAAGTCCGCTAAAACTGAAGTCATATTCACCGACTTTTGCTTTTGTGAATTTGAAACGTTTTTTATCGCCTGTTTGAGCAAGTTTATCAAGTAAAGGTCCACCGGGATATTCCAGTCCTATAAGTCTTGCTACTTTGTCGTAAGCCTCACCGATAGCATCATCAAGGGTTTCTCCGAGTAATTCCTGATTGTCATAGGAGTTTACCCTTATAAGTTGGCTGTGCCCTCCGCTTACAAGTAAGCAGATGAAAGGAGGCTCTAAGTCACTTTTTAAATAATTTGCACAAACGTGTGAATTTAAGTGATTAACTCCGATAAAAGGTTTGTCGTAGACAATGCTTAAAGTTTTTGCCGCATTTAGTCCTACAAGTAACGCTCCTACAAGACCGGGGCCCATTGTTGAGGCAAAAGCAGTTATATCTGTCGGCTTTATTCCTGCTTTTTCGATTGCTTCGTCAATTACAAGATTTATGGCTTCAAGGTGTTCCCTTGCGGCAACTTCGGGAACTACTCCGCCATATTGTTTATGGGTTTTTACTTGTGAAGCTATTACATTTGATAATACTTCACGACCATTTTTAACAACTGCAGCTGCTGTTTCATCACAGCTGGTTTCTGTTGCAAGAATAATTATATCTTCTGTTGTGGAGGGGCCTATTTCTGTTAGTTTATTGCTTACAGGTGAATAAAACGGCTTTATCATTTTATTTTCCTTTGATCCAACGAAGTGTGCTTACTGCTACTCTTTCACCCAGTCTTCTTGCTGTTATTAAATCGCATTCAGGCGGAGCTATTTCAGCACTTTCATCAAACGGTGACATTGCCATTGCACCCATAAAACTGCCTAATCTGTTTACATCTGTGCATTCAGGGTCTTTTTTAGCTAAATTGCCTGGTATTACCGCAGGATTTATCCAGATCATTCCATGTTGAGCTGCAAAAATAACGAATTGAAGCATAGAATTAAGTTTATCACCGCTTGGCCAGCCTGAATTCACAAAGCCTGCCGCCAGTTTATCTTTCCACGCTTGTCTGAACCATACTTTTGAACTCATGTCCATGAATTTTTTAAATTGAAAGGAAATAGATCCCATATAGGTTGGAGAACCGAATATAATTGCATCGGCTTTATTTAAATAATCCCATCCGTCTATGGTTTCGTCTTCTTGGCAGAAAAGCATAATATCAGCACTATTTGGTTTTTCTTTTATTGAAATAAGTCTTATTTCAACTCCTTCAACCTTAGAAGCACCTTCCATTACAGCTCTTGCCTGTCTTTCAGTATGACCTTTTCCGCTGTGGTATATTATTGCTATTTTTGCCATAATTTTGCTCCTCTAAAAAATACAATCTTATATCTTTATTAATAATTAAAAGTTTTATTAAAATATTTTACAGGTAAATGTCATAAATAATTATAATTTATTTAAAAAAATTTTTCAGAATTAATTTTAAAAAGTTTAAATCAGATGTAAATTTATAGTTATTATTTATTCGACTACTATTAATTTTATGAATTATTTGTTTTAATAACTATGATAAATCTTGATGAAGAGGAGGTTAAAATGAATAATATTTCAAATAAATTGGTTTCTTTTGGTACAACTCAAAATAAAATTGAAAAAAAAGAAAGTCATCCCATCAAAAATGGAGCATTAATTGGAGCGGGACTTGGTGTAACTGCAGGTACCGTAGATTCTGTAATGTTTATGGTGAATAAAGAAAAACAAGAAAATGCTATTAATGAGAGTATTAAAGTCCTTAGAAATAATTTTAATAAAATGGTTTTCAAAGAGGATATAAAAAAACTTGTGCCATTAGTTTTAACTGTAAATCCAGTAATGTGGGCAACAGGGGCAGCTGCTCTAGGTGCAGGACTTGGATTAATCGTTAAATTATGCAGTAAGCCAAAAGAAAGCAAATAAATTATAAATAATGTTATACTCAATTAAAAAATCAGCAGATAATGCTGATTTTTTAATTGAGTTATTTTTTTGGGTTAGAAAGCACAACTGTAATTATATTATCTATTTCTTGGTTTTTAAGTTCTTTTATAATTTCTGAAACAGTAGCACCTGATGTAAAAATATCATCAAGTATAATAATAGTTTTACCGTTATAATTTTTTTTCTCGACTTTAAAAGCGTTTTTTAAATTTTCAGATCTTTGTTCGGTAGATAATTCGTGTTGAGGTTTAGTGTTTTTAATTCTTTTTACCAGTTTATTATTTATCGGACAGCTTGTTAATATGCTTAATTCTTTTGCAATTAGCTCCATATGGTTAAAACTTCTGTGTTTTTGTCTTTTTTTATGTAGAGGAACAGGAATAAGTTCAGTATTTTCAAGATTTAGTTCTGTTTTTTGAAGATATTCATAAAGTATTTGAGCTATTAATTTAGTGGTTTTTGTTTTTCCTTTATATTTCAGGGCTTTTATAAGATTATTTATGGGACGAATATATAGACAAGCTGAGTAAACCTTGATATCAAGTACGATTTTTATAGGTTTAGGGGAATTATAATTTATTTTTTTTAGGCATTCATCGCATAAAAAATCATGCTCAATGAACTTTTTACAGGTGAGGCATTTTTTAGGATAAATCCAGTTTAATATTTTTGAAAATAAATTAATCATTTCTGCGATTTAAAATTAACTTTATAAACATATAATAATTATAAGTCTATTTTATTAATTACACGAGGGGGAATTATATGGTATGGTCAAAATCTCATGATGGAAATAAAAACCCCAAACTTCCAAATATAGAGGAAGTATCAGAGGCGATTCCCGCTGTTGCTAAATATTTAGAAGCTTTTAAGCTTGCTGAGGCATTTAAAGAAGCTGATAATGATACTCTTCCTGTTATTAATGCTGAAGGTAAAATAGTTGGAATCGTTTCAGAATATGATCTTGCTCAACTTCTCCCTGAATGGAGCTTTGCTGAAGAAAGTTATAAGCTTAATATAACTGTTGAAGATATAATGACTACAAACGTATGGACAGAAACAGCCCATACTAATATAGAAGAGATTTTGGAAAATGTTCATGAAATGCATACTCGTTTTATTCCTGTAATTGATAAGGCTGAAAGATATACAGGATATTGCATAACACGTTCTGCATTGATTGGTTACCTTACAAAAATGATAAAGCCGTCTTCAATAGGTGGCCTTGCTACTCCTTTAGGCGTTTATCTGACTGACGGAATACATTCGGCAGGGGCTTTTGGGCAATTAGGTTTTATTACATTGGGAATAGTTTTTGCTGTTATGGCTATTTCTGCTCAATATCTTACTGCTTCTATTTCAAACTATTTTCATTTGCCGATTTTTTTTGCAGTTATACTTCAGCTCGTATTTTTTGTTGCCTTATTAAGGCTTACCCCTTTGGTTAGGTATCATGCGGCAGAACATCAGACAATTCATGCAATAGAAAAAGGCTTGCCCTTAACTGTCACCACAATAAGAATGCAGCCGAGACCGCATAAACGTTGCGGTACAAATATTGTTATTTTAATTGTGGGTATTCAGCTTTTAATTTTATTGTCAGGTATTTTAAAAACTCCTCCGTTTAACTTTCTTGTGCTGGTTTTTGGATTTATGTTTATGCTTTCTTATTGGAGGCAAATGGGGATGTGGGTTCAACAATATTTGACAACAGCTCCTGCCTCTGAAAAGCAAATTATGCGTACTATTAAAACAGGAGAAGAACTTTTAAATAAGCATAAATTAGATACTAGCAATAAAACACCGGGTTTAATTCTTAAAATTTTCAATATGGGTTTTTTCCAAATAATAATAAGTTTTTTAATAACCACGTTTTTATTTAATAGTCTTTTATTTATTAAAAATTAATTGGCTTATTCCAATAAGGCTATTTAACTCTTTTTTGTATTTTGTATATGATAAAATTTAGTAGAACTGACTTATTATAAAAAAGGGTAGAAAAAATATGCATATTATAACTATGCTGGCATTATTAAGCATTCTCGTGCTTGTGCATGAATTAGGACACTTCGGTGTGGCTAGAGCTTTAGGTTTTAAAGTAAGTCGATTCGGCTTTGGATTACCTTTTGGCCCTACTCTCTATGAAAAAAAATTCGGAGATTTAACATTATGTATTCATGCTCTATTATTGGGTGGATATGTTTCATTTCCTGATGATGATCCTGATTCTGAAATCCCTAAAGATTCACCTGACAGATTTGCAAATAAGCCGGTATGGAAAAGACTTTGCGTTGTTGTGGCAGGAGTTACGGCAAATGTAATTATTGCATATTTTATAGTTTTACTTGTTGCCGTTGGGTCGGGGAAACTTCCGTCAGGCAATTATATTGTAAGTGTAAAAGATTTACAGCAAGGAAAACAATATTCAGCCTATGCGGCAGGACTAAAAGCAGGTGACATAATAGCTTCTGCAAATGGTTCAAAGATAGAAACACCCTCTCAGTTTACAAATATAATTCAAAGAAGTAAAAAGTTTGACGGTTATGTTGAGTCAGCAAAAATCAATGACTATGAAAAACAGTTAATAGCTAAAAACCCGTCTTTAAATGGACTAAATGAAAAAACATCAATTCCGTCAGGAATAAAAATAATTTTGCCTGAATCTACTCCAGAAAAACTTATTGTCTTTAAGGGCGATAAAATCACTGCTATGTATGGCTATAAACCTTCGGGCTACAAATTAAATAATAATCAATTAAAACTAAGAGATAGTCTTGAAGAGAAAAATGAACTTACGGCCGATGGCAAAGTTTCTTTATTTGATATAGCTTCTGCTCGATCTGATAATGCTCATCCTGTTGATATAACCGTTTTAAGAGATGGAAAAGAAGTTGCTTTGCTTCCTGCTTATCCTAATAAAGAAGGTTTATTGGGTATAAGATTAATATCGGATGAAATTAAAATTCCTTCAAAAAGTTTTGGTCAGTCAGTAAAACTTTCATGGAATTATTTATCCAGCAATACAGAATTTATGTTAAAGGGTTTGTGTATGCTGTTTACAAATAAAATCCCTCTTTCTGAAATGCATGGAATTGTTGCCATTACTAAAATAGGCGGTGATATGATTCAGCATAAAGGAATATGGGACGGACTTTTATTAACTGCACTTATCAGTATGGATCTTGCTATTGTAAATCTTCTTCCTATTCCTGCTTTAGACGGTGGGCATATAGTCTTTTTACTTATTGAAAAACTAAGAGGACGTCCGCTTAATGAAACAATTCAGGAAAATATCGCAAAAGTGAGTTTTGCTATACTTATAACCCTTATGGTGCTTATTATATTTAACGATATAATTGCATTGTTTATGAATAAACTATAATTAAGGAGCAAGTTAAATGCCAAGCTATGATTATAAATGCAAGGATTGTGATAAAGCTTTTACCATAACTAAATCAATGAACGATTTAACCGTTCCCGATTGTCCTGAGTGTAAAAGTGAAAACGTTTCCAAAGTTTGGGGCGGATTTATAGTTGCAGGAAAAAGCAACTCTGATGATTCTTCATCAAGTAAATGCGGAAGTTGTTCAAGCTCTAGCTGTTCAACTTGCGGTGGTTAAGAGATTTTCTTTATATTCAGTTGCTTTATCAATAAGATTTTGAGCAAATTTAATAGATTCATCATTATTTTCAGAGCCGCTTGCAAGTTTTGCGAGGGCTCTGATTATTTCTTCCCTGTTTAATTCTTTGACTTCAACTTTTGTTGAATTTTCCTCTTGGAATTTTTCTACAAAGAGATATTTGTCCGCCATTGCTGCAATTATAGGCTGGTGAGTTATACAAAGTATCTGATGCGAAGCTGATAGGCTTGCGAGTTCTTCCGCAACCGCCTGAGAAGTTTTTCCGCTTATTCCTGTATCTATTTCATCAAAAATAACTGTGTTCACTTTATCAGATTTTGCAAAAACTGTTTTCATTCCGAGCATTATTCTTGAAATTTCGCCCCCACTCGCAACTTTTGCCAAGGGTTTTAAGTCTTCCCCCGGATTGGTTGAAATTAAGAACTCTGCATTATCAAAACCGTTTGAAGTGATGTCATTATCGGAATTAACTCCGATTAAGAATTTTGCATGAGGCATTTCAAGTTTTTTTATTTCCTTTTGAATTAATAATGATAATTTTTCAGATAAAATCTTTCTGTTTTTAGAAAGATTATTGGCATAATTTATCATCTCTTTTTCAATATAGTTAAGTTTATTTTCTAATTCAGAAATTTTTTCATCGCTGAAAGAGATTTCTTCAAGTTCTGTTTCAAATTTTTCAAGATTTGAAATAACATCGCTAAGCTCTGGTCCATATTTTCTTTTTAATTTTTCGAGAGTTTCAATTCTTTCTTCAATTTGTTCAAGTTTATAAGGATTTGCATCAATATTTTCGGAGTAATCCATAAGCGTTTCAGCAGCATCTTTTAATTCTATTTTTGCAGAGGAGATTGTCCCTGCTATTTCGCCTAATTGTTTATCGTAGCTCGATAATTTTTCCAGTTTCTTTTCTATACCGCTTAAAAGATCTATTACGCTGTTTTCTTGTCCGTAAATTAATTCATAGCCTGAATATGAAGAGGTTTTTAACTCTTCGGCATTGATTAATAATTCTCGTTCTTCAATTAATTGTGTGTATTCCTCGGCATTTTTGATTTTTGCAGAAAATATTTCTTCAACCTGATAGCTTAAAAAATCTATTCGTCTTGTTTTTTCCTGTATTCCCGATTTTATAGAGTTTAATTGTTTTGTTAGGCTTTTAAATTGATTATGAGCGGTGGAAAACTCTTCAATCATTTTTCTGTGGTTTTCTCCGCCATAACTGTCTAATAAAGTCAGATGTGTTTTAGGATTAATATAAGTATAAGTTTCATGCTGACTGTGAATATCAAGCAGATATTTTCTTAAATTATTAATATAGTTCTGAGTTACAATTATGCCGTTAATTCTTGATTTAGAACCGCTTTGAGAAATTTCTCTTGAAACGGTAAGAATATTATCTTCTTCAATTTCTATTTCATTTTCAGCCAATAATTCAAAGGGAAAGCTGTCTTCAAGTTTTATTGTCAATTCGACAAATGCTTTTTTTTCGCCCGATTTAATGAACTCTTTTGAAGTTCTTGCCCCAAAAGCCGCATCAATAGCATCAATAATAATACTTTTACCTGCTCCTGTTTCGCCTGCAAGTATATTTAACCCTTTGTTAAAAGGGATTTCTATTTTATCAATAAGAGCAAAGTTTTTAATATGAATTGAATTTATCATGGTTATATTTTAACTGATAAATTTTTAATTGCATATTATTAAATCCTAGTAAAATTTATTAAATAAAGTTCCGCCTATTATACCGCCAATTATACTTTCGGCAACTATTATAATGGCACCTCCAACTTTACTGTTAGCAAATTTATAGAAAGCAGGGCATTTTTTTTCTATGTATTTAGGAAGTGTTTCCATAACAGCTTTATAATGTCTAGCATCGCCTTCATTGCATGCTTTTGTTAAAGCGTTATAAGCCTTATCATGATTTTCCCAGCATTTATCAACAATTTTAGTTCCAATATTTCCTGAAAAAGCCACTTGTTGTTTATTTGTTTTTTTTTGATATGTAGGATAATTAGCTGTTGTTCTTGTTGTTAATTGCATATTATTAAATCCTGTTTAATACCAATATTTACTCATGAAATAGCCAGCAGCTGCACCAACTGATAAATAAGCAATATAGCAGATTTCTTTGCCTATTTTAGTATTGGCAAATTTATACAAAGCAGGACATTTTTTTTCTATAGTTGTGGCAATATTTTTTACTACTATTTCATCACAAACTAAAGCATGTCTATCCCAAGCTTTATTGTATTGTCTACCTAAAGCATTATAAGCCTTATCATGATTTTCCCAACATTTATCAACAATTTTAGTTCCGATATTGCCAGAAAATGCTACTTGATGTTTATTTGTGTTTTTTTGATATGTAGGATAATTAGCTGTTGTTCTTGTTGTTAATTGCATATTATTAAATCCTAGTAAAATTTATTAAATAAGGTTCCGCCTATTATACCGCCTACAATACCTTCTGCAATCATTCTGACAACAAATCCTGGTTTACTATTAGCAAATTTATAGAAAGCAGGACATTTTTTTTCTATAGTTTTGGCAATATTTTTTACTACTATTTCATCACAAATTAAAGCATGTCTATCCCAAGCTTTATTGTATTGTCTACCTAGAGCATTATAAGCCTTATCATGATTTTCCCAGCATTTGTCAACAATTTTAGTTCCAATATTTCCCGAAAAGGCCACTTGCTGTTTAGCTGTTTTTTTTTGATATGTAGGATAATTAGCTGTTGTTCTTGTTGTTAATTGCATATTATTAAATCCTAGTAAAATTTCTTAATTAAAGTTCCGCCTACTATACCGCCTACAATACCCTCTGCAATCATTCTGACAACAAATCCAGTTTTACTATTAGCAAATTTATAGAAAGCAGGACATTTTTTTTCTATGTATTTAGGAAGTGTTTCTATAACAGCTTTATAATGTCTGGCATTACCTTCATTACATGCTTTTGTTAAAGCACCATAGGCCTTATCATGATTTTCCCAGCATTTATCAACAATTTTAGTTCCGATATTGCCAGAAAATGCTACTTGATGTTTATTTGTGTTTTTTTGATATGTAGGATAATTAGCTGTTGTTCTTGTTGTTAATTGCATATTATTAAATCCTAGTAAAATTTATTAAATAAAGTTCCAAATATTATGCCACCAACGATACTTTCGGCAACCATTATAACCGCACCTCCAACTTTACTGTTAGCAAATTTATGTAAGGCAGGACATTTTTTTTCTATAGTTTGGGCTATATTTTTTACTACTATTTCATCACAAACTAAAGCATGTCTACCCCAGGCTTTATTGTATTGTTTACCTAGAGCATTATAAGCCTTATCATGATTTTCCCAACATTTATCAACAATCTTAGTTCCGATATTCCCTGAAAAAGCCACTTGCTGTTTAGCTGTGTTTTTTTGATATGTAGGATAATTAGCTGTTGTTAATTGCATTTTTACCACTCCCCTGTAAATAGGTGTTAAAAAAAATTACAAATGTATTCTATACACCTTTTTTTTCTTTTTCAATTGTTTTAGGCTTGGATTTGATAAAAATTTACAAATAATACTTCTATGTTTTTAGTGGATTGGTGGGTTGCTTATGCGTATTAATAATTTAAGTATGTCTAAATTTTCAGAATATAATAATTGCATTAAAAAGAATAATATTAAGGATGTCAGCGATACTGCATTACATAATGAATCAAATTTTCATTCTTTTTCAAGTTCACCAAGATATATGGTTAACTTTAATTCCGTCCATAAAATTAAAAAAGAGGATGGAATTATTTTTTCGTCTTGGGAACAACAAGTTGCAAAAGCGTTAAATTTTACTGATGAAGATAAGGCTAATGTTAAAAAGTTAATTCTTAGATATAGAAAACCTGAAAATATAGAAAATATATTTTATGATCCCGAGTTTTCTGCCAGATATTGTGCTTTTGTTTTTAAAGATTTTAAAGTATCAAGACTTTTATCCAAAGCTCTTGATAATAATTCAGATGTGTTTTTGAAGGAATTGGAAAATTCAACTTTTGATAAAAATTCTGACGATTATAAAGAGCTGGAAAGACAGGCGAAGTGGCAAAAAGTTATGGCTCAAACACTTAGAGATATGGAAGAAGAGAAAAAAGCTGATCTTAAATTTAACAATGCACCTATTAGTTTTAAAGGTAATGAGAAACCGTTTAATTTTATAGATTCGCTAAAGGCTCAAATAGAAAAATTAAAGAAAAATCTGGAGGAAAATAAAGAATATGCCATAGTTGATATTGCAGCTGTTGCAGCAGCAGGACAATCTTTTATGGCAGGTGAGACTTCATCTTTAATGGCTGATACTTTGCCAGTTGCAGCTGTTCAGCTTTTAATGACTTTATCTCTAGCGAAGCAAAATAATATAGATACATTGTCAGCATTAATATTTTTGGGACGTGAGGGGTATAAATCTCATAACATAAGGTTAAGTGCAACAAAGGCTCTTGTTGCTGGAGCAGGTGTAAAGGCTCATTTAATGTCAGGTCCTGCAACGGGAGGAGCGACTCATGTGCCTATTTCTTTAGCGGTAAGAAGTATTAATGCAGGACTTACCTTTTTAACAACAGCATCTATGGGCAGGACTTTTGTTAAAGATGTTTATTGTGAAAAACTAGACAGGCAGCATCAACTTGTTCAATCAGTAGCTTATGTAGGGGCGAGAACACTTGTCGGTGTTGCGGCTGATATAGCAAGTCCTGAAAATGTAGAGCAGATAAAGAATCTTATAGATATTTTTCCTAAAGATTATGCCTCAGTGCTTGCTTCTCTTTATGATACAGCTCATGAAGCGGGCTTTGATACGTTAGGCGGACAATTTACAGCCTCGTTGATTACTACACTTTCTCATCATTTATCTGAAAGTCATGAAAAATTTGATCCCAAAAAAGATATTCCAAATATATTATTTGATGCTTTATTAACTACCGTTGCGTTTAATCAAATTAATAATATGTTAGATCTTCAAGCGGCAGATGCGGTGCAGGATAAAGTAAATGAGTTAAAAGCCTTTTTGGCTGATAATCCAGAGATAGAACATTCTATAAAAGGAGAGCTTGCAAAAACAGAAATAGCAAGGTTATCAACAAATACAAGAGAAGTAATAAACGCATTTAAAGATAAAACGGTTCTTCAAGATTTACTTCCTGTTGTCACAAAGCAAATTATTGAATTAAGACATAACTCACACAAAGCAGAAGAAACAAAGCATTTTGAAGAAATTTATAAAGAAAATAAAGAACTTAAAGAATATAATTTATCAATAAAACAAGAAATAGCAGAATGTAAAAAATTGCTTGATGGAATTAAGGATAAGCAAGAGTCTGAAGAAACTAAAAAAAATGAAGAAGCTTTTTTAAAGGGTAAAATTGATGCTTTGACAAAAGAATTGGATGCGATTCATGAGTTTAAAACAAATATTTATATGGCTTTTCGTGAACAATATTCAGCAAGTGACCTTAGATCCAGATTAGATGAATGTGGTGATGATATGAAGGCATTAGAAAAATTATTTGATGAGTTATAGTTTTTACTAATTTGAATTTCTTAAATTTTTACAAATTATGATGTTTTAATGTATTCTGTTAAAATAATATTAGACAGATAAAATGAAATAATTATATCGATTTGGTATATTATTGTATTAGGACAGTTTGAGAGATTTAAGAAATTGGTATTAGTTAACTATGCGGAGCAAAAAGTAAATTGTAAAATTGTATATTATGGGACAGGAGAGTCCGGTAAAACCACTAATATAGAATATATTTACAGTCAGCTCAATCATTCAATAAGAAGTGATATAACTAATTTAAAAGGTTTTAATGAAAGAACCTTGTTTTTTGATTTTCTATCAATAGATCTTGGAACAATTAAAGGATTTACAACTACTTTTAGTTTATATTCAACTCCGGGACAGGCGGAATATAATGCCGCAAGGAAACTGCTTTTAAATGGGGTTGACGGTATTATTTTTGTTATTGACTCAAATAAAGACCGAAAAGATGAAAACCTTGAGAGTTTAAGAAATCTTGAAGAGAATTTAACAAGTTTTAGTCTTTCAATGAAAACTTTGCCTATAGTTATACAGTATAATAAAAGAGACTTAGATAATGCCATGGAGCTGGAAGAGCTTGAACGTTTGTTTAATCCGTACGGTTTCCCCAGTTATGAAGCAATGGCTAGTCAAGGATCAGGCGTATTTGCCTGTTTAAAGTCAGTAAGTACAATGATACTTTCCTCTCTTCAGTAGATTAAGAAGGGTTTGTCAGATAAAATAATGAGTAATCTAATAAAACACATTATTAAAAAACGGATTGATGACCAAAATGAGGGTAAGGGAATGACAACTCCCAATAAAATCCTTATTTTAGGCTCTTTTTTAAGCTCTTTTTTAGTGATTTTTATTGCATGGATAGTAATTGATAATACTCAAAAAACACTTCTTTCAAGTTATCATGATTTTGGCATAATGCTTGCCAGAACTCTTTCTACCGAAGGCAGCGATTTTATAATAAATAAAGACAATCCCGAAACTGAAAATAAATTCAGAAATATGTCAAACCTTGTTATCAGAGAAAATAAAGATATTCTATATATTGTTTTCCTTGATAATAGAGGAAATATACTCTTTTCAAATAAGCAAAGCTCTGATAATCAATCAGAAAGTTTTATTGAGATAAGTCAACCCGTTGTGGCATATACTGCACAGGGTAAAAGTGCAATAGGTTCTGTTCAGCTTGGATTGACCGGTTATACAATGAAAATTGTCGGACAGGCGGCAAGATATCTGATGATGGTTATTTTCAGTATTGCCTGGATTCTTTCGATTGCTGCTGTTTCTATTAATACTTTGTTGATAGCAAGACAGGTAAAACTCCTTGTTGAAGGCGTCAGAAAGATTTCTACGGGTGAATTCGGCTATAAATTGGCTTCACGTGATTTATGGGGTGAGATAAAGCAACTTTTTGAAGCTTTTAACGATATGTCGATAAAACTTCGCGAGTATGAAGAAAAAAATATTGATCAGCTTACTTATGAGAGAAATAAACTTGAATCTATTCTTATGGGAATTGCTAATGGTGTAATAGTTTGCGATAATCTTGATAAAATCGTTCTTGTCAATAACGCGGCATTAAAAATGATGGAAGTGAAAACAAGGGAAATTTTAAATGTTAAAATTACCGATTATTATGATGGAAACGGTGACATCAGCTTTAAAGAGGAAGTAAGAAAATTTAAGGATACTCCGCTTGAGGAGATTGAAGCTAGACCTCAGTTAAGTAGAATTAAATTAAATAATAAAATCGTAAAATTAATCATGTCACCAATTTTTACTAATAATCAGGAGTATTTAGGATATATAGCCGTTCTTCACGATATTACAAAAGAAGCTGAAATTGACATGATGAAAAATCAGTTTATTTCTAATGTTAGTCATGAGCTTAGAACTCCTGTAACAGTAATAAGAAGTTATATAGACACTCTTCATAATTATGGAGCAGATCTTGATGATAAAACCAAAAAAGAGTTTATGTCTATATTAGATGAAGAATCAGATCGTTTAAATAGAATGGTGAACGATATATTGGACTTCTCAAGGCTGGAATCACCTAATGTAGAGCTTGATAAGTCATTATGTGATATTTCTCCCGTTATTGAGCTAACTTTAAGATCAATGAAAGTGCTTGCTGATGAGAAAAAATTGCAGTTCTCAGTTCTTTTAGAGTCAGATCTTCCGCAGGTAATGTTTAATTCTGAAAGTATTGAAAGAGTAATTAAAAATTTAATTTCTAACGCCATAAAATATTCTTACACCGGTGGAAGGGTTAAAATCAGAGCTGAAGTCGACAGAACAGGTAAATATCTTCAAGTTTCTGTTGAGGATAACGGTATGGGAATACCACAAGAACACTTGCCAAAAATATTTGACAGGTTTTATAGGGTGGAAACAAAAGCCCATACTATAAAAGGAACAGGACTAGGCTTGCATCTGGTTAAGATTGCCATAGAAAAACATCATGGTGGTCAGGTTTTTGCGGAAAGTAAAAATGGAGAAGGCAGCACTTTTGGATTTAGACTTCCCTTGCAAGTTATAAATTCCGAAAAAATGCCTGTTTAATAAATGTAATTTCAAAAATGCATTACTAAACAACTAGCTATTACAAATGAGTTGTTGTTTTAAACATGCTATATTCTTTTGTTTACGGCTGTTGTACTGACCAATAAAGTGTAATGATGACAATTTATAAGGGTTTCAGGCTAATAAAAATATTATTCTTGCGAGTAATATGTTCTAGTCCTAAAGACTAATACTCAAATTTCCTTGAATGAATATTATAGAAGAGTAAACGTTGAAATGAAAATAAAAAACACCATATAAATTAGAAGTTAGAGGATAAAAAGTATTTTCAGTATTAAATTCTGCCTCATGATCTCTTCTTCCCCGTTTGTTAATATACACGGGGCTTTTTATTTTTAAAAAATACTCCAAACATATAGCTTGCCTGATACCGAGTTTAAATTTATACTTTTCATACACAGTTAAATAAAATATATAATTGTTTTTGGTTTGAAAATGAGGTTAAACATGAAAATTAATGTAAAGCACGGCTCAATCACTGATATCGCCTGTGATGTTTTAATAGTAAACCTTTTTGAAGGTGTTAAGTCCCCTGGAGGGGCTGCCGCTGCGGTTGATAAAGCATTAGACAGTTTTATTTCCTCCTATGTTATTGAAAAAGAAGATTTTAAAGGTAAGTTAGGCGATGTTTATGTGTTGCCGACTTATGGGAAAATTCCTGCCGATAAAATAATTGTTGTCGGTCTTGGTAAGTCTGAAGAGTTTAATCTTGCTAAAATAAGAGAAGTTTCGTCTAAAGCAATACAGAAAGCAATTTCATTAAAGGCTCAAAAAGTTTGTAGTATAGTACATGGTGCCGGAATTGCCTGTTTAGATGTTGCAGAGTCAGCACAAATGTTAGCCGAAGGAACTATTTTAGGTTCTTATAAATTTACAAAATATAAATCTAAAAAAGAAGATGAAAAAGCTATTAAGGACTTTGAGATTGTAGAATCAGACAAAAGTAAGCTTGATGCAATTAATAAAGGCATTAAAAAGGGTATTATTATTGCTGAGTCAACAAATAAAGCAAGAAATCTTGCAAATGAGCCTGCAAATGAACTTAATCCCGCTAAACTGGCAGAAATAGCAAAGGCTATTGAGGATATAGAATGCAGAATATACAGAAAAGAAGATATTTTAAACATGGGAATGGGCGCATACTACGCTGTTGCTAAGGGAAGTGAAAATTCTCCTAAATTTATTCACATGATTTATAGGCCAAGTGGTAAGATAAAAAAGAAAGTTGCTATTATTGGTAAAGGTGTAACTTTCGACAGTGGCGGTCTTTGTATTAAGCCTCCAAGCGGAATGGTTCTTATGAAAGATGATATGGCAGGAGCAGCCGCTGTGTTATCCGTAATGAAAGCATTGCCGAAATTAAAACCTAATGTTGAAGTTCACGCTATTATAGCAGCTTGCGAAAACATGTTGGACGGTAACGCTTATCGTCCCGGTGATGTCGTAAAAGCTATGAACGGTAAAACTATTGAGATTGATAATACTGATGCAGAAGGAAGACTTACTTTGGCAGATGCTCTCTGTTATGCAGTTGATCTTAATGTTGATGAAATTGTCGATGTGGCAACGCTTACAGGTGCTTGTATGGTTGCTCTCGGTAGAATGGCATCAGGTATTATGGGTAATAATCAAGAGCTTATCGATAAACTTATTTCTTCTGCTAATCAAGGTGGCGAAAGATTATGGCAACTTCCTATGTATGAAGAATACTTTGATTCAATGAAAAGCGATATAGCTGACTTTAAAAACTCAGGTTCAAGAGAAGCAGGAGCTTCTTCTGCTGCATTATTCCTAAAAGAGTTTGTGAATAATGTTCCATGGGCTCACATTGATATTGCAGGACCTGCATGGCTTGACAAAGAGGTGAAAGAACTTGGCAAAGGTGCTTCTGGAGCAGCAGTAAGAACATTAATCAATTACATTTTAAATACAAAATAATAGTTGAGATTTGCGAGTAGGGCTTTTATGCCCTACTCTGCTTATTTTTATGTAAATTATAAGGTCTGTCGGGGAAAACTTTATGCTAAATCCAAAAACTGCTATTAATAATCTAAGAACTTTTTTGACAAAGGAAAATCTCGATTATTTTCTTGTTAAATATACGGACGAATACTTAAATGAATATGTAGAGCTTCAAAATAATTCGAGATATCTATTAACAGGCTTTTCAGGCTCAACAGGTGATGCTTTAGTCAGTAATGAAGAAGTGTTTTTGTTTGTAGATGGTCGTTACCACATTCAAGCCGATGAAGAAACTGATTCTGAGCTTGTTAATGTAGTGAAATTGGATTTAAGCATAACTCAATTAATGGCAATAGTTCAAATAATTAAAAATAATAATAAAAATTCTTTAAAAATAGGTATTCCATCAACAAAAACTAGTCTTTATTTCTATAATAAACTCATTGAAGAGTTAAATAAGCTAGGTAAAAATGTTGAAATTATTGAATATGAGCAAGACCCAATCTTATCGACTTCAAATAATACAAAAGAAGAATTAATGTTTGTTTATCCTGATATTTCAGGTGAATTGACAGAAGAAAAATATATGGAAACAATCTCGGAATTAAAAAAGCAGGGAATTGATACTTTTTTGATTACAAAGCTTGAAGAAATAGCTTATCTTGCTAATTTAAGAAGTTTTGCAACTCCTTATAATTCAACTTTTAAAGGGGTTGCCCTTATTTATGATTATCAACTTTATATCTTTACGGAAGTAGCGAATGTCGTCAAAGAAATAAGAAATAAATTTTCGCCTGATGTTATTTTTAAAAAATTTGAGGAATTTGAAACCGTTCTTCAAAAAATTAAAGCTGATTCTGAAATTAAAACAATCGGCTATGATGAAACTTCTATAACTTTATCTAATTATAGAAAACTTGAGAAATTAGATAAAAACATTAAAAATGTAAAACCAAATCCTCTTTCTGAAATGAAATCTATTAAAAATACATTTGAATTGGAGCATTTCAGAGAAAATTTCTTAAAAACTGATATTGTTGTTGCCAGATGTATTCAGACCTTAAATCAGAAACTTGAAGCAGGTCAAAAAATGACAGAAAAAGAATTTTCGGCAATGGTTAAAAAAATATTTGATCAAGAAGGAGCTTTATCTTTAAGTTTTGAGCCGATAACCGCATGTGCAACAAATTCGGCTATAATACATTATTCAAGTCCTAATCCGGATAAAAATATTAATGTCGGAGATTTATTTTTATTAGATTGTGGCGGATATTTTGATGGTGGATACGCAACAGATATAACAAGAACTTTTATCGCAGGCGGAAAAATAGCCAAGCCTGAAGAAAAAGCAAAAAGAATATACACAAAAGTCTTAAAAGGCCTTTTAAGCGGACTTAATTACCCTATAAATCAAACAACTACAGGCTATGATATTGATAAAAAAGTAAGAGAAGTTGTTACACAGGAAGTTGAAGAAGGTTTCAGCTTCCCTCACGGAACAGGTCATGGCGTTGGAATTTCAGTTCATGAATCTCCTCCAAGATTAGGCTCTTCTGAGCTCTCTAAGACAGTATTAAAAGAAGGAATGTGTTTCACCATAGAACCCGGGCTTTATTGCGAAGGATGGGGCGGTGTGAGGCTTGAAAATACGGTTACTGTCATAGAAGAGAAAGGCAGCTTTAGAATAAAAAGTCTTACACGCAGCGGATTCGATGAAAACTTAATTGATTATTCTATGCTTTCAGAAAATGAAAAAGTTTGGCTGAATAAATATAAACAGGGTATTATAGGGAAATGAATGAAATCTCCAGTTTGAAAAACCCTTTAATAAAACTTGCTTCTTCTCTTGAAAAAAAATCAGTTCGAGAAGAAACAGGGCTTTTTCTCATAGAAGGAGAAAAAGGAGTATCAGAAGCTATAAAAGATAATATTCAAATAAAAAATATTTTTGTAGATAGGGATAAATCGGAATTATTTGTTAATTTCCCTGAGAATATAACCTATAAAGTCCCCGAAGAGATATTAAAGAAAATATCTACAACACAGACGGCACCTCCCGTTATTGCAGTTGCAAAAATCTTTAATCATTGTATTGAGGATATGCTTAAAGTTGATAATCCACTCATAATAGTGCTTGAAGGCATTAAAGATGCGGGGAATTTTGGTACGATAATAAGAACAGCTGCTGCAAGCGGTGTTGCAGGAATTATAGTTACAGAAAATTCTGTAGATATGTTTAATCCTAAGACTGTTCGCTCTGCTGTTGCAAATCTCTGGAAAATTCCTATTGTGTACGAAAAAAATATAAATTATTTGAAACCAAAACTAAATAAGATTAATAAATTCAACTTTTTAGCAACAAAAGTTTCAAATAATGATAAAAATACTGTTTATTATGATATAAATTATAAACAGCCTACAGTAATTATGTTTGGTTCAGAGGCAGAAGGATTAAGTGATAGTTTAGCTGAAATAGCTGATAATTTTATACATATACCGATGGAAGAGAACGTTGAATCATTAAATTTAAGTGTTTCTGCAGGAGTAATATTATATGAGTCCGTCAGACAAAGAAAATTCAGCAATTAATTTGCAAGCTCAAGGCGTTTATAAAATTATTAATGAACTAAAACGCAGGATTTTGGGCTCTTTTATGGCTTTTATAATACCGTTTGGATTCGGTTTATGTTTTGCAAAAAAGATTATTGCTTATTTGATTGGAATATTTCCGTTTCATTCGATTGGTTATATTCAAACAAATCTTACGGAGTCATGGGGTTTATCTTTTAAAATAGCGTTTTTAATAGGATTAATTTTTATAATTCCTGTATCCGTATATAATTATATAAAATTTAATGAAAACCTTTTTAAAGGTAGGCAGATTTTACAAAATTATCTTTGTTTGATAATTGCTTATTTTATGTTTTTAATGGGTATTGCATTGGCTTATAGCAAGATAATTCCTGCTGTTTCTTACTTGTTATATGGCTATGGAACGGAAATAAAGTCAACAGCCATAATATTTACTTTGAGTAATTATATTAATTTCTGTATTGAAATAATGACATTCACAGGCTTTATGCTTGCTGTTCCAGCTACGTTGATTTATGGTGCTAAGACTCAGATATTAACTCAATATAAGCTTAAAAAACTGTTTAAATTTTTATTTATGTCGATTGTAATAATTTCATTTCTAATCGCATTTATGAATCCTCTATTTGAATTTATTCTCTTACTTGTTTTCGCTTTATTATTTTATATACTGGGTCTTTTTCTCTGTAAATTGTTTGAATAAATGGAGCTTATGATGGAAAAAATAAATATTAAAAGTAAAAAGAAAAATGAGTTAATTGAAATTACATCAGAACTTAAAACATTTATTGAGTCAAAAAATATAAAAGAGGGAATATGTGTAATATTTTGTCCTCATACAACAGCAGGGATTACAATTAACGAGGCTTTTGACCCTTCCGTAAAAACTGATATCATTTACAGCATGAATAAAATATCTCCTGATTATCCGGAATTCAGGCATGCTGAAGGAAATTCCGATGCTCACGTTAAATCAAGTCTTTTTGGGCCTTCATTGACTTTAATAATCAGCGAAGGCAAATTAGCTCTTGGAACTTGGCAAGGGATTTATTTTACGGAGTTTGACGGTCCTAGATCAAGAGAAGTGTGGATAAAAATAATAGCCGGATAAATATGAGGTAATTATGATTTTAGAAAAAAATACACCTAAAGACAGAATAATTTTAGCGCTTGACGTTGATACCCTTGACGAAGCAAAAAAACTTGTGTCTGATCTTAGAGAATATGTCGGAATATTTAAAGTCGGTCTTCAGCTTTTTACAGCAGTCGGGCCTGAAATTGTAAAATTTATCCATGATGAAGGCGCTCAGGTATTTTTTGATGGAAAGTTTCATGATATTCCTAATACTGTTGCAAAAGCCACTACAAACATTGTAAAGCATGGAGCAACTTTCTTTAATGTACATACTCTTGGCGGTTCAAAAATGATTTCTTCCGCAATTAAAGCAGCTAAAGAAACGTCAAAACAATATGATCTTCCAAAGCCGATTGTTCTTGGTGTAACAATATTAACAAGCATTGGGCAAGAAATGATTACAGAAGAGTTAAAAATTACAAAAAATATTCATGAATATGTCGGAGAGCTTGCTGCTCTTGCAAAAGAATCAGGCCTTGATGGTGTTGTAGCAAGTGCTGCAGATGTTTCACAGGTCAGAAAATATTGTGGAGAAGATTTTGTAATTGTATGTCCTGCAATTCGTCCGCAATGGTCATCATTAAATGATCAGACAAGGGTTGTAACTCCCACTGATGCAATAAAAGCGGGTGCCGATTATCTTGTGATAGGCAGACCTATTACTGATGCCACTGATCCTAAAGAAGCGGCAAGAAAAGTTCTTGAAGAAGTAACTGAGGCTGTTAAGAGTTTATAGTAAAAAATTTGTTCTTTAAAAAAATAAGCACTCCATTAAGCTGGAGTGCTTATTTTTTTACCTGAAATAATCATTAGGGGAAATGAAAAACGTATTTTATCATCTTTTAAATATGCATTCATATCTAATTTATCTTCTTTTAAATTTTCTTGAAATATTGTTTTTATTTTGTCTATGTTTTGATCATCCATAATGGAACTTCTAATAATTTCTTCTAAATCCATTTCAAGACGATAAAATGCTATTTTTATATCTGAGAAACCTTTATCAATAAACAGCTTTTCTAATTCATAAATTGTTAGTGCTCTTGTATGAGAAGGATCTCGTAACTTTTCGACTTGATTATAGGCATTGTTTTTTTCAGGAGAAGTTGCTGCATCAGCTACGCATATAATTCCATTTTCCTTAGAAACTCTTATCATTTCATTTAAAACTAATTCAGGATTAATAAAATGATGGAACGCATATCTGCTAATTACTTTATTGAAGGTATTATTTTTATAAGGAAGATTATAAACATCTCCTATATCCCAAGAAATGTTATTTAAACCTTTATCGGATTGCAATTGTTGTGCTTTAGTAATCATATCAGGGGTTAAATCAATTCCTGTTATTTTTTTTGCTATTTCTGCAAAAGCACAGCCCACAATGCCAGGCCCACAAGCAACATCAAGTACATTATCTTCTTTATTTAATTCTACCTGTTCAATAAAGAGTTTCATTGCAGTTTCATTAGAATGTTCCTGCATATTTATAAAGGATTCAGCCGTTTTTGAAAACTGTTCTAAAATTAACTTATTTTGTTTTGAATAAACATGTTTGTCCATAATATAGTCCTTTGCAAAATCAGATGAAGTATAATTAAAAAAACGTTTTGGTGATTTGTCAACAATTTTAAATATAAAATAAATAGTATATAAGCGATAAAAGCTCGTATTTTGTATACGAGCTTTTATTGTTTTATTAACCTTCAAATGCTGAGATAATGTTAGACGGATCATCTTTAATATAGTTATCATATTGATTTATTAGATAAATTACACTGGTAAAGACTGTTATAATGACCATTAGTGAGCTTAAGACAAAGCCTTTGACCATTTTGTCCTGTGCCATACCTACCCTCCTGCGTTTTTAATACAACAAGCTTATGACATTATGTTAAGTGAACCTCCCGTGCTTGAACTTGGTGATGATATTGGTGACGATGACGTTGAAAATAAAGGGGAATAAGCAACTGAGCCTGTTACTTCAGGCGGAACGTTTGCAACTGTTCCTGTTACGTCAACAGGTTTTGTTTTGATCGGATTAAAATTTAATGCCATTTTGTTATAACCCCCATAATATAAAATAATTTTTTTTATAATTCCAATATTTCCTCTGTATATATAAAAACAATAATGCTATGCAAATTGCTGCATGTTTTATAACTTTGTAACATGACTTAACAAATATATAAAAAATATATACTGCTCGTCTTGTAGCATTAACAATGCTCAAAAAAACTTAATGCTAGAATAGTTGAAAACCCTCAATTAATGAGGGTTTTAGCGTTATTAGTAAAAGTTGCTTTATTTATTAATCTGTTTTTTAATTATCGGCATTATTTCATTTGCCGCATCGTCAGGTTTTTTCTGTATTGTGCAACCTGCTGCAAGTTTGTGCCCACCGCCACCGAAAAATCTTGCAATTTCACATACATCGGGGCCATTACTTCTAAAACTTACCTTTGTGTCGCCTTTAGGAGTTTCTTTAAAGACCATAGAAACTTTAATTGAATCAATTTGCCTTAATTCTTCTGATATTCCTTCAACATGGTCATCTGTTGCTCCTACTTCTTCGAGCATTTTTCTTGTTATTATGCTGTATGCTATTTTATTGTCTTTAGTGAAAATGGCCTCATTTATGGCTCTGGCTTTTAGCATTACCATTGGAAGAGGAATAGACTCATAGCATTGTTTATAAATAACATCGGGTCTTGCTCCATACTCTAAAAGTTTTGCACAGATGTTAAAACCTTCAGGGTTTATATTTTCAAACTTAAAGCCTCCGCTATCGGTCATAATTGCTGTATATAAACATATTGCTATGTCTTGAGTTATTTCAATATTCATTTCTTTTAAAAGTTTATAGATAATAATTCCTGTAGCCGTTGCTTTTGGTTCTATCCAATTAATATCTCCAAACATAGGATTGCTAATGTGATGATCTATATTGATTGAAGTTTTTGCCTTTTTGAAAAGTTCCGAAGATTCTGATAATCTGTCTAAAGCTCCGCAGTCAATAGCAATAACAAGATCATAGCTTTGATAAAGAGCGTCATCTGATGGGCTTTTTGTTTCGTTTATAAAGGGTAAATACTTATAAATATCAGGAGTTCTTCCTACTTTTACAGCATCAAGTTTTTTAATTGAAGGAATATTTTTTAAAGCTTCATAAAGAGCTAGCATAGAGCCTAAAGTATCTCCATCGGGACTTACATGAGATAAAATAGCAACACTTTTAGAGCTATTTATTAATTTTATTACTTTTTTTATTATTTCCATTAGATATTTTTATCCCGTTTTATTTAATTAAAACTATTTTGTTATTCAAATTGATTTTTTTTGTAAACTTAATAAAGTTAGAATGTATAAATCTTATCATAATATATATGGAGGGTGATAGTATTGGACGTATTTATTCAATTATTTGATTTAACTTTAGTCTTAGCGTTTATTGTCGTAATTTGCGTTATTTTTACTAATGCGATTGAGCATTTAGGTGAAAAGTTAAATCTTTCTGAAGGAGCTGTGGGTAGTGTCCTTGCTGCGGTAGGAACGGCTTTACCTGAAACAATTGTTCCTGTTGTTGCTATTTTAGGTGCTTATTTTGCAGGAGCTGATCTTCAAAAAAGTAATGACATAGGTATAGGCGCTATATTAGGTGCTCCATTTATGCTTGGAACATTAGCTTTCTTTGTTACTGGTGCTGCTGTTTATATTTACGCTAAAAAAGGCAGACGTACTTTGGATATGCCTGTTGATACAGTTGTAATGTTCAGAGATCTGCATTATTTTGCATTTTCTTTTATTTTAGCCGTAGGTGCTTCTTTTCTCCCTTCTCATAAGTTGAAAATCTTTGTAGCTGTTGCTCTTTTATTTATGTATGGTCTGTATGTATTTAAAACCTTGAAAAAAGCAATCACCGAGTCAGAGGGCGGAGAAGAAGAATTAGCCGCACTTTATTTTACAAAATATATTAAAACTTCACCTGCGCTTGAAATGCCTGCAATTATTGTTCAATTGATCTTTTCCTTGATTGGTCTTATTGTCTTGGCTCATGTTTTTGTCGGACATTTAACAAATTTAGCTGAAATTATGAAAATTCCGCCGTTAATTTTAAGTCTTATACTTACCCCTATTGCTACTGAATTGCCTGAAAAGTTAAACAGTATTTTATGGATCAGATCAAAAAAAGATACTCTTGCATTGGGTAATATTACGGGTGCAATGGTATTTCAAAGCTGTATTCCTACTGCTTTAGGTATAATCCTTACTCCTTGGGTGCTTAACGAATATGCTGTAGTAAATGTAATTGTTGTTTACTTGTCAGTCATAGTTGTATATCTGAATATAGTTAAAAATAAAGGCATATTAAAGCCTAATGCTCTAATTATGGGTGGGTTATTTTATTTGATATATTTTGCTTTTGTTTTAGTAAAGATGTATTGTCATTAAACTGCTTTTTTCGGCATAGAAATAGGCGGTGGCTGAATGTATAAAGGTTTTAGTTTGAACCAGGCAAGCTCCTCATGGGGCTTGCTTTTTAAATGGATTAAAGCAAGTTTTGATAATTCTATACCAAAATCATGCTTTATTTCTGAGATATCAACGGCTTCTGTATTTAGCTCTGAAAACATTGATTTCATTGTTTTGTCTGTTATTACAAAGTAATCATTTTCTTTTGCAAGATTAATTCCCTGTTCGTATTCAATAGCTTCGGGACACAGTTCGGTATGATTTTCTTGAGTGTAAACTCCTCGATAGGTTTTTCCTTTTCTTGCGTCAAGTAAGATAAGGGCTTTTTTATCGGTTTTATTCAGAGTTGATAATATTTTTAAAGAAGGAAGACCGATAACGGGAATATTAAGAGCTTGTCCCATTGTTCTTGCTACCGTTATACCGACTCTTATTCCTGTAAAACTGCCCGGACCTATATTAACTGCTATTGCATTCAGGTCTTGAGCTGTTAAATTGTTGTTTTTTAATACTTTTAAAATTGACGGAACAAGCTTTGCCGTTGAATAATTATTTTTAAGGCTTTCCATAATAACACTTTCAAGAATGTTTTCATTCTCGCTTAAACAAATATAAGTTGTGTTTGCCGAAGTATCAATGCTTAATATTTTCATAATTTTAATTCTGTTTCTATTTTATTTAATGATGTCAAACTTTTAGTTCCTTTTGCAGAAAAATTGAATTTTCTGGAATTTTCGTCAAGATAACTTATGTGTATTTCTAATCTTTGCGGTGGAAGTTCATCATCTGAAAATTCTGCCCATTCAACTATTGCAAGAGAATTAGGGCTTTCGGAGTATTCTCTTAGTTCGTCTAAAATTGTTTTTACGCCTTCAGTTTCAAGTCTGTATAGATCGAAATGATAAAGGCTTAAATCGCCTGAATGATATTCGTTTAATATTACAAAGCTCGGGCTGGTTACGGTTTCTTTTATGTTTAAATATTTGGCTATAAATTTTACTAGAGTGGTTTTTCCTGCACCGACATCGCCAAAAAGACATATTAAACCGCCTGAATCTTTCGTTGCTTGTGCAATAGCTTTTGCTACAGATTCAGTATCGTTAATATTTTTTGCTAAAAATTCTAAATTATCCATAAATAATAAGATAACCGAAAAAGATGAAATTTCAATAAAAATACTCCATCAAATCGGAGTTTTGATACCTGCGGTTTCTCAGCAGGTGGGTGTCCTCCCATATAATTATTCGTTTCTTAATACCCGCTTTCGCTTTGTTAAGTTTACGTCATTATATTTAGCGTGGGACTCCCTCTTAAGTGTATTGAAGGATCAAAACTTGACGACTCGATGGAGTAATTTTATTCTTGCATATGTTTCTTAAAATTACCAGTATTCATGTGATTAATTTACTATCAATTTTTTTATGGTTTTAACGTTTATAAAGATAGAGCCTTGATTTTATTGAAGTTTTTAGAATTATAAAAATAATTTTTTAAATAAATAAAAGTTTCTAAGTCTTTTAATTAAATTAAGTAATCTTTACAAAAAATGAAAGTTTGAATTATATGCAAATTTCTATGCCTTCGTTTTCTTCTGTTGTTAAGAGTGCAAGGACTGTATCGCAAGTTACGGGAAAGCAGGCTGAACAAATTATCCATTCCAAAGGTAATTTATTAACAGATGTTTTTGAAGGTGTTAATAAGGCAGTTATTGATACAAAGGCAGTAGTTGTATTAGAAACAATTGAAGGTGCAATTAAAAACGGATTTAAAAAATTAACGGCTCCTATGTCTAAAGAATTTATGGCAGAATCTTTAAAAGGAATGCACGAAGGAATTAAAAAAGGCGGATTACTCAATATAATTACCGATGATGTTCGTGATGGAATAAAAACAACAATTTCAAAAGCAATTGCGGATAATCCTGTTACTAAATTTTTCAAGCCTTTAATAAAAGGGATTACAGACTTTTTTGTTGATAAAATGGTTAGCGTTCGTGTTGTTGAAAAATCATTAGTCAGCGCTTTTTTAAATATTGGAAACCATATTGAAGATAAAGAAGTTAAAAAGCTATTCGATTCAATAATTGATGAGCTTTGCGTAAAGATAAAAAACAAGCTGTCTCCTGAAGATATTAATAAATTAACAAATCCTGAAATGATTGTCAAAATGCGTAATGGCACTATGGAAATGTCTAGCGTAAAAAGTTTTAGTAATTCAGATATTAATTCTGTTGTTTTTGATACTTTATTTAAAATGCCGCCCGAAGAGCTTAGTAAGATTGTTATAAAAGGAATTGAGGGTGCTGTAAAAAGTATAATCAGTGAAACTATCGGGAAAATACCTTTTGTTAAAGAGTTTGCCTTAGAGAAATTTAATAAATTTTTACCCGAACTTCATTCAAAGTTGCTTAAAGGTTTGAAAAATGGAAGTATTAAAAAAGCTATGGATGATGGCTCGGAGGCTTTTTATGCAAAGCCTAATATTTATAAAGCTTTAGAAGCAGTATCAGAACAATCTTTTAAATCCACAATGGATTTTATAGATAAAAAGAAAGAACAAATTTTTCCTAATATTACCAAGGGTGGTATAGACGGTTTAAAGTCGGGAATTGCCAAGGCTGTTGGCGATGAAGTAAAAAAAGTAAAAGAATTTTTAGGTTTTCATTGATTCAATATAATAAATTTATTTGAAGAAATAAGTAAAAATGTTCAATAATATGAATAAACTTATTTGTAAGGTATTTCATGACTGTCAAATAATTTTTCAAACTTACGCTGCATATCAATGTAACTCTTTTTGGTTAAATAAATAGAGCCACTGATAAGTGCAAATATTAAGGGAATTGCGATAATGGTTAAAATTACTTTTTTTAGTTGATTTTGTGCATTTTCAAGTTTTAAACGGCTAAGAGTGCTTATGTTTTTTTCTTTAAAATAATCTGTAAGCAATTCGTTTACAAGTATATTTTTCTCGTCATAAGTTAAACTTTCAATGGGGGCAATATTGTCAGAGTAAATCATGAACACAAATTTTTTAGACTTGGGTTTCTCGTTTATTTCTTCGTTTTCTATTTCGGGAATTTTGTCCAATTTATTTAACCTTCATAAAGTTTGACCATCTTGAGTAAAATTTATTATAAAATATGTACATGAAAAATTTTTAAAAGTATAATCAATTTATCTGGAATAAGTTTAGGGGTGCGATAGTGTTTAGTTTAAATAAAACAAAACTAAAATCAATTATACAAAATTTATCAAAAGGACGTGTACTCGTAATAGGTGATTTTGCCATAGATGAGATGATTTATGGTCAGACTCATCGTATTTCAAGAGAAGCACCTGTTCTTATATTAAAACACAGTTATACAAAGATTATCTTAGGAGGAGCTTCTAATGCTGCTCATAACATAGCAAGACTAAATAACGGGCAGGTTAGCACAATAGGCGTATATGGCGAAGATCATTACGGACCTGTGTTGTTGAATGCTTTAAATGAAGCAGGTATTGATACTTCCTCTATGGTTATTGATAAAGATAGAGTTACTACTGTAAAAACAAGAATTTCAGGCTCTTCCACTCAGTCGGTGACTCAACAGATAGTAAGACTTGATAGAGAAGTGAATGAGTTTATAAACAGCGATATTGAAGCTAAAGTTATTGATAATATTAGAAAAAATGCCGCAAATTTTGATGCAATGCTTCTTTCTGATTACGGAATAGGCATGATGACACCCGATGTCATTAAAGAATCTACAAAAATTGCAAAACAAAACGGTTTGATTTTAGCTGTAGATGCTCAAACAGAGCTTACAAGATTTCAAGATGCTACGGTTATTACTCCAAATCAGCCTGAGGCTGAGAGAACTCTCGGTTATGAGCTTAAAGACAGAGAAACTCTTATGAGAGGTGGTCAAGAGCTTTTAGACAGAACGAATGCCGAAATGATTCTTATAACAAGAGGTAGTGAAGGAATGGTTCTGTTTGAAAAAACAGGAAAAATTTCTGAAATTCCTGTATTTAATAAAACAGAAGTATTCGATGTAACAGGTGCAGGAGATACAGTTGTCGGTACTTTCACTCTTGGATTGTGTGCAGGGGCTGAATATTCTGATTGTTCAATCCTTGGAAACTTGGCTGCCAGTATTGTTGTTAAGCATTTTGGCTGTGCAACCACTTCAATTGAGGAAATAGAGTCAAACCTTGACAAATTAAATGAAAAAACTTTTGAAATAGCAGTATAATTTAAAAAAATCTCTGGGAGGAGAAATAAAAAGTGTTTAAAAACGGAAAATTATTTGGTCTTGTAAATGTAATTGATTTTTTAATCATGTGTTTTGTTGTTCTTGGTGTTTTAGGTGTTTACCTTGTGAAATCAGGTAAATTCATCACATCTAAGAAAATGATTGAGAAAAAAGAATCAATTCAATTTGATGTTTCATTAAGAGGAGTTAAACTTTCAAATAATTCCGATTTGTTTAAAGCAGGCGGTAAATCTTTTATTACCATAAGAAATGTACCATATACAGCACTTGAAGTTGTAAAGGCAGTTAAGACTCCTATTATGACAGTTATTCCTGATCCCAAAAATCCTGCAAGGCTGTTGTCAGTTCCTAATGTGTCTGAAACAAATTCATATGATTTCTTAGTAACATTAAAAGATAACGCTTTAATAACAAAAGACGGTCCTATTATTGGTGGAAATAAAGTTAAAATTGGTCTTATTGTTTCTCTCGAAGGCGAGAAATATAGAATCAATGGCGTTGTTACTGATGTTAGATATTAAATAACAGAATAAAAAGATTTATTTATGAAAGCTATAGAAACTTCCCTAATCGTTAAGGCGATTAATAAACTTGATGTCGATGAACTCAAGTTAAATGAAATTAAAAATGACTCAATTGTAGTTAAGACCTTAGATAAAGTAATTGATAAAGTTCAAAGCTGTTTTCATGAAATAGTAAAAGATAGCTTTTTACTTAAATTTATTGATTATGCAATTATAACCTTGCTTACCTTGGCTTTAGCTTCTATACCCGTTACTTCAACGGGTATTATCGGTGGGTTTGTATTATTGGCTTTTCTTGCTTATCTTGCAAAACTTTTGCTTGTTAAAGGAGAACGACCTTTAATAACAGGTTTTGATGCTCCAATATTACTTTATATATCAATAGCAGCATTAAGTGTCGCTTTTTCATCTTTGTTAGTCCCTAGTATTAAAGGATATATAAAGATGTTAGTTTACTTTGGCGGTTATATCGCTTTTGTAAATGTATTAAAAGGAAATCCAAGAAGAATTATATATTTTATGTGCGTTTTAGCTCTTACTTCTTCCTGTGAATCTATATATGCGATACATCAGCAAATTGTCGGTATAGAACCTTTAGCAGGTTGGCAGGACAGATCAAATTCTAATCCTGAAGACTTGATGGATAGAGTTTACGGTTCGTTAAAACCGTATAATCCTAATTTACTTGCAGGTTATCTTGTAGCGACATTCCCTTCCTCATTGGGACTTGCTTTTTTATTCCTTAAACGTAAAAATGTCAGACTTTCAATAATTTCGTTTGTTTCAGTATTAACTATTCTTGCGGCTATTGTCTTTACAGGCTCAAGAGGTGCTTATATTGCAACAGCAGCTATGCTCGCTGTGTTTACCGCTATATCGGGGCATATTATTTATAACGAATACAGTGATAATAAAATACTGAAATATAGCTGGAAGTATTCAATTATGTTGGGTGTTTTAGGTGTTTTAGGCGGAATTGCTTCATCAAGTGCGATTCAGCATAGGATTGGTTCTATTTTTGCCTCAAGAGGTGATAGCAGTAATTCATTCCGATTTAATGTGTATCTTTCAACTTTTAAAATGGCTATGGATAATTGGCTTATCGGTATTGGGACGGGCAATAAGACATTTAGACTCACTTATGGGCTTTATATGGTTACAGGTTATGATGCGTTAAGTGCTTATAATATTTTACTTGAGATATTTACCGAGATGGGGCTTTTCGGATTGTTTGCATTTGTCTGGATTTTTGCAATTTCTTTTATTAAAAGTATAAAAGCTGTTATCTCTTCAATTCCTATAGAAAATAAGATAATTATTTCAAGTTGTATTCTTGCAATTACAGGAATGCTTGTACATGGAATGTTTGATACTATTTGGTTTAGACCGCAGGTTAATATGATTTTCTGGCTTTCGGTTTCTATTTTGGCTGTTATTACACATAAAGGTTACAGAAATGAAGAAGCTTAATAAGAAAACTAAAATACTTGTATTTAATTTTGGCGGATTAGGGGATGAAATTTTATTTTTTCCTGTTGTAAAAGCGTTAAAGGGACTTTATCCTAATTCAAGAATTACTCTTGTGACAGAGCCGAGAAGTAAAGCAGCGATTGATCTTAATGAAAATATAGATAAAGTAATCGTTTGTGATATTAAAGGTAAAAACAAATATATTGAAATGTTTAAGCTTTTGACAAAAGTCTGGGGGCGAGGCTATAAAATAGCTTTAGCTTCGGGTAGTTCTCAAATGGTATCTATATTACTGTTTTTAACAGGTTCAAGAAAAAGATACGGGTATAATACAGGCTTATTAAGTAGAATTTTACTTTCTAAAACAGCTAAATTAGAGAAAAATAAATATGCTGCCGATATGTATTTTGATTTGGTTAAAGCAATAGATAATGAGTTGCATCCTGAAATCCCTGAAATAGATGTAAGATCTGAAGATATTGTCTGGGCTAAAAATGCAATAGGTGTTGACCATGAGAAAAGTCTTGTTGTCGTGCATCCCGGTGTAAGCAAACTAAGTGTAAACAAGAAAATGATTAAATTCTGGAAGAATGAAAACTGGAGTGATTTAATCAGAAAACTTTTAGACTCAGATAAATACAAAGTAATATTAACAGGTGGACCTGATGATTATGAAGTTATTTCTTATATCAGAGAATCACTTGGCAAAGATATTTTAAACAGTGAAGATATAATTGATTTATATGGATCTACAAAAAATATAGGTCAATTAGCGGCTGTAATTCGTTTATCTGATTTATTGGTTTGTGTTGATTCTGCTCCAATGCATGTTGGAGTTGGAGTAAGAACTGCTGTTGTCAGTATTTTCGGTCCTACTGACGAAAATAAATTATTACCGCTTTATGATAGCCGTTTTGTTGCGGTAAGAAATCCTTCTGCCGAATGCAGACCTTGTTTGTGGGATAAAAGGCAAACTTCCTGCGATGAAATTAAATGTCTTAGAGTAAGTATAGACGATGTCTATAATGCAATTGCCAATCAATTATCATAATTCAAAATAGCTTTTTGCGAGGATAAAATATCATGAGTTTTAGATTTTTAATGTCGGGTGAATCACATGGGCAGGGTTTAACTGCTATTTTAGAGGGTATTCCTGCGGGCTTTGAAATCAATCCTGATGATATTAATTTTCAGCTTTCAAGAAGGCAAAAAGGCTATGGACGTGGCGGAAGAATGCTTATTGAGAATGATACCGTCAAGTTTTTTGCAGGATTAAGGCATGGATATACAACAGGTGCTCCTGTTTGTCTTTGGGTTCAGAACAAGGATTGGGAAAATTGGGAAGTCCCTATGTCTCCTTTGCCTGTGGATATGGATAATTCTGAAATTAAGGAAGCAGTTAATAAAAGAAAAATTACTCATGTAAGACCGGGACATGCTGACTTATCCGGTGCTTTAAAGTATAACCATGAAGATGTAAGAAATATTCTTGAACGCTCTAGTGCTAGAGAAACTGCAATTAGAGTTGCCGTCGGAGGCTTTGCAAAAAGTGTTCTTAAAAGTTTCGGAATTAATATTGTCGGGCATGTTTTACAAATTGGAAATGCTGTTGCTGATTCAAAAAATATTACTCACTCTTTTAAAGAGTTAAAAGAAATAACAGAAAATTCAGAAGTAAGATGTGCTGATAAAAACGCTGAAATTGCAATGAAGCTTGAAATTGATAAGGCAAAAGAACAGGGTGACAGTCTTGGTGGATTGTTTGAAATTGTAGCAATCGGAGTTCCTGTTGGTTTAGGCAGTTTTGTTCATTGGGACAGGAAGCTCGATGCAAAAGTTGCTCAAGCTATTATGAGTATTCCTGCAATTAAATCCGTAGCAATCGGAGCAGGCGAAAAAGCCGCAGAATTGTTTGGTTCAATGATGCACGATGAGATTTATCCTAAAGAAAACAGGTCTGACTATATTAGAAAAACAAACAATGCAGGCGGCATTGAGGGCGGAATGTCAAACGGTATGCCAATTGTTCTTAGAGCTGCGATGAAAGCCATTCCTACAATGATTAAGCCTTTGAACTCAATCAATCTTGAAGATGGTGAAGCTCATGTGGCTCATTATGAAAGATCTGATGTTTGCGCTGTTCCTGCTGCTGCTGTTGTCGGTGAAGCAATGCTTGCAATTGTATTACTCGAAGCTTTTCTTGATAAGTTTGGTGGAGATAGTTATACAGAAATAAAAAATAATTATGATAATTATTTAAAAATGTATCAGAGCAGATAAAATGGCAAAAAATGTTGTTTTAATCGGTCTGATGGGATGCGGAAAAAGTACAGTTGCAGCTATTTTATCAGATAAACTCAAAATGAAGTTTATTGATACGGATAGTTTAATTGTTCAAAAAGAAGAGCGTTCAATTAATGAAATTTTTGCCCAAAGTGGCGAAGCCTATTTTAGAGAGATTGAAACTCAACTTATAAAAGAAGTTTCAGCTGATTTTGATTGTATTATTTCAACAGGCGGCGGAATCGTTGAACGTTCTGGAAATTTGGAATATTTAAAACAAAACGGAATAGTATTTTATTTAAAAACTTCAGTGCAAACCCTTTATGAAAGATTAAAAAATCAGTCGGACAGACCGCTTTTAAAGACAGAGAATCCTTATGAAACTTTAAAAGGCTTGCTTGAAAAACGTGAAAATAAGTATTTTTTAGCTGATATAACAATAGAAACCGATAATAAAAATCCTGATAAAATAGTTGGAGAAATAATTGAAGCTTATGAAAAACAGAGTGCTTAATGTTGAAATTCCTGCGGTAAATGCTTATTCTTATCCAATAATCTTTGGTTATAATATTTTAGCTGATTTTGCCGAGGCTTTACGTCAATATACAAAGGCTTCAAGAGTTTTTATTATTTCTAACAGAACAGTTTTTGATTTATATGGTAAAGAAGTTATTGCTTCGCTTGAGAAATTTGGAATTAAGTCAGAAGTCTTTATCATGGGCGATGGCGAAGAGCATAAAAGCTTTGAAACTTTTGAAGCTATTTTAAGTAAAGCTATCGAGTTAAAATTTGAAAGAAAAGATGCTTTTATTGCTTTAGGCGGCGGTGTTGTTGGTGATATTACAGGATATGCTGCGGCAAGTTATTTGCGAGGCGTTGATTTTATTCAAGTTCCTACAACTTTGCTTGCTCAAGTGGATTCTTCGGTTGGCGGAAAGGTTGCTGTAAACCATAAACTTGGTAAAAATCTTATAGGGGCTTTTTATCAACCTAAATTTGTTTATACGGATTTAAAAACATTAACAACTCTTTCTGTTGAAGATTTTAAAACAGGCCTTGCGGAGGTTTTAAAATATGGTTTTATCGAAGAAAGTTGTGGACTTCAAGAAGAGAATTTGAATTTAATAGAATTTTTACAAAATAATTGTGAAAATATTTATAACTTAGAACCTGCTACAATGGAAACGCTTGTTGAATATTGCTGTAAATTAAAGGCCTCTGTCGTTAATCAAGATGAAAAAGAAACAGGATTAAGGGCAATATTGAACTTTGGGCATACTATCGGACATTCAATCGAGAAATGCACAGGTTATAAGGCTTTTACTCATGGTCAGGCAGTTGCTATGGGTATGGTTGGCATAATTGAAATTGCAAAAGAGCGAGGATTAATCGACTCTAAATATTATGAGCAAGGCTTAAAACTAATAAAAGATTATGGTTTAAATTATAAATTACCCGAAAATTTATCTTCAGAACAATTAGCAGATGCAATGACTCTTGATAAAAAAGTAGAAAGCGGAAAAATACGTTTTGTTGTTCCTGTCGGCTATGGTGACGTTGAGATTTTTAATGATATTAATTTTGATTTGATTAAAAAGGGATTGGCTGTTATTTCTTAAATAGCTTGAAATTGTAAAGCTATAAAGATTGCTCATTGATGTTCTAATTTTCATTATTCATTTAATATTTACAAAGTTAAGACATGAAATATCAATTTTATATAAAAACAGATAGTTAAAGAAAATAACTTCTGTTCAATAGAGAGATTATCTTCTTCTTGATTAGTAACCTGTCCAGTTTTTGGGCTCATATCAGTGTTGAACTTTATCGGGTATTTATTGATTTTATCTGTCGTTCGTAGAAACTAAATTCATTTCTTGAATATAATTGAGTGGAATATTTGCTCTTAGTCTCGTATAATCATCTCCTACTTTAAAAGCTTCTTGTTCTAATAAATTAGCTCTATATTTAGGATATGAGTCTAAGTATTTTTCAAAATCTTTAGGATTAACTGAAACATAACTTTTTCTAGCTTCAAGATATTTAAGAGCCTGTTCAGCTTCTTTAGTATTTTTCTTTATTGTTCCAAGTGATTTAACAGCGGCCTTATAAAATTTGGTATTCATTGGTTTTATTGCTTCTATACCGAGTCCTTCTGTTCTTGCAATTTTAATATATTGTTCCATGTGTGTTAATTCATGAGCAATTGTATTGTCTATACTTGATATATTTAATTTTCTGCTTGCCATACTCATAAAGTCTTTGCATGTTTTTGCAATATCTTTTATCGGAGATAAATTATTAATTTTAATTTTTTTTAGGCATGCCTTTATATAAGGCAAATATATAATATTAGTCCGTTCTTTTATGTCGCCAAAATTTTTCAGATTGAACGGTATATTGTTTTCATAAATGCTGATAGTAGCTGCTGAATTATTCCAACCGCCAACCGCTTGCATGTTTTTATTTAAATGAACAAATTCCAATCTCGGTTGAAGCTTAATACTTCTTTCTTTTAAAATTTGGTTAAAAGTCAAGGTGTATTGTTCTTCTATAAGAGCAATGATTTTTTTGTTTATACTTTTTTCGGCTTTTATTTTATCCCATAAGGATTTATTAAAGGTTATTTTTCCATATTTTAACTGTCTGTTTATCATTTTTATTGAGCCGTTTGCAAAAGGTGCAGCAAGAGCAAAATCAACCGAATCAGCACCGGTATTTTTTATATCTTTCCGCAGATTATTGTAATCTTTATTTTGATAATCGTGTATGCCTTGGGCTATACCTTTAGTTAATTTTATTGATGACAGAACAAGAAACCCTACCGATAAAGTAGAAGTACCAACAGCCATGCTAATTCCGAATATAGGTAAAACCGCTATGGCGGCGGAGGTTAAAGCTATTGATGAGACTACCTTTATAGGATGATGAATAATTGATAACGCTGTATTTTTAATTTGAGTAGCAGCTCCCTGCATAAAAATAACAGTAGCTTCTTTTATAGAAATCTCAGATGATGAATTGGCTTTTTCATTGTTATTTAACTGATAAACTTTTTCGTTTTTTTCTTTAGGTTTTATTGTTGTATAAGTATTATGAGTATTTAATAATCCCACTATATTCATTTTATAATCCTATTCTAATTAGTTTTAGGTTTTTTAATTCTCAAGTTCTTAAGCAAATCATGAGCTAATGCAGCAGGAGAAGCGAAAGATGTACCTCTTATGGCTCCTACCAAGTTTTGACGGTGGCTTCCATCAGGATCATATTGAATATTTTTATCTTTATCTATAGAAAAATGTAATTTATTGTCGAAAGTGACATAGTCATAGCCATTTGCTAATAAAAGGTTTAGTTCTTGCGGCTTTAATATATCTTTTTTAGCTAAACCTTTTACGGAGAATAAAGCGTCTTTAATTGAAGTATTTTCATCAATTTCTATGCTTGAAGGATTACTTTCTTTTATTTTTTTAATTTCATATTCTTTTGCGCTTGCTAAGAAGTTTTTAATTGATTTTCCTATGTATTGCTCGACTCGAGGCTTTCCAGAAGATATTTCATTTGGAGTAAATTCAACTTTATCTGTTCCGCTTACGTTATATCCAAGTATATTTCCAATTTTATCGAGTATTTTAGAAACGCCATAAATTCCTCTGTCATACTCTAGCATTGAATTTTCAGCGCTGGTAATTACTTTTACGTTTTTTGTATTTACAGCACCTACGTTAATTGCTCCTCTTGCCACACCAAATAAATTAACATAATCAGAGCCTTTGTTTCCTGCTGCAAAATAAACTGGAATCCCTTTAGCTGTTACGTTCTCTACTGCCTCAATTACTTTATAAACATTGTCTTCTTTAGTATCAAGATAATATTGTCTGATATCTTCTCTGTAACGATGAAGATTGTCTTTATTTAATTCAGGAATGTTTAATTTACTGCGAAGTATTCTTAATGATTTGCTTAAACCTGCCGATATGTTTACGGCATCAAAATTACCTTCTTCTTCTACTTTTTGTAATTGTTCGGGAATGAAATCAGTAAGGATTTTAATTTTATTATTATTTGAAAATTCAACGGTATCTGCATTAACAATACTTTTAATTATCGCTTCTACCAGACACCCGTGGGGAAGATCTTTAATTCCGTCTGAGTTTATATCTATTGTTGGAATTTTAAATTCGTCAATAACCGCAACTCTTGGAATTACAGACTGGTTATTTTTAAAACTAACGCAAACTGATTTGTGAGGTTTTTTATTGGTGAAGTTCGACATATAAGTTTGATTAATCGTATCAAATTTTTTATTTGATATTGCCGCCCCAGCTATTCTCATTTTTTATACTCACTAAATTTTTTGTTGGATTAAATTTAACATATTTGTTTATAATTCACAATAAAAAGTGAAGTCCCTTTTAAATTATTTTTTCTGAACTTTAAAATTTTTCAAGAAGCTTTAAACTTAACTTTCATTTTTTATTTTTAATTTATAATAACAAAATATATAAATTATTTTAAAGGTAATATCAATGAATATTAAACCATTCCAAATTGAAAGATATTTTGCAAAATATGAATTTACTGCTCCTTATTTGCTTAGTTGTTCAGATTGCGAACCTTTTACATTAAAGGAATTACTTGAGTATTCTGATGATGAAACTATAAAATTATGGGAAAACTTATGGCTGGGTTATACGGAATCACAAGGACACCCAAAGTTAAGAAATGAAATATCAACTTTATATAAAAATATTGAGCAGGATGAAATTATTGAACTTGTGCCTGAAGAAGGTATATTTATTTCAATGAATTGTATTTTGGAAAAAGATGATCATGTAATTACAACTTTTCCTTCCTATCAATCTTTATATCAGATTGCAGAATCTATCGGCTGTAATATCAGTCAATGGACACCACAAATAAAGGATGGGTTTAATTTTGAGGTTTCAGCTTTAAAAAGTTTGATAACTGATAAAACAAAATTAATTATTATGAATTTTCCTCATAATCCAACAGGCGCAACCATAGATAAGCAGTCATTAAATGAGATTATTGAATTGGCAAGAAAAAAGAATATTTATATTTTTTCTGATGAAATGTATAGATTGCTTGAATATAATGAAGCTCAAAGATTAGAGGCGGTGGCTGATTTATATGAAAATGGAGTGTCTTTGTCTGGCATGTCAAAAGCTTTTTCATTGCCTGGTTTAAGAACAGGTTGGCTTTCAACAAAAAATAAAGTATTAATGAAGAAATTTATAGAATTTAAGGATTATACAACAATTTGCAATTCTGCACCAAGTGAAATCCTAGCAATAATTGCGTTAAAGGCAAAAAATGAAATCATTTCAAGAAATTTAAAAATTATTAAAAGTAATTTGGTGATACTTGAATCGTTTTTTGATAAATATAATGAATTTTTAACATGGAAACAACCTAATGCAGGTCCGATAGCATTTCCTGAATTAAAAGCAGAAATGAACATTACAGATTTTGCTAAGAAGCTTGTTGAAGAAAAAGGGCTTATGCTTCTTCCTTCTTCTGTTTATGGATTTTCGGGAAATAATTTCCGTTTAGGGTTTGGCAGAAAAAACATTGAACCCATGTTAAATATTTTAGGGAATTTTTTAGAGGAAAATTTTTAGATAAATAAATTAGAAGCTGTTTGGTTAAAAATGAAACAAAATCAGTAAAATAGAGTCTATAATG
>JBAXKC010000024.1:0-43125 GCA_037137535.1 bacterium | reverse complement strand
TCCGTTTCTACTATACATTTTCTCGGAGGTTTACACAAAATTATTTATGGATTCATTCTAATAAAAATAATGCATTAACTACTATAAATATAAGTAATTAGTTTTCTATACATTACATTCCCCCTGCTAAATAATAGGGGGAATCTATAAATTATTTTTATTTAGATAACATAAAATGTTTATTTAACAATGATGCTTGATTTTGTTCGGCACTAAACGGTACTGAGTTAATTTGGCTTAAAATAGTTTGATAATTAGCCTGTAAGCTTGCTACATTGGCTTTTTCTTGATCAGTTGTAGCTTGCGAACTCATTGTAGATAGTTTAGCTGAAATTGCAGTCATATCACTTTCAATTGAGCCTGTTGGAGAAAGACCTATCTCTCCCATAAAGCTGAATAATTGCTGCATTTCTTCTGGTGGCTTGCCATGATGGCCTTTATTAATTTTATCATTATCAGATGCGCCTATTAGACCTGATTGTTCTGCTTTTTGCATTGCAGGCTGAATTATTGCAGAATCTTTTACTGGATCACCTGTTAATTTACTAGTATCTACTCCTAATTTTTCAAGAAATGAAAGAATTTGCGGGTCAATTTGTTTTTTTTCTTGTACTTTGCTATTTCCAAATGGATTATGGTTAATCACTCCAATTCCAGATACCATCCTTTTTACTCCTATCATACACACATAAACTATTTAATATTTATTTAGTATATCTTTTATCAAGTAGGATTTTACGTGTCTTGAGAACTAAATATTTTATTTTTGACTAGCTCCATAGAACTATATTATTAAAAAGGCTTACTCGACATTTTTTATAATGAAATAGAGAAATCTTATAAAATAAGACTAGACAAAGCCTGAAATAGTGATGGTATAGAGAATTCAGAGATTAATGCAAATAATAAATAACAAAACAAAGTATATTGTTAAGAACTATTAAGTTAAGTTTGAAACTCAATAAATACATGTATTTCAGCCAAAAACAAGGCAATAAGTGTCATTTAGACACTAACATAATCTTAACAAACTTATACGATATAAATTATTTATTAAAAAGTGTAGACACGACACTTTAGTGTGGTAATATAAAAGTGTAGATAAAACACTAATAAATTAATTCCACACAAAATAAATAAGAGGCTAAGAAAATAATGAATATAAATAAAATAAATAACTTCAATACACAACCAATTGCTTTTAAAGGAAATCAAAGACCATCAGTAGAAATGTTAGCTTTTTCAAGTAAAGCAAATAGCGATATGTTTTTAAAAGAAACAGAAGATGTAAGAAAAAACGACTTAGTTGATGGTCAGTCCTTCTTCAGTTTTATTAAAGATAGAGCATCTGCAATGTTCAATGCGATGAATGAAACAACAACAGAACAACCGATAGAAGCAGGTTTAAACCTTATTGGATAATAAATCAAATAAATATAATACCTAAAAGAAGGTTAAATCCTTCTTTTTTTGTGCCTTTTTTTTGTTCAAACTAGAGAAACTATTAATATATTAATAAAAATGTAACAAAATATTTTAATTTACTTAAACTAAGGCATGAATAGTTTTTACATGTTTTATAACAATAAAAGGATATAAAAGGAACAAAAAATGAATAATTTTACAGTAGCTAAAAACACCTTTATGGCAGCAAGTGCAACAGCAATGCTTGCTTGTACTACGCCAAAAATAACAGCAAATGCAATAAAAGTAGTTCTTCCTGATGCTGCGCCTAAAGTTGAACAACTGCTTATTACCAGCCCTGTTGCGCAAGCACTTCGTGATACAGCATTATATGAAATACCTGCTGGAGCTGTAACCGGTGGACTAGTAGGTTTTTTAAGCTCAATTGGAACTCAAGTAAAAAATAAAAAAACTATCCTAAAACATACTCTTGAAGGAACTAAAACAGGAGCTGAACTTGCGGCTGTAACAGGCCCTCTTCTTGCTACAGTTGTGCATGGAGTTGCAGGAGCAGCAGCAATTGCTTTTCAAAATGTAACAGCCTTAACAACAATTATTGGATCAAAAAGAATGGATGAACAAACTTTAAGAATTGCTCAAGAATTAATTGAGCAAAACAAAGCAAAAGCAGGTAAAGTTTTTAAGAAGTAAATCATATTATAAAACAAGAAAAAGTTTCTTTATCTGTTAAGTTTACAGAGAGCCGATCAATTGTATCTGCTCTTTTATTATTTTACTGTAATTTACTTAAGATAGTTGTGTAAATAAATTTTACTAGCATAGTTGCTACATAATTTATCTAACTAAAACTTTTTTATTAAATTATGTTAAAAAAATCTTTTATTTGAGCAATTCAAATTTATCTTTGTATTTATATTTGTATATAAATTTCGTTTAGTAATAAGGATGTAAAAATGAATATTAGTTTGTTGGATAAAAATTCTATTTATCCAAATAAAAGCATAATAAATTTTCAAGGACATATAAGAACTGAAGGAACTCTTGATGATAATCCTTTAGCTTATTTTGGAAAAACAGCTTCTAGCTATGCAAGACAAAATCAAAATGATGAATTTATTAGTATGAGAACAAAATCTAATGAAGGTTTAATAAAACACCTGAGAGATAATATTTTGCCTAATTCAAGTATTGTTCAACCTGAGCTTAATAATATTTCAAATAGCGATAATTTTATTAATAATCAAGTTTTAACAATACCTAAATCACTTGATAGTGAAACTGCAAAAATGGAAGAAACAGTAATAAATAATGTTCAAGAAGGTCGTATTAAAGCAAGTCCTGATATTGCTAAAAAATTCAATAAAGCATTAGAATCTATTGAATTAGAAGAAGTATCAAAACCTTATAAGCTATTCAGTAAAGGTATTGATATGAAAATCAATATTGAGTCAACTCAATTTAAAGAGTTAGTTAATTCAAAAGAACCTGCTGTTTTTATCTTTAATCATCCTGATCCTCCCTGTGATTTGGCAATGTTTTACGGATTTATCAACCATTTATACGGTGAATATAAAGCAAATAATGACAATTCAGAAAATGGTATTAATTTTCCCAAGCCTCAATGTATTGTAACCAATAGAGAATATGACGTCTTTCCTGAAAAATTAAAGAAAATGTATGATAAAGGTGGCTTTGTTCCAATAGTATCTAAAGCGTATCCTTCTTCTGAAAATAACACCTTGAAAATGGGTACAGTTATTGATAATTTTACTAATGGTAATCATATTTTTATTGCACCTGAAGGTGGTAGACGTTTTCTTAATTTAACAAATGAAGAAAAATTTAATTATGGTATCAGTAAAGTCATAATTAAATCATTAACAAAGCTGCCAAGAGTAAAAGTTATTCCAGTCGGAATATGTTGCGAAAAGACTAAAGGCGCAGTTGCTCATGGTGCAGTGCATATTGGAAATCCTATTTATTTTAAAATGGAGAATAATTCTATATCAGTTACTAAGGGAAATATAGATAATAAATTTACAGAACAAAACGATAATTCTTTTTATAAAAAAATATCATTAAACTCAGATGAAGAATATACAGAATTAAAATATGGAAATAAACCTATAATTCTTGACAATGAGTCATCTAAAAAAGCTATGGCTAGAATTATTGGTGGTGTTTTATGCACAAATTTATCTATTACTGCTGATAAAGCTACAGAAGAATTTATAAAATAAAAGCATTCTTAAAGTTAATTAAAAACAGAATTCAAATATGAAGCAACTTTATAATTCATTTTGTTTTTGTTAATATATAAAAAATCGTTTAAGTATAAAAGAAAAGTAAAATAGGTGATCACTAATGATTTCGTTAAATCATGTTATTTCGTCTTCAAATAAAATGAAACTTTTAACAACAAAATCAACAGTTAATAATACAACACAGAGGTGTGAAGAAAAACCTCATTTTCAACCCAGTAACGTTTCTTCATTACAGTTAAGAAATGCTTTAATTTCTCAAAATCTAATTCAGTTTAAGTCTCATGATCAATATGACCATAATAAATATTTAACTCATGAGAATAAAAAAACAATTTCAGATCATTTAGAGATATTAAGTAATATCACTACAGAGGAAAGAGGAGAAGCAGAGCTTTTATTTGAATTACAAAAGGATATATTAAAAGAAAAAGTACTGCATTTCAAAGATCAAATAATTTATAAAAAAATGGAAGAGTTATCATTAGATTTAAAGAATCCAAAGCATGAGCATAAAGCCTATGTTATTACTGGTTGTTCAACTGCTGGTAAATCCACAATAGTAGAAGAAATTATTGAAAAAACTAATTGTCTGTTAATTGATCAAGATGTAGCTAAAGCAAATTTACCGGAAGATATTGTAATATCAGAAAAAGCTAAAAGATATGGCAGTGCCTTACTAGGCTCAAAAGGTAGCGATTTATTAAATGAAATAATTGACGAAGAATCAGAAAAAGGAACAAATATTTGTTGTCCAACAGGCTGTAATAAAGCTGATTTAACAAATATTATCGATAAATTAAGTAATAAAGGTTATGATATTGAGCTTATTTATGTCCGAATCGACCCACATACTGCAATGAAAAGGCTTATGGGCAGAATTGAAAACGGTAGATTTACAAGAGCTGAAAAAGTAATGGACGAATTAAAAAATAGTGAAATATTAATTAATAATATTCTAAAAAAAGATAATGGTTCAATAAAAAATTACACTATTATAGACAATAATCCGACTAAGCCATCTAAGCCCATTCTTATAAGCAGTCACGGAATTGGTATTGAACCTGAAAAAGGAAAAGGCGGAATTATAGAAAGATCAAGTCTAGTTAAAATAACTCCTGAAGAAGAAATAAATATTGTTAAATCATCAACCATAGATTATTAAAGGAATAAAATAGAATGATAAATGTTAATAATTATAATCAAGCAATTAAACTAACTAAAACTCAAAATAACAGACAGATAACGAGAGATTATTCAATGTCACCGGTAAATCAAAGTAATACTAATAGTCAAAATATTACTGCATTTTCTGGAAAGCCAAATTTAAATATTAAATCAATAAAATCAGGTCTTGCTAAATTAAATCTTGAATTTCCATATAGTCCTATAAATATACGCAGATATTATGTAAAAAGAGATGTAAACACAATCGGTCAGATTAAAGAAAGTAAATTACTCAATAATCCGGTAGTAAAAGGGATTTTTGATTTTGTAGAAACAAAATTAAAAAATTACAGGACAACTAGTGAGAATGTATTAAGAGGTGGTTTAGTTACTTGTGAATATGATATTAAACGACTAAAACAAAAAGGTGTAACTGATATTGTAAGTTTTTATCATGAAGCTCCACCAGAAAAATTAATACAATGTGCAAAAGAAAAAGGAATGACTTATCATCATATTCCTTTAAATGAGAAAAAACCTCCTAGTAAAGAGCAAGTTAACGAGTTTTTTGCTATATATGAAAAGTTAAATGGTAAAATGTACGGTCATTGTTATCATGGAAAAGATAGAACAGGGACTATGATGTTTTTACTTGAAGTAGAAAAGCTAGGAGAAACTCCAGAAAAGGCTTTAGATAATATGATTAATTCAGGACATAATTTTATAAAATATCCTGCACATTTAGAGTTTTTAGCTGAAAAATACCCTTCAATTAAAAATTATACAGACTTATTATTGAAAAAATAATTTAGATAAGGACTATTAAAAAATGAATATAAATCGTTTAAATATTACGTTTAAAGGAAATGTAGAATTAAATAAGAATGCAGAAAAAGCAAAAACACCTTCAGATATTTCCGAAAGACAATCTGATTTAAAATCATTATCAATGCAACAGTCAAATGCTATTAAATCAGCGAAATTGTTTAATATTAGTTTCAAAGCTAATTCTGATATTGATGAACAAAAACATAATACAGTTATAAATGATGTTTTTAATACAAATCGTAAAAACTTTGATATCCCTGCAAGAGCTAAAATTACAGAACTTTATGAATATACTAAAAAAAATAATGATAATTTAGAAAAAGTTGAAATTAAAGACAAAAATGGAAATATTATTTTAAAAGCAACTAAGTCTAGCGATATGGATATAAAAGTAAAGTTTACAACCGGAAAGTCTGGGCTCTCTGCTCAAGTAACTCTTGAAAATGGAATTAATGCTTTAATGACAAGTGATTCTTCCTTTAAAATTGGAGATAAACTGTCAGTAGAGATGCCGGCAGAAAATCAGAAAAAAGAAAAAATATCTTTTAAAGGTCAACTTTATTCAAGTAATGCCGTTTCAACTCAAGGGCATCTAGTAGAGAACACTATAAATAGTTATGTAAATACCAATAAAATTAATGAAAGTGATACAAGTTATTTAAAAGATATGAATGTATTTATTCCTGCGGCTGGAGAAGGATCAAGATTAAGCTGTTTAGCAGAAGCACTTGCTGAAGGGGGGCTTCCTAAGCCTGTGACTCCATCTCCAAATGGAGAACCGTTAGTTTATAATGTACTTGATAATTTAAATGAGGCAGGTATATTAAGTGGTACTAAAAAGGCGGTTAATTTTTCAGAAGCTACTCCAATGGGTAATTTAAGCTGTGTTTTTAAAGGATTATTAAGTGGAGAAATTCCTACAAACAGACCATTATTAATTTGTTCTGCTGACGAAGTTTGGGATGTTGATCTAAAAAAGTTTGTAAAAGATTTTGATAAGAAACAATCAGGTATAATGGTTTTAGGTATGTCCATACATGGAGACAGACTTGATAAGCATGGTATTGTAAAAATCAATGAAGAGGAAGAGGTTGAATCTTTCTTGGAAAAACCAGGCAAATATAGCCCTAAAGCGGATTTTGCAAAAATTGGAGAGGATGAATATCTTGCTTGCACAGGTATGTATATAATATCTCCTGATATGCTTAAATGGATTAAAAAAGAAATAATCAAAAATCCTGATTCATTTAAAGCAGAAGATGGCAAATCTGACTTTTCCTTAACTTTACAACCTACATTAATTGATAAATGTAAAAAAGGTGAAATACTAGCTGAAGATGGTCGAGAACTGAAATTTAATGTTCATAAAATACCTCATAAATTTTGTGATATAGGTACATTTTTAGCTTATCTGCAAACTGGAAGAGATATTGCAAATAGTGAGTATAAATTTAATGATAAAAAAATTAGTGAGTACCGCTCCTTAGTTGATCCTGATACTAATGTTGTATATATGAAAGATGCTAAACAAGAGTTTCTATCGTTAAAAGATAATTACGCAAAAAAAGGACAAGAATTAAAGGCAAAAGGGAATATATTAATATTCAAAGCGTAATTCTTATATCATTTCTAACATTCAAAAAAGACCCCATAAGGGTCTTTTTGAATGTTTTATTAAAAATTAATGCTGATATCTTATACGCAGCAGGTTAATTTTTCATTTTTAATTGCTTCAGTAAGAGCAGGGATTATTTCAAATACATCACCAACAATACCATAAGTAGCAACACCGAAAATAGGAGCTTCAGCATCTTTGTTGATAGCAACAATAACATCAGAAGCATTCATACCTGCTAAATGCTGAATAGCACCTGAAATACCGCAAGCGATATAAAGTTTAGGAGTAACTGTTTTACCTGTTTGACCAACTTGATCACAATGCGATCTCCAGCCAGCATCAACAGCAGCACGACTTGCACCAACTGCAGCGCCTAAAACTTCCGCTAACTCTTCAAGCATTTTGAAGTTTTCAGCGTTTTTCATTCCTCTTCCGCCTGAAACAATAATTTCAGCTTCATCAATTCTTCCACAAGCATTTGAAAGAATAGGAATTAATTCTAACAATTTTGTTCTTGCAGCAGAAGCATCAATACTAACGTTCAAAGTTTCAACTTCAGCAACATTTGATGAATCAGCTTCACGTTTTACCATTACTTTAGGTCTTACGCTAGCCATTTGAGGTCTAGTTTTACCACAAAGAATTGTAGCCATTAAGTTTCCGCCAAATGTTGGTCTTGTAGCAGCAAGAAGCCCTTTTTCATTAATTCCAAGTTCGGTACAATCAGCGGTTAAGCCTGTATCTAATCTTGAAGAAAGTCTTGGAGCTATATCTCTTCCTGTAGTCGTAGCACCAACAAGAACTATTGAAGGCTTTTTAGTTGTTATTGCTTCATAAGCCGCATTAACATACATATCTGTTGTGTATGAAGCAAGAGCTTCATTTTGAATTACATATACTTTATTAGCACCAGCTTCTGAAAGCTGTTGGATTAAAGGATTAACATCTTCATTTCCTGCCATGAGTAATGCTGCAACTTCTTCACCGTCTAATTGAGCTGAAAGCTCTCTTGCAGCACCGAGAAGTTCAAGGGTAACACCGGCTAATTTATTTTCGCTGTTTTTTTCTGCGATTACCCATATTCCTTTATATTGAGAAAGATCTACTGTCATTATTAATATACTCCCGCTTATACAAGAACTTTATCATTTTTAAGTTTTTCAAGAAGAACTCTTGCCGCTTCTCTTGAATCTTCAATATTAATGGTTTCACCGGCTTCTCTTTGAGCAGGTCTGAATGCTTTTGATACATAAGTAGGTGAACCTTTAATTCCAACCTGTGATGGATCAAGCCCAAGTCCTTCAAGAGTAACTTCAGGAATAACAGCCTTTTTAACTTTCATCATTCCTTTAATAGACGGTAGTCTTGGCTCATAGTCACATTTCAACATACAAATAACGCCTGGAAGTTGCATTTCAACTCTCTGATAACCTTCTTCAGTTTCTCTTTTTCCGATAACTGTTGCATCAGCAGTAGCTTCAACTTCTTTAACGTAAGTAATTTGTGGAAGACCTAAATGCTCAGCAATACTTGGTCCAGTTTGAGCGGTATCGCCATCGATAGCATATTGTCCGCAAATAATAAGATCAAATTCGCCAACTTGAGTTTTAACAGCTTGAGCAAGTGTTCTGCTGGTTGCTTGAGTATCAGCACCAGCAAACTTCTTGTCGGTAACAAGAATAGCATCGTCAGCACCCATAGCAATAGCTCTTTTTAAAACTTCCTTAGCTTGTGGAGGTCCCATTGTTATAACGGTAATGGTTGAACCTGGATTAGCTTCTTTTAATCTGATTGCGGTTTCCACTGCATACTCGTCAAACGGATTCATTATACTTTGAACGCCATCTCTAACCATGGTGTTATTTTCTGTCCATTTGATTTCTGAAGTGTCAGGAACCTGTTTTGCAAATACAACAATTTTCATTTGTAAGAAATTCCTTCTTTTTCTAATTCCTAACTATATCTTAATAAAAATAATTTTTCTCATTACAATAGTACAACAATTCTACATTAATCAATTTTCTAAAAGCAAGTATTATAAAATCATTCAAGAAAATTTATTTACATGTGATTTAGCTAAACTCTTTTTCTAATAGATATTTTACCTCTTATTTAACTACAATGATTTTTTATATATTTAACTTTTGTAAAGAATTTTAATTTTATAAAATTTTATTTTACTATTTAAGCAAATTTTATATTTGTAGAAACTTATATTTTATATAAACAGTCAATTTATTGGCGGTAATATGCAAATAAACAGCAAAAACTTTTCTAATATAATAACTCCTGCTATAGCAGTCAACTTAGCAGGATATGATGCTGTTAAAAATTCTTATCAAGCAGATGATAATTCAAAAGCAAATGCCATAATTCAAGATACTGTTTGTATTTCTGCCATTATCGGGTGTTCTGTAATCTCAAACAAAACTGTGACTGCAATTAAAGCAAAAGATTTTTATAAAAACTGTAAAATTAATGAAAACATTAAAAATTATGCGATAGGTGTTTTTTCATCACTATTAACAGTAACACCGGGAGTTTTCCTCAAAGAATTTCTTGATAAGCAGATACCTGTAAAGAAAAAAGAGGCTGCTGAAAAAGATAAGATACTAGAATATTTTAAAGTTATAGATACAGGGATTGGCGGAATTAAAAAGGCTTATTCGTATTCAGGAGTCAATTTCTCCACTTTAGACGTACCTATGGGGGCAATTGATACTACGGACATGATTACAGAAGAAAAGAAAACAGGCTTAGATAAAATAAAAGATTTAGGAAAAAATATTCTAATAGGACCTATAGTACCAATGTTTGTAGCTTCTACCATTGTGACTCCTTTTATTTCAAAAATAAAAGAAAAAGGAGTTAAACCGCAAATTTTAGCAATGATAGGTGGTGTTTTAGTTGGTATCACTGCGGATATAGCACTTAATAAACTTGTAGATAAATTAACCCCATCAAAAGAAATGAGAGAAAAAGTAATAAATGAAATATCAAAAAGACAAAAAGATCTTATAAAATTAGATCTTATCAATAATTCGTTATATAACTTCAAGCAACAAGATATTGATACAATCATGAGAAACTTAAATGACATGAAAAAGCAAGTACAGCAGGTGATTCCACTAAAGACAAAATAATTTAACGAAAAAATCACAGTTGACTAAAACAATTTTGTCTGATAATTTTAAATTGTAAAAGAAACACTAGCTTCTATATAATTCCGCTGATACGGAGCGGAAGTCTCTACAGGCAAGCCTTAAACTGCCTACTATAGGAGGAAATTGCAAGATATATTTGTAATTACCCTTCTTCCATGTGCTTAAAAATTAAGAGGAAGAAATGATGAATCTTATTTATGAAGGCAAAGCTAAGAAGATTTATGAATCAAATGACAGTAATGAAGTAATTGTCTGGTTTAAAGATGATACCACCGCTTTCAATGGTGAAAAAAAAGATATTATAAATGAAAAAGGTCGTGTAAATTTATTGTTTACACGATATTTTTTTAGATTACTTGAAAGCGAAGGTATTAAAACGCATCTTTTAGATTTTATTGACGAAAAGTCTTTTAAAGCGCAAAAAGTTAACATTATTCCTGTTGAAGTTGTTATTAGGAATTATGCGGCGGGATCTATTTGTAAACGATTGGGGTTTGAGAAAGGTGAAAGGTTTAATTTGCCGCTGTGTGAGTTTTACTTGAAGGATGACAACCTTAAAGATCCGCTTATCTACAAATCGCAAATAAAATACAAATATGAAATAACGGATGAAGAACTGGACATTATTGAATCAGCAGCACTTAGGATAAATTCAATAATGTCTTTTTATTTATGTGAGAAAAATATAACTCTCGTTGATTTTAAGTTGGAATTCGGCAAAAATAAGAACGGAGAGATTATATTAGCAGATGAAATATCCCCTGATACATGTAGATTTTGGAAAAAGGGAACAACTGAATCACTTGATAAAGATGTGTATAGAGAAGAAAAAGGTGATTTACTTTCTTCTTATAAAGAATTAGCACAAATTTTAGGAGTTTATGATGAAGTTTAGAGCTGAAGTAATTGTAAGACTGAAACACGGAGTCAAAGATCCTCAAGGCATTGCGGCTGAAAATATTATAAAACGCACAGATATTGACCATAATGCAAGCGTAAAAGCAGGTAAATATTATGAAGTCGTTATAGAAAGCGATTCTGAAATTGAAGCTAAAGAAAAACTCGATAAAATTTGTAATGAAATTCTTTCAAACCCTGTTCTCGAAAAATACGAAGTAGCGAGGTTTGAAAAGCAATGAAAGCAGGTATAGTTGTTTTCCCTGGAACAAATTGCGATAACGATACATTAAGAGCGTGTGAAAAAGTCGGCTGGAATGCTGAGTTTATCTGGCACGATGAAACCTCTGTAAGTAATTATGATGTTATTTTCTTACCGGGTGGATTTTCCTACGGAGATTACATTTCAGCAGGCAGATTAGCAAAATTCAGCCCGATTATGAATTCTATAAAAAAGTACATTGATGAAAAAAGAGGAATAGTAATCGGAATATGTAACGGCTTTCAGATTTTATGTGAATCGGGAATTTTACCCGGTGCATTAGGGCTGAACCTTACGTCATGCTTTATATGTAAAGATATCGAGCTGACTTTTCATCACGAAACAGAGGACTACATTAAAATTAAATTGCCAATTGCTCATGGAGAAGGTCGCTATATTGCTGATGAAGCAACACTTGAAAAATTAGAGCAGAATCAAATGATTTTTCTTGAATATAAAAATAACATTAACGGCTCTATAAATGACATTGCAGGGATAATTGACCGAAAAAATAAAGTAATTGGAATGATGCCACACCCTGAAAGAGCAGTATTTGAAGAGATTGGCAATATTGACGGTAAAAAGTTTTTTAAGTTTATTGAGGCTTTAGCAAATGAAAACAATTGAATTATATAAAGCTTTAAATATTAAAGACAATGAGTTTAAAGAAATAGTCGAAAGACTCGGACGTTATCCTAATGAATTAGAAACATATCTTTTTTCTGCAATGTGGTCTGAGCATTGCGGATATAAACATTCTAAAAAGTATTTAAGCCGTTTACCTTTAGGTGGAGCTGTTTCAGCTGGAGAAAATGCAGGCGGAATTAAGATTGGAAAGCATGTGGTAGTTTTTAAGGCTGAATCACATAATCATCCCTCGGCTGTAGAACCTTATCAAGGTGCAGCAACTGGTATTGGAGGCATTGTCAGAGATATCTTAGCAATAGGAGCAAGACCGATTGCGTTATTAGATTCTTTAAAATTCGGCCCACTTAATGATAATTATTCTAAGCATATCTTTGAAGGCGTTGTAAGCGGTATTTCAGGATATGGAAATGCTATTGGCGTTCCAACAGTAGCAGGAGAAGTTCTTTTTGATGATAACTATAAAGCTAATCCTCTGGTAAATGTTATGGCGGTTGGGATTGTCGAAGAAGATAAAATCCAATCAGCAAAAGCTATACCTAATAATAAAGTTATTCTAATGGGTGCTGAAACAGGAAGAGATGGTATTCATGGAGCTTCTTTCGCATCAAAAGAGCTTTCAGGCAGGTCTGGTGAAGATAGACCCTCTGTTCAAATCGGTGATCCTTTTATGAAAAAACTGGTAATTGAGGCCACACTTGAAATAGTAAAGATAAAAAACGTTTTAGCCTGTCAGGACTTAGGAGCGGCAGGTTTATTATCTTCCAGCGCTGAAATGGCAGACAAAGGCAATTGCGGAATAAATCTTTATCTTGATAGAGTGCATGTTCGTGAAGATGAAATGCAACCTTGGGAAATTATGCTTTCAGAGTCGCAAGAGCGTATGTTATTTGTTGTTGAGGATAGCGGAGTACAAGAAGTTCTTGATATTTGTAATAAATATGGGATTCCTTCCTCTGTAATCGGTGAAACAATTGAAGAACAAGAATATAGATTATTTTTTAACAGTAAATTACAGGCATGCGTTCCTCCTAAATTACTTACAGAAGGTATTTTCTACGATTTAAATGAAGAAAAGCCGCTTTATATTGATGAATACGCAAATAAAAAACTCAATACCGAATATGATATTAAAAAAGCAATTTATAAAATTGTAGCAAATCCTAATTTTGTTTCAAAAGAGTGGATTTATTCAAAATATGACCATATGGTAGGAACAAGAACAGTTTTAAAACCTGGGGTTTCAAGCTCTTCAGGAATATGGGCTTATGAAGAAGGCGGAGTTATTGGAGTAACAATAGATTCTTTACCTTTACAAGCTTTTTTAGATCCTTATGAAGGAACAAGAAACGCAGCTTGGAAATCATTTAGAAATCTCACAGCTGATGGGTTTAATCCATTAGGGATTACTGACTGCATGAATTATGGAAATCCCGAAAAAAACGAAGCAGCTTATCAGTTTGTAAAATCAATTGACGGCTTGGCTCAAGCCTGTAAGGAAACAAATATCCCTGTAGCATCGGGCAATGTTTCTTTTTATAATGAAACAGAAACCGATAGAGTCTACCCAACAGCTACAATTGGAGCTATCGGATATATTAATAATTATAAAAATATAATACGAAGCCACTTTAAATCAGGTGAATCAGTTTATGTCATAGGCAAACAGCTTGATGAAAATTCCTCATTAGGCGGTTCGTTATATCAAAAAATATTGTTTGATTTTATTGGTGGAAAAGTTGATAAAACTGACGTTGAATTAGAATTCAAATTACGAGAATTTATTGATAATTCCCATAAAAAAGAACTGCTTGGCGGATGTAGAAGTGTTTCTTATTTTGGTATTTTTGGAGCATTATTTAAATCTTTAGCAACGGAAAATATTGGATTCGAAGGAGAATTCCCACATTCTAATGACTTATTAGCTTCAATGTTCGGAGAAATAACAGGAAGATATTTAGTTTCTACTCGAAAAGATACTGAAATTGAAAGCTTACTTTGCTCAAGTAATATTCCTTATAAAAAAATAGGTCTTTGCAAAGGGTCATTAATTAAATTCAACGGTTTTAATTTTAATATAGACGAACTTATAGATAGTTTTAATCTTTTAATTCAATCGGAGATGGAAAGATGAAAATAGGTGAAGAGTGCGGTATATTTGGCGGATACGCTTATAATAATCCGATTGCTCCATATATAAAAGAAGGTCTTTTCATGCTTCAGCATAGAGGTCAGGAAAGCGCAGGTGTTTGCTGTGGAGATTCCGTCCTTTCTCTATACAAAGAGCAGGGGCTTGTTTCAACTGCTCTTAGAGGTGAACTGATTGATGAAATATCGGGATATTTTGGTATAGGGCATGTAAGGTATTCTACTCAAGGAAATTCGGATAAACTTCATGCACAACCATATTTGTTGAATTTTCTAAATGAAACTGTTGCTATTTCTCATAACGGAAACATCGGTAAAGCCGTTAGCATGATGAAAGAATTAGAGCTTAACGGAGAAGTTTTTACAACTTCCTCTGATACCGAAATGATTATCAAAAAAGTAATTAAAGAGCTTTGTTCTGCTCCTTCAACGTGGGACTTAGTAGAAGTCGGCAAAATTTTACAGCAAAATTTCAGTGGTGGAGCTTGGTCAATTCTTGTCGCGTTGCCAGAAAGAGTCTTTGCATATAGAGATCCGCTTGGATACAGACCTCTTTTCTTATGTGAAGCAAAGGAAGGTATATTTTTAGCTTCTGAAGATAGTGCTTTTCAAAATCTGACAATTAATAAAGTTTTTGAAATACAGGCAGGGCAAGCTGTTGAAGTAAGCAAAAACGGGTATAGAATCGAAAGATTTCACGAAAAAATTGAAACAAAACAATGCGTTTTTGAACATATTTATTTTTCTCGCCCTGATTCAAACGTATTTGGAAGAAACGTTTATCTCTCAAGGGTAGAACTTGGAAAAACCTTAGCAAAACAAAATAAGACTAATGCAGATATTGTCGTTCCTGTTATGGATTCCGGTTTAGCCTCATCAATAGGTTATTCTCAAGAATCTGGAATACCTTTACAAATAGGTTTATTGAGAAATCATTGGGTGGGCAGGACTTTTATTCAGCCCAGACAGAAAGACAGAGAAAAAAGCGTACGTCAAAAACTTATTCCGATAAAATCCGTCATTGAAAATCAAAGAATAATACTTGTTGATGATTCTCTGGTAAGGGGAACAACTTCAAAAATTCTTGTGAAAATGATAAGAGAAGCAGGAGCTAAAGAAATCCATTTTAAAATTGCTTCTCCTATGATAGTTAATACTTGCGGATGGGGAGTGGATATTCCTGATAAAGAACAGCTTATAGCTGAAAAATATTCAAAAGAACAACAGATTGCTGATTTTATAGGTGCTGATAGTGTCGAATTTATTCATTTGCAAGGATTAAAACAATATTTTGGTCAGAGCGGCTGGTGTTACAACTGTTTTGAAAGGAATTCATGTGGATTATAAATCATCAGGAGTTGATTTAGTAAAAGCTGATATGCTTACAGAGCTAATCGCTAAATCTGTTTCCAATAAAAATATAGGAATGTTTGCAGGTTTATATGAACATCCTGTTTTCAAAGATTATTACCTTGCTGCTTGCTGTGATGGAGTGGGAACTAAAATAATTCCCCTCCTTGAAAACGGAATGACGGATTCAATAGCTCAAGATTTAATAGCAATGAACTTAAATGACCTTATTTGTTTAGGGGCAAAACCTCTTTTCTTTCTTGACTATATTGCCGCTAATAAAATTGAAGTGGAATTATTAGCCGATTTCGTTAATTCATTAAAACAGAAACTAAAACAGTTTGATTGTCTTTTACTTGGCGGAGAAACCGCAGAACTTGGAGATTTAGTTAAAGAAAATCATTTTGACGTTGCAGGATTTGCTGTTGGTGCGGTTAAAAAAACTGATCTGCTTAATAAAGAGAATGTTTGTGAAAATGATATTGTTATAGGCTTATGCTCAAGTGGACCGCACTCTAACGGATTTTCATTAGTCCGAAAACTTTATAATGATGGTTTATTAAGTGAAGAGCTATTTAAAGAAAGTTTAAAACCTACTCATATATTTGTAAATGAAATAGCAGAACTTGTTGAGAAAGGTCTTGTGAAAACAGTTGCACACATTACAGGTGGCGGAATTGAGGGAAATTTATGCAGAGTTATTCCTGATGGATTACAAGCAGAGGTTTTAAAGAAAAATATTCCTCAAACTAAGCTGTTTAAAGCCCTATTAAAACTTATATCCCAAGAAGAGGCTTATAAAGTATTTAACATGGGAGTTGGAATGTGCATAATAGCAGAAGAAAAAAATAAAGACACCATATTTAAAATATGTGAAAAATATGCTCCGTTTGAATTCGGGAGAATTGTTAAAAATGAAGAAAGTAGCCGTGTTTGGCTCAGGTAATGGAAGTAATTTTCAAGCGATAATAGATTATTTTAAAGATTTAGATATTGAATTCACAGCAGTTTCTGACAAAAAAGACAGTTTTTTTCTACAAAGAGCAAAACAAAATAACATAAAAAATTATTTTGTTCCTTTTGAGAAAACTGTTGATTTTCTCAATAAAAATGACTTTGATTTAATTGTTCTGGCAGGATATATGAGGATTTTATCTGCTCAAGCTCTTGCTGACAGAAAAATAATAAACATACATCCATCTTTATTGCCTGAATTTAAAGGAACTAAGTCTATTGAAAGGGCTTATAACTCCGATAATGAACGTACAGGAGTAACTGTTCATTATGTCAATGAAGAAGTTGATGCAGGGGAAATAATTGCTCAACGTGCTGTTAGAATAAAAAAAGATATGCTATTATCAGAGATGGAAATAAAAATACACAAGATTGAACATATTTTATATCCCCATGTAATAGAACATTTGTTATTTGATACAGAATTATGTCCCGATAAACTTTTTTGTGAAGGAGAAATACAATGAGAGTACTTTTATATGGTGGTGGAGCAAGAGAACATGCACTTGCATGGAAAATAAAACAATCCCCTATGCTCAACAAACTTTTTTTGTATGACTGCAATGATGGGTTTAAAAAACTTGGAACAGTTTTAACCGCTGAAAATATTGATGATTTAGTAAAAAAAGTGCTTGAAAACGACATCAATATGGTTATAATTGGTCCTGAAGCTCCTCTTGTAGGCGGTTTTGTCGATAAATTCGAAGAAGTGGGAATTAATTGTATCGGTGCAAATAAAAAATGGGCAAATCTTGAAGGTTCAAAATCATTTGCTAAAGATTTTATGGTCAGAAATAATATTCCAACAGCAAGATATAAGCTTATCACGGATATTTCACAGGCTGATGATGTTCTTCAAGAGTTTAATGCTCCATATGTTATAAAAGCAGACGGATTAGCCTCGGGAAAAGGTGTTTATATTGCAAATTCTCAAGAAGAAGCATGGATGATTCTTTCTGAGTATCTTTCGGGAATGTTTGGGGAATCTTCTAAAAAAATAGTAATTGAAGAATTTTTAGAAGGAGATGAAGTTTCACTTATTTCATTATGGGATGGAAGAACACTTCTTCCATTAATTCCTGCAAGAGATTACAAAAGGCTTTTTGATAACAATAGCGGGCCTAATACAGGAGGAATGGGTGCATACTGCCCTGTTAATATGAGTAAACAACATCAGCAAAGCCTTAAAGAATATTCGAACACTCTAAGCAAGGCTTTAAGAGCTGAAAATGCTGATTTTCATGGTATTGTGTATTCAGGTATAATGCTTACTGATCAAGGTGTCAGAGTTTTAGAATATAATATGCGTTTTGGTGATCCTGAAACACAGGCTATTATGATGCATATGAATTTTGACTTACTTGAGTTATTTAGTCTTTGCGTCAATAAAAGACTTGATGAAGCAATTTTAAACTGGAATGACGGCATTTCTTTCTGTTTGGTTATAGCAGCAGAAGGATATCCAATTAAACATAAAAAAGGAAGTTTAATTAAAAATGCTGAAGAATTAAAAACTAAATATAATGTTGAAGTATTCTACGCAGGAGTTAAAGAACAAGAAGGAAACCTTGTATCTAATGGTGGAAGAGTCTTATCAATATGTGCATCAGGCAAAAGCCCTGCTGGTGAGGTCTATACAGCAGCAGAATTACTAGAATATGAAGATAAATACTATAGATCCGATATTGGAGAATAAAATGAAACAATTAGTTATAATTGCCGGTTCTGAAAGTGATGAAGAGTTTGTAAAACCAGCCTTAACACTTGCAGAGTCAATTGGTATTGACTATGAATTTAAAATTTATTCCGCTCATAGAAATCTTGAAGAACTTTTGGAATATTTAGAACTTATTCAAAAAGAGGGTGAAACCAAAATAATCATAGGTGTAGCAGGACTTTCAGCAGCACTACCCGGTGTTATTGCCGCAAAAGTTAAACTTCCAGTCATCGGGGTTCCTAGAGATGTGGGAGCTTTAAACGGATTTGATGCTTTACTTTCTATTTGTCAGATGCCTAAAGGCGTACCTGTCGCTACTATGGCAATAGGCAGTCATGGCATGATGAATTCAATATATTTTGCAAAAAGAATATTAGATTTATGCGAACCTAACAAAATAATCGATAAAACGTAATGCTAAACTTTTTGCTATACTGACTTAATTCTTTTATCACAAGAAAATTTCGATGTCTAAAGCAATCAACTAACTTTTTATTTTTTAAAAAATAAAAAGTCAGCAAAAACAAAAACTTTACAGATCTGACAGCATAGGGCTTCTTCTATTACTCCTAGATTTGTTAAAACAAAATAATTCTTAAGAAAAGAAGCAAATCGCTCGAGTAGTGTATTTTAAAAATTCAATTATCAAAAATTAAGTTGGATTGGTATAAATGAAAAAAATACTTTATAGTTTTTCTCTTTTAATTTGTATTTTAACTCAATATAGGGTTTTATCTGAAACCTATTGGGCTAAAATTGACGAAACAAAAACAGAAAAATGGTATATTGACCTTGAAAGTATTGAAAAAGATGCCAATTATATTGATTATTGGACAAAACTTGAGTATAAAAAACCGAAAAATAAAACAAAATATATATACACACATAACGTTTCTGAGTGTTATAGAAATTTAATTTCAATAACAGAAATGGTCAGATATAACTCTAATAACTCACTTATTGAGCACCAGAGTTCAAGAAATATGGTGCAATTTACTCCGATAATACCCGGTTCTTCTCTTATGAAAATACATAATTTAGCCTGTAAAAGTGCTACTTTTAAATATTGATTTTTAGTTTGTTTTTTTTCACTCTAAAAGAGTATATTATAAGATATTTTATTATTATACTATGAGTATAGTAAGTTCAGTTAATCTTGGGTTAAATAATAGAATATGAAAAATCGTTTTATGATTTTGGCTTTTATAGTCATTCAGACATCATTGGCAATATTTATCGTCATGAAAGTTTCATTATTTACACTTTTATGTTTTATGGCTATAAGTAGTATGTTTTATATTGGTTTAATGAATTATTTGAATAAAAAAATATATTCTAATTCAATTCATGAACTGGAAGAGGTTAAAATATTACATAAACCTTTCGATATTACCTTTAATAATAAAGATTTAGGACAATTAGGTGAGGTTATTGAATTCTTGTTTCATAAATCTCATGAATTAATTTTAGGATTGGTTGAAAAAATATTCTCAATTCTTGAGCAGGGAATAATTTTAAAAAAGAAATCCTCTGCAATAATTTTAAGCTGCGAGTCAATTAAAGAATCCATTGATAGATCTTGTGATCAACAGGAAAATGTATTGAATAGCGTTGAAGAGATTACTGCTTCCGTTCATGAATCTGCAATGATAGCAAAAGAAGATGTAAAAAAATGCGATGAATTAAGACAAATTGCGGAAAATATAATTAAATGTACTAATTTAAGTAAAGCTCAGGCTCAAAATGTAATGGGAAGTTTTGTAAAACTTAAAGAAGTTTCTCTTACACTTGAGGATCAAATGATTAAACTTAAACATGGTTCTAATTCCATAGGAGATGTTTTAGAAACAATTCGCAGTATAGCTTCAAAAACTAGTCTCTTGTCTTTAAATGCCGGAATTGAAGCAGCTAGAGCAGGAGAGCATGGAAAAGGATTTATGGTAGTTGCTGAAGAAATTAAAAGCTTATCTGAAAAAACAGGTAGCTCAACAGAGACAGTGAAAAATGAAGTAATTAACATTCAAAAGGTTGTCAATTCCACAATATTAGCCTCATCTATAACACTAAAATCTTTACAAGATAGTGAAATACAATTTCAAGATTTAAATTCAAATCTTATATCAATAAATGATCAAATAGATAAAATGGATGCAATTATTAAACATGTAACAGAAGATTTTAATAGTACATCATTGAAAACTCAAGAAATCAGTACTGTATTACAAATAATAAGTGTGTCGGTAAGTTCTGTATCTGATCAGCTTGCCTTAATAAGTCAACAATCTTCAGCAATTTTAAATGAGCAAATAGATGTTCAAAATTTATCAGCAACTTTAATAAATATGTCTTCTTCTCTTGAAAAAATGGAAAAAATATATTTTCTTAATTTAAGGCTTGATGATCATAGAAATTGGGTTAAAAAGCTTCAATCTGCCGTTAATGCAAAAAATTATAATATTGACATAGCTTTAGATCACACACTTTGCAAGTTCGGCAAATGGTACTTTAACTATAAACCATCTGTAGAAGAAAAAGTGATTTTTGCAAAAATTGATTTGCCTCATCAGAAAATTCACCAAACTGGAAGAGTTATCATTGATGCAATTAAAAACAAAGATTATTCAAAAGCTCAAAATTATTTTGAAGCTCAAACTTTACCTTTAATGAAGGAAATAGAATACTTATTTGAAGAGTATAAGAAAATAGTAATAAGTATCGCTTAAATTACAGCTGATAATCCAGCAATATAGCCTGTTGACCAGCATTGTTGAAGATTAAATCCGCCTGTATATCCATCAATATCAAGAATTTCACCACAGAAGAAAATATTTTCATCTGATTTTGCGGCTAAAGTTTTGGAATTAATTTGTTTTAAGTCCACACCACCTGCTGTTACCATTTCACCTTCGGGAAAAGTAGCAATTGCGGTTAATTTGAAATTTAAAATAAAATCAAGAATGGCTTTACGTTCAAGTTTAGTTATGTCACCAGATTTTTTTTCAGGTTCAATCGCATCCATATTTAATAATTCAACGGCTAACGATTTTGGTAAATAGGTTTTTAATAAATTTGAAATTGATGTGTTTTTTTGCGAATCAAATTTTTCTAAAAGTTCTTCATTTAAGGTTTCATAATTATAAGTAGGTGCAAAATTTATTTCTAAAATCAATGGATATTGGGCATTATAATTTAAAAACGCAGCAGCAGCAGAGGCTTTAAAAATCACAGGACCAGAAATGCCTTTGTGAGTAATTATAAAATCACCCTCAACTTTTGATACTTTTTTATTATTAAATAATAAATTTATTATACAACTTGAAACACTTACACCTGATAATTTTGTCAGATAATTTTCTCGAATTTTCAAACCAACTAAAGACGGTTTTCTTTCGGTAGACTTAATGCCCAATTTTTCAGCAAGATTATAAGCATAATTATTTTTAGTGCTTCCACCTGTCGACATAATTAATTTGTCAAAAGAGTATGAGCTATTATCAGTAGTTATTTTAAAAATATCATTAACTTTTTCAATATTGATAACATTTTCATCAGAATATACTTTAATATTCATACTTTTTACTTTCTGTAAGAGCATATCTCTTATTGTTTCCGCTTTATCAGTAGTTGGAAACATTCTATTGTCATCTTGAGTGTAAAGTCTTACTCCATTATTTTTAAACCACTCGATAGTTTCAGTAACCGCAAAACGACTAAAAACTGAATATAAAAACTTCTCTCCTCGAGGATAATTTGAAGCCAATTCTCTATAATTCACTATATTATTTGTTATGTTACATCTTCCATTTCCTGTGCATAAAATGGTTTTAAGAGGTTCATTCTTTTCAAAAATAACTATTTTAATATTTTTATTTTCAGCATTTTCAGCAGCAGAAATTGCCGCCATAAAACCAGCAGGACCACCGCCAATTATAGCAATTGAAGTCATGCTTTTATTCCGTTTGCTGAAAATAGTGAATCAATATACTCATTTAGTTTTACAGGGATTAAGTCGGGTGTGTGCTTGTTTTCATCAATTAATTTTACAATGGCACTTCCTACAATTGCACCGTTAACATCCATATTTTTTAATTCGTTGATGTGTATTGCTTTAGATACACCAAAACCAACACAGACAGGAACATCAGTTTTTGATCTTATTTCTTTAATCAAGCCCGATAACATATCAGAAAATCCTTCTCTAACACCGGTTACGCCCGTTGAGGAAACAAGATAGATAAAACCTTTTGAAACTTCAACGATTTTGTTAATTCTTTGATTGTCAGAAGTTGGCGCAACAAGCATAATCAAGTCAATATTTGTTTTATTGCAATATTCAAGAAAAGCATCAGCTTCTTCAACAGGTAAATCAGGTATTATAAGCCCTGAAACTCCAGACTCTTCAGCTTTTTTAAAAAATGTATCAATCCCCATTCTCACAATAGGATTTACATAAGAAAATAAAATTATTGGAGTAGAAACGTCCTCTTTTACCTCTTTAAGCATTTCAAAAATACTTGAAAGATTTGTGCCGTTTGCAATAGCTTCTTTAGCTGCCTTAGCAATTACTGGACCATCTGCAAGCGGATCCGAAAAAGGAATACCGACTTCTATCGCTGATATTTTGTCATTATTTGAAAATTCTTTTAAAAGTTGTTTTGTTACTTCAAGACTTGGAAAGCCCGAAACGACAAATGGTATCAAACTTGGTTTATTTTTATTTTCAATTATTTTTTGATTTATTTTAGATTTCATATTCTTCTTGTGCCGTATAAATAAACTTCTTCAGGGTTTTCAAGGTCATCATGCAATTTTTCTATTGTTTTTTTAAGAACAGGATGCACATAGTTAGCCGCTATCTCAAGCAAAGGAACTAAAGCATAAGCTCTTAAATGAACTCTTGGATGTGGAACTTGCAAGAAACTTGTTGAGATAATCTTATCATCAAAGAAAAGTATATCCAAATCGACAGTTCTTGGTCCCCATTGTATTTTTTGTTTTTGCCTGTCTCTTCCGAGTCTTTTTTCAATATCGGCACAAACATCCAGCAAATTTTCAGCAGATAATTCTGTCTTAACAATCACAATAGCATTAACGAACCATTCTTGTTCTTTATATCCAAAAGGCTCAGTTTCATAAAAGCTTGAACATTCAACTACCTGTATTCCCTCAATATCATTGAGCATTTTGCAGGATTGTTGAATATATCCCAGCCTATCACCTATATTTGAGCCTAATCCGATATATGCTATCGACATGAACATTCCTTATAAAACATCATAAGAATATTTTATAATTTTTTAGCGATAATTACAATACATTTATAGAAGAGCTAAAATATATTATTCTTCCCAATAACTAGCTCTTGCTCTTTCAGTTTCCCATACGGAAACTTTATAAAGCTGAGGAATTCTCTTTTTTAATTCGTTATAAATATATTTTGAAATATACTCACTGCTTGGGCTTTGACCTATAAACGGTTCGTGTTCGTTCAAATCAATATGATCAAGCTCTTCCAAGACAAGATTCAATTCTTTTTTCAAAATTTTAAAATCAATTAAAATATTTGAGTTATCTAAGTTTTCGCCTCTAGCATAGATTTCGACTTTCCAATTATGACCATGCGGGTTTTCACATTTGCCTTGATAATTTAGCAATCTATGCGCTGACGCAAAGTGTCCTTCAACTTTTAATTCAAACATTTTAGCACTTCTCCGTGTATTATTTTTATGTAAAAATGATTCTAAATAGTAAGCATAATATCATAAAATTTACGAATTATAATCAAGTGCTTTTATCGGGAGATTAAATATGATTGATAATGAAAAGTTAATTAGCATTGCTAAAGAAGCGGCAATTGAAGCAGGGAAGATACAACTTGACTTTTTTGGAAAAGCAAAAGAAATACTTTTTAAAAGTAGTGAATTTGACCTTGTAACCAATGCTGACAAGGCAGCTGAAGAAAAAATATTATCAATTATCAAATCAAATTTCCCCGAGCATGAATTTCTAGCCGAAGAATCAGGATTAAGCGGTGATAGCACAAGTGATTATGTATGGGTAATTGACCCTATTGACGGCACAACAAATTATGCTCATAATTTCCCGCATTTTGCAGTTTCTATTGGCCTGCTTTATAAGGGAGAGCCTTGCATAGGTGTTGTTTACGATGCCTTTAAAAAAGAAATGTTCTGGGCTATCAAAGATAAAGGCGCATATCTAAATAATGATAAAATTCAAGTTACCTCAGTAGACTCCATAAGAAAAGCATTATTAGCCACAGGTTTTCCGGGTACTAATAAAGCAATGATTGAAGAAAATTTAAAATATTTCACAAAATTCATATATGAAGCTCAAGCTGTAAGAAGACCTGGTTCAGCGGCTCTTGATCTATGTTATGTTGCTTGTGGAAGGTTAGACGGATTTTGGGAAATGGGACTTTCCCCATGGGACGTTGCGGCTGGAATTTGTATCGTAAGAGAATCAGGCGGAAAAGTATCAAATTTTGCAGTTGAAAACTATGACTTTAAAGTAAAAAATATTATTGCAACAAACGGACTAATTCACTCTGCAATAGATACTACAATTCAAGAACTTAAGAACAGCAAATAAAAAGGATAGTAATAGATGAAAAAGATTTTATATTCAGCGATTGTAAGTTTATTAATATTTTCTCATCCTGTTTATTCTGAAAATTTAACGCCTATTAATGAACAAACACCAAAAGCAACTGAAAAAGCATCAGTTTTATTTTTTAAATCTTCTTTTCCTATAAGCGGCTTGAATCCTAATGCGGAATCAAACCAACGAGGAGCTTATTATCCCGGTTTTAGAGGATCAAACCAGCTTTTAATCTATACAAGATCTTACGGCGAAAGAACAGGCACTAATGAATATGGATTAGAAGCCATTATACAAAATAACAGAGTCGTGAAAACAAGCGGGGCTGATTCAACAATACCAAAAGACGGTTATGTAATAAGCGGAAACGGTAAAGCTAAGCAATGGATTTTGAAAAATCTTATTGAAGGGGCAAAAGTAACAATTAACTTTGATAAAAATGAAGTTGAAAGTGATATAACACCTGAAAGCTATATCTACAAAGCTCAAACAAAATATAATGATGCTAAAAAAGAAGTATATAGCTTATTCAAGAGTAATGAAAAACATACTCCCAACTATATTATGAGTATGAATTACCTAAAAACGGCTAAAACGGATATTAGCAAGGCAAAAAAACAATTTAATCAGCAAAATTATGATAATGTTTATAAATTATCTAAAATGAGCATTGAAGCCTCTAATAAATCGTTTTACGGGGCAGTACCATATATTGCTGATGAGTTTAACGGTATATGGGTAAGACCAACTGAAAAAACTCCTGAAAGTATAACTAATACCCTTGAAAGAATAAAAAATTCGGGGATAAAAAATGTTTTTCTTGAAACTTATTATCATGGATACACAATTTTCCCGAGTAAAACAATGGATAAATATTCGGTAACAAATCAAATGCAAGCATTTAAAGGCTTTGACCCTCTTGCTGTTTGGGTAGAGGAAGCTCATAAAAGAGGATTGAAAGTACATGTATGGTTTGAAACCTTTAATGTCGGTTCTGAGCCAAAAACAGAAAAATATAAAAATATTATTTCTGTCCATCCTGATTGGGCGAATATTCAAAGGAGAGCCTATCTTGACAATTCCCCGTCAAAATCAGAGTTGGAAAATTCAAGCTATTTTCTTGACCCTGCAAATCCTTGTGTTCAGAAATTCTTGTTAGAATTAATAGACGAAATAAGCACAAATTATAAAGTTGATGGAATTAATCTTGACTATATCAGATACCCTGCAAGTTTAGCCGATACTTTCCCTAATTATCTCGGCTCAACATGGGGCTATTCTCAATATGCAAGAAGAGAATTCAAAAAAATGTATGGAGTTGACCCAGCACTTCTATCAAGAACAGAAAAATGTTGGGAAAAATGGGTAAATTACAGGCAAAATAAAGTTACAGAATTCGTGACTAAAGCCAGTGCAGTAATTAAACAGCATAATGTAATGGTTACAGCGGTGGTATTCCCTAATGCTTACGAGGCAAACATTAAAAAATTGCAAAACTGGGATGTCTGGGCGGCAAATGGTCTTGTAGATGCTTTTACTCCGCTTGTTTTAGGTGGAGATACAGATCTTATACGCAATTATATGTCTGAAATGAAACAAAAAGTGCCTGCAAATGTAAAGATTTACCCGGGGTTATTCCAACCATTTAATGCTGAAACTCCAGCAGATTTACTAAAACAGTTTGTTACTGCAAGAAGTAACGGAGCAAACGGTATTATGATATTTGATTATGCTCATTTTACCGATGAATACAAAAATGCTCTTACTACTCGTGCATTTAGTCCCATAAAAATACAAGAAACTAAATAAAATAGTTTTTTTACTGGAATTTTTTTTCAATTTAATAGAAAATTAAAGATACACAAAAATAAAAAGCAGGAGGCGCTTAAAAAATGATTATTGTAATGGAGCCTAAGGCATCCCAAGAACAGATTGATAAAGTAATTAGCAGAATGGAAAACCTTGGTTTTAAAACCATTCTTAATAGCGGTGAAGTAATGGCCGTTATTGCTGCTATTGGTGATAAAAGATTAATTCAACCACAATCTATTGCTTCAATGGATGGGGTAAGAGAAGTTAAACTCGTTCAAGAACCTTTTAAACTTGCCAGTAGAGAAGGACAGTCAAACGATACCGTTATTGAATTTGCAAATGGCGTTAAAATCGGTGGCGGTTCAGCTGTTGTAATGGCTGGTCCTTGTAGCGTAGAAGAAAATCCTGAAGACCTTTTAACCGTTGCGAGAGCTGTAAAAGCTTCAGGCGCAACAATTTTAAGAGGCGGAGCTTTCAAACCGAGAACAAGCCCTTATGATTTCCAAGGTTTAGAAGAAACAGGACTTAAATACCTTGCAGAAGCAAGAAAAGAAACAGGACTTCTTGTTATAACCGAAGTTATGGACAGTATGGACGTTGAGCTTGTTGCTAATTATGCTGATATTGTTCAAATTGGTGCAAGAAATATGCAAAACTTCAAGCTTTTAAAAGCTGTCGGTCAATGCGGAAAGCCTGTAATGCTTAAAAGAGGACCTTCTGCAACAATAAGAGAATTTTTATTAGCGGCTGAACATATTATGTACGCAGGAAATTTAAACGTAATTCTTTGTGAAAGAGGAGTTAAAGGCTTTGATTCAACTTATACAAGAAATATGCTTGATTTGGCTTCAATTCCTGTAATCAAAAAATACTCACACTTACCTGTAATCGTTGACCCGAGCCATGGAACAGGAAGAAGATATTTAATTAATCCTATGTCAAAAGCAGCTCTTGTTTCAGGTGCTGACGGATTAATGATTGAAGTTCACAATGACCCTGATAACGCTTCATCAGATGGCGCACAAAGTCTAACCTTGGAGCAATTCGATTCCTTAATGAAAGAAATTACTTTCCTTACTGAAAGACTTACAGTACCTGTCTAGTATGGATAAGAAATTAACAATCGGAGTAATAGGTCTTGGTTTAATCGGCGGTTCTATTTTAAAATCGCTGAAAAGCCAAGGCTTTTCTCTGCTCGGGGTCTCAAGAAGTAAGGAAACTATTGATAAAGTAATAAATTCAGGAATTACTGATAATTGCTCAACTGATTTGAATATATTAAAATCAGCTGATATTGTTTTTGTTTGCACTCCTATAAGTAAAATTAATTCTACTATTGAGGATTTATCGGAAATAGTAAACCCAAATTGCATTATTACCGATGCTGCAAGCATTAAAGGAGCGATAAACGACTTTGTCGAAGCCTTGCCTAAGAAAATAAATTTCATAGGCGGTCATCCTATGGCAGGAACTGAAAACAAAGGCTTTGAGCATGCCCCCGAACATTTATATAACGGAGCAAAATGGGTATTAACTCCTCAAAAAACTACAAAACAGGAAGATTTAGACCTGCTCATTTCAATAATAGAAAAAATGGGAGCTATTCCGATAATAACAGAGGCACATGTCCATGATAAAGCTGTTTCTTTAATAAGTCACATGCCGCTTTTAATAAGTCAGACACTGTTTGGACTTGTGCAAAATTATCCCGACAAAGAAGTTTCACAGCTCGCAATGACCTTAGCCGCAAGCGGTTTTAGGGATATGACAAGAATTGCCTCCACAAATCCCGAATTAGCAGAAGATATGCTCTTTGAAAACAGTAAAAACGTCAAAAACTCTACGGAAGAATTTGTTGATTATTTAAATTACATGTTAAATATGATTAAAAATGAAAATAAGCAGGATTTTCTTGAGCAAATTGAAGCTATTGTTCTTGAGCGAAAGAAAATGTATTCGATTGATGGGAAGAATGTTTATAGCGATTAATAGTTTATTGTTTTATTTTTTAATAGCATAAGTTAATGTAACAATAATATTAATGTTTATGTTTTATAACTTTATTTATTGCTAAGATAATTACAAATAAGAGTTTATTTATTTTATTATTGGAGGCAGCTGGTGTCTTATTATAACAGATATCCTTATTCCTATAATTCATTTAGTACTTTTAATAGATATCCTAGTTCATTTGATGACTATCAAACAAGAGATATAACAAATATCCATAACAACACTTTTGTAGATGCTGAAGCGATGAAACTAGAAATGCAAGAACAAAAGAAAGACCTTATTTTTTTAAAAAATAATCCTCAAATCGAAAAAGACTTAGAAAAAAATGCAAAAAACTCTATTAATAAATTTGGCAACATAGCAAGTTTTATGGCTGCTGGATCTGGCTTTATTTTTGGATCAACTATTGCAATTATTTCTAAAATAGCAATAGAAGCAAGTAAACATAGTGAACATTTTTTTGATGAAGTGAAACCACAAAAAACTTCACCGTTAATTAATGCTGGATTGATAGCTATACCTTTTATTTCTAGTGCAGTCGTTTATGCAGTGACAAAAACTATGTCTGGAGATTTACAGGGTATTGCAATTCAAGCACAAAAAAATCTACAAGCTAGAAATGATAGAATTAATTTTGAAGTAACTACCGGTAAAGATATTAAATTACCTGATTAAAATGGTCTAATAAAAAAAATGTAAAATTAAGCTAAATCTATTTTATGGTTTAGCTTATAATTTTAGCAATAAAGTATTAAACTTAGACTAAACAGTTAAACATTAAAGGAAAAAATCAATGATTAAAGATTTAAATAAGAACCTGAACCTAATTACGGAAAATGATGATATTGCACCATTTTTAGCTTCATTAAAAGCAATTGTAAATAAACAGGGCAAGACAGCTGAAATCTTAAAAAAGACAGGAATGAGCAAAGAGCAACTGCGAGATATTTTAGAGAATGATACAGATTTATATTTTGATGATGCTGTGGCTATAATAAAGGCTCTTAAATTAAAGATTACTATTGATTAATTTTTATGTATAAAAAAAGTCTGAGGGGTCTTAATGTTTATCCCAAGATCCCTCAGTGATTTTATAATAATTTATTTTTACAGATTTTTCATTATGAAAAATACTTATCTTTGTTAGCTTCAATATATTATTTTTGATTAACCTTTTATAACTATATTCTAATTAAATAATAGGCACTATATATAATGAGTAACGATTACGAATTAATAGAAAAAGCAATAATTTATCTTGAAAATAATTATAAAAATCATCCGTCATTAAAAGATATTGCTGATTATATAGGGGAGTACGAATTTTCTGTTAATGACTTATTTATAAGACAGATAGGGATAAGCCCTAACAAATTCTTTGAATATACTACATCAAAACACGCTAAAAATGTTTTATGCAAATCTAAAAGCATTCTTGATAATTATTCTAAAGTTAGTATCGCCGCTTCAAGCCGAATGAATGATTTAGATGTAACTTTTGAAACAATAAACTCTAAAAGTTTTAAAAATATTGGAGAAAACTTAAATATTGTTTATGGAATAAATGAAACACCTTTTGGCAAAGCATTCATAGCTATTTGTGACAAAGGTATTATTGAATTAAAATTTCTCACCGAATCAGATAATTATATTAATAAATTTAAAAATAAATGGATAAATGCCAATTTTGAAAGAAATGAAACTAAAACAGAAAAAATTATAAAACAGATTTTTTATTCCAATAATGAAAAAACTCAATTAAAACTTTATCTAATAGGAACAAAGTTTCAGCTAAAAATCTGGCAAACATTATTAAAAATCCCCAAAGGTTTTATTTTATCCTATAAAGATATTGCCGACATAGTAGAAAGCCATAAAGCATCAAGAGCGGTAGGAAGTGCAATTGGGCAAAATCCTATACATTATTTAATTCCCTGCCATAGAGTTTTAAGGCAAAATGGCGAAATTGGCGGTTATGCAGGTGGAATTGCAAGAAAAAAAATTATTTTAGCAAAAGAAAGTTTATCACATGAATTATAAAATGCTATTTTAATTGTTTAATTCGTAGATTCTAGCTTCATAAGGATTTAAAGTAATTTTAGAATTGTCGTTCTCTTCAATCTCTAAATTACAAAGCAATTTTATACTATCTTTCATATTAATTTCATCAGGAACATTAAAAATTATTTTTTCTTCAGATATATTAAGAAGAACAAGCATTTTTTTATCGGCAAGAGTCCTCGTATAAGCAAAAATATTTTTATTTTCAATATTTATCATTTTTAATTTGCCATAAATCAGAACTGGATTTTCTTTTCTTATTTTGATAATGTCCTGATAGGCTTTAGACATTAAATCGGCATTATCTTTAGCTTTATCTGTGTTTATCGTTTTATAATTCGGATTTATGCTTATCCATGGATTTTTAATTGATAAATCCATATTTTGACTACAGTAATCTTCAGATGAAGTTTTTCCTATATTTCTGCTTCTGTATTGAATTATTTTCATGATTTTTTACCTTTAGACATATATTTTCTGTAGTTTCCAACATTTAAAATTATGTTTAAAATAAAAATCAGCATTCTTAAACTTTTAGACATAAGATGCTGAATTACGTTATTAAATTTTAATTACTAACACTCTATTTTGGACTTGTTTCTCATGTATGCTTGAAAAACAGACATAAAAAAAATTGACATGTAACATGAAAATTCTTTTACTTATTTATTATTTATATCCTTATATGAATAGTTTAAATTTCGCTGAAGTTCTTTCTAATCAAGCTTTTTCAAAATATCTACTTTAATAAAGTTTCAGATATGAGTATTAAAGATTGTAAAGTTTTTTGTTATTTTGATTCAAATCATTAAAGTTTTTTATGTAGATTGTCGAAAAAATAATTGTAGGTTCGTCGCACAGGAGAGAAAGAAATGGTTAATAGTCCCGCGAATATTAATAAAATCAATGGTGGAGTTTCCCCAATAAAAAATGGGTCAGCTACACAAGGTGCAAATCCGTTTGTTCAAGATGCAATCACAAATCTTTGGAGTTTTATCGACACATCATTAACAGAATCAAATTTTTCATGGCATGACAATATTCAACAACAAATTTCTGGTGTTGAGTCTCAAACACAAGTATATAAAAATGCACTGGCAACCCCTTATGGGAATTCTCTGAATATTAACAGTTAATTTTACTATTAGCCTTATTTGAAAATAAAACTTAAGCAAAAGACATAACTTGCGGGAGTTATGTCTTTTTTGTTAGTTATTTAAGCTTCATTATATTTAATAATAAACTCATCCGTATTAACTTTTAATATTTTTTTAAAAGTATCTGACAAATTATTAAACTTTTTAAAAATAAAATCAATACATTTTTCAGAGGCTTCAAATTGGTGTGCATCTAGTTCAAGTTCATCTTTATAATAAGTTACTTTATCCTTAGAATTTTTACTGTAATCATTAAAAAATTTATCTGCAAGTTTTTTATCTTTGATTGATAAATTATTATCAACAGATACATGTTTCCATGTACTAAATTCTTGTTCTAATTGAGCTATAGTTCTATTTTCACCTAATCTTTGAGAATAGGCATGCTCTAACCCAATTATCTCATTCAAATTATGTGTTTTGTGAATTAGTTCAGATTGCTTGGCATGTCTTAGTTCATGGAGAAGACTTTGAGTTGTATATGCCTTAATTTCTTCCTCATTTAACTTATGCACTTCTAGTTCAAATAAATTAGAGTCTATCTCATATTTTTTCATATATCGGGCTTTATCATTTATTATCTTATTGGCATTAATTTTATCGCACATAACAATTTCAACTTTATCATCAATAGCAGAAGAATTTATAGGTTTTACAATTACATAATGTAAATCATGTGGGAATTCAACATTAAGATTGATTTTTCTGCTTGCATGTACATATTCAGCAGCTGTATTTTTTTCTCTGCCTATTTCACTTACAAAATTAATCTCTGGTTTATGCTCAAGGTTAAGGAACTTAACAGCATCATCATATATTTTTAGCATTTCATTTTTTAATTCTGTTGCTTCGGCTGAAAGAACTTGAACTTCTTCAATCAGATTAGCTTTTTCTACTCCTCTACCTTTAAAAGCTAAAAGACCTATACCACAAAGAATTACAGCACCAAGGGCAGCAGTGCCCATAGCAAAAAGATTTTTATTTGAATTATTTTCTTTTATCTGCGTTGAAGAAAAGCTATCTAATTTTGGTTGAGCAGGCAATATTGGTTTTTGCTGTTCTGTAATAGGCTTTTTTTGAGGAATTACAGTAGTTTGCGGCAACACAACAGGTTTTTTCACAATTGTCGGAGGAGTGAAAGTTAAACTATTAGGGACTATATTTACTCCATTAGTTGCCATTAAGTTCTCTCATATTAAGTATTAATATATTAATAAAAAGTGAAACTCAATAAAAATTGCCATGATTATAATAAAGATTAAGCATATTTTTTTGATATAAACATAGAGCTAATTGCTCCTAATATTGGCATAAAAGCAATTATTGACAATACATGAGAAATTCCATATTTTGAACATAAAAAACCTATCGGAGTTAGCAACAAGCCAACAATTCCCCAGCAAAATCCGCCAATAATTCCTGAAACCATCCCCATATTCTTTGGAGCAGCTGTTTGGACTATAACAATATTTACAGAAGTTGAGGACATCATAAAAAATCCTGAAACTACAAATAATGCAAAGGATAATACAGGCATTGTCTTAAGGAAAAATAACGAACCGTATAAAGCAGGAACGGCAGGTAATAAAGATAATGCTAAAACGGCTTTTCTTCCTATTTTATTAGCAAGAACACCGCCCCAATATGATGAAAAACCGCCGAATAAAGAAAATAAACTTATAATTAAACCGATTTTTACAATTGAATAATCATGTGCTTTCCACAAAAACGGCATATAAACAGTAAATGACATTATTGCGAGTGCTCTGACTATTGCAATAAAAGAAAGATTTAGAATAATTCCTTTTAAGTTCGATATAGTTTTAAAAACATCTTTTAAGCTCGGATAGTTTGAATAAACAGGAATTTTAGGCAAGAATTTATAAATAAGTAAAGCAATTATAATTCCGGGGAAAAGAGCCGCAATCGTTGATTTTAAGCCAAAAGCCCCAACCAAAGAAGCTGATATTAATGGTCCGAATGCATAACCGACAGTTCCGCAAGCGGTAAAAACACCCATGTAATTATTTATTTCTTTTCCGCTAAAGCTACCTACAAGCGCAGTAGCCTGCGGATGATAAAAACCTACACCCATACTGCCAAAAAACAAAACCAAGCCCAACATCCACATGTGAGTAACGTATCCTGTCAAACTCATGAATACTGCTGAAAGAATAATCCCCCAAAAGACGAAAAATCTTTTTGTTAACATATCCGATAAATAACCAAAAAACGGTTGCATTAAAGAAGCCGATAAACTTGAAATAGTATACATAAGACCGACAAACCCCAATGGGATACTAAGTTTAAGGGCAATTAAAGGCATGATTGGATTTATAAATCCGCCATAAACATCGCTGAATAAATGCCCGAAAGACAAAACGCCGACTGCTTTTAAATCAGCTTTTTCTCTTACGTCACTACCTTTTATAAATTCTTCAAAAGAGTTGTTCTCATTATCTCTATCGGTGCTTTTTTTCCTGTCCATATGGTTAACGCTTTAGCTCCTTGCAATACTAACATTTCTGATCCGTCAACAGTCGCTAAACCTCTTTTATTTGCCTGTTTTAAGAGTTTAGTTTCTCTAGGTCTGTATATTAAATCATAAACTAATCCATGCGAGGGTATAGAATCAATCGCCATATTGCTTATGGGAGATAAATTTTCATATTCTCCAAACATACCGATAGGAGTAGTGTTAACAACTATTGAACTTTGACTGAGGTCACAATTTTCATTGTAACTAAGAATTTTAACTTTTATTTCTTTAAAATTATCGGTTAAAACTTCTTTTATTTTTAATGCTTTTTTTTCATCTCTAGCGTAAATATCAATTGAATCCATGCCTAAGCCTGCAAGACCTGCGACAACAGCTCTTGCTGCACCGCCTGCTCCGATTACTGCCGCTTTTTTATTCTTCAAGGATGATCTCAGCTCTTCAGGAATGCCATGAACAAAGCCATAAACATCAGTATTATAACCATGCATGTCCTTGCGCTCATCAATATAAACCGTATTAACCGCACCAACAACATTAGCCGCATCATCAACGCTTACTAATAAAGGTGTTATATAGACTTTTAGCGGTATTGTTACGTTAAAACCATTATAACCAGACGTTTTAAGTTCTTTTACTCTTTCAAGTAAATTTTCAGGAGGTGTTTCAAGGATTTCATAGTTGCCTTTTATTCCCAACTCTTTTAATGCGCTCATATGCATAATCGGTGAAAGTGAGTGAGATAAAGGGTAACCTATAATTCCAAGTTTCAACATTAAATTTTCTATCCCTCCAAAGGACGCTCGTATTTACACTCTTTATTAGAGCAAGCTATTTTATTTCCTTTTTTCAAGAACTTTTTAACAAGCGGTTGTGAACATTCTGGGCAATTTTCTCCAGCAGGTTCGTTCCAAAGGGCAAAAGTACAAGTCGGATATTGATTACAGCCATAAAATACTTTGCCGTATCGTGATTTTCTTTGTACAAGTTCACCTTTACAGTCTTGAGCAGGACAAGTTACGCCTGTTTTTTGAGTAAAGCTCTTTTTAGTTTTACACTCTTCGTTTGTACATGATAAATAATCACCGTATGGTCCATATTTGATAACCATTGAAGAACCGCATTTATCGCAGTTTTCTTCAGCAGGTCTGTCCTCAGGAACAGGCTTATTATCTTTTGTTAGCGGCATTATGGACTTACAGTCGGGATAACCTGAACAACCTAAGAATTGTTTTCCAAATCGGCTTGTTTTTAACGCCATTTGCTTTCCGCACTCGGTACAGACATGCTCGGTTAAAATTTCTACTTTTTCCATTTCAGTTTTAGCTTTTTTAAGCGTTTCATTGAAAGGTTGATAAAATTCACCAATTACATTTTGCCATTGTGTTCCGTTTTCAGCGATATCATCGAGCTTTGTTTCCATTCCTGCTGTAAAATGAACATCAACAATGTCCGTAAAGTGCTTAACCATTACATCATTAACGGTTTTACCAAGCTGGGTAGGCGCTAAAGACTTTTCAGCTTTAATTACATAGCCTCTATCTTGAATAGTACCGATTGTTGGTGCATAGGTACTCGGTCTTCCAATTCCAAGTTCCTCAAGAGCCTTTACAAGACTTGCTTCTGAGTATCTTGGCGGTGGTTGTGTAAAATGTTGTTTTGGATCTATAGCTTTTAGTTTAACCGTATCACCCTTTTCTAAATCTGGAATAGGGGAGGTTTTTTCTTCTTCTTCTCTATCGTCATATACGATAAGGAATCCGTCAAAAGTAATTTTGCTGCTGCTTGCTCTGAAAGTATAGTCTTCAGCTGTGATTTCAGCTGCTACTGTTTTTACGGTTGCACTTTCCATCTGACTGGCTACAAATCTATCCCAAATTAACTTATAGAGCCTGTATTGCTCAGAAGTTAAGTATTTTTTTACTGATTCAGGAGATTTTTCCACATAAGTAGGACGAATTGCTTCGTGTGCATCCTGTGTATTCTTACCTTTTTTAGCATATACCCTTGGTGTGGACGGATAATAATTTTTACCGTAGTGATTAATGATATAGGCTTTTGCAGCATCTTGAGCTTCCGCAGAAATACGGGTGCTATCAGTTCTCATATAGGTAATAAGACCGACAATTTCGCCATTAGCTATGTCAATACCTTCATAGAGTTTTTGAGCAACCTGCATAGTCTTTTTAACGGCATATCCAAGCTTGTTGCTTGCTTCTCTCTGTAAAGAACTGGTTATAAAAGGAGGTTGAGGTTTTCTTTGAGTATCTCTTGTTGATACCTTAGCAATTTTAAAATCAACACCCTCTTGTGTAAGAGTATTTACAATTTTATCAGCCTGCTCTACTCCTGTAACTTCAATTTTTTCATTTTTATATTTTGTTAATTCGCCTCTAAAAGAGTTTTGAGATTTTGCTTTTGCAAAATCCGCATGAATAGTCCAGTACTCTTCTGTAATAAAAGCATCTATTTCAGCTTCTCTTTCACAAATAAGTCTGACCGCAACACTCTGAACACGACCGGCCGATAAACCTTTTCCTACTTTTTGCCATAAAAGCGGACTGATTTTATATCCGACTAATCTGTCAAGAACTCTTCTTGCCTGTTGAGCATTAACTCTGTTTATATCAATATCTCTAGGCTTTTTAATAGCTTCAAGGATAGCTGTTTTTGTAATTTCATTAAACTCAATTCTTTGCATAGACTCACTAGGCACATCTAAAATTGATGCGATATGCCATGCTATAGCTTCTCCCTCACGGTCAGGATCGGGTGCCAGATAGATTAAATCAGAGTCTTTTGCAAGTGCGTTTAATTCATCGGCAATCTTTTTCTTATCAGCCATAACTTCATAAACAGGCTCAAAATTATTTTTTATATTTACCCCTATGCCTTTTGCGGGTAAATCCCTAATATGACCGACCGATGCTTTAATCTGAAAGTTTTCGCCAAGAATTTTTTTAATAGTTTTTGCCTTTGCAGGAGACTCAACTATTACTAAACATTTTTGATCTTTTGAAGGCATTTTAGCTTTACTTTTTGCAGCAGGCTTCTTTTTTGTTTCTTCAACCGTTTTAATTTCTGCAACTTCAGCCACTTTAGTTTTTGATTTAGAAGTTGCTTTAGTTTTTGGTTCAGCCTTAGTTACCGCTTTAGCTTTTGGTTTTGCAGCAGCTTTAGTTTTGGTTACGGCTTTAGCCTTAACTTTTTTCTCGTTATCTTCTATTTTTTCTTCTGATGATTTAGCCATTTCGAACTTAATCCAAATCTATATTGCACTTACGAACTTTTGACCGGGTAACTGATTTATTATGCCTTTTAATTCCATTGTTGTCAAAAGGCACATAAGCTCACCTGCTGAAAAATTTGATTCTTTAATTATTTCATCAAATTGCTTAGGTTCTAATTTAATAATTTCGTATACTTTCCTCTCATTGTCAAGAAGTTCTATGTTTTTATTTTCAACAGGTTGTTCTTTTTCCTTATTATCCTTTGGTTTAGGAGTGTTTGAAAAAGTTTTGGTTTCTATTGACGGAGAAAAAGATATTTGCAGTTGATTTCTAATTACCATCTTGCTTTCTAAACTGAGATAATCGAGTATATCAGTTGCACAAGTAACAAGACCTGCACCCTCTTTAAGTAATTTATGCGTTCCATAAGTATTAGGATTATATAAAGCACCCGGAATACACATAAGTTCTCTGTTATGCTCTAAAGCAAGACGTGCTGTTATCAATGCACCGCTTCGATCACCCGCTTCGGCAACAAGACAGCCTTTTGAAAGACCACTTACAATTCTGTTACGCAAAGGGAAAGTTTTTTTATCTGGTCTTGTATCAGGGTAATATTCACTTAATACAGCACCGTTAGCTTTGATTATGTCTTCAAAAAGTTTTTTGTTTTGTTTAGGATATAACTCATCAAACCCCGAGCCGAGAACAGCAATTGTTTTAAGGTTATTCTTCAGAGCCTGTTGGTGAGCAATGGAATCTACACCTAATGCTAATCCGCTTACAATTGTTATATCTGTACCTTGAAGCTGAGCAATCAGCCCTCCGAGAACAGAAGATATTTCATTGCTGCATTTTCTACTTCCAACCACCGCAAGAGTTTTTTCAAGATTACAAAACTCAAGACTACCTTTCATATATAAAATGAAGGGCATATTATCAATTTGCTTTAAAAGGAAAGGATAATTTTTATCTTCTAATGTAATAACTTTGACATCATCATCTAAAACTTTATCTAAAAGCCTATCAGGATCAATATTTTTTCTTTTTTCAAGAAAACCTTCTATTGTCTTTGACCTCATTCCTGCAATTGATACCAATTCAGAAGTAGGAGCATTCCATGCCTGTTTTATACATCCAAAATTCTCCCATAATTTTTTAACAAAATTTGAATGAGTATATGTGATTTTAGAAAATGCTACCCAGTATTTAAGATTTTCCATTAATTCGATCCTATTAAAAGCAATAATAACAAGGTCAAGTTTCTACTTTATCATATTGCAAAAATAGATTATTTATAATAATCTATTTTTATTATCGGGACGTAGCGCAGCTTGGTAGCGCACTACCTTGGGGTGGTAGGGGCCGCAGGTTCAAATCCTGTCGTTCCGATTCTTTAAATAAAAAGCTAAAGCCAGTTTTCAGACTTTAGCTTTTTGTTATTTACAATTAAATAAGATAATACCTTTATTTTCAGTTACAATTTAAAAAAATATGTTTATTTTATTTACCTTTAATTGTATAAACATAATGGTTTTGTATTTCACAATAGGATTTCAAAGTGCTATCAATTGCTAACACTAAAATTATAAATACATCTATATCATCTAATAAACTACAAGATAAGCAGATAAAGAAGTTATCCTTCAAAGCTAATAGTATTCCTGATCATTTCCAAAAACAATCCCAATTTATTGTTAGTGATGGCAAGCATATTGATGAAAAGCAGGCAAGACAACTGGCAAATAAAATTGAAAATAAAGAACTGAAAGAAATCGGGCACGGCTGTAATGGAATTTGTTACATGTCAGAAATAACAATTAATAACGAATTAAAACCTGTTGTTATAAAAATAGAAAAAAAAGACAAAATTAATCACTTAAGCGGATTTGGAGCAGGGCTGTTCAATTCTATTAAATCCATTTCAAGCTCATTAGTCGATTAAAATCCATTGAGTTTTTGAAAATAGTGCTTTTAATATTAGCTACTTTATTTGCTCTTAAAATGTTCAAAGCAAAGCTACGTAATCGACTTATTATTCCAGGATTTATTCTTATACTTGAATAATCTTCTTTTAAAACTACATCTCTTACATAATTATTTGAATTTTCTATACTCCAATGACCTCTAATTATTTTAGCCATTGTACTTGCTTCATAAGCTACTGTTGAAACGTAATAAGAATCTTCTTGCCTTGTTTTCCATGTTTTTTCTTTTGTATCAAGAATCTCTGTTTTACGATTAACTTTAACGAAACATCTGACATACTCAAACAGATTATCTTCTTTCATCACTGATGTAGGAGTTAAAAATACTTCAGTATTTCTGTATTCAATACGATTTCTTTTTCTCTCTTGCTTATCCTTATGAACCGATATGGCTTTAGATTTTTCTATTGTTTCTTTTAATTGATTAAAAGAGTTTTTCTGATTATTTTTTATCTGTATTACAGCATCATTTCCGTTTTTTTTATTGCTTTAAGAGTTTCTATCTGACAATGCATAGCATCGAGGGTAAATATACAATTATTTAAAGCTAATTCCATTATTAATTCTGTTGCAGCATGTATTTCACTTGTTTTTTGACAGACGTCCATATGTGCAATTACCAGTTTGCTTTCGCAAGTAAAGGCATAAAGTATATTTAAAGCTTTTTTATCTTGGAAATTATCAAAACTATGTCTTAACATCTTTCCATCTATTGCAATAACCCTTGTATTTAAAGAAGTTTCAATACTTTTAATCTTTTTTGTGTAATTTCTAAATGTTTTTCAAGCTCATTTTTATTAATTCCCTGCAAGATATTTCTTATTGTTGTATATGCAGGTCTTTTCTTCCATTTTAACTTAAATCTACTCTTTAATTTTCCAAAATGAATCTCAAAAAAGCTTTCTATTTCTCGATAAGAAGCGGCACCACTTAAAATAGCGAGTATTGAAAAGAAAATGATAAATCTAAGTTCATACTGCTTGGCTTGATTTCTTCTAGCATCAGGTATTTGATTTAAAAAATCTAGCAACATTTAATTTCTCCGAGTTGTTTTTTTCCTCAGTAGAATTTTGACACATTTTTACTTTTTAAATTGAACAGCCCTGGGATTTGGAGAAGAAGCCAAGAAACTTATGATGATAGAAAATATTGATCTTGGAAATAGCCAGAAATTAGTTAGCAGATTTAATCTTGATGGCAAAGAATATTTGATTTCTACATTAGCACCTGGAAAACATTCAAATATAAGTTCTAATCCATTAAATGTTAATCAATTAAATAAAATGCTAAAAAGATGCTTTGAACTTGATCGTAAAGGCTTGATTCATTATGATCTTCAAGATGGCAACTTTCTAACAAAAGATAATGAAGTTAATTTAATTGATTTTGAATATCTTGAACAAGAAAAACCAACGTCAAACTTTACGAAAGTGCATAGATTTGCTAAGTTTTTTAATTATAACAGAGGTGATAATCCCATTGCTTATAATAATTCTAATGTAGCAAACTTTGAGCATCGTACTTTATATGATTATCTTATAGATTTATCTCAAAAAACTAATAAAACTTCGGCAAAAAATCTTTTTAAAGAATATTTACAGCAAAAATCTTTGGAGCATCATTTAAAACAAGCTGATTTCTATAGAGAACTTAAAAAGACATCTTTAGATGAAATTAGCATAGATATACAAAATAAAGACTTTTATTTTAAAAAAAACAATATGAATTCATCAGAGTTTTGGGGTTTCCTTTATAATGAAAGAGAGCATGCTGGCGATTCTAAACGTGTACCTGAAAAAACGCCTAAAGACTTGAATCGAATAAAAGTTTCAGTTGAAAAAATTATAAATAAAGCACTAAAACATGAAGAAATATCAGCTAAAGTATTATCAAATCCAACTGATGATGTCCTTGAAGCTGAACTTTTAAAAATCAAATTAAGAAAATTAATTCATAACGAACAAAATGTTAATGTTGCTGATTTAAGAGACAATTATGTTTCTACAATCAAGAGGTTGCAATTTTTAAAGAAATCAATAATAAATGATAAAGATAAAACAGAATATTTCTCAAATTGTATAGCCACCTGCAAAAGTTTTAAAAAATTAATTAAACAAATAATGAGGAATGATACGGATAAAACCATAGTAAAAATTACTGATATTGCTGACTTACTAGATATATTAAAACAAGAAGTTAAGCCTGTAATAGAAGAGAAAACCTCTGATTCAATTAATACTAAATCATTTAATAACACAAAACCAGCCGCTATTTTTATAGGGATAGTCGGAATAATTGGTGGATTATTCTATATTCTAAATAAATCATCAAAAACAAATACTTCGGCAGACAAAGCTAAAACACTTTCAAAAGAGCATTTATCAATGAAAAAAAAACTTAGCCCCAAACCTTAACCATCTTCTCATAAACTTCTTCTATAGATTGAGGATTAAATAATTGTTATACAAGCTCCGCAACCAGCGGATTCTATTATGTAAAGGTAAATATAATGTTAAATATACAAAAAGCTTCAAGTTTTAATCACTATAATGAAATAAAGTCTAATAACATAGTTAAATCATCTTTAAATAGAAATAATATCCTTAATGTTGATAAAGTTAATTTTAAGGGTGAAAACAATATAGAAATTAAGGACGTTAGAGAGTTTAAAAAGGCTATACCTTCTATATTAATGCAAGGGGCAGAGTCAACATCTAGTGAATTATATGAAAAATTCAACTTAAATGGAGTTGGAATTACAAAGGTTAAGGATGATTATGCCTTATCTTTATATACAGAAACTCAAAAAGACAAAAATAAAATATTAAAAGTTTTATCAGGCTTAAAATAATTTCAAGGATATGTCACTGGTAAGCCATTTTTAGGTTTTTCTCTAAAGAATGAAACAATCTGTAATTATTTATTCAATAATAAGAAAATAGCAATTGTTGTTAAAGCAGTAGGTAAAATAATAGCTTGTTAAAAAATAAAGAAGCTGTCAGAAAAGTTAAATTTATGCAGCAATTCGTCTAAGCATCAAATGCAACATTTATATGTAAATCTCATTTCAAGTGCTTAATGACTGATACTGAAAATTTAAAATAAATGTAAAAATAGGCTAGACCTCTATTAGAGCGTGTTAAAAACTCAAAATAGAGGTCTACTAATATTATGAATTCAATAATCATTTTTATCAACAATGACCTGCCCCCGTTTTTCCTAACGATTAGAACTTAGTACTCCACGAGTTTCT
>JBAXKC010000023.1:0-47327 GCA_037137535.1 bacterium | reverse complement strand
GAAAAATCAGGATGTTTATTTTTTATACTTTTCAGGTACTTTGCGTAACTCCTGTATAAAGTATAACTATTAAACAAATAAAGGAGTTATTTCAAACTTATTAACATCAACAAGTCCTTTATCTGTAATTTTTAATTCGGGTATTACAGGTAAAGATAAAAAAGCCATAGCCATAAACGGATCATCAAGTTTACAGCCAATTTGTAAACTTGCATCAATCAATTTATCAAGTTTTTCAATTACTTCTTCAATCGGTTTATCTGAAATAAGACCTGCAATAGGCAAGGCAAGATGAGCAAGCTTTTTACCGTTACTTACAACTACTTTTCCACCCTGTGATTTAACAAGTTCAATAGCGGCAAGATACATATCATCGTCATTAGTCCCTACCACAATCATATTATGCGAATCATGAGCAACTGTTGAAGCAATTGCTCCATTTTTCAATCCGAAACCTTTAACAAAGCCAAGCCCGATATTTCCGCTTGCTCTATGTCTTTCGATTACAGCTATTTTTAAAATATCGTTTTCTTCATCAGAAAAAGCTAAACCATTTTCAACTTTTATTTTTTCAATAGAAGTTTTAGTAATAAGCTGTTTTGGAATTACTTCAATAACTTTTACTTTGTCCGATTCTGACTTAATTTGAAAATGATTTTTTTCTATCCATTTAACATTTACAGAGCCTCTTATTGCAGGAGGAGTAATGTTTTCAGTATCAATAATCAGCTTTCCGTCTTTAGCAACAAGCTGACCATCTTTAAATACCATTTTAGGCTTGAAATCAGAAAAATTTTCAAGCACAATCATATCTGCTTTATAACCGGGGGCAATTGCTCCGAGATTAGGAACTCTAAAATACTCAGCGGTATTAATTGAAGCCATTTGAATAGCAGTTAGCGGAGATAATCCAAATTCAACAGCTTTTCTGACCATTGAGCTGATATGATCCTTTAAATCATGAGGAACTCTATCATCGGTTACAAAAAAGCATCTTCTGGAATTATGATCTTTTATTGCAGGAAGCAGTGCCTCTAGGTCTTTTGCTGCTGTACCTTCTCTAATCATTAGGTGCATGCCTAATCTTAGCTTTTCTTTAGCCTCTGCTACATTTATACATTCATGGTCAGAGCTTATTCCTGCTGCAATATATGCATTAAGGTCTTTGCCCTTTAAGCCAGGAGCATGCCCGTCAACTCTTTTTCCAGCTGCACTTACAATTTTATCTAAAACTAACTTATCTCTATATAAAACACCAGGGAAATTCATCATTTCACCTAAACCTAAAACCCATTTTTTATCCATAAACACAGATAAATCATAACTATTCAGCGAAAAACCCGATGTTTCCATGTCAGTAGCAGGAACGCAAGACGGCAACATAACATAGACATCAAGAGGTAAATTAACCGTTGATTCCCTAATAAAACTTATCCCTTGAAGTCCAAGAACATTAGCTATTTCATGTGGATCAGCTATAACTGTTGTAGTACCTGATGGAACAACTGCTCTTGCAAATTCAAAAGGCATAACCATTGAGCTTTCAAGATGAACATGACCGTCAATAAAGGATGGTGAAAGATATGCTCCGTTTAAATCTATTGTTTCTTTTCCCTCATATCCTTTACCAATACCTGCAATTTTACCGTCAACAATTGCTACATCATCTTTATGAAAATCTCCCGAAAGAACATTTATTATATTTGCGTTTTTTATCACTAAATCTGCTAATTCTTCGCCTCTTGCAACTTTGATAATTTTTTCCGCATCCATATTTTTACCGCCTATAAAGATATAATTTAATACTACAAACGCTGATTTAGACTATTTTACTATATTTTAAGCATTAATAACATAGGATTAACACAAATTTAGCTTTGAACTTTTTAAATTAGGGGTTAAACTAAAAAGTAATATTTAGCATTGAATTAAAATGAACGTTTAAGCTAAAATAATCGTTTTAATTATATAACTGTTTGAAATCAATTAATGGAGAATTGAATGAAAAATCAGAGATTTGTACTTCTTGCTTTTGTTTTATTTTTTATAGGTTATACAAACTGTCATGCTCAAACAACGAATATTTATTGCGAACTTAAACAAAGTTCTATAATTACTAAAGATCAAGTTAAAATTCTAAAAAAACAAAGAAAAGTTTATAAAAAATTAAATGATGCGTTTAATTTAATTCAGACAGATATAGCAATTGCCCAATATTATCTAGACAACCCTCAAAGATTAAATAAAGACGGATTAATAGATATAGGCTTTATAGAGCAATATCATTTATATGAAGCCTATGGTTATGCCTATGAATCATTTTTATGGGGCAATAATGACCAATCTTATTTAACTAATCTTGCCTTCTGGGCAATAAAATTAGAAAAAATTAATGATTATCAAAAATTAAGAAATAGAATAAATGATATGAAAACAGTAGCTTTTCTTGATGATAAATGCGAAAAAAAACTTGAAGAAATAAAAGTCAGAGAAGCTCTTGAAAGACAAGAAAGGCTTATTCAGTCTGCAAATTACCAAAAAGAAAAATATTATGATAGTTTAATTAATATTGAAAAAGAAAAATTAAATCTTCAAAAACAACATTATGACGAGATGAAAAAATAAAATTAATTAATTTCTTCAATATTTTCCCAACCAAAATTAGGATAGACTTCTTTAACAATACTCCAGTTAATTAAAGGATTTCCTCCACTTTTTTTATAATCTTTTGACCAATCCATTAAAATGTCTATACAAGCATGATCAATATGATTTAATTTTTCAAAGTTAATTATTATTTTCTTTTTTGGTTCTAATTTTTCAATAATATTAGTAATTTGTGGAAGTTTTAAAAATGTTAAATTTCCACTTATTTTTATTGTTATCAGATTGTTTACTTCATCTTTTTTTACGCTAATATTTGATTTCATAGACTTATAGGTATTTTTTATAATTGAACAAGCTACCCCTATAAGGATTCCATCTAACAGACTCGTTGAAACAATAGCTATAACAGTAATTAAATAGATAATAAATTCACCTTTACTTAATGTGAAGATTTTCACAGCATCAGACACATGTAAAAGCTTATAACCTGTATAAACAAGGATTGCAGCAAGACAAGAAGTAGGAATTAATTTCAAAACATTTGGCAAAAATATAATAAATAAAAGTAACCATAATCCGTGAATAATAACTGAAGCTCTTGTCATAGCACCTGATTGAACATTTGTCGCACTTCTTGCCATTACTCCTGTCAAAGGAGGTAATCCCAATAATCCCGCTAAGATATTGCCAACGCCTTGAGCCAAGATTTCACGATTATAATTTGTTTTATTGACGGATGACATTTTATCAATGGCGGATGCGGCTATAAGAGTTTCTGCACTTGCTATAAAGGCGATACTTAGGGTAGCTATAATGATTTTATAATCTAACAAACAACTAAGATCATAAATGTTTAATAATCTTACACTTTTAAATATATTTTCTGAAATACTTAGATACTTTACAGGTAAATGCAGTGAAGTTGAAAGCAAAACTGCAATAATAACAGCAACTAAGGCTGATGGAATAAATTTCATTTTAGCGGGAATATAATTCCAGATTATAATTATACCTATCGTTAGAATACCTATTAATGCCGCTAAAACCTGATCAGTATGACCTATATGAATAATTGTGGCAGGTATAGACAAGATATTAGATAAGGGATTGCCAGTTGGAGATTTATCAATCATCACATAAAACTGGCTGAATAAAATAGATAAGCCTATTCCTGAAAGCATTCCGTTAATAATAGCAGGTGATACCGCTCTAAACCATTGCCCTAATCCTAATAGTCCAAAGGCACCTTGAATTATGCCCGCTGCAAAAACAATGACCGCAAATTTTTCAAATCCGTATGTATGAATAAGCTCATATGATATTAAAATCAATCCTGCGGAAGGTCCGCTGACTTGTAATGGACAGCCTGCAATAGAACCGACAATTATTCCGCCTATAATTCCAGATATAATTCCTGCACCGACAGAAAAACCCGAGGCTAAAGCTACACCCAGACATAAAGGCAACGCAACTAGAAAGACTACTATTGAAGCAAAAAAGTCTTTTTTAAAATGGTCAATATTCATGAGAAGAAAGAACTCCGATTTTTATATAAACTTACCTTGAATAACAAGCAAATTTATACATAGTAATTCCTTAAATAATTTTTACTAACAATTTGTACAAAATAATAAAGGAATTTATTTATAAGCTCTTGATAATTAATATTAAACAAATTGACGGTAAAAATCCTATAAGCAACTACAATTATAGCACTAAGGAAACGAATAGAAGTAAATCTTTATTTATATTTTATGTCGAGTACTAAAACTTATAAATTTCTTTAGAGTGATTATATAGCTCCTCAAATGCATCATTGCAATCATCTTTTGATAATTCACAGTAGTTCTTATCTTTATGATTATACTCATACCCTTTTTTTTCATCCAAATCAAAAATCAATTTATTTCTAGGGTCTATAACATAGGTTTTATTATCGTCACTGTGGTATTCACACCAACAATGAGAGCTATTAAGACAAATATCTAAAATTATATTATTTATTTGAGAAAATGCTTTTGCAAATAAGGATTGGGGTAAACATGTAGCTGTTTTAGCAGGAACGCCAAATCCACCTGATGAAAATTCACCCAGTGAGATTTCTCGCTCAGGAAAATGTTCTTGTTTGAAATTTGCATAATTATATTCATTTCCATCTTTATCTTGAAGTTTCATCGTTTTTTCTTCATTAAAAAATTCAGTTTCTGTTTCTAAAATGCATTTAACTTTATCAAGAGAATCTGAAGAATTAATATTTTGTAGTCTTTGAGTTAAAACTTCTGATGCTTTATTTAAAACAGTATCATTTTTGGTATCTACTCTTATATAAATAATTTTGTTCTTCTTGTGAATATTATTTAATTTTCCTTCTGAATTAATAGGGAATGGCAAAACAACCAATCCATTTTCAATTGGTTCACTAAAATAATATACAGGTACTTTTCCAGCATCGACAGATTTTTTATTCCAAAATAATTCATTAGACTGTCTACATGCATTTTCTGATATATTAATAGAATGTTTTTCCTTATATAAAACGTCATGAATTTTATTAATATCTTTATGAAGTTTATCAAGTTCGTTTATTATAGGTTTTTTTTCATTAGATGAGGACTCTGATTCATTTAAAATAGATCTAGCTTGCTCGCTCAGTGTTGTTGCCTTTTTCAAGTATCCTAGTGCCTTAGTTGCATAATATTGTTTAAGTTTTAAATCATCCGAACTAACTGATAAAGCACCATAGTCTACGACTTTTGCCATTTTGTTTTTTGCTTCTTGGACTGTATCCTTACATTGAAGAAGTTTTTCATCTGGAATTTCTTTATTGTTATTAAATAAGCCAAACATGCCCCCAAATTTTATCTGCTTATTAATTCGAGGTAAGTTAGGATTTATATATAAATTATTGTTTATCATAAATAAAAAACCACTTTCAAAATAAAAATAATTTGATGATATTTACTTAAAAAAACAAGGTTTTTAAAAATTGTCTTTTATTCATATATATTTATGTAAAAAATAACAGAAAGTTTTTAGTTCTTATTAAGTTGAAGCACACATATACTTTCACCAGAAATAAAAGTATATTCCGCTCCAACCGCCAAAGTTGCTTTTTTCAACGAATGACTAGCCGAAAAACCATAACCAATTGGTATTGTAAGCTCGCCAAATAGTTCTATGATAACTTCTGTTATTGCGTTAATTTTATCGTTTTCGTTTTCAAATCCTGCCATATCTGTAAAGTTAGCGAATAACAATCCTTTTGCATTCTGAATTACGCCTGCTAATTTCAATTGAGTTAACATTCTATCAATTTTATAGAGCGGTTCTGCGATGTCTTCCAGAATTATTATTTTATTTGTTAAATCAGGAAAATAATCTGTTCCGAGTAATCCGCAAAGAACTGTTAAATTCCCTGCAAAAAGTTCGCCCTCGGCTTTACCTGTTTTTATATTGAAATAATTTTCCGTATTTTCATAAACATACGGCAAGTCTGTTTTTTCTTCGACAATGTCCCAAAATACTTTTTCTGTATATTCATCAATATTTTCGCCACCAAAATCTGACAGAGCAAGTGGTCCATGGTAAGTAACCATATTGGATTTTTCAGAGATAGCTAAATGAAGTGCTGTAATGTCGCTGTAACCAATAAATATTTTAGGGTTTTGAGCAATTACCTCATAATCAAGTTTATCTAATATCCGATAAGTACCATAACCGCCTCTGGCACAGATAACAGCCTTTACTTCATCATCAGCAAAGAATTTCATTAATTCAGAAGCTCTAAGCTCATCATCACCAGCCAAATATCTTTTACTTTCATATAATCCTTTTGATATTTTGACTTTATAGCCTTTTTGTTTAAAATACTTTTGAGCTCTTTCAATCGTTGAATAATCTCTTACAGCACCAGCTGGAGCAATTATTCCAATTGTGTCGCTTTTATTTAGTTTTTTGGGCTTTATTTTACCAATATATTGCATTTAATTAAACCTTTGTAATTTACTCTATTAATTAGAACTCTGATGTGATAAATATATTGTAAAAGATAATTAAAATTTAAGCGGAATTATTTAGTTTTATGAAACGAAAAATTTCTATTTTAGGCTCAACAGGTTCAATAGGTACTCAAGCTCTTGAGGTTATTGACCAGCTTCAGGATAAGTTTGAAATATATGCTCTGGCCGGCGGAAATAATGTTGAATTATTAAAAGAACAAATCAGAAAATATAAACCTCAAAAAGTATCTATAAAAGAAGAAAAATTTCTTAACGAACTTAAAACTGAATTTTCAAGCGTAAAATTCAATTATGGCGATGATGGACTTAATGAAATAGCATCAGATACAGAAAATAATACTGTATTAATAGCTGTTACAGGTATTAACGGCTTATTCCCGACCCTTTCAGCGATAAAAAACAATATTGACGTTGCTTTAGCTAATAAAGAAACCTTAGTTGCAGCTGGTAGTATTGTTATGGAAGCATTATCTAAGAGCAAATCAAAACTTTTGCCTGTTGATAGCGAACATTCTGCAATTCATCAATGCCTTTGCTCCGACTTTAAAAATGCAGTCCAACGACTTGTATTAACAGCGTCAGGTGGTCCTTTCAGGGATAAAACAAGAGAAGAAATGCAAAACGTAACAATAGAGGACACTCTCGCACATCCTAAGTGGAATATGGGCAGTAAAATAACCGTAGATTCTGCAACGTTGATGAATAAAGGCCTTGAGGTAATTGAAGCTCATCACATGTTCAATGTTGATTATGATGATATTGATGTAGTAATTCACCCACAAAGTATTATTCATAGTGCGGTAGAATACAAAGACGGCAGTTTAATCGCTCAACTCGGATGGCCAAGTATGCACATTCCTATTCAATATGCGATAAGCCACCCTGAACGAATTAACGGCATTAAAACACGTAGTTTTAATTTATTTGAAGCTGCAAAACTAGAATTTTTCAAACCAGATTATAATAAATTCCCATGTTTAAAACTTGCTTTTGAAGCGGGGCGACTTGGTGGAACATATACTACTGTTCTTAATGCCGTTAATGAAGAAGCTGTTTATGAGTATTTAAAAGGTACAATAAAACTTACAGACATTGCAAAAGTTGTAGATATTTCCTTAGAGCTTCATGTATCAGCTCAAAGCCTTACTATTGAAGAAATTATAGCTATTGATAAAGAAGCTAGAATTAAAACTCAAGAAATTATTAAAAAAATATTATAAATTTACACCAAATTGATGATTGTTTGAAAAAGTAGCTAAAGTTTTGATTTGAGATTCCGATTATTAACTTATATAAAGTTTTTTATAGGTTTATAAAGAAGGATTTCCAATTTTATGATTAAGGGAAGGTTGACTGACACACCGAGCTTTTGCGTTAGTAATGACGTAACGGACGTTTTGCGATTGGCAAAGCAGTCTTATGAAAATTATTTAATACGTTCATCTGAAAAAGATCTTGAAAAAGCCGTTGATTATTATGTTAAGGCTATAAGTATTGATCCATCAATTTCAGAAGCATATTACAGACTTGCAAGTCTATTATGGGAAAAAGGCAGAATTGACATTAATTCAGCTCTTATGCAATGCCAAAAATCCATCAGCCTTGACCCTAATTCATCAATTGCAAGATTATATTTAGGATATTTTCTTAAAACAGCAGGAAGAAATGATGAGGCAGAAAAAGAATTTTTATCTGCAATTAAAATGAGCGGATTATTTTCATCAAAACCAAGAATAGCTTTGGGATTAACCTTAATTCAAAATGTTAATCCATATGGAAATAATTTCAAGCAACTATTTAAAGGACTTTACTACTTTCTTTCAGGCTCCTTACTTACTTTTGTTGATTCATATTCAATGAGCTTATTAAGCAAATCTTTTTTAGAAGACTTTAGATTCTTAACTTTTAAAACATGCGGAAAAATCTTAAAAAACTTTAAAAATTATGATGCGGCAGTAAAATTATATGAAACAGCTGCTGAAAAAACAGGAAAAAGTGATTTATTCTATTCAGAAATAGCCGAACTCTCATTACAGAGCGGAAATCCATATAATGCCGTTAAATATTATCAAAGTGCTATTGAAAACTCACCACAAAATCCTATTTTATGGACAAAATTAACAGGCGTTCTTGAAATGTATTATCAGAACAATGTTAATGAAATTAGAGAATGTTACAATAAACTAGCTCAACTTGAACCGACAAATGCAAAAATCTATTATGAGTTAGGTCATTTATATATTAAGCTTGAAGATAATTTTAGTGCGTTAAATTCCTTTAAAAAAGCTTGTGAGCTGGAAAGTTCAAATGCATATTATCATAATAGCCTTGCATATGTACTTGTACAACTGGAAGATTATGATGGAGCAATTCAGGAATATCAAAAAGCTATAAAACTAAGTCAGGATAAAGACTGGACTTCAATAGTATCTCAAGCATTAGGAGCTATTTATTTACAGATTAAAAATAACGTAGAAGCGGCTATTTTAGCTTATCAGACAGCTATTATCCTTGATCCGTTGAATGTTGATGCTTATGTGTCATTAGGTGAAGCCTATCAGTCAAAAGACGACTATACAAACGCTATAGAATGTTATTGCGAAGCCGTAAAACTAGAGCCGTCAGCCTCAACAATATATGCAAGATTAGGTCTGGCATTATGGGAACAAGACTTTGCCGAAGAATCAATTATTGCTTATCAAAAAGCCGTTGACTTAAATAAAAACTATGAAGTTGCTTATAACAATCTGGGAGTTGTTTATTTAGACGGAACGGGAGATCTTGATATAGCACTTGATAATTTCAATAAAGCCTTAAAAATCAATCCAAATTATGCACTGGCTTATTATAATCAGGGTAGAACATATCAAATTCTAAAAGACAAGACTAAAGCTGCTGAAGCCTATCAAATGGCTATTGATATCAATAAAATTACTGATGAGATTGACGGCGAAGAAGTTGAAGAAAGATTGTATTCTTTATTTACTATTTAACAATTATAGCCAGTAATCAAAACAAAAAACCTTCGATCAATGATCGAAGGTTTTTTAATATAGTTTATATATTTCTATAAGAATTTACCGTATTTAACTAAAATCTCACCTGCATCTCTTATAACAAATAGAGAGCCTTTAGCAAAGTTTAAAACACTGCCAGTGAACTTAGTTGCAGCTTCTGCTATATTTTTTGAATGTTTCGTAAAAGCTTCTCCTGCTTTTTCACCTAAGTTCTTTGTAGAAGAAATTATTTTCTCACCTGTAGCTTCGATAATTTCTTTGCCGCCATTGCTAGCCGCAAATTCTGCTGCTTTTTCGCCTATCTCAGTAGCACCTGCCTTAGTAAAACTATCAATTGCTTTAGCAGTACCGGCAGTACCGAGAACAGCAGCTCCTGTTTCCAATGCAACTTCTTCTTTAGTCGTTTTACCATCTTGGAAGTTTACATTGTTAAGAGGGTTATTACCAAATGCAATTTTATGTGAGCTAGGATTTACACTATTAATCATTTTTATTTCTCCAGCCCTATTTTACCTTTACGCCAACTTTTTCTACCATAGCATCAACTTTTTCCATTGTATTGCCAGGATCTCCGTCTGCTGATTCAAAAGCGGCATACGTACCTGCAGCAGTTGCAGCAGCTGTGCCTGCTACATTAACAGCAGGTTTAACTACACCTTCAGCAGCTAAATGAGAGGAAGATACGTCTTTTATAGCCGTTTTAATTTCACCAGCAGCTTCTTCTTTTAAACTTTTTTTAAGTTCTGCTGTAACAGCAGTAGTTGTAGAGTGATCTTTTATTTTATCAACTAATTTTTCATTAATTCTTATATTTTCACCATTTTTAGCAAAAACAGCTTTAACTTCTTTAGCTTTGTCATAACAGAAGTTTACGACTTTACCAATATGTGTATCATCACCGAATTTAGACTTAAGATTAGCTTTTAAGTCTTTAGCAGCAGAAACCAATCCTTCAACAACACCAGTTCCAAATTGAATAAGTTGCTCTCTTTTAGGTTCAATAACAGTTTTGTGATAAATAGCTTTTGCAACGCTAAATACCAGAGTTCCCATCATTGCAGCACCAGCAATATTCAATAAAGGTTTAAGTGATTTGCTTAATTTATTATTTTTATCTAAAGACTCATGCATATTTTTTATGTATTCAGAGCCTTGTTTTGCTTTGTCATATTTTTCTTTAATTTCGGCCTTACCTTCATCACTAATTTCAACATCATCATGTTTCACGCCTGCAAAGGCTATTTTATTATTGCGTTCAGCTAAAGGCTGGCAATTTTTGGCAGCTGATAAAGGAATCATCCCCACATTGTTATTTATGCTGACCATACGGACCTCCAAAATATATAACTATCTGTCATGATAAAACACCTAAAACACTAAAATTGACATGGGATTGGGGTGTTTATTAATAAAAATTTACAATAAAGAAATTTTTCATTAATTTACTTCTTTATATATAATAATAAAAACACAACAAAATGTTTTAATGCTAGTATAAATAGGCTATATCCAATTTGTTACAAATTTAATAAAAAAGAAAAAATAATTATGAATAAAAAAGGCGATATTTTAGAATTAAAGATTGACAACGTTGCAACAGGCGGCGAAGGAATAGGTCGTATTGACGGCTATCCCGTATTTATAGAGAATTGTGCCATTGGTGACACAGTAAAAATAAAATTAAATGTAGCCAATAAAAATTATGGAAAAGGTCAAGTTTTAGAAGTAATAGAGCCATCAGAGCACCGCATCGAGCCAAAATGCAGAATATATAAAGCTTGTGGCGGATGTCAGTGGCATCACGTAGAATATAAGGAACAACTTAAATATAAAAAAATTATTGTTGATGATTGTTTCAGAAAGTTTGCAAAAATTAACATTCCAATTCATGACGTTCTTCCGTCAGAGAATATTTATAATTACAGATGCAAAGTTCAATATCCTGTTCAACAAACTGTCAATTCAAAAAGAATTTTAGCTGGTTATTACAGACAAAACAGCCATGAACTTATTAACATAAAGTATTGTCCTATTCAGCCGACTATTATTGACGAAATAACTGAATTTATGAGAAGCAGAAGTCAGGAACTTGGCATTACTGCATACGATGAAAGAACTAAAAAAGGTATTTTAAGACATTTTGTTTTTAGATATGGTTATTCAAACGATAAAATCATACTCACAGTTGTCATAAATACAAATAAATCGTTAAAATGCGTTGAAGACCTTTGTTATGAACTTGCCGAGAAATTCCCGTCAATAGAAGGAACTTTAATCAATTTTAATACTACACATTCAAATCTTATTTTGACCAACAATTTTGAACTAGTAACAGGCAAAGATCATTTAATTGAAGAACTTGAAGGAAGAAAATTTAAAATTTCAGCAGGAAGTTTCTTTCAAGTAAATCCTTCAGCAGGTGTTAAATTATTTAATGTTGTTGAAGAAATGGTCAAAACTAAAACAGAAAACCCTACAATCCTTGATGTTTACGCAGGAGTAGGAAGTTTTTCAATATGGTTAAAAGACTACGCTAAACAAATTACTGCAATAGAATACAGTTCACACTCTTCCGTTGATGCAAATGAAAATATAAAACTTAACAAAGCTGAGGATAAAATAGAATACATCGAAGGCGATGCTGACGTTATTTTACAAGATTTTGTAAGTAAAAATATCAGTTATGATGTAGTTATTTTAGACCCTCCAAGAAAAGGCTGTTCTCAAGAAGCATTAGAAGCAACTGCAAATATTGCGGATAAATACATAATATATGTTAGCTGCAACCCGTCAACGCTTGCGAGAGACACTGCTATACTAGCTGAAATGAATTATACTCCTGAATTTATACAACCGGTCGATATGTTCTGCCATACGCACCATATAGAATGTGTAATGTTGTTTAGTAAAAATATTTAACTTTTTACAAGCTTAAAAAGTTAAATAAATATGGGAGATGGCTGTTAATGTTTAAAACATTCAAGACCATCATTAATTCGTGTGGAAATAACTTTACTTACCATTCAAAGCCTGGAAAGCAATTTACACCTATATTAAAGTTAGATAAAAATATTTCGCCAGAGAATGTTCAAAAAATTTTTCAATCTGTGGGGTGGAAAACTAGGCATTTTGATGATATAAAAAAGTCATTAGAAAAAAGTATCCTTGTTGTTACAGCTTGGGATAAAGATTCTTTAGTCGGAATAGCAAGAGCTACGGGTGACGGTATATTTACCGCAACAGTATGGGACTTAGCAGTTCATCCCGAATACCAACGTCTTGGTGTAGGGTCAAGAATTATTAATTGCATGCTGACTAAACTCGATGCTTATGGTATACCTTTAGTAACATTGTATACGGACTGTTCTAATAAAGATTTTTATACTAAACTTGGATTTGGAACACAGTTCAATAAAATAATAAGTATGTTTAGATATAGAAAACAGTAAAGTTAAGGAGGAAATCACTCAATGAAAGTTATCTTAAAAAAAGATGTTCAATCTCTTGGCGAAACAGGCGATATAGTTGAAGTAAAAGACGGTTATGCTAGAAACTTCCTTTTACCTTCAAGTCTTGCAGAAATTGCTACCGAAGGTTCTTTGCAAAATAGAGACAAAAACCTTGCTAGAATTAAAGCTAAAGCTGAAAAACTTCATCAGGAAGCTATGGAAACAGCTGAAAAAATTAAATCTCTTGAAGTTCTTACAATCGCTACAAAAGCAGGCGAAAACGGAAAACTTTTTGGTGCTATAACAACAAGAAGATTAGCTGACGAAATTAAAGAAATCACTTCAATCGAAGTTGATAGAAGAAACATTTCTTTAAACAACCCAATCAACCACGTTGGCGAATACACAATGCTTATTAAACTTACATCAAAAGTTGAAGCTCAACTTCCAGTAGTTATTATAGCTTCTGAAGTTATTGCTTAGTCAATTAGCTTATATAAACAACAAAAAAAATGAGAGATTTAGATCTCTCATTTTTTTTGAATAAAAAATTAATGAAATTAATCCTTCATCATGTAAAAACCTTTAAGAAATGACCTTACTGCGAAATTCTTAGTGTTTTGTAAAAATGCAGGTAATTTATTATTAGCCATTTTAAGTTTTAATGACTGTTCCGATAATTTTTTAATTTCTTCAGGACTAGCCTTTTTCGATCTCTCATCAAAGTTTTCATAAACATTTTTTCTGAACGAATTATCTCTTGAATAAACGTCCATATCTTTTTTCTTGGTAAAAAAGTCTATGTTAGCCTGATAAAGAGCTTTTGGCAAAACTAAAGCAAAAGTAACTGCAGTAACAACCATACCTACTGTCAACATCAAAGCCAATTGACTGCCTGCGTCATCATCATCACCGGATGAAGAGAAATGTCTGGAAGGACTACGACCAAATATTTCAAAACAAAACCTTGCACTGGTACCCAAAGCCAAATAGAAGCTTTTAGAAAGCGCAAGAGCGTATTCTCCGACTTTGTTTATCGGGTTTTCATATTCTGCTGTATCAATAGATTTGTCATTGGCCTTAAAAGCAGTCTTACATACTTTATGAACAGAATTAGCTGCTGTTACATTCTTTTTTAAAGGCATAGCAAAGCTATTATTATATGAATTTACGGAAAACGACATTTTAAGCCCCTATTAAATAAGTCGGGAAACTAATTTACATTCATCAGTCCAAGTGTCTGAGAGCTGCCATTTTTACCCATTTGAAGCTTCATATAAGAAGTTAGTGACTTATCTAAATCTGCTTCAGGATCTTTTACCTGTTTATCAAGTTTTTCCATAACATTAGTCTGGAATGATCTGTCTCTTGAGAAAACATCCATTTCTTTTTGCTTTACAAAACCTGTTACATTTGCGTTGTACATAGCTCCTGGAATTGATAATAAACCTGTTACAACGGTTGTAGCAACACCTGCAACGGCAGTCCATAGCCCCTTATTTTTTACTTTATCGGCAAAAACTGGAAGACCTAGACCTTTATGCGTAACAAATGCAGCACCTGCACCTAATACAACACTAAGAGCAATAGCTCCGTATGCAGCAAGTCCCATTTCCCATTTTCTATTTACAGGGTTTTCATATTTTGTCTTTTCTTGTTCTTTATCACCTTTAAAAGATACTGCATCTGACTTTAATGCTTGAGAATTATTTAAAGCAACAGCTTTATTTTGCACGTTATTATTAGATTTCAATGAAGTAGAAATATTCGCCTGATTTATAGTGCTTAAATTACCTAACATGAATGCCTCCTCAAACTTTCAAATTGATATTTAATCTCATAATATACAAAACAAGACATAAGAAAAATTGCCACTAATTTTTTATTTTTTTACAAAAATTGATAAGATTTTATTTAAAAGACCTTCGTCCTCATCAGCCCTGAATTTAGATTCAATTGCAGTTATTTTTTCTTTTGCAAAATCAGCCTTATTATGAGAAGGAGCTTTTTCCATAAAGGTTTTATAGTTTTCTAAAGCCAAATCAATATTTTTAATATTTTCATAGCAATTTGCAAGTTTTAAATAGGTTTCTTTTTCACTATTATCAAGTTCAAGTAATTTGTTAAAAGCCTCAATAGCCTTTTCCCAATCTTCTTTACGGTAGTAAATATCACCAATTTTCTCAAGTGCATAAGAGTCTGTAACATCAGCATGATAAGCCTTAAAGTAATATTCAATCGCAACATAATCCTCAAGCAATTCTTCATAAATTCTAGCAATTTTATGAATTACTTCAACATTTTCAGGATTATAATTCAACGCAATTGTTAATTCATCAACAGCCAGCTGTTTTTCGCCTTTTAAATCATGGAAAATACCATAATTGTAATGAGCTTCAAAATCATTACCGTATTTTTCATTTACTTCAGCTGCTCTTCTATAGCCAAAAGGACTTTTAGGAACAATATCTTTAATTAAATTTGTATAATTTATTGCATGCTCTTTATCGTCTTTTGCAACGCAATAATTTATTAAAACACTAATAGCTTCAACATTTTTAGGATCAATAGAAAGAACTTTTTCTAAAGTTGCTTTTGCTTGTTCAAGTTCTTTTTTACCCACAAAAGAAGAGGCTAAATTTGTTTGATATTCAAGATTTTCAGGGTCTACTTCCATCAGCCTGTTCAAAAGATCATTAGCTTCATCATATCTTGAATTATCAAGATAAATATCTACAAGCTCTTCCATTGTTTCAATATCATCAGGATTTAACCTTAATGCTTTTTTAAGCACATCTGCTGCTTCTTCTTCATAATCAAGCTTGAGATACGCTTCCGCAAGACCTTTATAAGCAGTATAGTCAGTATCATCAATCTCAATTATCTGAATATACTCATCAATTGCTTTATTGTAATTTTCTTTTTTCATATGGATTTCTGCAACCGCAGTTCTTGCAAAAATATTATTTTCATTATCTTCAGCTACACTTGCAGCTTTATTATATTCAGAAACGGCATAAGATAAATGACCTTCAACTTCATTTATTTTAGCTTTAGTAAGGTGATAATAAAATTTGCTGATATGTTCGTATAAATCAAGCAAGCCGGATAATGCAACAATGTTTTCAGGTTCTACAATTAAGATTTTATTGTAATAATAAACCGCTTCATCATCATTTCCTAAAATTCTGTGAGCATGAGCAATTCTTTCACACAAATGAATATCAGAAGGTTCTGCTTCAAATAATTCTTTATAAATATCAAGTGCTTTAGCATAATTATCAACATGTTCATATAATGAAGCGAGTTTATGTCTTAATTCATCAGCATTATTTTGCTTAACGACTTTTTCCATAGCTTCTACTGCCTGTGTATAAATTTCATCATGTTCATAAATTTGAGCAAGAATAAAATTTGCCTGAATCTGATTAGGATCTATGGAAATAACTTCTTCTAACATAGTCAAAGCATTTGCATAATCTTGAGTATCAATATAAAGCTCCACAAGTTTCATCTTTGCTTCTATATTTTGTGGTTCTCTTGAGATTAAATCCTTAAGTTCTTCCATCTGATATATTTCCCCAAAACTATATTATATTCTACTCTTTGACAAAGGCTAAAGTTATAGCTAATACTACAAAGCATAACTCATTTTACAATTAAAAAAATAAAATGATATTTATTATTGAAAATATAACTGAAAATTTTTTTTAATATTATTATCCGGTTGGGTAATTTAATTATTCATAATGACACTTTTGAGCTTTTTTGATCTTGAATTATCTATTACAGGCGCTTTTATAGATATTAAGGATATATTATACATAACAATAATTAAGTTTTAGGGATTAATATCCGCTAAATAAATAAAATATGTTTACATTTTTAAATCAAAAAAAATTAAAGTATAGAAATTTAAAAACTTTTTGTTTATAGTATTCTCATATTGTTTCTTATTTCTCTTTAGAATATGACAATATGAAAATATATCTAAAATATTTTAATAAGCAAAAACGTTTAATTTTATAATAGGAGTCCAATTAAATGAGCACAGTACTAACTTTAGAAGCAGAAAAAAGAAGTGAAGATTTAAACCCAAGACAACTTCGTCAAACAGGAAAAGTTCCTGCAACCATTTATGGAAAAGGTGTTGAATCAGTATCAGTTCAATTAGATACAAAAACTTTTGATTATGAAATCAGAAAAAAACCTGAAAGTGTTGAAATTAACTTAGAAGGTCAAACAATACCTGTATCAGTTCAAAACGTTCAAAGAGTTTTCACCACTGATGCTGTGTTAAGTGTTGAATTCAAAAGAATATAATTAACAGATAACTTTAAAAAATAAGCTCTATCAATTAAATTTGATGGAGTTTATTTTTTTGATTAATTTAATTTTCCTGCAAAAGTAATGCTTTTATCGGTTCACCGTTATCTTTACGTTTTCCTGTTATAAGGTAATATAATTTACTTTTTTTATTGTTATTCACAGGCTCTGACGGATAACACAATAAATTCTTACCCTCGTCATCAGGCTTTATATTTTGATATAGCTGAATATAAAGTTTATCGTATATTTTGGATACTTCTACATTTGATTTTCTTGTATCATTTTGTAAAGATAAAGCTTCTCTGAATTTATCAAAATCACTAAAAGAAAAATAACTTTTCATTAAAGGTTCTTTTATAATGGGTAAAGTCGATATATTTTTTACGGATAAACTTTTTAGATATGGGGACATTTCTAATATTTCTTCAAAAATCTTAGCTTTGTAATGTAAATTAAAGTGTTTTTTGTCTATTTCTTTAAGATTACAGCTTATTTTTTTAAAAGCATTCTCCGATTCGGGATTATTTATTGCAGCAAATAACTCTAAATTATAAGTACGAACAGCAGTAATAAAACTAAAATTCACGTAATTCCATTTTAGTTTTATTAATCCTTGTTCAATTCTTCTGATTAGAGGTGTTTTAAAATTAGCCGACGGCTTATATTCATTAGTTTGAGTTTTTATTTCAGTTGATTTATTTCTAATAAGAACATAACTCGGATTTAATTTTTTTATATTAATTTCTTTTTTTATAGAGTCTTCATTTTTTATTTCAAATGAAAACTTTAAAACATTTTCGTTATTTACAGTTGTTGATAAAGGCATTGCCTTTTTAAGCATATAAATATACAAATCAGAGGTTTTAATCGGCTGATTCAATATCTTATTAACTTTTGAAAAAGAATTTTTAACTTTTTTTTTCATAAAAGCTCAAAGGTTAAATTTCTTGTGCTGATATTAATTCTAAAGTTTTATAAACTCTTCCCAACGGCTCTTCAACACTCATATAATTGCCTGCTTCGATAAGAGTTTCTATTGCAGAATTGAATTTTTCGCCTTCACATGCAAAATGATCGGCAAACTGAACTCTTATAGGACTTGACGCATTAGAAGTCTGAATCAGATATTCATTTCTTTTAACGTTAGAAACTTCGCCAACCTGTGACAATGGTGGTATTTTTGTTGCAGATATTCTTATTACTGTAACATTTTCAGATTTATAATTTAATAAATCTTCGTCTTGAACAAGTAATATTTTTGAAAAAGAAGACATAGCCTTAATTAAGCTATCTAAAATCACATCAATTTTAATGTATTTTTCAAGCCCGTTACCATATAAAACCTGTTGGATTTTTGTAGGTACTATTGGATCAGTATATCTGAATTCTGTAGGAAAACCTTTACTGTCAGAAACAAGGACAGCACCAATATAGCCAAAACCTTGAGAGGAAAAAGCTGCTCCGTATGCTAATTTAATTTCGTTATCAGCCATTATTTTTTAGCTTTCTGTAATTTTAAATCATCTGAACTTAAAATTTTTCTTAACTTCATGATTGCTTGAGCATGAAGCTGGCAAACCCTTGATTCAGAGATAGAAATAGCTTCACCGATTTCTTTCAGGGTCATGTTTTCATGATAATAAAGAGCCAAGATCATTCTTTCTCTTTCGGGAAGAAGCCCTAATGCTTTAGATAATTGATTCTTTACATCTTTAGATTCCAATTCGTTCAATGGATCTTTTGAATTTGAATCTTGAATAGTATCAATGATTTCAATTCCGTCAGAAGAGCTGCTGTCGCCCCTTTTATCATAGATTGAAACCATAGTGTTACTTTGCATTTCTGCCATTATTGCTTCAATCTTTTCTTTTGTAGTTTCAAGATCTTCTGCAATTTCAGTAGTTGTTGGAGTTCTTCCAAGTGTAGCCTGTAATTTAGCAATTGTTTGCTGAACTTTTTTAAATCTTGTTCTAGCACCTCTAGGCACCCAGTCCTGACTTCTTACTTTGTCAATAATAGCGCCTCTTACCCTCATAACTGCATAGGTTTCAAACCTTACGCCTTTACTTGGAATAAATCTGTCGATTGCGTCAATAAGCCCTTCAACTCCGTATCCTGAAATATCTTCAGTACAAATAGTCGCAGGGAGATTAATTCTCATTCTGCCAACTACATATTTAATAAGATAAATATACTGAACTATAAGTTTATCTCTTAATTCTTTATCATTTTTATCTTTTACATATTGAGCCCAAATTTTGTCAATTTCAGAGTCAGAAAGCTTCCCTGCTTTCTTCTCTTTCTTATCTGTCCCAAATATCTTTACAGCATCCATCAACCAATTAATCCTTAAAACTTATCTTTATGAATAAGACAATTACAGGTAACCCCCTATATAGATTGTAGTTTACCAGCTCATAATGTCATCATTCAAAAGCTGTATAAGGTATTTTTTTAAAAAAAATCAGGGCAGTTATATTTTATATAAAACTAAAATTTATTTTAATTTACTAATTTTATAATTTTTTTAGTTTTTGGTATAATTCATATAATAATAAATAGTCTTTTGTTAATAGGTATTCAAAAGGAGAATGTTATACAATGGTTCTTAATTACGAAATTAAAGATATAAACCTTGCAGATCAAGGAAAAAAGCAAATTGAATGGGCAGATAAAGATATGCCTGTTCTTAGACAAATCAGAGAAAGATTTGCTAAAGAGCAACCGTTTAAAGGTTATAAATTAGCTGCTTGCAGTCACGTTACAAAAGAAACTGCAAACCTTGCAATTACAATGAAAGCAGGCGGAGCTGATGCAGTATTAATCGCTTCAAATCCTCTTTCAACTCAAGATGATGTTGCTGCTTCATTAGTAAGAGATTACGGAATTCCTGTTTATGCAATTAAAGGCGAAGATATCGCTACATATATCAGACACGTAAATATAGCTCTTGATACAAACCCGCATCTTATTATTGATGACGGTTCAGACGTTGTTGCTACTCTTGTTCAAGAAAGACCGGAACAAGCTAAAACCGTTTTAGGAAGTACAGAAGAAACAACAACAGGCATTATCAGACTTAAAGCTATGGAAAAAGACGGAGCTCTTCCATTCCCTGCTGTTGCTGTTAACGATAGTCAGACAAAACATTTCTTTGATAACAGATATGGTACAGGTCAAAGTACTATTGATGGTATTATCAGAGCTACAAATATTCTTCTTGCCGGCAAAACAACCGTTGTTGTTGGCTATGGATGGTGCGGAAAAGGCTGTGCGATGAGAGCTAGAGGCCTTGGAGCTAACGTTATCGTTACGGAAATTGATCCAATTAAAGCTATTGAAGCTGTTATGGACGGATTTAGAGTAATGCCGATTAAAGAAGCTGCTCCTCTTGCTGATATCTTTATGACAGTTACAGGAAACAGACACGTAATCGACCTTGAGCATTTTAAACTTATGAAAGATGGCGCTATTGTTTGTAACTCAGGACACTTCGATCTTGAATTAAATCTTGAAGCACTTAAAGGAATTACAAAAGAAATCAAACAAATCAGAACTTTCCTTGAAGAGTATGTTCTTGAAAATGGTAAGTCTGTAATGGTTCTTGGTGAAGGAAGACTTGTAAACCTTGCTGCTGCTGAAGGACACCCTGCAAGCGTTATGGATATGAGTTTTGCAAACCAAGCCTTAGGTATGGAATTCATCGTTAAAAATCAAGGGAAACTTGAAAATAAAGTTTATGTTCTTGATCAGGCAGTTGATAATAACATTGCTGCATTAAAACTTAAATCAATGGGAGTTGAAATTGACGTTCTTACTCCTTCAATGGTTGAGTATATGAACAGCTGGAAAGTTGGGACATAATAATTAACTGAGCAATTAAATTACAAAAAGCAGTCTTTACAGACTGCTTTTTGCTTTATCAAATATTTAGGTAAACATATTTATCTATAAACCCTATCACCTATTCTCACACTTTTAACATAAAATAATTCACATGCCCCATTCCCCCTATCTGTACGAGATAAGCTGGAGTTCCAGACAACCTTATCGCCATTTACTAGACCATTTACATTAACAAGATAGCCGTCTAATAACACCATTTGCCCTCTATCAACAGACTTTAAAGCATTTTTTATATTTGAGTCAGCAGGTATTATATGATTATTAGCCGAGTGATTTAAAACATATTCTACATCATAAGGATATTCAGCATCATACTCAAAGAAATACCACCTTCCCGATTGTGAATAAGAAATATGGTTATCATTCTTAGTATTTAGTAAATTTCCCCAGGCTAAAGCTAAATCCATAGGGACAAGCTTTCCATCCCAACCCCAACCATACTCTTTTTTACTTACTATTTTTGCATATATAGAATAATTTGCCTGTGGGGTAATTTTAAAAAAATCATTTCCATCTTTTATTGTTATAGGTTCTATTGCATTTAATTGAGTCTGTATTGGTTCAGTTATTTTTATAGGCTCATAGGTATTTCTAAATGTTGCATTTGGATGCTCAAAAGAGTATTTAAAAAGGACAACAGACGTTATGATTAATCCCCAAAGTATATAATCACTCTTATCCGCCATTTAAACTTCCTTTACTTATAAATAGAGACTCACATTAAATTTTAGAGGATAAAGTATTAAATAGCTATAAAATTATTATATGATTTATTATTGTATTAATTATTTATGATAAATTTAAGATTTTTTGGATAAAATTCTATTTTTAACGGTGATTTTAATTTATAAAATTCTCCATCAAGAGTTAATTGGATTTCATTTTTAAACTTAATATCTATTTTTTTATATGACTTAAAATGTATAGATTTATCTTTCAGTATATTTTTTTTAAATTCATGTTTTGCCGCTAATCTAAAAATATCTTTTAAGTTTATATTAGCATCTAAATATATTACAGATAATTTGTTTTTATCTTCATAATTTAATTCTGACGAAGTTACGTCTTTAGTTGATAAACTTGCATTATTTATTATTAAAAAATTGGTAGAAAAACTTTTATTATTTAATATAAACTTTTTCAATAAAAAATCTTTTTTGTTCAAAAAATTAAGTATGAATCGTGAAAAACCGGTATAAAATGCCCTTATACCTAATAACCACTTTGCTCTATCCGAAGTTGTAGAAAGTACATTTACGGGAGCGCCATATAATACTCCTGTAGCAAATTTATATTTTTTATTCACAAGACCTAAGTGTTGAAAAGATAATTTATCAGAACTAGCAATTATTTTACATGAGTTATATAGATTTTTTGGCATATTAAGGCTCTTGGCAAATTCATTAGCTGTTCCACATGGCAATATTCCAAAAATATATTTTTCAAGAAATTTTTCTGGAATAGCATTTAATACTATATGTAAAGTACCATCACCACCAACAATTAATAACTTTGTAGTGTAATTTTCATTTGGTATATTTTGCTTTAAAAAATTCAAATCAACAAACTCTATATTTAATTTCAAATCAGAAAATATTTTTTTAAGTTTGTTAATTCCTCCGTTATGTCTTTTATCAAACCCCGGATTCAGATAAATATGTAGAACTTCATTTTTTTCCATATTTAAAACTCCGGAACAGCATAAAGTAAGGAAATACAATTATATTCCTGCTTTATCTAAATGTAATTATTCTTTTTACTATATTAAAGGGCTAAACTTTTAATTTAGCCATTCAAAACTTTTTGTAAATCCTTTAATATCGCCTTTAATAACTGCTTTAAAGTATCTGTTTTTCCCACCGCCAATTTCCAAGCCAAGTCCAGGTATTTTTGCAAGTGCAGATGCATTTTCTCTAAAGCTGTTATCGCTCGTCACTTCACCTGGAATAAAGCCTATACCGGGGATAAAGCCAATAAAGGTATTTACTGATAAACTTCCTAAAGGTCCAAGCACACCTGCTATTTGTTTTGGCATTTTACCAAGAATTGTTATATCAGCGTTGTTACTCGCAATTACATAATCGCCCCTGATTAACAGACTTAAAGTCTTACCTCTTGAAGTAATATCATCAGTCTTTACTATTCCGTTTTTAGCATAGATTGAACCTGTTAAAGTATCAAAATAACCTGTTTTTTGAGGAACAACAAGGTCTATAATATTATTGACATTAAAGCCAATAACACCATTTTGCAGAATATTTCCTGCCCTTAACAGATATTCAAGAGATCCAAGTCTTACAAGACGTCCGTTATTAATATCAAAAGTTGCTACACCGTCTACATTCGACATTAATTCTTCGGGAGTTGAGCCTTTTGTACTAAATCTTACACTTCCATTTAAAGTTCCATAAACTTCATTTGGTAAATTTAAAAGGGTTGTAACTGCTGCGTTAGCTTGTGCTTGTTTTACATCAAGATATACAGACATTGAATTATCGTTTAAGTCAATGAACACGTCGCCTTGTCCATATCCGCCTGCAACTTCATAATTTATATCATCTACCGTTAAAGTTTTATCTTCATTCAATGCAAACCTGGCAGCTACATTATTGATGATTAATTCTTTCAAAATCAATTCTTTTGCATTAATACTGCCGTTTTTTATTATTATTGGAAGATTACTGATTAATGTACTCTTTTGATTAATTATAGGTTTTAAGTCTTTATTAGTTTCTACATTATTATTTATATCTGCAGTATCATTTTCATCATTTTTAGAAGAGTTTTCATTCGTTGATTCTGTTACATTCTCGGAAGTAAGTGGAGGGCATGGTTTTTCTGCCTGATTACCTGATTCCTGTGTTGCAGGATCTTGTTCAAGATTATTCTCTTTAATTACCGGTGTTTCTTTATTTTTGTCTTGTGTTTGTATATTATTTTTTTCTTCCGGTAATAACGAATTATTTTCTTCTGTGTTTGTTTCATCCTTATGCTTTTCACTAGAAGTAGAAGAACTTTTTGGAACTTCTTTTATATAAATTTGTGCAATTTCATCAAGATTCAGCATTGGAGAAATTATATTAAGCCTTTCAAAAGTAATAGGGGTATTTGAATTAATTTTAATATCACCAGTTGCTTTAATGTTTGATTCACCTACACTCAAACTGCTATTTTTAAGATTTATATTGTTTCCTTCAAAATTTACATCTATAAAATCAAATTTAGTTTTTCTTTCAGGAATTAAAAAATCTTTTATATACAAATCACCTAGAATATTTGGAGTAAGATTTGTTCCGTTAATAAGCATATTTGCATTTAAGTAGCCTTTAGCAAAATAGGACTCGGGAGAATATCTATTTTCGGTATTAATAGCAACAATGGTTTTATCTGAGGTTTTGACATGAAAATTATTAAATCCGAATAATTTATTATTATCTAATAATAAAAGCTGACCATTTGCGGACAACAGAGAAAACCCATCATCATTTTCAACTTGAAGTTTTTCAATATTAATAATTTTAGAATTTCCATTTGCGTTTATTTTTACAATTCTTTTCTTTGGTTCATCGCTATATATATTTGCAAAAAGATAAGCTTGATCTTTTTCATCAAGAGTAATATTAGAGACTACATTCCAATAATCACCTGTTTTTTTAACACTTGCGTCAATAGGAATAAAGCCTTTTGACACAACAGGATAAGGAAATAACGGATTAATAAACTCATCTATGTCAGTAGAATCCAGTTTTCCACTTATTTTTAAATTAAAATCAGGTTTTAAACCACTTCCAATAATATCACCATTTATCAATAAATCAGATTTTGCAATATTAGCCTTCATATCTTGAATATTAGTCTTAGTTGGAGTTGCTACAAATTTTGCACTTTTTATTTTTAAATTAACATCCGAAGGAGCTAATTTAGCTGAAAAATCTTTCAAATCAATTGTTGATTCGGCAACTTTACCGAGAATACGTATTTTCAAATATGCTTTACCTTCAGGTTTATTAAGCATATCCGCTATTGGCTTTAAGTCTTTTAATTCTTTAGGCAAATCAGCAGATTCTGATATTTTTTTAAATTTAACGACATCAACTTCACCTAAATCTACTGAAAGATTAGGTTTTGAATTAACTCCATTTCCTGTAATTTCACCGTTCAATGAGCCTGGTAAATTAAGAACATTAATTTTTCCGTTTTTTATAGTTAAACCTTTATCAGTTATTACAATTTGTCCCTGACTAAAACTTACAGGTGCACTAAAATCAGCAGTTGTAATTGAACCTTTTATCAAATCAATTTGTACTACCGACTTTAAAGAATCAGGATTATTATTAATAACTTTTCCAAAAAGATGTATTTTAACTTTACCCGTCCCGTTAAGTTTTTTTATAGAAACTAAACCTTCAGCTGGTTTTACCAGAATGGGACTATTTTTAATTAAATTCACAGCTTTTTCAAAATCTACTTTATCAGCTTCAAATACAAAATCAACTAAATTGCTTTTATCAGCCTTTCCATTCATTAAAACATTACTGCCAACGGCAGTACCAGTTACATTCTGAAAAACAGCACCATTCTCAGTAAAATTAACTCGTCCTTTGATGTTATTAAGCCTATCTGAAATACCTTTGTATATTAAAGAAGAATGAAGAACGTCAACATAACCGTTAGACTTCAAATTCTTTTGGTTACCATCAAGATTAATAACAGCGTTGCCTTTTCCCTCTATATCATCAACAGTTGCAATCGCTTTTTTAACATCTTTTAGCAAATAACTTGAATTTATAAGAATTTGCGCCGTTTTTAAGTCAAAATCATTCAACTTTAAAGTTACATGAGATGAACCGCTGCTTTTTAAAATAGAATAACCAGAAGGTATTACCTTATTGCCTTTTACATCTCCACGTATCTGATCATAAATAACTTTATTTTTATTAAATATGATTTGTCCGTTCACATTTTCAGCTGGCATTGAAAGTTCCGAATAAGTTGCATATCCGTTTTTAACATCAACATAACCATCAATATTAGTTTCATCAAATGAACCATATATACGCATTTTTGAGCTTCCGCTGCCTTTTAACTCCATCATCGGTAATGGCCCCAGCGGAAATACTATAATATCCGAAATTGCTAACAAAGTATGGTGAATTTTGCTTAAATCTGAAGATTTAGCATTGATGGATAAATCTAAGTTTCTTCCTATAAAAGAATTTACTCTTCCATAAACTTTGCAATAATTGTTTTTACTCAAATATACTTTTGTATCTATAAATAAATTTTCACCTTTAAAGGTTACTAATCCATCTGTTTGAGGTGCATTAGGCGAAGTAAACATGGTAGTTAGATTTTTAATTTTAAATTCACCATCGATTAAAGGTTGTCTGTAATAGCCTTTAAGGTGTATTTTTCCTGTAACAATGGCATCGATATTATATTTCAATATTTTATGAAACGGAGAGCCTTTTATTTTAACTTCTTTAGGAAAAATAAGTGCTACTTCATGGGCACTAGAATTATTCACAGCTAACTTCAAGTCTATATTTCTAATATCAGGATTTGAATAATTTTCAATTACACCACTTACTGTTCCATTAACTTTTGGTGAAATTACAGTAGCTTTTTTAATATGCAAATCTTTTTTATTAATAGTTCCCTTAGCTTTTACTATTGTGCCTTTAGGAGCATATATTACCCTATATTTTTTATTTTTTATAAGATATAAATTATCCAAATTCATATCAAGATTAAAATTTTCCAGCTTTAATGGCTCATATGGAAAATTCAAATTAAATTTTCCTGATATACTTCCGCCAACATCTGTATAACTATCACCAAGTATAGTTTTAAAGTAATTCGAAAAGTCCTCAGGATAAAAATTGCTAACTCTACCTTTTAATAACAGGTTATTTTTAAAGAAATCATTACGATTCAAAGGGAATTTAAGTTGAAACTTAGTGTTTAAAGTCGTAGGGGGATGATTTGCAGGTGTAATAAGTTGTGCATTAATATATACTTTTAATTCTTTATTAGAAGTATAATCGCCCACATATATTTTACGGCCTTTTAACTCATAATTTTTTGATATAACATCATCTTTAAATTTTATATCGTACTTTTTTATTGCGATTCTGGTATGACTAAATAAAACTAATTGTGGCTTATTAGTTTTTTCAGTAGGTATTAAATCTTCAAAATTAAACTTATTATTTTTATAGCGTTCAATATTTAAAACAGAATCATTGCCTTCAATGTATAAAATTGAAACTTTTTTCCAAAGCAATGAGGGTAAAAAGATTTTTAAACTAGCATTATTTACTGATACAATTTTTTTATGATCAGGTGCGTATATTTCAAGTTTTTTTGCACTATAAGCGGCGGTTAAATCCCAACCCATATTAAGATCGGTATTTTCAAGTAAAATTCTTCCACCGGTTTGTTGCTTAAAGGCTTTTTCTACTTCACTTTTAATGCTTTCAGGCTTGACTATTGCCGGAACGGCAAAAAAGTAAAAAAGAAGAATAGACGAAATCGACACTACACCAATAGTGACAGCTTTTTTATTCAACTTTAACTTTATATTTCTTGTCATATTATTATTTTTCGAGGGAGATACCCAAATACTAAGTCTTATTTTCTATTATATATCAGCAGACTTTTATAAGCCATTAGTGATTTGATGTAGTTTTATGGCTTGATTATATTAAGTAATTTTGCTATATGCTTTATATATATAATTATATCTAAAGATTTTAAATGTAAGGTAAAGATAGATAAACGTCATATTTTAGGTATATTATTTTATTGAATGGAATATTCATTCAAGCAACAATGCCAAAAGAGTTATGAAAGATTAAAGCAGAATGCTCCTAACAGATAAAGAGAACATAAGATATACATACAAAAAGCTTCTATTTTTTTTGATTTTATAATCACATAAAGGCTTATTATTACATACTAGCATTATAATCACTCTGGTCTAGAACTATATTAAATTGAGCATTTTCATTAAAGATTTTAGAACAAGAAAATTTTTAAATTCAGGATTGGCTTCTGCAAAAGAGCTGACTATTCAAATAAAAGCAATTGATGTAAACTCTAAATGCTAACATTAATATCTATTTTAATCTTTTGTGAACACTAAAGATTAAAAAAACTTAATATTTGCAAAAAATATTAAGTAAAGATAAATTGGACTAATTCTATCTTTAAAATATAGAGATTCCTAATTTTTATCGATTTTTTAAATAATATTTTTAATACATCCATTAGTTTATAAAATTAATAATTAGTTTTTAACTCAATTCAATAATTGAGGGTATTTTTCAGCAATGCCGTCATTATTTTTTAAAACTTACGGCATATTATTCTGGTCAATCAAGAGGCAGTGATTATTTTTATAATAAAACAAGCATATTAGCATTTTAATCCTATTTGAATCTGTATTTTGTTTTTTTGAGAAATTAACCGCCAAAAACCATAAAAAAATAACCTTATTGTCTATGATTTCATTTGTTAATAAGCGTTGACAAGAATATATCTCAAGATTAATATACATTGATAATTTCAATATATAACACAAATTAAATCTATTAATGGATTTATAGAATATTCAAAAGGAGAAAAATTATGAGCACTATATTGGTGCAAGTAGCATTATTTTTGTCAATTATAACATTCTTCGCCTTTTTAACAGGCGAGTATATTGCTAAAGTGTTTAAGGGAGAAAAAACATTATTTTCTTTTGCTTTAAGACCTATTGAAAAAGTTTTATACAAATTATTCGGAATCGATGAATCTAAAGAAATGGACTGGAAAATGTATGCTTTCAGTCTTATTATTTTTAATGTTATAGGTATTATCGGATTATTTTTATTACAAGAAGTACAACATATTTTACCCCTGAATCCTCAAGGACTACAAGCGGTAAGATGGGATAATGCATTAAATACTGCTGTTTCGTTTGTCACAAATACTAACTGGCAAGCATATAGCGGTGAAACAACAATGAGCTATTTAACTCAAATGCTCGGACTGACTGTTCAGAATTTCTTATCTGCAGCTGTTGGGATTGCTGTAGCTATTGCATTTTTAAGGGCTTTTATAAAAAAAGAAGCCTCGTTTATTGGCAATTTTTGGGTAGATTTAACCCGTTCTATAATTTATATACTTTTGCCATTATCCATTTTATATTCGGTATTTTTTGCATCACAAGGAATTATTCAGAATTTTAATCCCTATGTAAAAGCTACAAATATACAAGGACAAACACAAATTATAGCTCAAGGACCTGCGGCTTCTCAAATAGCCATTAAACAGTTAGGCACAAATGGTGGTGGATTCTTTAATGCAAATTCATCGCATCCTTATGAAAATCCTAATCCTTCAACTGATTATGTAGAAATTATAGGTCTTTTGTTGATAGCAACGTCTTTACCGTTTACATTCGGAGCGTTGTTAAATAATCGCAAACAAGGTTGGGCAATATTTGCTTCTATGATGACATTATATTTAATTGGTCTTGGAATTGCTCTATGGGCAGAATTTCACGGAAATCCTTTTTTATCTAAGCTAGGGATTAACCATGGATTAAATATGGAAGGTAAAGAAGTAAGATTCGGTGTTTTAAATTCTGTTGTATTTGCTCAGTCTACAACAGTAACTTCATGTGGGGCTATAAATGCTATGCATGATAGTTTAATGCCTTTAACTGGACTAGTCACGATGTTTAATATGATGGTTGGAGAAGTCATCTTCGGTGGAGTCGGTACCGGTTTAATAGGTATGATACTTTATGCAGTATTAACTATGTTTCTAGTCGGTCTTATGATTGGTAGAACACCTGAAATTTTCGGCAAAAAGCTTGAACCGTTTGAAATGATTATGGCAGTAATAGCCTTAGTCTTACCTTCAATTATTCAGCTTATATTTGGAGCATTTGCCTCCACTCATAATATAGGTTTATCGAGTTTAAATAATGCAGGTCCTCATGGATTATCAGAAATAATTTATGCATTCGCATCAGGAGCAGGAAATAATGGCTCAGCTTTTGCAGGATTAAACGCAAATACTCCTTTTTATAACTTAACTTTAGCTTTTGCAATGCTTATCGGCAGATTTGGAACTATTATCCCATCTCTTGCAATTGCAGGTTCATTGATTAAAAAGAAATTTGTCCCCGACGAATCAAAATTCCCAACGGCAAGCCCTTTATTCGTAATGATGCTGGTTAGTGTCGTAATAATAGTCGGGGCATTGACTTTCTTTCCAATATTAGTGCTTGGTCCAATACTTGAGCATTTATTAATGCTATCCGGAAAATTATTTTAAAGGAATATAATAATGAAAGACAATAAAAGCAGTATATTTAAACCTGAACAAATGGCAGAGGCAATAAAAGGTTCTTTTTTAAAATTAAATCCTGTTGCTATGGCAAGAAACCCTGTTATGTTTGTTGTTGAAATCGGTTCTTTAGTAACAACAATAATAACTATTTATAACTTGGTAAAAGGAGTTTCTTTCAGCTTTGATTTACAAATATCACTTTGGTTATGGTTTACTGTACTATTTGCTAACTTTGCAGAAGCATTGGCAGAAGGTAGAGGAAAAGCTCAGGCTGAAAATCTTAAAAAATCACGAAGCGAAACTTTTGCAAATAAAATTTTAGAAAATGGTGACATCGAAAATATTCCGGCTCTTTCGCTAAAAAAAGAAGATATAGTTCTTGTTAAAGATAATGAAATTATTCCTTGCGATGGTGAAATAGCTGAAGGTGTTGCACTTGTTGATGAATCTGCAATTACAGGTGAATCTGCTCCTGTTGTAAGAGAATCAGGTGGCGACAGAAGTGGTGTAACAGGTGGAACAAAAGTATTATCAGGCAGTGTAAAAATAAGAATAACTGCAAATCCAGGAGAAACTTTTCTTGACCAGATGATAAAAATGGTTGAAGGTGCAAAACGTCAGAAAACACCTAATGAAAAAGCCCTTGAAATTCTTTTAATCGGGTTGACCGTCTTGTTTTTAGTTGTAGTTGCTACTTTAAAGTTCTTTGCCGGTTATATGGCTGTTTTCATTTCTATTCCTGTCTTAATAGCTTTACTTGTTTGTCTTATGCCGACAACAATAGGTGGACTTCTTCCTGCCATAGGAATTGCAGGAATGGACAGACTTTTAACTCATAATGTTATTGCTTTAAGCGGTCGTGCAGTTGAAGCATCAGGTGATGTAAACGTTGTATTACTTGATAAAACAGGAACTATAACACTTGGAAATAGACTTGCGACAGAGTTTATACCTGCGGAAGGTGTTAAGAAAGAAGAATTGGCAAAAGCAGCTATGCTTTCATCTTTGGCAGATGAAACACCAGAAGGAAGAAGCGTTGTAATTTTAGCAAAAGAATTATTACATTTAAGAGGTAAAGATATAACAGCTCCAAATGGCTCAAAGTTTATTGAATTTAGTGCTGACACTCGTATGAGCGGTGTTAATATTAATGATAATCAGATAAGAAAAGGTGCTGTTGATGCAATAGAAGAATTTGCAAAATTTTATGGGACTAAATTCCCTAAAGAAGTCGGCTATGCTGTTGAAAGAGTAGCAGGACAGGGTGGAACTCCTTTAGTTGTGGCTAACAATGGTAAAGTCTTAGGTGTTATTCGTCTAAAAGATGTTTTAAAACAAGGAATTAAAGAACGTCTTAATCAACTTCATCTTATGGGAATAAAGTCTGTAATGATTACCGGTGACAATCCTATGACAGCAGCAGCTATTGCCGCAGAAGCAGGAGTTAGTGATTTTATAGCTCAAGCAAAACCTGAGATGAAACTTGCTAAAATCAGAGAATATCAAAGTAATGGCTATATGGTTGCAATGATTGGTGATGGCACAAATGATGCTCCTGCTCTTGCACAGGCTGACGTTGCTGTTGCAATGAATGCAGGAACGCAGGCAGCAAGAGAAGCCGCAAATATGATTGACCTTGATTCAAGCCCTACAAAGCTCTTAGATATTGTTGAAATAGGAAAGCAAATTCTTATAACCAGAGGGGCATTAACTACCTTTAGCGTAGCAAATGATGTTGCAAAATATTTTGCAATTATTCCGGCTTTATTTGCGATTAAATATCCCGGATTAAATATTTTAAATATTATGCAGCTTTCAAGTCCTCAAAGTGCAATATTATCTGCAATTATATTCAATGCAATAATCATACCGTTCTTAATACCGCTTTCTTTAAAAGGGGTTAAGTATCGACAAACAACTGCTGAATCAATGCTTAAGAGAAATATTTTCATATATGGATTTGGCGGATTATTATTACCGTTTATTGCAATTAAAATTATCGATATTTTAGTTATATTTTTACACTTAACATAGGAATTAAGATATGAATATAAAATCTGAACTAATAACCTCAATAAAAGTATTTATGGGATTTTCAATACTTTTGGGAATAATTTACCCTTTAACCATAACCTGTATAGCTCAAATAACAATGCCTGAAAAAGCGAACGGCAGCCTAATAAAAGAAAAAGGAGTAATTATCGGCTCAAGTTTAATCGGGCAAAAATTTGATAAACCTCAATATTTTAACAGCCGTCCATCTGCCGTTGATTATAATGCAGCAGGTTCGGGTGGAAGTAACTTAGGCCCTACAAGTAAAAAGTTAATCACTACAGTAGAAGAAAGAATTAAAGTAATTCAAAAAGACAATAACTTAAATAAGACTAAAAAAATACCCGCCGATATGGTTTTAACTTCTGCAAGCGGTATTGACCCACACATAAGTATAGAAAATGCTACTATCCAAATTCACAGAATTTCAAAAGTCAGAGGGATATCAGAAAGTAAAATAAAAGAGCTTATAAATAAAAATATGGATTCTGATTTTATCGGAATTTGGGGACAAAGTGGAGTAAATGTTCTTAAATTGAATTTAGATTTGGATAAAATATCAGGTAAATAAAATGATAGACTCAATTAATTATTCAAGTAAAAAAGGGATTTATAGAGATTTATACAGAACAATACATCTTGATAATAAAAAAGAGGTTTCTCCTGCTTTTAGAGAAAGAAAAGGAATATATAAAGATATTTACAGTAATATTGAATTAAATAATAGTGAACTTAATATAAACCAATGCTTTGACAGCTTTGGAAATGGATTTGTATCCTCATTAAAGTCAATCTTCAAAAGCCCGAAAGACTTTGTTACGGGTCTTAGCTTAATCTCATTAGAATGGTATTTATCAACAAAAAAGCAATTGCATATTTTTTCCAAATTAGGTAAAGTAGCCGGAGTTGCTCAAATTCTATGTGCCATTAATGAAATGATTAATAAGAAAGATATGACTAATGCTTGTTATAATTTAGGTTCAGGTATAAGTTCACTAGTTTTTGGAAGTAAATACACTGGGCTTATAAATTGTTTTGGTTTAGTAAATAATTCGGATAAGTAATTATTACTAATAATTATTGAGATGAACTTAGAGGAGTAAATTGTGTTAAAAAAAATATTATTTATGATTCTAAGCATTATTGGAGGATTTCTTTTTAATAATAACTTTGTAGAGGCTCAACAAACAATTTTTAACGTGCCTTCAGCAGATGTAACTCCAAAGGGAGAGATTTTCCTGGAGCCGGAATTTCAGTTTAGACCATGGAGCCCTGGTAGATTTATGCTAAATACAGACTATGTTGCTATTGGTGTAGGCCATAATACAGAACTTGATGCGACTTTGTTTAATGTAAGTAGCCCTTCGTCCGGTAATATAGTTTTAGGAACAGGTTTTAAATCAGCTATTCCCTTTTTAAATAAAAAATCACCTAAAAGAGAATTTAAGCTAATTGTCGGAACTGAAGTCTTATCTTCTTTACAGGGAAATGGCGTAGGCAACTGGAGTTATTCGGCATTAAGTGCAAGAACGCCTAAAACCAATACAAGACTTACTGCAGGTATAAGTTATGGAACAAAAGATATATTTGGAGTTGATACTTTAGCTTTTATTGCAGGTGTTGAACAACCACTTACAAAACGCCTTAGTGTACAAGCTGATTGGTATTCAGGAACAGAACATTTTGCAGGCTTTTTAATCCCAGGTATTGCCTATGCTTTGCCTAAAAAAACAACTTTATATCTTGGATATCAAATACCAAATTCTCCTAGAAATGGGGTTTCAGGCTTTGTTATTGAATTGGCAAAAATATTACCCTAAATCAATCTTATTAGCCTTAGTTTGAAAGGATAAATCCATGCAAGATGATAACAGACCTACCCCCGAAGAAATTTTAAAAAAAATCCAAGAAGATGAAAATAATTTAATTAGTTCAACTAAAGGTCATTTGAAAATCTTTCTGGGATTCTGTGCAGGTGTAGGTAAAACTTATCACATGCTAGAAGAAACAAAAATTGCAGTAAAAAATGGAATTAATGCGGTAATAGGAATTGTTGAAACTCACGGACGTAAAGAAACTCAAATTTTACTGGAAGGATTAGAAATAATTCCTCGAAAAAAAATAAAATATAACGGTCTTGATTTAGAAGAAATGGATATTGATACTATTCTTGAATTAAAGCCTGAATTAGTCATAGTGGATGAGCTTGCTCATACCAATATTCCCGGTTCAAGAAATGAAAAACGTTATCAGGATGTCGAAGAATTAATTAAGGCAGGAATTAATGTTTATACAACTTTGAATATTCAACATATTGAAAGTTTGGTTGATGTTGTTCAGCAAGTATCCTATATAACGATTCATGAAACTGTACCTGACAGTATTTTAGAAATGGCAAACGAAATAGAGCTTATCGACTTAACTCCCGAAAAATTACTTGAGAGATTGCAAGAAGGAAAAGTGTATGTTCCATCTAAAGCTAAGCAGGCAATGCAAAAGTTTTTCAGAAAAGGAAATTTACTTGCATTAAGAGAATTGTCATTAAGATATACCGCAAAGCGTGTTGATTGCGATATGCTTTCTTATAAACAGCGCTATTCTATTGTAACGCCATGGCCTGTTAATTCAAGACTGTTAGTCGGTTTTAGTACAAGTCCTACTTCTGAAAGGTTATTAAGGATAACCCATAGAATGGCTTCTGATATGAATGCAGAATGGTATGCCGTCTATGTAGAATCGCCACAACAACTTGAAATTGATGAAAAAGCAAGAAATCAACTTGATAAAAATATTCGTCTGGCTGAAGAACTTGGTGCGAAAGTCGTTTCATTAAGCGGAAATATAATTGCGGATGAAATAATTAATTTTGCAAAAGAAAAAAATATTACTTTAATTGTAGCTGGTCTTTCTCATCGTTCTAGAGTTGAAGAAATTTTTAAAGGTTCTGTTTTAAATGACCTAACAAGAAAAAGCGGTCAATTAAATGTTCTTATTGTTGGTAATGATGGACATAAAACTTTACCCGAAAAAGTATCAAAATTAGATGGCAACACTTATAAACCATATTTAATCTGTCTTTTAAGTGTTACCATAATAATTTCATTTGGATGGTATTCTCGTTCATGGCTTGAACCTTTCAATATTGGCATGCTGCTCTTGCTGCCTGTCATTGCCGGAAGTATATTATGGGGAACTAGAGTTGGTTTATTTACTACTTTTATATCAGTTGCTGCTTTTGATTTCTTTTTAATCCCTCCTTTTTTGACTTTTAGGATTTCTGATATAAGATATTTACCAAGTTTCTTTGTCTTTATAACTGTTTCACTTATTGTAAGCTTGCTTTCCAAAGGAATCAGATGGCAAACAGAAAGTACAAGACATAGAGAAAGATTTTTATCCTCTTTATATTCATTCAGTAGAGAAATAATGACGGCTCATAATTTTGAAGACATTTTGGATAAAGCCGTAACTCATATTTCAGAAGCTTTTCAGTCTGATGTAGTAATTCTTTTACCTGACGAAAATAATCAGCTACAAATCATAGAAAAACATGGAAGTAGTGAATTTAATGAAAAAGAAAAAGCTGTTGCAGTTTGGGTATATAAAAACGGATTAATTGCAGGAAAAAATACACAAACTCTTTCGTCTGCTAAATGGCATTATTTGCCGTTAAAAATAGAAGAAATTACTTTTGGGGTTCTTGGTTTTACTCCAATAAATCAAGAAGAATTTTTATCTTCTGAACAACAACGACTTTTAGAATCTTTTGCAAATATCATTGCAATGTACCTTAAAAGGAATTAATTTATAATTTCTGCATTTTGAGCAAGACTTCATTACACTCTGACCATAACTGGTTGATATTTTACAATAATATTACGCCGTCTCTTCTTAGTTTTATAAGCAAAATATCTTGTAACTTAAAAGCCATCTGGTTAAAAATGAAACAAAACTCATAAAAATATAGTCTATAAAATCCTGAGAAATAACAGGAGTAAAGAGATTATGAATAAAGGCTATCCAAGTGATTTAACCGATACTGAATGGGAAGGGATAAAACATTTTTTTGAAAGACCAGACCCCAGAGGAAGTAAAGGCTATCACGATAAAAGAACAATAGTAAATGCAATTTTTTATGTCGTTAAAGGCGGAATCCAATGGGAAATGATGCCAAATGATTTTCCTCCCTGTAAAACAGTATATGATCATTACAACAGGTTATGTAAGCGTGGAATATGGGAAAAAGTCCTTGATTTTTTGAATACAAAACATCGTGAAAAAGAAAAAAGAGAAGCAACTCCAAGTTATGCAATAGTTGATTCCCAAAGTGTTAAAACCATCTATGATAGTAGAGAAAGAGGTATTGACGGAGGAAAAAAAAGTAAAAGGAAGAAAACGACATATTGTGGTTGATATTTTGGGCAATTTATTACACGTACAAGTCCATGCAGCAAATATTCACGATACAAAAGCAGGCTGTAATATATTTCAGGCAATATCCGATAAATACCCATCAATATTAGCATTTTCAGCAGACGCAGGATATAGAGGCACATCTAAAGATTATGTAGAAAACACACTTGAGCTAATGATTGATATATCAAAGAAAATTAAAGATACATTTGCGATTCTGCCTAAAAGATGGATAGTTGAAAGAACTTTTGCATGGATAAATAATTTCAGGAGAGCCTCAAAAGACTATGAAATATTGACTTTAACCGCAGAAAATATCGTACGAATAGCTATGATAAGAGTTACGCTTAAAAAATGTTTTTAACCAGATGGCTTCTTAACTTCAAATATTCCATAATTAAGTTTGAATTCAAAAACTTAACTATATAATTTTATAATTAAGTTTTTGCCAATAAGGGAAATTTAAAAAATGCCAAATCAATATAAAGCAAGTGAATACAAACTTCATAAAGGGTACAAACCTTTTACTCCTTAATTGATTAACACTGAATTTGAGTGAAAAACTCCTTAAATTGATATGCTGTTGCAAGATGCCAATTTTTGCATAGGTAAACTAAAGGCTTATTCTGATTTAATTCCTGATATTGATTTTTTTATTCAAATGTATGCAATCAAAGAGGCAACTAAATCAAACCGAATTGAAGGCACTAAAACTACTTTTGATGAAGCTGTATCATCTCAAGACAACATTTCTCCAGAACGTGTATACGATTGGCAGGAAGTACAAAATTATATTTTAGCTTTAAACTCTACAATTCAAGGATTAGAAAAATTACCCTTATCAATAAGGCTATTAAAAGATTCTCATAATATTTTGATGCAAGGAGTACGAGGCAAAAACAAGTGCCCTGGTGAAGTAAACTGGATTGGCTGCAAGATGCTTATTTTATACCACCAGAGCCAACCGGATTTGCCAGAACTTTTAACCGATTTAGAAAAGTTTTTGCATAATGACAACTTATTAATTCCAAATTTAATTAAAGCTGGTATCGCTCATTATCAATTTGAAACGATACACCCATTTTTAGATGGCAACGGCAGAGTGGGAAGGCTTTTGATTATTCTTTATCTTGTTGAAAGAAAAATGTTAAATAAGCCTGTCCTGTATATTTCAGACTTCTTTGAAAAGCACAGAAGTTCGTATTATGATGCATTGTCATTAGTTAAAACTTCTAATAATTTGGAACAATGGCTAAAGTCCTTTCTAAAAGGCGTTATTGATACTGCTCAAAGTAGTATTAGCACTTTTAATAAACTTACTGAATTGAGAAAAGATTGCGAAGTAAAAATTAAATCAATAAGGCACAAATCCCAACGACGCTTTGAATTTTTAAACTTGCTTTATTCAAAGCCAACACTGAGCGTAAAAGATGTATGCAAAGCGTTTGATATTTCTGTTCCTGCCAGTAATAAATTGGTCAAAGATTTTGTAGAGGTCGGAATATTAAAAGAAAAAACAGGGTTTAAGCGTAATAGGTATTTTGTTTTTGCAGATTATTTGAATATTTTCAGAGAATAAGATTCGAAATTTCATCAATTACTGATTGAATCCTAAAACAAGATTTAGTTGCATATGTCAAATTTAATATAACAAGATGCTATAAAATATACTATTTTTTGCTACAATCAATTTAACTGAAAAGATAAAAATAGGTGGAAATATGGCACAGGCGACAGGGGCTAATAGCGGCTTTGAAGATAAACTTTGGCTAGCAGCGGATAAAATGCGTAATAATATGGATGCTGGAGAATATAAGCACGTTGTATTAGGGCTTATCTTTTTAAAATATATTTCTGATGCTTTTCAAGAAAAATATGACCAATTATTCGCAGAAGATGCTGACTATGCAGAAGACAAGGACGAATACTTAGCTGAAAACATTTTCTGGGTGCCTAAAGAAGCTCGTTGGAAAGAATTACAAGCCAATGCCAAACAATCCACTATCGGACAATTAATTGATAACGCAATGATTTCAATTGAAAAAGAAAACTCGACACTTAAAGGTGTATTAAGAAAAGATTATTCAAGACCTACTCTTGATAAAAGAAGATTGGGTGAACTTATTGATCTTATTGGTTCAATAAGCCTTATTGATAAAGAAAACAAATCAAAAGACGTTCTCGGCAGAGTTTATGAATACTTTTTAGGAAAATTCGCTGCTGCTGAAGGCAAGAACGGTGGAGAATTTTATACTCCTCAATGTATAGTTAAACTTCTTGTACAAATGCTTGAGCCCTACAAAGGCAGAGTTTATGACCCTTGCTGCGGTTCGGGCGGTATGTTTGTACAAAGCGAAAACTTTGTTTTGGAGCATAGCGGAAGATTAAACGATATATCTGTTTTTGGGCAAGAATCAAATCCAACAACTTGGCAACTTTGCAGAATGAACCTTGCCATTAGAGGAATTGAAGCAAATATTGGCAGCGTAAATGCTGATTCATTCAGTAGGGACCTGCATAAAGATTTAAAAGCCGATTATATAATTGCAAATCCTCCATTCAATATTAGCGATTGGGGCGGTGAACATCTTAAAGAAGACATTCGTTGGAAATACGGTACGCCTCCGACAGGAAATGCAAACTATGCTTGGATTCAGCATTTTGTTCATCACTTAGCACCGACAGGAACAGCAGGTTTTGTTCTTGCAAATGGTTCTATGAGCTCTAATACATCGAATGAAGGGGTTATAAGACAAAACCTTGTTGAGCACGATCTTGTAGATTGTATGGTAGCTTTACCGGGGCAATTATTTTATACGACACAAATCCCTGTTTGTTTATGGTTTTTAACTCGAAACAAAGAAGCTCGATATATTCCGGGTGATGGAAAATTCAGAAATAGAGAAGGCGAAACTTTATTTATTGATGCTCGTAAAATGGGAACTCTTGTTGATAGAGTTCACAGAGAATTAACGGAAGAAGACATCAAAAAAATAGCCGAAACCTATCATAACTGGAAATGTGATGAATACGAAACGAAATATCAAGATATAGCAGGTTTTTGTAAATCAGCGACAAAAGAAGATATTGAAAAACATAATTTTGTACTGACTCCTGGGCGTTATGTCGGAGTTGAAGAGCAAGAAGAAGACGGCGAACCGTTTGAAGAAAAAATGGCAAGACTTGCTGAACAATTATCAGAACAATTTAAACAATCTGACGAATTGGAAGAAAGAATTAAACAGAATCTCGCTCATATTGGTTATATGGTAAAGTAATGGACAACGAAATTATAATTTATCAAGCCGAAGACGGTAAAACAAAAATTGAGCTAAAGATTGAAGATAAAACGGCTTGGTTGTCACAAAAACAGATTTCAGCGCTTTTTCAAAAAGATGTAAGAACTATTAACGAACATCTGAAGAATATCTTTGAAGAAGGCGAATTAATTGAAGATTCAGTCATCCGGAAATTCCGGATAACTGCAACAGATAACAAAGACTATGATGTAAAAGATTATAATCTTGACGATATTATTGCTGTCGGTTACAGGGTAAAATCCTTGCGTGGTACTCAATTTAGAGTATGGGCAAATCAAGCATTAAAAGAAAAAATTAAATGTAATCTCTTTGAAATAGGATATGAGGTAAAACAATGATTGAATACGATAAATTTAAAAGAGCTTTGAAACACCTTGAATTACAATATGAAAATTATAAAAATCTTAGAGAAGATTTAGAAGAGTTAATGGAAGAAGCTGTAAAAGAATCTGTTATTCAACGTTTTGAAACTTGTTATGATTGTATGTGGAAAATCCTTAAAAGATACCTGACCGAAGAACTAGGGCTTCCTGAAGTTCCTAATAGCCCTAAACCTATATTTAGAATTTCTTTTGAAAATAATTTATTTGCTTCTTCTGAAGAACAATGGATAACTTATGCAAATGCAAGAATTGGAACTTCTCACGATTATAGCGGAGAAAAAGCACAAGCGGCTTTAGAGCTTATGGGTGATTTTATTGATGATGCAATTGGTCTTTATCAAACAATAAGTGGAGAAAGCTGGGAATAATGACCAATGTTTCAAAAAAGATTGATGTTGACATTAACTATCAAAAAATTATAAAAGATTTACTAAAAAGATATATTCCTAATACGGAAGTTTGGGCTTATGGATCTCGTGTCAAATGGACATCTAAGCCTCAATCTGATTTAGATATGGTTGTTTTTGCATCTAAAGAAGAAAAAATAGCTGCTTCAAATTTAAAAGAAGCTTTTGAGGAAAGCAGCTTACCTTTTAGGGTAGACTTATTTATATGGGATGAAGTACCGGAACAGTTTCATGACAATATAAAAAAAGAGCATGTTGTTTTGCAATCTGTGGAAGCTGAAAAAAATATTCCGAGTGAGTGGACAGAATATAGATTGGGTGAATTTAGCCCTTTTATTTATGGCAAAGGTTTGCCTGAAAGAGATAGAGATAAAAAGGGAAAAGTTCCTGTTTATGGATCAAATGGGGTTGTTGGCAGACATACTAAGGCTTATGTTGATAATTCAGGAATTATTATAGGTAGAAAAGGGACTATTGGTAGTATTAATCTTTCAAAAGAACCTTTTTATCCCATTGATACATCTTTTTATATAGAAGATGAACCACAGAAAAGAAATTTACTTTATACCTATTATCTTTTAAAGACAGTACCTCTGAAAATAAATAATGATAGTGCGGTGCCAGGTCTAAATAGAGATTATGCACATAGCATTAAAATTAAAATCCCCCCCCTACCCGAACAAAAAGCTATAGCCGAAATCCTCGGAGCTCTTGACGACAAAATCGAACTCAACCGCAAAATGAACAAAACCCTTGAAGATATGGCTCAGGCTGTTTTTAAGAGTTGGTTTATGGACTTTGACCTAGTAAAAGCTAAAGCCGATGGGCGAACCATCAAAGGATTATCTCAAGAAATCCTCGACCTCTTCCCTGATAGCTTTGTAGAGTCGGAGTTGGGGGATATTCCGTTGGGGTGGAAGGTAGAGAAAATTGAAGAATTGGCTACAATTGTAAGAGGAGGTTCTCCACGACCTATTCATGACTTTTTGTGCGATGATGGATTACCTTGGTTAAAAATTTCTGATGCAACCTCGAGTTCTACAAAGTTTATAAACAAAATAGATCAATGTATAAAAAAAGAAGGTCTTAATAAAACAAGGTTTATAAAAGCTGGCTCATTAATTTTATCAAATAGTGCAACACCTGGTATTCCTAAATTTTTATCAATTGATTCTTGTATACACGATGGTTGGTTGTATTTTAGTGATTATAAAAATATAACCAAAGAACTATTATATTATTATTTATTATTTAATAGAGAAAAAATTGTTTCATATGGAAGTGGAAGTGTATTTACAAACCTAAAAACAGATATATTAAAAAATTATAAAATAATAGTACCAAATTATCTTTTAATGGATAAAATAAATTATTTATTTAAAGATTTTAATATTTTAATTGAACAAAACAATTTAAAAATCCAAACGCTATCAACCATAAGAGATTCACTCCTTCCAAAACTTATTTCGGGAGAAATTAGGGTTGGAGAGGCGGAGAAAATATTGGAGGGTGTGGTGTGAAGTTTGGATTTTTGTACTTATTAATTATTAATAATGTAGATATTTTTCATCAGGGCTTAAGATAAAACCTTTGATATGTTTGACTTTATAAGGATATTGTGTAGATAATAAATTATCCAAATGTAGTTAATTAATTAACTTAATGTAGATAATTAAATCAAGATGGTAAAATAAAATGTCGGAATATTTTCCTTTAACAATACCAACCCCTTCTTTTGACAGTAATATAACAGAACTGATAGTAGGATTAGAAGTTTTAAGAGGAGAAAGACCCTATCTTGAGGTTCATCCTTGTTTATTTTTTCAATTAAAAGATATCTTTCATATGATTGAAAGTTTACAATCTGCAAGAATAGAAGGCAATAGAACAACTTTTGATGATTATGTAGAAGCAAAATTTGATAATACAAAAAACCAAAGCATTGAAGAAATAGACAATATTGAGAATGCCATAAAATATATTGACGAAGTATTCCATAGTGATAAAAAGACAAAAATCACTTCTGTTTTAATAAAAGAATTACATACTATACTTACTCAAGGATTAACCTGTGAGGGAAGCAGAACCCCTGGTAATTACAGAAAAAACGAAGTTAAAATATTAAACGCCAATCATATTCCACCAATGGCTATAATGGTTCAAGAATATATGGACGAACTTATAGCCTGGATTAACGAAGATACAAAGACTCAAAATAAACCTTTAAAAATTGCTGTTGCCCATCATAGATTTACTTGGATTCATCCTTTTGATAATGGTAACGGTCGTATGTCAAGGCTTTTAACCTACTTTATGTTAAGGCAATATGGCTATAGAATGTCTGATTTAATGAACTTATCAGCAATATTTTGCATTGATAGAAGCAAATATTTTGATAATCTGGAAAAAGCGGACAGCGGAAATGATGAGGATCTTCTTTATTGGTGTGAATACGTTTTAAGTGGACTTATTTTAGAAATAAAAAAAATTCAAAAACTATTAGATAAAGAATTCTTCATAACTAAAATTCTAACTCCTGCATTAAATTCTTCATTGAAAAAAGGAAGAATTTCAAATGACGAAAAGAAAATTTTAGAGTTATCTTTAAGAAAAACAGATAATTTAATAATGATTAAAGATATAAAAGTAATATTAAAAGATAAAAATGATAGACAATTAAATACTTATATCAATAAAATGATAAAAGAAGAGCTTTTACAAAGAGAGAAAGCTAATAGTAGAAAATATTTAATTAATTTATTTAACAGCAGTATATTAAGAGGAATTATAAAGAGTCTTGAAAATGAGGGATTAGTTAATAAGTATGATTAATATTAATGAAACAGCACTAGAGATAGCAACAATAGAGCTTTTACAAACTCTGGGATATGACTATAAAAACGGTCTTGAGATTGCACCGGACGGAGAAAACTCTGAACGTGAGAGCTATTTTGACGTTGTTTTAAATGATAGGCTTAAAGATTCCCTTTACCGCATAAATCCAACTATGCCCGATGATGCAATACAAGAAGCATTCAGAAAAATAACAATACCTCAAAGTCCTAGTATGATTGTGAATAACAGAACTTTTCATAAATATTTAACAGAAGGAATTGATGTTGAATACAGGGACAAAGAAAACAATAGCCGATTTGGCAAAGTTTGGGCTGTTGATTTTACAAATCCTGATAATAACGAGTTTTTAGCGGTTAATCAATTTACAATTATTGAAAATAAAAATAATAGAAGACCCGATATAATTTTATTTATTAACGGTTTGCCGTTTGTAGTTATTGAATTAAAAAATCCGTCTGATGCAAATGCTGATATTGCAAAGGCATTTAATCAACTTCAAACCTATAAAGCTCAAATACCGTCTTTATTTACATATAATCAATTATTGTTGGCTTCTGACGGCTTATTCGGAAAAGTGGGTTCTTTAACCGCAAATTTTGAACGCTTTATGCCTTGGCGAACAATTGACGGAACAGACATTATTCCAAAAGGAATGCCTGAACTTGAAGCAATGATAAAAGGAGTGTTTGATAAAACCAGACTGCTAGACCTTATTCAAAACTTTATTGTCTATGAAGTTGACGGTGAAAGCATAGTCAAGAAAATCGCAGGATATCATCAGTATCACGCTGTTAATAAAGCTATTAAAAAAACTGTTGAAGCTTCAGGCTCTCAAGGGGATAAAAGAGCAGGGGTTATTTGGCATACTCAAGGGTCGGGCAAGAGTTTATCAATGGTTTTTTATTCAGGAAAACTTGTTAAACAGCCCGAAATGGAAAATCCTACTTTAATTATTCTGACAGATAGAAATGATCTTGATAGTCAGCTTTTTGATACATTTTCACTTTCTTCCGATTTATTAAGAACAATACCTGTTCAAGCCGAAACCCGAGAAGATTTAAAGACAATTCTTCAAAACAAAGCTTCAGGCGGAATTATTTTTACAACTATTCAAAAATTCGCCCCTGAAATTAAAGGCGGAGATTACTGCTTATTATCAGACAGACGAAATATAGTTGTTATTACCGATGAAGCTCATAGAAGCCAATACGACTTTTTAGACGGATTTGCCCGTCATATGAGAGATGGATTGCCTAATGCTTCTTTTATAGGTTTTACAGGAACTCCGATTGATTTTACAGATAAAAGCACTCAAGCCGTATTCGGTAATTATATTGATATTTATGACATCGAAAGAGCCGTTGAAGACGGTGCAACAGTAAAAATTTATTATGAAGCACGTTTGGCTAAAATTGACCTTGGAGCGGAAGAGTCAAATATTTTAGATACAGAATTTGAAGAAATAACAGAAGACCAAGAATCATCCGACAAAGAAAAACTTAAAAGCAAATGGTCAAGGCTAGAAGCAGCCGTTGGAACAGAGGAACGACTTTCTCTTATTGCTAACGATATTGTAGAACATTTTGAAAAACGAACAGAAGCAATGGATGGCAAAGGTATGATTGTTTGTATGAGTCGCCGTATATGTGTTGATTTATACAATGAAATTATAAAACTTCGTCCTGACTGGCACGATGAAAAAGATGAAGAAGGTTCAATAAAAGTTGTAATGACAGGTTCTGCAAGTGATCCTCAAAAATTTCAGCCACACATAAGAGGAAAAGCAAGACAAGAAGATATCAAAAAGCGTGTTAAAAATCCTAAAGACAAATTAAAACTAATAATAGTTCGTGATATGTGGCTAACAGGCTTTGATGCTCCTTGTTTACATACAATGTATGTTGATAAACCTATGGGTGGTCATAACCTTATGCAAGCAATAGCAAGGGTTAATAGAGTATTCAAAGACAAAGAAGGCGGTCTTATTGTTGATTATTTAGGAATTGCAGAAGACCTAAAAAAGGCTTTATCTCATTATACCGAGGGTTCTCGTAATATTGCAGGTATTGATCAACGAGAAGCAGTAGCAGTTATGCTTGAAAAGTATGAAATTGTTAAAGATTTACTTCACGGCTTTGATTATTTCAAATATATAAAAGAAAATATTAACGTTCAGATGTCCGGTTCAATCTTTGCAATGGATCATATACTTGGTCTTGATAAAGGAAAAGAACGCTATTTACAGGCAATTACAGAATTGTCAAAAGCATTCGCTCTTGCAGTTCCACAACCTGAAACTATCGATGTTAGAGATGAAGTTGCATTTTTCCAATTGATAAGTGCAAATATTAGAAAAAACACAGTAGTTACAGGTAAAAGTAAAGATGAGTTAGATACAGCATTAAAACAATTAGTTTCAAAAGCGGTATCTTCAAATGAAGTTATTGATATATTTAGTGCGGCAGGCTTGCAACGCCCTGAATTGTCCATTCTTTCCGATGAGTTTTTAACAGAAGTTGAAAAGCTTCCGCAAAGAAACCTTGCATTAGAATTATTGGAAAAACTTTTAAATGATCAGATAAAAGTAAAATTTAAAAAGAATGTAGTTCAACAATCATCATTTGCCGAAAAATTAGCAATGACAATTAAAAAATATCAAAGCAGAACAATTGAAGCCGCAAAAATTATTGCTGAACTTGTAGAATTAGCAAAAGAAATGAAAGACGCTCATTCCAGAGGTGAAGATCTAGGGTTAGTTGAGGATGAGCTGGCGTTTTACGATGCATTAGTTCAAAATGAAAGTGCCTCCGAGCTTGGAGATGAAACATTAAAGCATATAGCCAGAGATCTAGTTGAATCAATTCAAAACAACATAAAAATAATCGACTGGAATGTCAAAGAAAGCGTTAGAGCTAAAATGCGTATTACAGTTAAACGCTTGTTAAAAAAATATGATTATCCTCCAGATAAGACCGAAGCTGCAATTCAACTTGTCTTAAAACAGGCAGAGGTTCTTTCTCCAGAGTACGTAGAAAATGCAGAACGAGATATATAAGATGACGATTAAACTTGGAAAACTAAAACAAGTAGATTTAAGGCAAGCCTGGAATCACGAAGCTTATGATTTTACAACTTGGCTTGTACGAGAAGAAAATCTTGATTGGCAAAACTGACATGCCCCCAAAAAATCCCCCTATTTAAAACTTAGTGACTCCTATGTA
>JBAXKC010000022.1:0-48694 GCA_037137535.1 bacterium | reverse complement strand
GTTATTCTTCATTATTTTATCCTAGCATGTTAATCACGCTAGTCTAGAGCCTTGATTATTGTAAAGATTCTTTAAGTGAGTATATAAATAATATAGACTTAACGCGAGAACGATAAAATAAGTATCTTCAGCCTTAATATTCATGCATTTGTTTGTTATTAAAGCATATTCTCCTATTAGTCCACGCAATTTCATATTGCTGTTTGTTTTTATTATATTAGGCGACATTATTAAGTGTTTATATTGAGGAAGAATTCAGCGTAATCAAAGGGGGAAGTAAAATGGCTTTAAACATTAACGCAGTAACGGCAGGCAATTTTTACGGTAAAAACGGTATTGGAAAAAATAAAGCAGTACAAGACGGTGCTAATGTAGGTGAATCTGTTGCAAGCATATTCAAGCAAGGTAGATCTGAAGACCTTCAAAATGCTACTATTCAATATGCAACTAAAGAAAATGGCAAAGTTAGCATTGATGGAGCTTTAGCATATTCAAGAACTTCAATGGTGGGCCTTGATAAAAATGGCGACGGAATTATCGATGCAAAAGATGGAATTGATCCAAGCCTATTAAGAATGATTGATGCTAATGGAGACGGTAAAATTGATGCGGCTGAAAATGCTGCTTATACTATGTTTGCAGATACTTTAGGAGGTAATGCTCCTGACGGCATATTAACTCCTGATGAAGCAAACAAAGCTGTTCTCCCACAAAGAATGAGAATGCAAGCACAGAAAGAAAAAGAATTAGCAATGCTATTACCGAAAGAAAAAGCAGCAGGCCTGAATGAAAAAGCCGCTCAATTTGAAAAACAGGCTGATGAGCTTGAAAAACAATATCACGATAAAATTGCAGGATTTGTAAAAGGCATGAATTTAGAAGCAAGAGATAAATCATTAGTAATGCCAACCAAAGGTAAAACTCCCGGCAATCTTAAAGATTTAGGACTTGACCAACCTGCACAAAATTCACCGGTACAATCTTCTAATCCTAATGATATAGTTGCTCAGTTAGGTCAATGGCTAGAAACAACTAAAAATGTTAATGGGCAAAGCCCGTTTACTTTTTCAAACACACAATCTAACGATAATTTAATATCATCAACTCCTTATAATTTATTTAGTGACGGAGCTAATGCGCAACAAACAGCACCATCATCACAACTTAATCAAAAAAGCCTTAACATTCTTCAACAATTAGTTAAGTTACTTTCAGGAAATCAACAAACCGCCTAAGTCTATATACTCAATAAAATGTATCACTCTTAAAACTGCCCTACAAGGCAGTTTTAAAGGTTTTAAAAATAAATTAATATTCATTTTAATTGAGTAATTCTGATTTTAAAAAAAATAAATATAAAATTAGTCGTCAGGGAAATGTAAAAAATGAAATCCTTTTGCTATAATGTAAAGATGGAATAATTTTAATTCTCGAGACGTTGTAGTTTTTCGGAGGATATTATAAAAATGACAGCAGAAGAAATGTTAAATTCTGACAAAAGCGAATTCGAGCTTTTGCTTGATAAATATGATTACAGTTTCAAAAAAGGCGATCTTGTCAAAGGAATTGTAGTCGGATATGAATCAGGCGGAATAACTGTTGATATAGGTTCAAAAACAGCAGCAGTAGTTCCTTCAAAAGAAGTATCAAACTTACCATCAGTTGATGCAAAAAATGCAGTTAAAGTAGGTGATGAGAAAGAATTCTTAATCATAAAAGAAGAAGATGAAGATGGACAACTTACTTTATCACTTAAAAAAGTTGCTTCTGCATATAGCTGGAAAGAGCTTGAAAAACTTAAAGACGAAGATGCAGTTGTTAACGGTGAAGTGGCAAGTCTTGTTAAAGGCGGAGTCTTAGTTGAAGTTTTAGGCATAAGAGGATTTGTTCCTTCAAGCCATTTAAGAGTAAAAGATGCAGAAAACCTTGTGGGTCAAACCTTGCCTCTTAAAATTCTTTCAGTTGATGCTCAACAAAATAACTTAATTCTTTCTAACAGAAAAGTTGTAAGCGATTTACAAGCTGAACAAAGAAAAGATCTCTTTGATAAGATTCAACCTGGAACAGTTGTTGAAGGTGAAGTTGTAAGGCTTGCTGAATTCGGTGCTTTTGTTGATATAGGCGGTATTGACGGATTACTTCCACTTTCTCAAATGTCATGGAGATGGGTAGATCATCCGGCTGATTTATTAAAAGTAGCTGACAAAATTAAAGTTGAAGTAATCGGAATTGATGATGAAAAACAACGTGTAAGTCTTAGCTTAAAAAGCCTGCAACCAGATCCATGGATTGAAGCGACACAAATTCTTCAAGAAGGTCAAAAAGTTAAAGGTATAATTATCAGAGTTAAAAACTTTGGAGCATTTGTTGAAATACATCCAGGAGTTGAAGCTCTTTTACCATTTAAAGAAGTTCAGGAATATCAAAATGCTACAGGTAATACTTTAGAGTCAGGAGCAGAAATTGAAGCTCATATCATAAGATTTAATCCTGATGACAGAAGAATAAGCCTTAGTATTCATGAATCACATAATACTGAAACAGAACAACAAGGATAATAATTTAAGAATATAATGGTCTTCTAATTATTAGATAACTGACAAAAGAAGCTTTTTAAATACTAAAAAGCTTCTTTTGTTTTATAATTTTTTCAAAGACAGGTAATGAGGTAAAAGTGAACAATATACATATAACTAAATTAGCCACCAATATTTTTTTTGGATCAAGCAAATTAAATGACAATCAACCCGAAGAAGAAAAATCACAAATTTCTCATATTTCATCTTCAATGTCTGATTTTTATGATAGTTTTCATAAGAAAGAAAAATTGCCTTTATCAGAAAACATTAAAGATAAAATAACCGCCAAAACATATCAAATATTATCAGATATTCTTTTAAAGATTTTAGCTAAAGAGAAAACTAATAGTGAAAATATAAAATATATTGAGAATATATCATTAACTTTTAATAATGAATCTAATAATTTAAAGGAGACGGCTAAAAGTGAATATTAATTCTTCTTATAAATTAATAAAGAATACAGCTAATACTCCTACAATTGAGGATAAAAACCCGAATTCTACTGAAACTACATTTTGTTTATCTTGTTATAGTCATGCAAAAAATGAAATGGATGAATTTTATTCTGATATAAATAGAACTAGCGAAATTAATTTATCAAAGGATCAGCAAAATACTATAACTTCAAAGGTTTATTCAATAATAAAAGAGACCTTCTTTAAAATTTGGATGAATGCTCCATTAAAAGATAATCAGACTCGTCTTACATTGAAAGTAGCAGATACATTTTCTAATCCATCGAGAAGCGAGTATTTACTGAATAAACAAAAAATAGAGCAATAACGCTCTATTTTTTTAAGTTTATAAAGTAAAATAATATTTTATTTATTTTCTTTTACATATTTACCTACAACAGGAGCAATAACTTTTAAATCTTTAACTAACGCTTCAAATTGTTCTGGGTAAAGTGATTGAGCACCATCGCAAAGAGCAGTTTCCGGGCTATGGTGAACTTCTATCATTACACCATCAGCACCCGCTGCAACAGCAGCTCTGGACATAGGCGCAACTTTGTTTCTAAGTCCTGTTCCATGGCTTGGGTCAACGATTATTGGTAAGTGGCTCAGCTTTTTAATTACAGGAATTGCGGAAATGTCTAATGTATTTCGGGTAGCATTTTCGAAGGTTCTGATTCCTCTTTCGCAAAGAATAACTTCCATATTACCGCCATACATAACATATTCAGCTGACATCAACCATTCTTCAATAGTAGCAGAAGCTCCACGCTTTAGCATAACCGGTTTTCTAATTTGACCGAGTTCTTTTAAAAGGTTAAAATTCTGCATATTTCTTGCACCAACTTGTAAAATATCTGCATATTTTAAAAACATAGGCAATTGAGAAATATCCATAATTTCTGAAATAATAGGGAAATTATATTTCTCAGCAACACTTTTAAGGATTTTTAATCCTTCTTCGCCTAAACCCTGAAAACTATATGGGGAAGTTCTAGGCTTAAAAGCTCCGCCTCTGATTACAAGAGGAAGATTTAATTTAGAAAGAGCTTCTAAAGTGCCTTCAATTTGTTCTAACGACTCAACTGTGCAAGGTCCTGCAATAAGGCAAAGTTGATCTGAACCTATTTCTATATTTCCAACTTTAATTACAGTTGGTTCAGGTTTAAAGACTTTACTTGCAAGTTTATAGCTTGTTGTAATTTTCACAACGTCCTGAACTCCGTCCATTAACTCAATTGAGCGTGTATCTATTGTTTTTCCGCCAACTGCACCAATTACAGTATTAATTTCACCTTGCGAAACATGAGCATCAAAGCCTTTATCTTTTATATAAGAAACTACTTTATCAATTTTTTCTTGACTTGCTTTTGGTTCCATTACGATAAGCATGTTGTTATACTCCAAAATTATTTGTTTTCTTTACGATGATACAGATTATATTACAAAAACCAATAAGAACGAAAAAATTGCTAGTGAAAACAATTTTTTTGAAATCCTATTTATTAACTTATAAAAAAATAAAACTTATACAGAAATCATAAATCCGAAAATACATTAAGCAGAATCGATTTTATTTATTTTACACTTAGAGATAGCAAAATCCCTTTTCAATAAAATAGAATGATTATTCTATTTACCCAAGCACAATACTCTTTTAGATTAAGGTCTTGAAGAGTTTTTTTTTAAGAATGTAAGGTTGCATTTCCGCCACTTATAAGACATACAATGGCATGCTCTTCTGAAGGAATAACGATATTATCAAATATAGGTTTTAAAGTTGCTGCAGAAGCCCCCTCTATTCTTGCTTTCATATCATCAAGAACAAAGTTTATACCTCTTTGCATGTCCATATCTGTAATTGTTACTATTTTATCAACTATATTTTTAATTAAATCCTGATTATGTTCGCCTAAAACTTTTACTTTTATGGCATCGCCATGTCGTGAATTTAAGTCTTTTAATCTAACTCCGATAATATTTACTGAAACGTGTTTTAATTTACTGTTTCTAATAGCCATTTTTACTGCGGTTGAAATACCTGAAATAAGACCTCCACCGCCAATAGGAATAATAATTGTCAATTTTTTAAGTGCTTTAATCTTTGTCATATCATAATCTAGTTTTTCATAGTCAAAAAACTGATTTTCAAGCTGATGAATCAGCTCAAGTCCAATAGTACCTTGTCCACCGACAGCATTATGAGTGTCATAAGGGTCGATATAATATGTATCGGGGTTAGTTTCGACAAGATTTTTTGCAAAAGTGTTAGTTTTGTCAAAAGTATCACCCTCCACAACCAATTCAGCTTTTATACCTTGTGCAACAAGATCATCAACTCGTTTTTGAAGTTTCTTTTGCTTAAATGGTGTTACAACTGATGAAATACAAATTGTAACTCTAGGTACTTTTAATATTTCAGCAGATTTGAGTACGCCTAAAGCATGATTTCCTGTTGATGCAGCAACAAAGCGAAGATTTTTTGAGTGATTTTGCTCAATTATTTTACTCATCTGATAAATAGCACCACGAATTTTATATGCTTTTATCGAAGTAGTATCTTCACGCTTGTAGAATACCATTGGCAGCTTATTTGAAGCTACCAATGGTGTAATACAATTTGTTTCTAAATCAACAACAGTTGAAAGATCAGATCTATATCTAAGCATAACTTTTCTTGCATCAAGTATTGAATCATACAGATTAAAGATTTTTCTGTAGATACTTAACGGCAAAACATTATCACCAAGTTTTATAGAGCCGAGATGATTAAAGACAGGGTTTAAATTTTTCTTAACAAGAAAGTGCCATGTTCCTTTTTCATCAATAGGATTAATCAGCATCTTAAATCTAGGCGTAAAAGTAGAAAAATTTCTGATTTTCTTTAAATGAAAATACTTTCTCTTTTTACGATTTTTATCGTCAAAATTGACGACACCGATCACATTTAATTTCTTGTTAACGTAACCCATGGACTTTATTCCTTATCTTTCGTTTTCTGAAATCAAGCTATTATCTTTCAACCAGCTCATCATTGATCTTAGTTTTCTTCCTGTTACTTCAAGAGGGTGATTATGATCTTCTTCAACTAATCTCTTAAGGTTAGGCTGACCTTTTCTGTTTTCTTCGATCCATTCTTTAGCGAATTGACCTGATTGAATTTCTTCAAGGATTTTTTTCATTTCTTGTTTTGTGTTGTCTGTTACAACTCTAGGTCCTCTGGAAACATCACCATATCTGGCTGTATCGCTGATTGAGAATCTCATATCTTCGATTCCACCTGTGTAGATAAGGTCTACGATAAGTTTTAATTCGTGTAAGCACTCAAAGTAAGCCATTTCAGGAGGATATCCAGCTTCGGTTAAGGTTTCAAAACCAGCTTTAATTAATGCAGCAGCTCCACCGCAAAGAACAGCTTGTTCACCGAAAAGATCGGTTTCTGTTTCATCTTTAAAGGTTGTTTCGATAACTCCGCCTCTTCCGCCGCCGTTCATTTTTGCATAAGCAAGAGCAACTTCAAGAGTATCTTTTGAAGGGTTTTGATCAACAGCTACTAAAGAAGGAACGCCTGCTCCTCTTTTGTATTCTGATCTTACAAGGTGTCCAGGTCCTTTTGGCGCAACGATAAAGGTGTTTACATCAGCAGGAGGAACAACTTCTTTATATAAAATGCTGAAACCATGAGCAAAACCAAGATACATTCCAGGTCTTAGGTTTGGAGCGATTGATTTTTCATAAACTTCTCTATGAACGGTGTCAGGTAAAAGGTTCATTACAACATCAGCCCATTGTGCAGCTTCTTCAAAAGTCATACACTCAAAACCAGCTTCTCTTACTCTATCAGCTGATTTTGACCCAGCTCTTAATGCAACTCTTACGTTTACACCTGAATCTTTAAGGTTTTGCGCATGAGCGTGACCTTGTGAACCATATCCTAAAATTACTACTTTTTTGTTTAAAATGAGGTCTGCGTTTATATCGCGGTCATAATAAACTTTTAATTGTGTTTCGTTAGACATTTTGGAATTTTCCTCCTAGTAATGTAATCAACTATTTATCTACTAACGGGTTTTGTGTTAAAGGTCGAACATGCTTTATTCTTATCATCTAATATTAAGCATATCTCAAGAATATTTATATTGTTATGTAAAATTTTAACAATTTTTTCCAGCTCTGCATCAGTGCTTGGAACTGTTATTTTAACATCAGCAAAGTCTGGGTTCTTACTCGGTGTATAAACAATGTTTTCGGGCAAATAACCTCTTACGGTAAAAGTGCCGACTATTTTTTCCAGAACTCCGAGTTTGTTCTCTGCCAATATGTATAATGAATTTTTATGTACTTGTTCGTTAGTTGTCATTTATTTTTTCTCCACAAGCATGTTTGAATTTGCGTTACCTACAGGAACCCATGGAAGCACGTCTTCTTGGCTTTCAACTATACAATCAACAATAGCAAATCCAGGTTGAGCTAAAGCCTCTTTTAAAACATTATCAAGCTCTGATATTTTATCAACTCTATAGCCTTTTGCACCATAAGCATCAGCAAGTTTTATATAATCCGGTGAAAATACTTTTGATTCTGAAAGTCTTCCATCAAACATATAATTTTGCCATTGTCTGACCATTCCAAGGAATCCGTTATTTACGATGACAACTTTAACAGGAATATCATAAGCTACAGCGGTTGCAATTTCCTGAAGATTCATCTGAAAACTTCCGTCCCCTGCAATAACAACAACCTGTTTGTCTGGATTAGCAATTTGTGCGCCAAGAGCAGCAGGAAAGCCAAATCCCATTGTGCCTAATCCGCCTGAAGTAAGAAATCTTCTTGAGCAGTTTTTATTGAACAATTGAGCAGACCACATTTGATGTTGACCGACTTCTGTAGCAATAAATGCATCATCTGCGGTCAATTCATAAACTTTACTTATAAGTTCATCAGGTCGCGGATGGTTATTATCTTCACTTACTTTAAATGTAGTCGCTTCTGTTCTATAAGCATCTATTTCTTTATGCCATTCTTTTCTTGAATTTTTCTGCGCTTCAGTTAATTCAATTGCTTCTGTATTTTTTATAATTAAAGAAAGTAATTCTTTTAATTCGGCATGTATAGCAAGATCGACATATAAATTTTTATTCAAAGATGCAGGATCAATATCAATATGTATTGTCCTTGCATTAGGGCAATAATCTTTTAATACGCCTGTTTGTCTGTCGCTCATTCTTCCGCCTAATATAATTAAAAGGTCAGAATTTGTTATGGCATGGTTTGCCCAGTATCTTCCATGCATGCCTGCAAAACCTAAAAAGTTTTTATTATCAGCGGGAAATCCGCCAAGTCCCATTAATGTTGAAGCAACAGGTATATCAAATCTTTCGCTTAAAGTTAGCAATTCTTCATAAGAATTAGATATTACTACTCCACCACCACAAAGAATCACAGGTTTTTCAGCTACTTGAATTTCTTCAATTACTTTGTAAACAGAACTTACATCAAGCTCTGGCTTTGGATTATATCCCGGTAAAGCTGTTTCAGTTGCAGGTATATATTCAGTTTTGCCATAAATAGCTTCTTTTGTAATATCTACAAGTACAGGTCCCGGTCTGCCTGTTGAAGCAATATAAAATGCTTCTTTTATTGTTCTTGCAAGGTCTTTAATATTTCTGACAATAAAATTATGTTTTGTACATTGTCTTGTAATTGCAAAAATATCCGATTCTTGAAACGCATCGTTACCAAGTACAGCAGAAGAAACGTTTCCTGCTATTACAACAATTGGAACAGAGTCATAATAAGCATCAGCAAGTCCTGTTACGGTATTAGTAGCTCCAGGCCCAGATGTTACGAGTGCAACTCCCACTTTTCCAGAAGATTTTGCGTAACCTTCAGCTGCATGCACTGCGGCTTGTTCGTGTTTCATAAGAAAGTGTTTAATCTTTGTATTTCTGCAAATAGCATCATATACAGGAAGTACAACACCTCCGGGTATTCCAAAAATATGCTCTACACCTTCAGTTTCAAGAGATTTTAATAAAATATCAGCACCTAAAAGTAAATTATTCTCAGATACCATTAGTTTTCTCCCCTTGCTTCATAATCACCGCAAACAGCACCTAAATCAGCGGAGCTTACTACTTTTGAGTATTTTGCGAGGTAACCTTTTGTTATTTTTGGTTTTGGTGCTACATAATTTTTCTTTCTTTCAGCAAGCACTTCTTCGCTAACTGCAAGATTTAAAACTCTTTTTTCAATATCAATCTCAATACGATCACCATTTTCAATATATGCAATTAAACCGCCAACAGCCGCTTCGGGAGCAATATGCCCTATGCATAATCCACGAGTTCCGCCAGAAAATCTTCCATCAGTAATTAATGCAACATGTTTCCCTAGCCCTTTACCTACAATTGATGAAGTAGGAGCAAGCATTTCCCTCATTCCAGGGCCACCCTTAGGACCTTCATTTCTGATTACTACTACGTCTCCTGCTTTAACTTCATCAGAGTTTATAGCATTCATTGTAGCTTCTTCACTGTCAAATACTCTTGCAACTCCATTAAATTGAAGGCATTCAGGATCTACACCTGAAATTTTAACAACAGCACCATTTTTAGCAATGTTTCCATATAAAACTGCTAAACCGGGATTGGAGGTTACAGGAGCATCTAAAGGTTTTACTACATTGTTGTTTACCCATGACATTTCGGCAATTTCTCTTGTAGATAAACCAGATACACCTATTGTATCGTTCATCATTCCTTCTCTGGCGTACATTGTCTTTAATGCACCAGATATTCCGCCTGCATTGTCTAGATCGGTCATTGTTAAAGGACCTGACGGATCTAATTTTATTACTTGAGGAACTTTAAAACTTAATTCTTCAAAATCTTTAAGATTTACATTCACACCTGCTTCAGTTGCAATTGCTAATAAATGTAATACGGAATTTGTTGAACCGCCAAGAGCTAAATCCACGCTTATAGCGTTTCTTAAAGATTCTTTAGTTACTATATTTTTAGGTAATACTTGATGTTCGACTAATTGACAAACTTGGATTCCGCTTTCAAAAGCAATTCTTTTTTTCTTTGCTGATACCGCTGATGCAGTAGCGCATCCAGGTAGGCTTAAGCCCATTACTTCTGTGAGGCATGCCATTGTATTAGCGGTATATAATCCTTGACATGAACCAACTCCGGGACATGAGTTCATTTCATATTTACTTAATTCTTCTTCTGTTATTTTTCCGGCTTTAAATTGTCCGACAGCTTCAAATGTACCGCTTATAAGTGTAAGAGTTTTGCCGTTACATTCTCCGTCCATCATAGGGCCAGCGGTAACCACTATACAAGGTATATTTAATCTTACGGCTGCCATAATCATACCAGGTGTGATTTTATCGCAATTTGTAAGTAATACAAGACCATCAAGCTGATGAGCTCCTGCAACTGTTTCTATACAATCAGCTATTAAATCTCTTGAAGGAAGTGAATATCTCATTCCGTCATGCCCCATTGCAATTCCGTCACAAACAGCAGGAACTCCAAAGATAAAGGAATGTCCGCCACCTGTGTGAATACCTTTTTCTATTTGTCTTTCAAGGTCTCTCATTCCTGCATGTCCCGGGACAAGGTCGGTAAAAGAGCTGGCAATACCGATAAACGGTTTTTTTACCTGTTCTTTATTTAGTCCGACAGAATATAATAATGCTCTGTGGGCTGCTCTATCAACACCTTGTTTAATTCTGTCGCTTTTCACTTTTCTTCTCCTAATTTACTTATAACCAGCTTAATTAATTTTACAATAATGATTAATATAAAAGAATATTTATATTAAAAAACCCGCTTCCCTTATTACGGGTTTGCGGGCTTTTTTTAAAAATTATCTTTATACTTGACAACTTATAATAGCCTACAAACCCTGTTTAATAATAACAGGGACGATAATGCTAATAATGTTGAGCAAGTTGTTTGACATTTTAATTATCCTTGAATTGATCTGTACTAAATTAAAGTAAAGTATACATTAAAAATTGCCTAAGTACAGTAAAAATTATTTTTTTTTAAACAAAATTAATAATTTGAACCATTATCATTATTGTTTGAGTTGAACATACTCGGCATCATCATGTTTGTCATCATAGATTGCATTAATTCTGCATTTACATTACTATCGGCTGTTCCTGACGATTTATTGCCGTATTGTGACATTAACATCGGCATCATTGATGACATTGGGTTCATTCCCATTGAATTATTGTTATTGTTCATTCCGCTAAGAGAATTCATTGTTCCCATCATCATTTGCATTTGCATCATTTCAGGGTTCATAGTGTTATTATTCATTAGTCCTGCTTTTGATAATACTTCCAATGCTTTTTTCATATCTTCTGCGGAAGGACTATCCGTTGATTTTTTCTCAGCAACAACTTCTTTGACTTCTTTTACACTATCAGCAACTTTATTTTTTTCTATTGCTTTTGGTTGAGTTATATCCTCAGTATCAGCGGAAGATTTTGTTTTTGACTGATAATAGCTTGGTGGTGGTGGAGTGTTACTTACAGGGTACATTGGTGGTTTTACGGGTGCTACATATTTAGGAGGATCATACACCCCTTCATTTCTTCCACCTAATCCATACTTTGCAGTATCAGCTACTTTTTCTTTTCTTGTCAGATCAATAGGATTTCTTTTCATTTGTTCGGGAGGAATATAACCTGGTGGAGACATAGAAGGCAAACTGCTTGTTGAAGGAATTATACCCGGTGATGTGGGGAGATTCCCCTTCTGATTTTTATTACTGTTATTGTTTCCGTTATTATTGTTAAAAGCAGGCATATAAGCAGCATTAGGATTATTATTTTGAGGAATCTGTCCATTAAGAATATCATTAGTGCCGTTATTACTATTATCATCAGCTTTAGCAGTTTCAACCTTATCGCCAAGCAATTCTAACCCTTTAGTGGCATAAGTAGCGATTGCTGCTGATTTATTCAAATTAATAACAGTATGATATTCTCTTTTTGCTAACTCTACATCACCAAAACGCACGCAACACATAGCAAAATAATAATGAGCCAGTGCATTTGACGGATCAGCATTTATAGAATACATCAATGAATCTTTTGCTTTAATATAATCCCCAGTTTTGTAATATTTCACTCCATTCGCAAAGTGATTTACTTTTGGAGCAGCATTTGCCGAGCTTCCAATAATCGAACATATTGTTAATATTAATATTTTTTTGAGCATGATTTTAGCCTTATATTAAGGTTGTTGAGCTTTAATTTTAATTAAATATTTGTCTTAAATCAACATCTTTATAAACCATATTAAAATGAGTGTTTAAGATTTCATTATTTAGAGTTAATTATAATTATTGAGAAAAGTTAGTCAACAATTTATGCATATTGTAAGCAAAAAAACATCTTTACTCTACAAACAAATAAATACTGAATGTAATTGTTTAATAATCTAATTATATTAGGATAATTGATGCCAATAGGCTTAACGAATTAAATAGCCAATATTTCAACAAATAAATATAACAACCTCTATAAAAAACAATTCGCCTGAATATTGCTTTTATTTAAAAAAACAAAATATCATTTTCTATTCATACACAAATATGAAAATACAATAGAACTGTATCAGAACCTATGTATCATTTGTATAATGATATATGAATATGTCTAGTAGCTTATAATTTATACTACGCAAAAACATGTATTCATTGAATTCATGATTTTTGTTCAGGTTAGTGATAAGTATAATTGAGAGAAGGTGAAGAGCTCTGAAAATTAGAATTAAAGAAACGGCCAGAAAGAAACAAGGATGGAGTCTTTATAGATTGGCAAAGGAATTAGGATTGCCTCAACAAACAGTCTATTCCTGGGCAAATGGAAGAACTCAGCCATCTTATGACAACATGGACAGATTATGTGATGCAATCTGTTGTTCAATCGGTGAATTATTTGAAGCCGAGCCAAGAGTACAAAAGCTTAATTTAGTAGTGAATAGCGATTAGTATCCTGATATTGATTTGTTTAACTATAAGTATTGCAAAAAACTACATTAACTCATATAATAAAGTTTACGTTAGTAAACATATAGTTGTGCAGGGTTTGCAATACTTTAGTTTTAAACATTCAACAGATTTTAGGGTATTCACTCCTTAATTTCTTCGCAAAACCACCCTGCTAACTTTATAGGGGTAGAGATGCGAAAAAAAATAACACATATACCAACTTTGCAAACCTATAATAAGCGAAGAAAAAAAGCCAGAAATACTGATGTAATTCCTTATGATTGTAATGATTGCAACTATTTCAGAAGTGAAGTCAATGTTTGTTTATTCGGCAATACAATCAGATCTATGACAGAACAATGCTATTGTCCAATCTCATATCAAGTATTTGAAAAAAAATAAGTAAAAAAGACCCATTAGGGTCTTTTTTACATTATAAGTTTTTTATACCTATCCGAGATAAAACGTCCTGCGAAACTTATTTCAATATTTACTGAATTCTTTTATCATTAAGAACATTTCGATGCTTAAAGCCATTGATTAACCTTTTATTTTGTAAAAAATAAAAGCCACCTTTTAGGGCGGCTACCAGACTTTGGGGAGGAGGTTGGGGTATGACCATTTGTTTGGTCTATATATTTATTATCGGCAGATATTTTTAAAACTTTAGGGTTTTTAAATTAATACTTAATATTACGTTACATTGAACCCATTGATATTAAAGGCTATTAAAAAAAAATCCGAATAATCATAAAATATTTAAAAAAATGCTGGTAAATTTTTTTTTATGTAATATTATTAATTGTACTGGAAACAACTCGGAGGAGTGCCTGAGCGGTTTAAAGGAACGGTCTTGAAAACCGTCGTGTGGGCGACTGCACCGTGAGTTCGAATCTCACCTCCTCCGTTTTCTAGAAAATTTAAATTAGTATTTAAATAATTAGAGCGTTAGCTCTATTTTTTTTGCTTTTTATTGGAGATTATGATGAAAGAAAAAATCTGTTTTTCATGGAGTTCGGGCAAAGATAGTTGCTTAGCTCTTTATAAACTTTTAAGCCATCCACAATATTCTGATTATGAAGTAAATATGCTATTCACGACCATTTCTGAATATGACCGAGTTAGTTTTCATGGAGTTCATCGAATTTTAATAGAAGCACAAGCTCATTCTTTAAATCTTCCAATATATAGCCCAGTAATCACTACATGTAACAGCGTTAAAGAATTTACCGAAAAATTAGAAAAAGAACTACAAATAATTAGCGAGAAAAATATTAAAACCTTAGCTTATGGCGATATTTTCCTAGAAGAATTAAGGGCAGACCGATTAAAAACCTTATCAAAATTCAATATGAGTGCTATTTTCCCTATCTGGAAACATGACAGCAAAAGACTCTTAACTGAATTTTTAGACTTAGGCTTTAAAGCTATAATTACATGCATTGATTCAAAAGTATTGGATAAATCATTTGTTGGCAGAGTTTTAGATTATAATTTTATTAATGACTTACCGCCAAATGTAGATATTTGCGGTGAAAACGGAGAATTTCACACGTTTGTTTTTGATGGACCTATATTTAGAGAGCCTGTATTATTTACAAAAGGGGATATTTCTTTAAGAAACAGCTTTTATTATATTGATTTATTACCTGATAATTTTGAGAAAGTAAAAAATAAAATTAATCATATAAACTCTGAATTATATGATTTTATTGGCTTAGAGAATATAAATCATATTAAAGATTTAACTGCTACAATGCAAGAGGAAACAATCAAACTTTATTTTTTTTGTAAAAATGAAAACATTCATTTTGATATTATAAGTGGAAGAAGAACTTATTTTGAACAAAAATCCTTTTATGATGAGTATATAGCCGATTATCCCCATGATATGATTGGTATTCCCGGAGAAAGTTGTCATGAGCTAGGAAGATCAATTGATATTAAAGTTGATAACAATCTTTCTTATTCAGAGAAACATAAAATTATAGGAACTATATGGGAAAAAATTGGACATTATTGGGGCGGAAACGATTCAATAAAGGAATATTGGCATTTGTATCAATTTAATCACCGTAAAAAACGCCTTTTTAAGCTGAATATAACAAGACCAAAGCTATTTTATTAGAAATAAAAGAAACATTATGATAAAATAATTTACTTATACTAATCCAACTAAATTTTTGATAATTGAATTTTAAAAGTGCCCTACCCGAGCGGTTTGCTTCTTTTCTCAAAAATCATTTTGTGTAAAACAAATCAAGGAGTAAGAAAAGAAGCCAGTAGCGGTCAGAGCGGCTATGTTTTTTGTTTTTGCTGACTTTTTATTTTTCAATAAATAAAAAGTTAGTCGATGGCTTCAGACATGGAAATTTTCTTGTGATGAAAGAATTTAGTCAGTATCGAAACAAGTTTTTTGTTAATTATTTTATTGGATTAATATAGCTAAAATAAGTCAGTAGTCATGAAGTTAAAGGAATATAATTTGTCAACTTTACTCATAAGAATTTTATGCAACTTAACCACATCCTTAGTGTGCCTTTCAGTAATTATTATTAAATTAATAACATTTTCTTTTTCTCCGATTTATTTATTATGGGGCTTGCCTATAATTATTATTAATTTGTTAGATATATTTTTTCTGACAAAAAGTCTTTTTAAAAAACCAAAGAATGTTGATATAAGTTTTTTTGCAGTTGCTATAAGCCTAATGGCAACATTATTATTAACTGCCAGCTCATTTTTTCTGAATTCATATCCATTGCAAATTCCTTATTCAAAATTATTAAAGGAATTTGCGGGTATAGCTGATTTAATAACTTATCCTGTATTAATATGGGCATTAATGTGTTTAAAATCTTGCCTTACAGTTATTCCCGAAGCGCATAAAGTTGTAGCAACAGGAATATATAAATATTCAAGGCATCCCTTGTATGTAATTTATATAATATGGGCATTATTAAATATTTTATTATTTCAATCAATGGCAATAATAATTATTACAAGCATATATATAGGGTTAATGTATTTAAGAATAAAAATTGAAGAGTCCTTACTTTTAGAAACATTTCCTGAATATAGAGAATATTATAATAATACGGGTTTAATATGGATAGATAAAATAATCAAAAATCGTTTTTAATCCAATATACACATATTAAAAAATTAAAATCCCCAATTGCAAAATTGGGGATTTTAAAATTCATTATAAGAAAACTAGATTTTATTTTTTTCTGCAAATTGCGATTTATTGACGTGAGCAGCAATAGAGGACAGTGATTCAGCTCTTGTTTTTGCTAAATGTTTTTGTCCATTTTTTACAATAGCGTGCAAATCCGCTAAATCTCTATCAAGATTGGCCAATGCTGATTCTGCATATTTATCAGCACCTTCTCTAATATGAATAGCTTCTTCTATTGATGATCTTTTTATCATTTCAGCTTCTTCAATGGCCTGTTTTTTAATTTGCTCACAGTCGGTAATTACCTGTTTTCTGATTCTATCAGCTTCAGCTTGAACAGCATTTAAAAGCTCTGACTCGCTAAGAAGCATTTCGGCATGTCTTTGAGCTTCTTCAATTAACTGTCTACTTTTTCTTTGAGCTTCTATTTGAATTTCTTCACTTTTTTTAAGTAAAGATTGAGCTTCCTGTATTTCACCGGGAATTGACGCTTTAATTTTATCAATAGTATCAAGTATTTTTTCATGGTCTACCACAACGAACGGAGTTATAGGAATTGGAAGTCCATGTAAAATCATCGCTTCTATTTTGTCTAACAATTTGTAAAGCATACTTACGCTCATCTTTTATTTTCCTCACTATATATATTAATATTATTTGTTTTTTTAGTCATGTTTAAGTTTGTTTGAAAAGTATTCATTTCTTTGAGTTTCTATGTGAATTTATTCACTTTTTTTTAAGTAAAGATTGAGCTTCCTCTATTTCACGGGGAATTAATGCTTTAATTTTATCAATAGTATCAAGTATTTTTTCATTGTTAACGATAACAAACGGAGTCATCGGAATAGGGAGTCCATGTAGAATCATCACTTCTATTTTATCTAATAATTTGTAAAGCATACTTACGCTCATCTTTTATTTTCCTCACTTTAGCTTGATTGAAAGGTATTGATTAACAACATCAGGAACATATTCGCTAATATCTGCACCTAATTTAGCAATTTCTTTAACTAAGCTGGAAGAAATAAAGTTAAATTCAGGTTTTGGCGTTAAAAATATTGTTTCCAGATCTTTGTATAGACTTTTGTTCATTTGAGCCATCTGCATTTCATATTCAAAATCCGAAATCGCTCTTAATCCTCTTATCAAAGCGTTAGCTTGTTTTAAACGAGCATATTCAACAGTTAATCCACTAAAACTATCAACTTCAACATTTTTAAAACAAGAAACACTTTCCTGTATTAATTTTATTTTATCATCAATTGGCAAAAAGGGCTGTTTTGACGGATTGATAAGTACTGCTATAATCACTCTGTCAAAAAGCTTTGAAGCTCGTTCCAATATATCTAAATGTCCATTTGTCAGGGGATCAAAACTACCCGGATAAATTGCTATTGTCACTTGATAATGTTCCAGATTCAATTTGTCTAATACATATGATGTATAGAATAGCATAAATAAAGCATAAACTTAAATCAAAATTTTGTTATATGTCTTAAAAATTTGCAATATAATATTAATTAAAGTGAGTTACTTTAATTGATTGATTTAAAATGAAAAAAAATTTAATTGGATGTCTAATTCTAATATTAATGCTAAGCGGTTGCTCTTTTAATCAGAAAAGAGATTTAATGGACAAAAAGGACTTTGGCTACTATAAAATGCCTTATGAAGCAAAAGTCCTCTTTTCTGACGGAATAAAATCCATGCAAAACAAATCTTCAAACGAAGCTTTAAGCAAATTTACCGAATTTGTAAAATTATATCCTGATTTACCACAAGGTTATTATAATCTTGGTTTAATTTTAGCTACAAATAATGAATATAAAGAAGCAGTAGAAAACTGGGAGAAATGTGTCAGTATTGATTCAAATAATGCCGATGCATATTTTAATATGGCAGAAGGGTATAAAGCGTTATATAACAATGAAAAAGCTATCAGAAATTACAAAAAATATTTGGAATTAAGACCAAACGATACAAATAAAACTACTATAATGGATAATATTAAAAAACTACAACAAGCAACTATTGGAAATGGTGTAATTGGTAAAGTTTTATTAACAGATAAAAACGGATTAAAAAACAATATCGCCACTACAAATAAGTCTTATTTTAGTCTTGATGATGAAAAAATTTACAGCTTTATTGAAGTTGCCGATGCTGAAAATGCACCTGAAATAACCGCACAATGGAACTATTTTATTGATAATACTCATAAACTTGAAGTAAACAAAGTAAAATTAAACCCTACAAAAGCGGAAAATATTGTATTATCGATTACAAGACCAAAAGACCAATGGATAAAAGGCAGATATAGTTTTGAAGTTTATGTAAACAATAATCTCAACGTAGAAATGATTTATTACATCCAATAGGTATAAAATGCCATCAGGAAAAACTCATGACAAAATAGCAATAATCTCAATAATACCTATAATCTTTATAGCTATTAAACTTTTTGGTATAAATACAAAACCAATGTATCTTTATGGAATATCAAGTTTTTTTTCTCAATTCATGTTAAGTCCAGACTTAGATGTAAAGAGTTCTCAACACAAGCGTTGGGGGTTACTTAAATTCTTATGGTTACCATATAGATTAATTTTTAAACACCGTTCAAGATTTTCTCATGGATTAATCTTTGGGCCTGTGTTTAAAATAGCCTATATTATTGCGGTTATAGCATTTTTATATTTTTCGTTTTGCTTTTTTATTGAATATAATTACAATATAAGTATTTTGCCCTATTTTCTAAAAAGTCTAAATATCTTTTTAAAACAAAACATGAGTTTTTACTTTATTCCTCTGACAGCAGGAGTTTTTACAGGTACTTTAATTCATACATTATCCGATAAAATATTTTCTTTTTTTAAAGGGTTATTGTAAAAATTTATCACTTACTTTTTGAAACTTTCTTTAATAAAGCTTGAACTTCTTTAAAGTTTGGTATAAAGCACAATATTGCACCACCTCTTTTTGCTGAAAGAAATATTGAACCTATATCTTTTTGCGCTTCGTTCAAACCTTGATAACTTCCAACTTCAAGAATATTCTTAAAATATATATCACTTTCGCTATATACAGGAAAAAATGATTTATGCGTAATTTTATCGTCATAAATAAGATATTTTGTGTTTTTTAAATAATTTATAACCAAATAATCAATAATAATAGGCAAAACTACTAATAAAAACACAAAAACCACAGCAAACAACATAAAATCATTAATTCTCACAACTTGATGAGTCAGAAACATTACTACAAATAACATAAAAAAGTTAGAACTAACTACTAATATTATTCCGATAGAAATAGCAGCAAAAATCGCCACAAACATTTTAAGAGCATTGTAAGTACTATTACTTTTTAAACTATTTATAGAAGTAATTGGTTTTACAATCATAACAGGCTCTTTTTCATCATATTCTTCATTTAGAGGTGAATAACTCATTAATTATCCTTTATTAAAACTATTTTTATTATCATTTATTAGTTTTTTTATAGTTTTATAGATTTTATCGGGATTTTCAATATCTTTAATCAAAATACCTGAGGTTGACGACTCACAACCGGCAGCGGTATTTAGTTTTATTGTGCCAAGATTATTTTGTTGTTGAATAATTCCTTTTGTCAGGCTTACTTCAATAATATTTTTATAACTTATACATTTTTCCTGTATAACCCAATAGCTGTCATAATAAACAAGTTCATCTTCATAAAATAAATATCTGGTTTTTTCATAATTTTTTTCATCCATATAAAGACTATAAAATTGACTTAAAACTAAAGCGGTAAAACCAGCAAATACGAAAGAAAACCAATGGGGAAGTATTTCAAAGCCAATTACTGACTTTAACCCCATCAATCCAAACATGCCAAATATTCCAAAAAAACCAGTTGACCAAATTGTTATAAAAATAGTGATAGGAATTCTAGCAAAAAATGACGGCCAGAATAAAAATTTTGGCTTTAAAGTAATTATTGCTGTTTCATTAGTCATAATTAATTTCCGATAATCTTAATCTACAAAGATATAATCGGCAAATTATAAAAAAACTTTAGTATTTGTTAATTTGAAACTTAATGCTTTTTAATCTCAAACTATTAAAGACAACGGATATTGAACTTGCTGCCATAGCAAATGCGGCAAGCATAGGACTTAATAACATCCCAAAAGCTGGATACAGCGCTCCTGCTGCGATAGGAATGCCTAAAACATTGTAAAAAAATGAGAAAAACAGATTTTGCTTTATTACTCGAATTGTATTATTAGAAAGTTTTATTGCCTTTACAACACCTGTCAAATTACCTTTTATTAAGGTTATATCAGCTGATTCTATTGCTATATCAGTCCCTGTACCTATTGCAATTCCTATATCGGCCTGAGTAAGGGCAGGAGCATCATTTATACCGTCCCCCACCATAGCAACCACTTTTCCTTCAGCTTGAATTATTTTAACTATATCAGCCTTATCTTTAGGTAAAACACTAGCTATTATTCTTTCTAAGCCAACCTGATCGGCAATATATTCAGCAGTATTTCTATGATCACCAGTTACCATAATAACTTCTATGCCCATTTCCTCCAGCTGCTTAAGTGCATATAAAGAATCTGGCTTTATTGTATCCGATAAAGCAATTATGCCTTCTACTGTATGATTAACAGCAACAAATACAACTGTTTTACCTTGATTTGAAAGATTATGCTCTTCCTCTGCATATATTATAGGAATGTTATTATCTTCAATTAACTTTTTATTTCCAATAAGAATTTCATTTTCACCGATTTTTGCAATAACTCCATTACCTGTATAAGACTGAAAGTGCTGAGCTGATAATAGGTTTAATCCCTTATTTAAAGCCTCAGTGACAATGGCATTTGCTAACGGATGTTCTGATACTTTTTCCGCTGATGCAGCATATAATAAAAACTTATTTTTATCCATATTTGTAATAATATCAGTAACTTGAGGATGACCTGTCGTTATTGTTCCGGTTTTATCAATTATTACAGTTTTAATTTTATGAGCAATTTCAAGACTTGCTCCACTTTTTATTAAAATACCATTCTCGGCCGCAATACCAGTACTAACCATAATTGCAGTCGGAGTAGCAAGCCCTAAAGCACATGGACACGCAATAATCAGCACAGAAACAAAGGCCATTAATGCATAATGAAATTTATTAGCATCATTAGAGAATAAAAGCCATGCTATGAAAGTTAACACAGCGAGTGTTATAACTACAGGCACAAAATAACCGCTGATAATATCAGCAAGTCTTTGAATAGGCGCCTTAGATCCTTGAGCTTGCTCTACAAGTATTATAATTTGTTGTAAAACAGTATCTTTACCTATCTTTGTAGCTTTAAACTTAAAACTTCCTGTTTTATTTATAGTGGCTCCAATTATAGAATCTCCAAGTTTTTTATCAACAGGAAAACTTTCTCCTGTAATCATAGATTCATCCACCGAAGATAAACCTTCAATTATTTCACCGTCTACAGGTATTTTTTCACCGGGTTTTACCAAAATAATATCATTGACTTTTAAGTCTTCAATTAGTACATCTGACTCTTTGTCATCATAAATAACTCTGGCAGTCTTAGGTTGTAAGCCCAAAAGTCTTCTGATTGATTGAGAAGTCTGCCCTTTTGCTTTTGCTTCGAGCATTCTTCCCATAATTATAAGAGTTATTATAACCGTAGCAACTTCATAATAAACTTCTACATTATTTCCTGTTTTTACAAATAAATACGGGAAAACAGTAGCAATAAAACTGTAAATAAAGGCTGAACCCGTACCAACAGCAATTAGCGTATTCATATTAGCCGATTTATTTATAAATGCTTTATAAGCACCGATATAAAATTGTATTCCCGCCCAAAATATGACAGGTAGCGATAAAAATAACAAAACTACGTTTTTAAAAGGAAAATTAATCATAAGCATACTTATGATTAAAATTGGAATGGAAAAAAGTAAACTTACTATTAATTTTTTCTTTTGCTCTTCATATTCTTTTTTTTCGTATTTTTCTCTCTCATAATCTGAATTACTTTGAATATATTCAGGATGAAAGCCACTTTTAGTTATTATTTTTTTTATTTCTTGTGCTGACAAAATTTCAGGAATATATTCAATAATTGCTTTTTTAGTAGCGAGATTCACATTAAAATTAGTAATGCCAAATACATATTTTAATGTGAATTCAATTTTAGCAATACAAGAAGCACAACTTATATCAGAAATAAATAATTCCAAATGCGCTAATTCAGCCTTATATCCCGTATTATTCAAGGCATTTATAATTGTGCCGACAGAGATTAATTCATCATAAAATTTTATGGTTGCTTTTGAACTAACAAAATTTATATTTATATAATTAATTCCATTTAAAGACTTTAATTTTTGGGTAATATGCGTTACGCAACTGGCACAGCTCATCCCTGATATAGATAGTTCAAGAACTTTTTCACTCATGTTTTAATTCCAATCAAAGTTTAATCGCTTTTGTATATTATAATGCATTACTAAGTTTTAAAAGCCATATAGTATTATTACGGTGGGCAATATTATATAAATTTTGAAAAATAGATAAATTATAATACATAGGCTATAATTCAAATAAGGGTATTAAAATTATAAATCTGAATTAACTATTAAAAAAAAGGATAATAAAGTATGATTAAGAATCTTTTTTTATCAATAAGTCTTTTAAGCAGTTTTACTTTTTTGGTTCAATACGGTTTATGTTCAGAAAATCAAGGTTTATCAAAAAATATCCATAACCTGCCTACAAATAAACTTGTTTTTTCTTCAAAAGACTTAAACAAATTAAATTATAAAACATCCGCTTCAAATTATAATATTTCAGAAAAAGGAACTCATTCTCTTAAATATATTACACCTAAAAACAATTGAAAATTAAAGTATAAGCCAATGACTTAAACAAAAATCATTGGCTTATTTTTAAATTTTATTTTAAAACTTATTTAGATCTTATTTTTCTTCTGCCAAAATACTGATTATGTTCTGTAAAATCCGGTTCAAAGAATAAACCTCTTACATATCTGACAATCTGACTTTTCGGCTTTATAACTCCGCCTTGAGTTCTGACTTTTTCATCTTCAAGAATCCTAATAGTTTCTTTCGAATATCCACAATTATATAAATAGGTAGGATCGTTATTATCAGATGTACTAACGGCATAAACTTTTGTGCCGAAGACAAGAACTGAAAGTAATGCTAACAAGCATATTGTAATTTTAGAGTTCAAGGTGAAAACCTCCAAACATTTAACTATATTGAAATTATAAGACAGATTTAAAAAAAAATGAATAACTTTAATAAAGTATAGTTATATCAATCAAAATATATACTTATAATAATAGTACAAACTTATTGTTACGAAAACTTAATAAACGCCAGGGGATAAAGCAATTAACAGCTTTATTTTGTTTTTATAATATTACAAACTCCTCTATAAACTCCGTAATTGTTAAATTCTATCCTCAAATTAACTCGCAGAAGCGAGTTTTTTTTTGCCTTAAAAACTCGCTGCGAATTGTTATGATTAATATAATTTACCTACGCAGTTTTCAACTGTTTCAAGAATAGTTCCCGAAGAGATTACATCATAGATATTTTTAATATCATAGGAAAAGACTCTGTCTTCAGTAATTTTAGGGACATAATTCTCAAGATGTCTATATGCCTCAAGAACGCCTTCACCAGGATCAAGAGCTTCATGAAAGCTTAAACCTTGAAATGCCGCTAAAAGTTCTATTGCTATTACATTTTGGACATTATTCAAAATTCTTTCAGCTTTAACTGCTGCTGTTGTTCCCATACTTACATGGTCTTCCTTGTCTAGCGATGTAGGAATTGAATCTACACTTGCAGGATGAGCGAGAACCTTGTTTTCACTAACTAATGAAGCGGCAGCATACTGAACAATCATTAATCCCGAATTTAATCCGAAATCATCCGTTAAAAATGCAGGTAAACCGCTGAAATTAGGTGTAATAAGTTTATCAATTCTTCTTTCTGATATGCTTGCAAGCTCACTTGAGGCTATTCCAAGAAAATCCATAGCAAACGCAACAGGCTGGCCGTGGAAGTTTCCGCCTGAAATTACATCATTATCATCAGCAAAAATAATCGGATTATCGGTAACAGCGTTAATTTCAGTTTCAAGAGTTTGCCTTACATAAGCAAAAACATCCCTCGCAGCACCATGCACCTGTGGAATACATCTGATTGAATAAGGATCTTGAATTTTATTGCAATTTTCATGAGATTTTGCAATTTTACTGTTATTTAACAATTTTAAGAGATTATCAGCAGTTTTAATTTGCCCTTTATGTCCTCTAAGCTGTTGAATTCGTGGATCAAATGCGGAAGAAGTGCATTTCATTGCTTCAACTGACATAGCTGCTGCAATATCAGCAATCTTAGCTAATTTTTCCGCTCTTAGTAATGATAAAACTCCAGTTCCACACATTGCCTGTGTGCCGTTTGTTAAAGCAAGACCTTCTTTTGCTCCTAAAACAACAGGTTCTATTCCAGCTTCTTTTAATGCATCAGCTCCAGAAAGAAGTTTGCCGTTATAAAAAGCCTTTCCTTCCCCTACAAGCACAATTGCAAGGTGAGCTAAAGGTGCTAAATCTCCGCTTGCTCCGACAGAACCTTGTTTTGGAATAGCTGGAGTTACGCCTTTATTGAGTAATTCAAACATTTTCTCTAAAGTTGTCAGTCTTATGCCTGAAAAGCCTCTCGCTAAAGTGTTTGCCCTTAGCAGAATAATTGCTCTTGCAGAAGGTTCTTCAAAATAATCGCCCACACCGCATGCATGACTGCGAACTAAGTTTAATTGAAGCCTTTCAAGCTTGTCTTTAGCTATAATAACACTGCTTAATGCTCCAAAACCTGTATTTATGCCATAAACATACTCATCGCCCTGAATAACGTCATCAACAAACTTACGAGATTTATTTATTTTATCAACAGAATTTGGATTTATTTCAACTTTTGCTTTTCTGTTTGCAACTAATTCCACATCTTCTAAAGTTAACGATTGTCCGTCTATATAAACTGTTTTCATTGTTTAACCTCCACCAAAAAAGGTTACTACTTCTAATTTATCGCCATCTTTTAAAGTAGTAGCACTATACTCATTTTTTTGAACAATATTAAGATTTAATTCCACAACAAACATCGGGTTTTTCATATCAAAAGTAGAAACCACCTGTTCAACGGTAGAATCTTTGTCAATTTCTTTGTCGTTACCGTTTAAATAAATTTTAATTTTTTCCATCGTTTCACCTATTCATTAATGAATAGACTATTCTACATTAAAAAAAAACTATAATAAATTCAAATATTTATGAGTTTGAGGAATAATTCTCACGTCATTTAAACGGCTTAAAAATTTATCTTGAATTTCTACTAATTGTGAAGATTTTAGCGTTAATTCTTTATTTTCTGACCATACAGGTTGTAAAATCAACGGAATATGAGCAGTTTCGTCTAATAAATCACAAATTTCAGTAATCTCTTCATCTTTAATTTTTGAAGAGACAACAGCTTTAACAAAAATATCTTTTTGAAAGTTTAAAGAGGTTTCGATAAAGTTCTTATGCTCTGAATAAGGGAAAGGTTGATCTGTCGAACTTTGCAGTTTTATATCAGCTGAAATTATATCAATAAAAGGTAAAACCTCTTTTAACTCATCATAAAGAGTTCCATTTGTTTCAAGGTAGACTTTTACATCTGGAAAAGACTCTTTAAATATCGGCAAAAAGTTAATAAGAAAATCCTTTTCTAATAAAGGCTCTCCACCTGTTAAACTCACGCTGTGATGTTTTACTTTACTCAAAAATTTATCCGCAATTTTTATAAGTGCATCAATATTAATTGGATTTTTATATAAAGTCGGATTTTCGTCATAAAAAACATTACAATTGCTATCTGCAATAAAGGCAGTATCGCAGTAATTACACTTTAAATTACATCCCGAAAACCTTATAAAAAGCTGTTTAATACCAATATAAGGACCTTCTCCCTGAATTGAAGAGAATATTTCAACTAAATTAGCGTGGTTTGTCATATAATAAACTTTCTCTCGGATTATATTTTCTAACTTTTGCAAGTTCTGCGTATAGTTCTTTTTCTTTTGGTGTAAGGTTTTTAGGGATTTCAATTTTAACAGTTATAAGCTGATCGCCTTTTTTATTGGTTTTAGGATCAGTAATTCCTTCGTTTGAAAGTCTAAACTTTTGCCCCGATGAAGTTTCAGGCGGTATTTTCATATTAACATGACCTTCTATTGTAGGCACATTAATCTCTGCACCTAATGCCGCTTCATAAGGAGTAATTGGTATTTCACAGGTTACAGTCAAGCCGTCAACATTGAATAAAGAATGTTTCTGAATATGAACAACAAGAAATAAATCTCCTCTATCTCCGCCATTTATACCACGATTACCTTCTTTTGGTATGCGAATTTTTGAACCTTCTTTCACATTAGAAGGAATTCTTACATTTACTTTTTTATGCGTGGATACTTCGCCTTTTCCTTGACAAACGATACATTGTGAACCGTTTACAATTCGCTTTCCTTTGCATTGATTACAAGTTTCCGTATGAAGTATATTTACCTTGCGAACAGTGCCATTATGCGCTTCGGGTAAAGTTATAATTACATCTGCTGTAATATCTTCGCCTTTTTTCGGAGGTGGAGCATTGTAAGTTGCTTTTTTAACAGTTTCTTCCTGCTGAGTCGGAGGTGTTTTAAAAACTCCGTCAACAAAATCATTAAAGACATCGTTAAAAGTTTTTTTACCGTCTTTAGAGTAATTTTCCTGTTTTGAGTCGGTTTTCTTTTCCTCTGCTTTTGTATAGGCTTCTTCCGTCTGTTTTTTCTTTTGCTGCTCTTGATTTATAGTTTTTTCAGCAGTTCTATAATACCCGTTTAAAATATCAAACTGTTTTCTTTTAACTTTATCACTAAGAATATCATAGGCTTCGCCAATATCTTTAAATTTTTGTTCAGAAACTTTATTCCCAGGGTTTACATCGGGGTGATATTTTCTCGCAAGCGAACGATATGCGGATTTTATATCCTGCACATCAGCATTTGGATTAACTCCAAGTATTTTGTAATAGTCTTTTTTTTCTTTCAATTTTTTCGCCTGCGTTTTATTACTCTATTTTAATTTAAGATTAAAAAAAAACTAAGCTATTTTTGTAGGATATATTTTAACACTCTCAAATAAAATCATTGAAAGAACATCTTTAAGTAGTTATCGAATAGGTTAATCACGAGCAAAAACAAAAACCTTACAACTCTGACCGCTTGGGCTTCTTTTCTTGCTCTTTGAGTTATTTTATACAAAACCCTTCTTGAGAAAAGATGCAAATCGCTCAGGGGGGCTTATAAATGTCTAAACACAATAATTAATTATTCATAACTTGATTTGACAGAGTATAAAATTAAATCTAGCAACTACCATACAAATCATAAGCAGAACCCTTAGTGATTTTCACATTTACAATATCACCTGGTAATAAGTCCTGCTTGGACTTAATATAGATTAAACCATCAATTTCAGGAGCATCTCTGTATGTTCTTCCTATTATTTTACCGTTTTGATCGATAGTTTCAACAATTGACAGAACTTCTTTACCTACAAGACCTTGGTGAAGCTCTGTTGATATATTCTGTTGAAGAATCATAAGTTCTTTTCTTCTTTGCTTTTTGACTTTAGCAAGAATATGAGGTTTTAATCCGTATGAATAAGTGTTTTTCTCTTTTGAATATTCAAAAACACCTAACTTTTCAAAACGATGTTCCGCAATAAAATTATATAAATGCTCATAGTGTTCTTCTGTTTCACCAGGATAACCGACTATAAAAGCTGTTCTGATAGCAACATCAGGAATATTATCACGCAATTTATTTATTACATCAGAATTATTCATTGCAGGACGGAGCATAAGCTTTAACATTTCTGGATGGCTGTGCTGTAAAGGAATATCAACATATTTAACAACCTTTTCAAGCGTAGCCATTGCTTTAATGACATCATTATTAATAAGCGAAGGAAATGCGTACATTACTCTTATCCACGAAATTTCTTCGACATCATTGAGTTTTTCAAGCAATACGGCTAATGAAGTCTTGCCATAAATGTCTTTTCCGTAACTTGAAGTATCTTGAGCAATAAGAACAATTTCTTGAACGCCTTTTTTGCCTAAAGCTCTAGCTTCTTTTACTATAGATTCTATCGTTCTGCTTCTGTAATGTCCTCTTAATGCGGGAATTACGCAGTAACCACACTTATAATCACAACCTTCGGCTATTTTTATATAAGAAAACGGCCCCATTGTTATTTGGTGTCTCGGAGTATTGAAATCAGGCAAATATACAGGATTATCAGTTATTTCAAAGATTGCATCTTTTTTATTGTTAGTGATTAAACTATCAACAATTTGAGCTATTTTGCCAATATCACCTGTTCCCACAAAAGCAAGAGCTTCTGGGACAGCATCCATTAATTCTGATTTATATTTTTGAGCAAGACAGCCTGAAATAACGAGTTTTTTACCCGCTTCTGCTATTTCAACAATTGCTCTTACTGATTCTTTTTCAGCATCTTTAATAAATGAGCAGGTATTTACAATTAAAATATCTGCTTCATTATCTACAAGGTTAATTTCATATCCGTGTTCTTTAAGAATCCCAAGCATTACCTCAGCATCTACAAGATTTTTTGCACATCCAAGATTTATAAGTCCGATAGAAGGTTTTTTTAGCATTGTTTTATTATCTATAGTTATTAAATTGTAACGGAGCATCGTAATTGTCTGGGTTTTCTCTTAAAAGCTTAATTACAGTTTGAAGATCGTCTCTGTTTTTCCCTGTAACTCTTACGCTATCACCTTGAATGGCAACTTGAACTTTTAATTTTGCTTCTTTTATATCAGCAACAATTTTTTTAGCAAGTTCAGGAGCTAACCCTTTTTTAAGGTTAAACACTTGTCTTACTGTTCCGCCTAAAGCACTTTCAAGTTTTTGAGCATCAAGTAATTTTATGCTTAAATCTCTTTTTATCATTTTAGATTCTAAAATATCTAAAATATTTTTTAGTTTTAATTCATCGGAAGAAGTAATAGTAATAGATTTATCCGCATCAAGGTCTATTTCGCTTTTGCTGTCTTTAAGGTCAAACCTTGAATTAATTTCTCTCTTAGCTTGATCGATGGCGTTAACCAATTCTTGTTTATCAAATTCGGAAACTATATCAAAACTTGCATCTTTTGCCATTTTTATTATCCCTATGTATGCTTTTATTACAAAACTGTCTATATTTTTCAACAAGAAAGATTAATTAACAAATTAAGTCATTAGCCCTCTTATTACTTATTATATAAATAACATAACCTTGTACAGTAATCAATTAAATAAAAACAAGGAACACTCTAGATTAAATGTAAATTTATATTAAATAAATTGCTCTTTACTATAAACTTTATTAAATATTATCCGATAACAAATATATGTTGAGTATTGGTGAGTAGAAAGAAGATTAGGGATTGATAGGTGTAATTTATGACAAACAATGACCTTAGTAATGGCTATATCCAAGCGTGGGACGATGTATTTGCTTATGCAGATAACCTACAATGCAACTGGCTCGTTTCTAAAGAAATTTTTAACAACCGCATATTGCCTAAAGCAATAGAAAACCCTGAATTATATGCCATTTACATTGATGACATGGTCAAAACTTCGGGAAAAAAACTTAAACGCCCAGGTACTTTAAAAAAAGCGATTAGAATTTTAAAAAGAATTAAAATTGCTAAAAGACGTGGTGAAAAATTATTAAGATCCGCTCTTGTCGAACTATTTTCTTCGGGAATAGAAGAACCCGATTTTGCAAAAACTGCTTTACATAAAGCAGGGTATGCTCATTAATAGATTACTTTCTTCGATATTCGGGCTGATTAAACATCAGCCCTTTTTTTATACTTTTTCTTCTGTTTTTACTTTTAAAGAATTAAGTGAAATAGCTCCGCATCTTGAAGAAATCATATCTACCTGATGAACAAGGTTAGCTTCGAGAGATACAGGCTCAACTAAAGCGCCCCAGTCTTTTATTCCATGGTGAGAAGCTATGATATGGGCAAGTTCAGGCAGATTATTATTATTTGCCCAGCTAAAACCCCAATATATATGGTTTATCCATATTTTTTTAAACTCGTTATTTCTTGAAGCACTCTCGGTTTCTTCATTAAATATATATTCAAAGATTTTGCCGAAATCATGCATTATACAACCTGCAAAAACAAGGTCTTTATCTATTTTATCGTTTAAAACAGGTAAAGTAGAATTTGCAATATTTAAACATTCCCAAATATGTCTAATTAAACCGCCTTTATAATTATGGTGCATTTTTTCAGCAGCGGGAGTAGTTAAAAAAGCATCAAGATTTTCAAATATCACCTTTTTTAAAGCATCTCTTAATTTGTCATTAGAAAAATTATCAATTAACTGAAAAATATCATTAAGATAAATTTCTGCCTGTTGTTTTGAAATACCGCTTCCAGCTTCTTCAATAAGTTCTAAAGAATTTATTGAGGTAGTTTTAAACTTTTCATTATAGTCAATATCATTGACCTTGACTAAATTACCTTGTTTTAATATTTTTTTGTCAAGTTTATCAAGATATTCTTGCCATATAACGCAATTATATGTATTATCTCCAGCTTCTAATAAAAGCTTTGCCATTGGCTTACCATTTTTTGTTTCGGTTATTTGAGCTTGGATTATTCTATAATTCTCTAATATTTTTAACATTATCTTCATACATTTATCTAAACATATTTTTATAATTTCATGAAAACAATCTTTAGGTCAATACTTAAAATACTTTACAATATGTATGTTTAAGTCGGTAATAAAAAACTCACCTATACACTAAAGTAATAGGTGAGTTTCCAGTTATATTTTATGTTATTTGTTTTCAATAATATCAGGATATTTTTTACTTAAAGTTTCTTTTAATTGTGAAATATAAGCAGGGCAACCCAAAATATCATTTTTCACAAGAGATTTAAAATCTTGCTCTAAAGCAGGAAGATCTTTATCTATATAACCAGTGGAAGGAAGAGCTACTTTTAAATCAAAGTTACGTTCGGGATGTTGTTTAAGCAATCTTATTGATTCATGTGGAGTAGTGCGATTAAATTCTAAGGCTTTTATTGATAAACCAGCGTCAATTTTAAAATTAGCTTCGCCCGTGTAAATATGATTCGACGGTAACTTATCCATCTTATCCAAATATTTAATTATTCTTGATTGTAATCTTTTCGTTAAATTTGATGGTGTAGTTATTTCATCATAATAATATTTAGTTTTACCTAAAACATGTGTTGTTAATGGAGCAAAATCAAATGCATCAAATTTTTGCCCACCACGCATAATCTGAGTCTTTTCAACATTTAGTGAATTAAAATCGTCTAAGTATTGTTTTTCATTTTTTGATAGTACATGAATAAGGGACTTAATTTCATTATCAACAGCCTTACTGTTTTCCTTATCGGTTAGTGGTAATTCTTTTTCTTGTCTAAATATTCCCACTTTTTCGATTTTTGTTCTTTGTTTATTTAATATAGAGTCAGTTATTGCTACAAAAGGTTCATAATTCTGATAAGTTTCAATAATATGATTTTCTTCTTCTGAATAGATTTTTTTATGTCTAGTATCTACTAAAGATTGAATAAAAGAAGCACCTGCAGGATATTTATTTTCTAAATTATTTTCAGACATTGGTTTTGAGTTTTGTATTTCCTTTAAATCGTTTTCAGCATCAGGATGAGAACGTATAAACTCATCTTCCCAAGCCGTCTGATTAAGATTAAGGTACGTATCATTACAAAAACTTAACTTTGGAGCTGTAACTGATAATATTGCTTTTGGAGCAATTGGCAAATTTAACTTTTGAAGCATTTTATTTTACATTCCTCTTTAACAAATACATTAATAGCCTAAATTGAACTATTTACATAATGCCTAAGAATAAAAATTATTGCTTTATTTCTTTTTAGGTCGCCTTTAGCTTTTTTTATAAAAACAGCCAATACTTATAATATGATTAAGGTTTACTGTCTTTAAACCTACTGAAAATTATATTGTTTTTTTGTTACATTCCTAACATGGCAACTTTATAAATCCAGTTGTTTTTATATATTCAGTAAAATTTTAATAAGGTTTAGAAAATTGATTAATAAAGTAAGTTTTTCTCATTTTAATAATCTCTCCTCTAATAATCAAAAAGTAACACCTAAGCAAACCTCCTTTGGCTCATCCGGAGCAGATGTATTAACTTTATCCTCTGCCGCACTTACAAATGTAAAAAATGAAGCCTTTGCTGAAAATATACTTAAATTAGCAAAAGAATCAGTACCTGACTCTTTAATTTGTGTTTGGCAAAAAACTGAAAAAGGACTAATTTCGGTATGGAAAAAAAGTAAAGATATACTTAGAGAAAATACCGAAATAAAAAAAGCGGCTGAAATTGCTAAAAGTCAAGCTAAAAAAGCAGAATTAAATGAAAAAATGAAAACATATCCGGGTTTTGTTCAATATTTCGAAAGATGTCTGGAAAAAACTCATGGAGATAAAGCAAAAGCACTAGAATTATTATCAAGAAAAGTCGCTAAAAATCACGGATTTGAGAAAATAATATTAGACATGCAAGGTCCTTTAGACAATCATGATCTTTCATTTGATAATATATTGAAGATGAGACTAGAAGATTTATATGCTATAAACGGTCAAGGATATAGCTTCTCTAAGCGATATAAAGCAGGAGATATAAAAGCATTAATAACACCGGGACATGGTTGTGGATTTGGTGAAAACTGGATGGGTGTTTATAAATATGTGGATCAAAATTTCAAGCCGGGAGATAAAATCCTTGTTAGCACTTGTGATAACTTAATGCCATCACATGGGACTCGACCGATAACCTCAAGTAAACTTGTTATAGCTCATCAACACGGCAATAGATATATTGAACCTGAATCTTATAAACTATTTGGTGGAAAAACATATACAAATGAAGAGTTGTTAGGAGAAAATGAAGAATTAAGTCAAAAATTAAAAGAATTAGGTTATAAAAGAACAAAAAGAGCAGACGGAAATTACTGGATTGAGCTTTTAGAGGATAAGCCCAAAATATAAAGATGTAGACATAGTAGCAAAAAAGCGAAATATAAATCCAACTTAAATATATATTTATTGATAAACAAATAAAAGCTAATGCAGTTGATTTAACTTGCATTAGCTTTTATTTACTTAATTGTTTTAATAAGGATTAAGTATAATTGTGTAAACTTTTATTAATATACTCTGACTGAGTGGCAATTTGTTGATTCATATATACTTTATATATATGTAAGCAATAATTAAAACGCAAGAAGGAGTTTAGTATGGCAGTTGGAGCAAGAGACGCAACAGATAAAAAATTAGTAAGAATGTATGCTAACACAAAAACTATGGCGGAAGATAATACTAGCAAGGTTGATCCTGAACAAATTTTAAGGTCTATGACAATGATGGCAATGCAAAACAGGTATCAGATAAATATGCAAAAACCTATGGTGTTGAATAATCAACAACCTGTACAGAAACGTAAATCAGATATTGCTTAAAATTATTTAATTTTATTCTAACTGCTTATGCTTACACCGACCGTTTATTAATGGTCGGTTTTTCATTTTTAAAATCCCGAAGAATTTATGCTCTTCGGGATTTATATTTGTCTTTATTCAATTAAGAAAATAAATCTCTTTGTCCTGCTTTGATTTCGTCTAATTGTTTTATGACTTTAGCTTTTGCTTTTTCATCTTTAATTTCTTCTACATGCTTTTCAATGGCTTTAAAACCAATTTCTTTAGTATGTTCACTTGCATAATCAGATAAATATTCAGCAAAAGTTACTAAAGCATTAGGATTACAGAATTTTTGAATCAATCCCGGTTTTGCAAGGTCCATAAAGTCTTTGCCTACTCTGCCAACTCGATAACAGCTTGTACAGAAACTCGGAATAAAATCATTTTCTGCCAATTCGCATATAACTTCATCTAATGACCTTGTATCACCAATTGAAAACTGTTCTGTTGCTTTCTGATCATTATAACCACCAGGATTGGTTTTAGAACCTGCACTAACTTGAGAAACTCCAACTTCAAGCAATTCTCTTCTAAACTCTGCATTTTCTCTTGTTGAAAGAATAATACCTGTATAAGGAACTGATAATCTTAAAATAGAAACTATTTTTTTGAAGGCTTTATTATCAACTGCATGCGGTGGCTGCTCTGAAACATCAGAACCATCAGCCGGCTCAATCCTAGGAATAGAAAGAGTATGAGGTCCTACTCCGAATTTTTTGTCGAGGTAATCGGCATGGCTTAAAAGAGCTAATACTTCAAATCTGTAATCGGTCAAACCAAATAATACTCCCATTCCGACATCATGAAGCCCTGCGGACAAAGCTCTGTCCATTGTAGCAAGACGCCATTCATAATTGGCTTTTAATCCTGACGGGTGCATTATTTTATAAGTTTCTCTATGATAAGTTTCTTGAAAACATTGATATGTTCCTAGTCCAAATTTAGCTAATCTTTCAAATTCTTCTGTTTTTAGCGGAGCAATGTTTATATTTAATCTTCTTACTTCGCCATTCATGATTTTTTGTTCGTAAATTTTATTGATAACTTGCTCAACAAAATCCAAGTTACATCTATTAGTATCTTCACCAGCTACCAATAAAATTCTTTTATGTCCCTGCTCAAGGATTTTTGCAGTTTCTTGAACTACTTCATCAACTGTGAGCATTTTTCTTGCCATCTCTTTATTATCAACTCTGAATCCACAGTATAAGCAGTTATTAACGCAATAATTACTCAAATACAAAGGAGCAAACATTACTATTCTTTTTCCATAGATTTTTTCTTTTAAAGATTTAGCAGCTTTTGCAATTTTTGCTAATAATTCTTCATCTTCAACATTTAATAAAACGGCAGACTCCTCAAGAGATAAGCCTTTAAGTTCCAGTGCTTTATTTAAAATAGCTTCAACTCTTTCTGCTGTTGGAGCTGAATTCATTAAACTTGATATATATTCTTCATCTACTGAAAATTTTGAGGCAGTCGTCATAATTTTTCAACCTTTTATAATTTATAATCATTCTTATTTATATTATACGAAAAATTTTATAAATAAAACCCTATAACATAATAATATTTTAACAAAAGCAAACCTTTAAACATAACTATGATAATATAAAGATCCCTAAAAGAATCAAAAATAATGACAGTAACAAAAAGTAACAAATAAATAACTTTTTATAAAATTAATAGCATGGCTAGGCAATTTTTATATTTTCATGTTTTTATATACATGCCTGAATAAATTTATGAAGGAAATTAAACTATGAATTCTATAAATTCCTCAAATTACAATCATCAAATATCTTTCTCAGCTGCAAAACCTGATAAGACTGAAAAGAAAAATACTGCAATTGCGGCAGTAAAAATGGAAGATGTTAGAGATAGTGCAGAACTATCAAATAAAAAAGCCGAAAAAAAAGAAAAAAAAGGTGGTTTTAACCCCATTCAAGGATTTAAAAACTTTATGTCAGGCTGTAAAAAGCTATGGATAGGAACTTGCGAATATACAAAAGCAACCGTAATCGGTGGAGCAAAAGGAGCAGTTTTAGGCGGAATTGTTGGAGGAATTGCACATGTTATGGCTGTAACTCTTCAAAAAACCGAAGAATCAGGGCTTAAAAAGTTTGCTAATAACAAAAATTTAACAAATGGATTCCAAAAGTTTGGTCAAGGAGTTTTAAATCATCTCCCTAAAAGCACAAAAGGTCAAGTATGGCTTGGAGTTTTAGTTGGATCACTTCCGCTTATTGGACAACTATACGAGGCAAGCCTTAACGTAAGTGAAAAAACAGCTCAAGTTGATCACAGATATAATACAGGACATAGAAAAGAAGATTAATACAAATTTTATAAACTAAAACTAACAGACGTGAACTTAATGTTTCACGTCTGTTAGTTTAGATAACTAATCACTAAATGAAAAATACATCCATCTGGATACATACAAAATACTAATGGCTGGAAGTAAAAGTTTTATTATAAAATTTTATTATTATTGGTTATTTATTTTTACAACGTATAATTATAGAATCAAAATTTACAGGATACAAAATGAACTTAAAAGTCTTTTTATCGTTATTTTTGCCATTAGCGATTATTTTTAATCTTATATTACCTGCCAATGCTTCACATCATGAAGCACAAAACAAAACTTTGCTTAAAATAAAATATGAACAATATCCTGTATTTATTCCGCATTTTAATAAAGTCGATACAGAATATTATAGAGGCGGACAACCTAAAAACAAAGGTTATAAAGAACTTTCACAACTTGGAATAAAAACAATTATCGATTTAAGGCAATTTGACAGAAGTACAAAAAAAGAAGAAAAACTTGTTGAAAAATATTGTATAAAATTCATAAGCATTCCGATGAATCCTTTTAATCCTCCGTCTCAAGAACAAATTAAATATTTTTTCAGTATAATTAATAATCCTCAAAATCAGCCTGTTTTTGTTCATTGCAGAGAAGGAAAAGACAGAACAGGAATTATGACTGCATTATACAGAATTAATGAATACAATTGGACAACTGAACAGGCTTACCAGGAAATGCTTACTTTAGGTTATCATCAAAGGCTATACCCACGTCAAAAGTGGTTCTTGTTTAGTTATAAAAATTAATTAGAAAAAAACAACTTAATTGAATTATTAAAAGTAGATTCTGATAATTCTTTAAGAGTGATACCTCTTAAATCAGCTATTTCTTCCGCAACAAGCCTTACTTTTGAAGGATCGTTTGTTTTCCCTCTGAAAGGCTGAGGAGCCAGAAAAGGGGAATCTGTTTCAAGTACAAGTTTATCTATAGGGATAATTTTTGCTACTTCTTTAGGCTGTTTTGCATTTTTAAAAGTTACAGGCCCGCCTAATGCAATATAAAAATTCTCTTTAATACATTCAAGCGCAAACTCTGCACTTCCCGAAAAACAATGCATTACACCGCCTATTTCTTTAGCGTTGGTTTCTTTTATAATCTTTAAAACATCGCCATGTGCTTCTCTGTCGTGGACGATTAAAGGAAGTTTTAACTCTTTTGATAATCTTATATGCTCTTTAAAGACAAACTGCTGTTGCTCATTAAAGGTTTTATCCCAATAATAATCAAGCCCTGTTTCGCCAATTGCTATCACTTTGTCATGTTTAGCGTACTCTTTAAGAGTTTCATAGCTGTTATCATCCCAATCTTTAGCATCAGAAGGATGAAGCCCTACTGCACCATATAAAAAATCATATTTATCAATGAGTTCAATGATTTTATAAGTGTCTTTTATTGTAACACCAGGGATTATTACTCGTTCAATACCGTTAATTTCACAATTTTTTATAATCTCATCAAGATTTTTGCTCAAATCTTCAAAATCAAGATGAGCATGAGTATCAATTAATCTTATTTTATCCATTGTTATTTCTTTTTCTCCGCACCTGCGATTTCAGAATCAAGTCTTAAAAATATCGGTTTTATTGTTTCTTTTGAAGCCACAAAACCTGCTTTTAAACCACCCCACGCTATATCATCAATTTTAACAGATGAAGCATTCCCTTCTAATGAAAGCTGAGTCCAAATTTCTTGTGAAAGATTAGGAATAAATGGAGAGATTAAAACACTTGCTATTCTTAACGTTTCAAGCACATCATAAAGAATACTTCCGCATAAATTCATATTTTCAGGATTTTTAGCAAGAGTCCATGGTGATTTATCGTTAAGATATTTATTTGCAGAATCCACAAGCGAAATAATAATTTCAGCTGCATCATTGATTTTATAATCATCAAAAGCGTTTTTTAGCTTAACGATTGTATCTTTACAGGAAGAAGCAAGTTGATTATTTTCTTCACCTGTAATTATTTCAGGAATTATATTTCCGTCAAAATATTTAACAAGCATATTTAAGGTTCTGTTTAAAAGATTACCAAGGTTATTTGCTATATCAGCATTGACCTTTGATTTAAAATCTTCATCGCTATAATTGCCATCTCTGCCGAATGGAGTAGTTGTCATCATAAAGTATCTGAACACATCTGACTTTTCAAGGTTAAATTCTTCTAAAATCTGAGCGGGTTTAATTACATTGCCTAAAGATTTCCCCATTTTAGCTTCATTTACAGTTATCCAGCCATGAGCAAAAATTGTTTCAGGTAAAGGCAAATCCATAGCCATTAAAATTCCAATCCAGTATATTGAGTGGAACTTCAAAATATCTTTACCAATCATATGAACTGAAGCAGGCCAATATTTTTTATATGATTCTTCATTTGTTAAATATCCCGCACCTGTCAAATAGTTAGAAAGAGCATCAATCCAAACATAAATAACCTGTGTATCATCATCAGGAACAGGAATACCCCATGTTACAGAACTCTTAGAACGTGAAACACTAATATCTTCAATATCTTTAAGCTGATTAATTATTTCATTCTGTCTATAGTCAGGCATTACGAAACGTGGGTTGTTCTGAATACGCTCAATAATTGCATCTTTATACTTTGAAAGTTTGAAGAAGTAGTTTTCTTCTTGAACTTCTATAGGTTTAGCAAGGTGATGGACGCATCTTCCCTCATCATCAAGATCTCTCGGAGAAAGAAAACTCTCACATCCATTACAATAAAGCCCTGTATATGAAGCTTTATAAATATCGCCTTTTTCTGTAAGGGTTTTAAAAATATGCTGAACAACCTTGACATGGTCGGGTTCTGTCGTTCTGATAAATCTATCATAGTCTATATCAAGCAATTTCCAACATTCTTGAAACTGTGCGGCAATTTCATCAGTAAATTCTTGAGGATTAATACCTTTTTCTGCTGCTGTTTTCTCGATTTTTATGCCATGCTCGTCAGTTCCGCTAAGAAAGAAAACATCTTTCCCCCTTTGTTTGAAATGTCTTGCTAAAACGTCCGTTGCAATCTTTTCATAAGCATGTCCTATGTGAGGAACTCCGTTTACATAGTCTATTGCAGTTGTTATATAAAATTTTTCTGTCATTTTCTAACTTTCCTCTAATTTAATAAGATTTTTGCCCGAAAATTGTTTGATATATACTAATTAATAAGATATTTTTATCATGAAAACAATTAGTTTTAAAGGAAGGTACAAAAATGAACGCAAGAAGAGAAAACAGAAAGTTTGACGAACTTAGAGAAGTACGCTTCACAAGAGATTTTACCAAGTACGCAGACGGCTCTGTCCTTGTGGAATTTGGCGATACCAAAGTTATAACTACTGCAAACATTGAAGAAAGAGTTCCAAGATTTTTGGCAGATAGTGGAAAAGGCTGGTTGACAGCAGAATATGCTCTTTTACCTGCTTCAACACACACAAGAGTAGGCAGAGAAAGAGGTTCAAATATTTCTGGCAGAACGCAAGAAATACAAAGACTTATCGGTAGAAGTTTAAGAGCAGCTATTGACCTTTCTAAACTAGGCGAAAGAACTATCACTATTGATGCTGACGTTATTCAGGCAGATGGCGGAACAAGAACAGCAAGCATTACAGGGGCATACATCGCAGCTTATGACGCTTTAAGAAAATTAAAAGAATCAGGAAAGTTAAAAGAAATCCCGATTATAGAACCGATAGCAGCTATCAGCGTTGGTATAGTAGATGGGCAAGTATTATTAGACCTTGATTATCCTGAAGACTCCAAAGCAGAAGTTGATGCAAACATCGTAATGAACGCATCAGGACAAATTATAGAATTTCAATCCACAAGCGAAAGAAAAGCCTTTACTAAAATTGAACTCAATAAAATGCTTGAAGTTGGCGAAAAAGCGATTCAAGAATTAATTGAAAGGCAAAGGGCTGTTTTGGGCTTAAAATAAAAGAGCTTCTATCTTTTTAATTAGGGGTATCGATATGAAAAAAATTTTATTAGGCACTTTATTATTAATTTTGCTTTCCTTTAGTATGCAAATGACTGCATTATCTTTGGAAATTCAAAGAGCATTTATTTATAATAATATAAGGATTGAAAATCTAAATAATTTTATAAATAATTTTATTACTGAAAATCCCACATATACATTAATAAAAGATAACAATAATGAAGATATTTTTATTATTAAAAGCCTTAAAGACGATAAAAATGCACTTATTTTCAAATTAACACCATATGGAAATAATATTTATTTTTATGGTTTTGAAAAAATGAATATTAGTGGAGGTATTACATATCCATTAAATAGATATTTAAAAAAATATAATATTATTTATAACGAGTATACGGCACCTGGAGATCCAACTCTTTTTGGTGAAATAGAGCTTAGTTTTAAATCTAAAAAAATAATTGAAAGAATGAAACCATCTTTACTTCAATCTGCTAAAAAATACCCTATAATAAGTTATAAATTTATAAATCAAATTAAAGTTAATCCAACAAATGATTACATATTAAACTTTAGTGATGATAAAATAGAAATTAAAGGTGAAGTAGAAGAAGATCGTATTAGTTTTGAATTGAAAAACAAGACGGAGTTTCCATTAACAATAAATTGGAATGACCTTTCTATTGTTGATATTGCAGGAGTAGCAAATAATGTAGTACACTCTGGCATAAAAGATTTAAGTACTAGATATCTGCAAAATTATACAACAGTACCTCCATTATCAAGAATTCTCGATTCAGTTGCTCCAGCCGATAATGTCTATTATGCAAATAATATTGGATGGAAAATAAAACCAATAGAATTCTTATTTCCTTCTACTATATATAATAAAAATCAAGGTAGTCTATTTTTTCCCATTGAAATGAATGGAGTAAAACATAATTATAATTTCATTTTAAAAGCTGAAAATAATAATTTATAAATCAAAGGGTGCATGATTTGCACCCTTTGATTTATCATGAATAAAACTCAACCTTAAGTAATTAAAATAACAACTAATTTTTAACGACTACTTATATACTTCACTCAATACCTTAGTTAATTTTTCCTCCTCCATAAAAAGAGCATTGTGTCCTTGATTTGATTCTATAATTTTAAAGGTTACATTTTTATCAAGACTTTTAAGCGCATCAACTATTTCTTGAGAATGGCGAGGCTGAATTAACATATCTGTTGAGACAGGTAAAATATAAAAGTCCGCATTACAATCAGAAAGAGCATTCTCAATAGAACCATATTTTTCAATTACATCATAAAAATCAGTAGCTTTTGTTAAATACAAATAACTGTTTGCATCAAACTCATTCTTGAATTTATTACCTTGATAATTTAAAAAACTTTCTATTTGAAAATTTATTCCAAAATCATAATCTAATTTCTGTTTATTTTGTAATTTTCTGCCAAATTTATCTTTAAGCGCTTCTTGAGATGAATATGAAGACATTCCAATCATTCTTGCAAGTGAAAGCCCTTTAAATGGAGGTTCTTTGTCATAATAGTTACCGTTATTCCAATTACTATCTAAATAAATAGCCTGTCGCCCCAGTTCATGCAAACTTATAGCATAGGCTGATAACCTATGAGTAGAACCAATAACTATTAACTTCTTCATCATGTCGGGGTAACTAACAGCCCATTCTAAAGCCTGCATTCCGCCCATTGAAATTCCTGCAACGCTGTGAAGCTTATCAATTCCTAAATAATCTATAAGTTTTTTTTGAACTTTTACAAAATCAGGAATGGTAACAATAGGGAATGAAAGCCCGTAGCACTTGCCTGTTTCAGGATTGATGGAAGAAGGTCCTGTTGTTCCGTTGCATCCGCCAAGAACATTTGAGCAAATTACAAAATACTTATCAGTATCAAAAGCTTTTCCTGAGCCAATCATCATATCCCACCAACCTGCTTTTTTATCATCCTCAGAATGATAACCAGCGGCATGGGCATTTTCAGTAAGTGAATGTAAAATTAAAACAGCATTATCTTTAGCCTTGTTTAATTTACCGTAACACTCATAAGCAACCGTAACAGGTCCAAAATTAATACCACACTCCAGTTTAATTTTGTCGTAAAAAGAAACAAATTCTGTTTGGACAAGACCAACAGAATTTAATTCTTTTTTATCGATAACAGCAACCATTTTTACCTCATAATTTTTTTATTATTCTTCATAAAAAAATTATAAAATGCTAAAGAAATCAAAAGGTGCTTTGTTAAGTAAATTTGATATTAAAATTTTATAAAAAGAAATTACTACTACTTCTTCTTAAATATTCTTTTTCCAGCTTCTTTAATTCCAATAAAAGTCCAAAAAGCTACACCTGAAAAATGAGCTACATAAAATAGTACACCCTCAATGCTTTTAGGATTTTTAGGGGGTTCAACTCTTTGTGAAGCCATAATTTTAGGAAAACTAACAAGCTCAGTAACAGGCAACTTAGCTTCTATTGCAACAGCTTTTGCAGGTAATGTTTTTGCTGTAATTCCTGCAGTTATTGCTACACTTGCAGCATATCTTCCAAATTTTTGAATATTATTCATAGATATCCTCTGTTTTTTTATTCGATAAAAAAACTATAAAATAAACCTAAAAACGATAACTACCAATATTACTAAACTCGTCACCTTCATTTAATTTAATGATTTCTTTAGGTTTTTTGGCGTTATATTGCTTTGCTAATTCTGATTTTTCTAAATTATTTTTAGCCAGTTTTATAATTTGTTTATAGCTGATTTTTTTATGAACTATATTAACTTTATCCGCTGAAACTTCTATTTCATCAAAATAATTAGGATAAACAGCAATTGAGGGAACAGAAACAAAGAGTGTGTTATTTATTTTTCTTACTGAATTTACATATCTATTACCATTTACAATTAATTTCACCTGAGGATATTTTGCAATTAAGCCTGTAAATTCTTCATCATTGGTTATAGAAAAGTTTTTAAAATCAGGTGTCTTTAAATCCTCACTTAATGGCTTTGGTAAATGATGCAAAAGAATTACAGTAAATTTATCTTTATTATCATTAAGCGTATTTTCCAGCCAGCATAATTGCTCTTTATCAATATATCCTTCGGTCTTACCTGTTTGAGAACTATCAAGTCCTATTAAAACAACATTTTCAACAGGTTCACTCTTCCAATAGGTTTTATTTTCCTCAGTAAAAATTTTACGCTTAAATTCTGAAGTTATATCATTTTTAGTGCAGTCTTCTTTTGTATTAGCTTCTTTATCTCCAAAAATCAAATAATAAGGCGAATTAATAGTTTCTGTAAGATCTAAAAAAGTTTGTAATTCAGAATACTTGCCATCTTCATTACTTATAGTATCACCGCCAAAAACAATAAAATCATTATCTTTGATTTTATTGGCAGAATTTATTGCATCCTGTAAAATGATTTGACTAAGGTTATAAAGAATATAATCATTTTTCCAATTTAACGACAAATTTGCATCTGTAATAAAAGAGAATTTAAAAGGTTTAAAATCCTTATAAGGATGAACAGCTTGAGCTTTTGTACCAAACACAAATAGTGCCGATAATACCAAAACTATCGACACTAAAACTGTTATTTTCTGAAAAAATTTATTTTTCAATTTCGACGTCGTTTCCTTCATTATCAAGATCAAACTTTGTATGAATTGCTCTAATAGCATCATGGGCTCTTGATTTTTCAACAAGGCAACTAATTTTAATCTCACTGGTTGAAATCATTTTAATATTTACGTCTATACCTGCAAGAGCATCAAACATATCAGCTGCAATACCAGGTCTGTCAATCATGCCTGCGCCTACAATACTAACTTTAGCAATATCTTTATCAATAACAACATCAGCAGTAGGATATTCTTCAAGAATAGATTTAATTACAATTTCTGCTCCATCAAAGTCTGATTCAGAAATAGTAAAGCCAATATTATTAGCGTTATTTTCTTTAATATAAGCTTGAATAATCATATCAACACTTACATGGTTTTCTGCCAAATGACTGAAGATTTTTGCGGCAGTTCCCGGAGAGTCAGGTACATTAATAAAAACAATTCTGATTTGAGATAAATCTGCTGCTACGCCGCTAACCGGTCTATAGATTTCCATTTCGTCAACTCCTACAATTAATGTCCCTAAGTCATCCTGTTTAAAACTGCTTCTTAACCTTAACGGCACATTAAATTGTTTTGCCGTTTCTACAGAGCGAGGATGTAAAACACCTGCACCAACTCTAGCCAATTCTAACATTTCTTCAAATGTAATTTTATCAATTCTGCTTGCTTGAGGTACTACTCTTGGATCGGTAGTATAAATAGCATCTACATCCGTATAAATATCGCATCTTTCAGCCTTTAACGCAGCAGCAAGAGCCACAGCAGAAGTATCAGATCCACCTCTTCCAAGTGTGGTAATCTCTCCATCTTTTGTTATGCCCTGAAAGCCAGCCGCTACAACTATATTTCCTTTATCAAGCGTTGATTTTATTTTATCTGCTTTAATTTCAACAATTCTTGCCTTTGAATGAACACCTTCCGTAAAGATTCCCATTTGACTGGCAACCATACTTACAGCCGGATAGCCCATTTCTTGAATAGCCATAGCAACTAGGGCAATAGAAACTTGTTCTCCTGTTGAAAGAAGCATATCCATTTCACGATTACTAGGTTGTGTTGTAAGATCATTTGCAAGTTTCACAAGGTAATCTGTAGTATGTCCCATAGCTGAAACAACGACTACAACTTGATGACCGTTTTCATATTCTCTTATTACAGCTTTTGCAACATTTTTAATTCTATCTGTTGTTCCAACTGATGTTCCGCCAAATTTCTGAACAACTATACTCATTTTCTAATTTCCTAATGATGTTTACGTTAGATAAACCTTATTAATAACTTAAAAGTGCCTGTAAATCAATAAAATGTTACAATTGGTATAATTTTTTTTAGAATTCTCCAATAATTTCTTTTATATGTTTCTGATATTTTAACTTTGTAACGCTGGCAATAAGATATTCAAGAATAATCGCTCTTGATTCAATATGCTCCGAATAAAGTTTTCTATAATCTCTTTCAAAACCGTCAAAATCTCCCAGTTTAGCTTTAATATAGGCTAAATTAGCATAGCTTTCAACATGATTATGATTCAAATTAAGCGTTTTATTAAAACATTCTCTTGCATTGCTGTATAGACTTGTATTCCCTGTATCATCAGCCATTTCAACATAAGTAACACCCAGCATAAAAATTGCAACAACAAAGTCAGGGGCTTTAGCTAAAATTTCATTATAAATGGTTATAGCTTCGTTATAGCGCTTTAACTTTATTAAGGCTTCGCCCTTTGCAATATGAACTGAAACTTCATCATTACTAATACTTATTGCTCTATCAAACTTTTCGATGGCTTCTTTTAATGATTTATCATCTTTAGATAAGATCATTCCATAGATAAAATTCACATTATGTGATGTAGGTTGAAGTTTATAAGCCGCACGTATTTTTCTGATAGCTTCTTTCTGCTCTCCAGTTTCACTTAAAGCAATCGCAAGAGTTACGTGTGCTTCAAGGTGATCGGGATGATATTCAATAGTTTTATTGTAGTATTTTATAGCATTTTGCATATCAAACATATTGTAATAAGTGGATGCTATTAAAAAATTAACTAATGAATTTTTTCTGGTTAAACTCATTGATTTCTCATAAGATTCAATTGCTTTAATAGGCTCACCAAGTATGTTATAGATAGAACCTATTTTTGTGAAAACATCAGTATATCTTGAGTCATTTTCATACGCTTTGGTTAAAACCTCAATCGCTCTTTCACATTCGCCTGTTTCTGCTAATGACAAGCCAATATGATAGAGAGCTTCTGCACTTGTAGGTTTTAATTCAAGAGCTTTTTCAATTTTTTGTATAGCTTCATGATGTTCACCGCTTTTTTGAAGAGAAACACCCCATGAAACATATAATTCAGATGATGAATGATTTAATTTTTCAGCAATTTTAAAGCACTCGATGGACTCTGAATACTTTCCATGTGTGGCTAATATTTCCCCTGCATTGATATGATATTCAATTTTAAGAGGATTTATTGCAATAGCTTTTTTAGCTCTGTCAAAGGCTTCTTTTGTCATATTTTTTTTCAGCATGCAAATAGAAGTGTAATGCCAAGCATCAGAATGGTTTTGCATAGATTTTATAACCAAATCAAGCTTTAATAAGGCTTCATCATATTTTTCAAGTTCAGCAAGAATAACACCATGTAAAAACATTGCTTGAAGTGAACGAGGGTTCATGCTTACAGCTTTTTTAAATTTTTCTTCGGCTGCTATTTTTCTGCTTTGCTTTGCTAAGGCAATACCCCAATTTATATAGGTATCGCTGTCTTTGGGATTTAATTTTATTGCTTCTTCATATTTTTTTTCAGCTTCATCCATTTTGCCAAGTTCAACGAGAGCAGCACCCCATAATGAATAAGCTCTTGAATATTTAGAATCTACTTTAAGTGCTGCTATAAATTTTTCTATTGCTTCGTCAAATTTACCTTTTTTAGCAAGAGCAACCCCCCAGTTAGTTAAACTTTCAGGGTTTTTGGGTGACATATTACTAGAAATTTCAAATTTTTCTATGGCTTTATCCAAATCACCAATAGTTGCCAAGTAAACACCCCAATTTATAAAGGCTCTCGAAGGCAACGGAGTTGTTTTGGTTATTTCTTTATATTCATCAACTGATTTGCTCATTGTTGATATTTTTTTAGAAATTACGTCAAAAAAATTTTTCATTTAAGTTTTGTTTTATTTAATTCCATATATAATTACTGCCCAAGTATAACAAAAATCTTTGATTTCATCATAGTTCAAAAAAATGACTTTAAATTTATTTATAGAAAAATACGAGCTTATTGATAATCATTCTGAATTGCCATATCTTGTTATTGATAGTAATTCTCAATAAAGAACTAAAAGGATAATTAATGAATACTTTGATTATAAAAAATTAATTGCATACTTTTGCTAAATTTGTAGATCAACCAATGGTAATTAAAGCCATATCGGAAAAAGTACCACTTGCTCTAACGTCAGGAGCTATAACTTATGCTATTTATGATACTTACTCTGATGTTAAAAATGAAACTACTAAAAAAAACATAAAAAGCTTATTAATAATTCTATAGTTTTAGCTTTTACTGTTGCAAGTTCTCTTATTGCAGCAAGAGGACTTCCTTTTTTAAAGAATAACAACGGAGAAACACTCTTTAAAGGTTTTATAGAAACGCCTAGTACAATAGAAATCAAAAAGGCTTCAGAAAATATTCTTGCTAAAATCAAAGGACATGAACCCTTAAAAGAGCTTTTCGACATAATAGTTACTGCAAAAGATAAAATGATTTCTCCTAAAAATATTAATAAACTGAAAAAAATATCTACTGAAAATAAAGATCTATTAAACAAACTTTTTGATGGAAAATATGATTTAGTTGAAAAGCTTATTCCTTCGCCTGAACCACACAGCGTAAAACAGATTTTTGGAGAAATATTTAATCTTTCAATGCTCGGGGCTATACCTGTAATAGGAGGGATAAGCGGAGGAATTATTGCCGACAAAATAAATTCCGAAAATATTAAAGAAAAAATACCTGATAAAATAAAAGAAGGTTTTTACCAGTTTTTCGCAAATATTTTCCTTTGTAATGTAGGTGCAGGATTGGCATTAGGAGGACTTGAAGCTATAAGTAAAATTCCTGACTTATTAAAAAATAAATTCCATATTAACAATGATTCAATAAATGTTTTAAAAATGGCAAACACGAGGCTAGCAAGAGCTGTTGGAATGATAGGAGGAATTGCTTTAGTTGGTGTAATAGGCGGGAGTAATATAGCGAACTTCATCGGAAAACAAATAATTAACCCGTTACTGGGAATAAAAAAAGAAAATAAAAACGACGAAAGAAAACCGGAATTAATGGATATAGCTCTTCATTCCGATAATGTTGCAACTGTTGGCGTTTTGTCGGGATTTAAATGGATTGAACCTTTATTAGCTGTATTATATACAATATCAGGCTATAAAGCAGGAATAGGATACAGAAACAATAATAAAATAAGTTCATCAACTGACTCTACAAAACATTTATCAAATCTTTCTAAATTTGGAGCAAGAAATCCTGAACTGAATAGTTTAATCTCACAACGATTTAAAAATATTTAATATTATTTTATAACAGTTATTAAGAATCTCTTTACTCCTGTTATTGCTTAGGAGTAAAGAGATTCTATTTATATGTAAGAAGCTGTTTGGTTAAAAATGAAACAAAATCAGTAAAATAGAGTCTATAA
>JBAXKC010000021.1:0-50379 GCA_037137535.1 bacterium | reverse complement strand
TGTTATTCTTCATTATTTTATCCTAGCATGTTAATCACGCTAGTCTAGAGCCTTGTTTAATAATATGCCTATAAATTAGATAAATATTCTCTGTCGATAATTGACATAATATATTGAGAGCAAAAAGATCCATCACTTTCTTTTGAAGATTCTCTCAATAATCCTTCAGTAATAAATCCTTCAGATTCATATAAATTTTTTGCTTTGAAGTTATGATCTTTAACATCTAGCCATAGACGATGAGTTTTATATTCGATGAAGCATAATTTTTTAATTAAACCTAAAACTTCTCTTCCATATCCTTTATTTTTTTTATTTATTACAATTCGTTGAATTAAGATGCTTTTATTAATATTTGAAATATTGCAAAGTATGATAAATCCTACTTTTTCATTGTTGTTATCATAAACAATAAATTCTTCTTTATCATGAGAGCTTATCGCCTCTATATGTTGTTGTTCAGACCATTGGGACACATATTCACAGTTGTTCTTATCACGTTCGGAGTTCATAATATACGGAATATCATCTAATAGAGCTTTTTTTAGATATATTTTTGTCGATTTAATTGAATTCATTTTCTATCCTTTTTTTATATTTAATCAATTAAAGTATAAAAATTATAACTTAATCTTATCAAATAATTATTTGATTTTTAAATTTAGGTATAGCAATATTACTTTGATTTTTGTTTTAATTAATATACAGGGGTTTAATCGTTTTGCAATTATCGGAGGATAAATATGAGTCCGGCTATAAATTCTGTAGGAGTTCAAAATCAAGAATTAAATAATGTAAAATCAAAAGAACCGAAAAAAACTAATAATTTTGTAAATGCAGGAATAGTTTCGGGTTCGCTTTTAGCAGGTGGTGTTGGCGGTTATGTAGCAAATAATTATGCTCCTGTTGCGGATTCTTATATTAAAGACTATGTATCAGGGCATATAATGAATCATAAAAAAACTTATGCTGATGCCATAAAGAAGTCATCTAAGGCGTATAGAGCAGCTGGTTGGAGTCAAGAACACATAGCTGAATATGCAAAAAATTCAGTTGCAACTATGAAAAAACAGATACAGGAATACACCCCTGGTCTTATTGATGCTGCAAAAAGCTGGGCAAGATTTGATAGAACTAGAATTGCTATTGGTATAGGTCTTGCTGTCGGTGCATTAATGGCTGTTGTTGGAGTTAAAGCAGCTTCAGGCAAGAATGAAGAAGAAAATAAAGTAACATAATACAGTCAAAAATCTAAGCATTAAAAAAATCAGCTGTTACAGCTGATTTTTTTAATGCTTAGAAAATTTAGTTTAGTAATAATGATCTTTTTCTTTAAGATACTCTCTTACGAGGTTTAAAGAAGCTTGAACGATTCTTGTTACACGAGAAGAGGATAAACCTACCTGTGTTGCAATTTCTTTTACCTGCATGTTTCTGTAGAAACGGTATTCTACGATTGTTCTTTCTTTTGGAGGTAATTTTGCAATAGCTTCTTTAATTGCTTTTCCTAGTTCGCTTATTTCAAGCTGTTCATCGGGAAGAGCCGATGTATCTTTAATAAATTCAAACGGTGAATCGTTATCTGAAGATTCTGCTATGCTGTCAATTGATAAAATGGTTTCATATATTGCTTCTCTGACCTTTTCAGGAGAAACATCAACACCTGTTCCAGGAATTCCTGAATTACCTGCGTCAGGAGCATCGGTTTGTTTTGTGTGTTTTAAAGAATACCATTTATATCTTGTTCTTAATTCGTTTCTTATTGCCCATCTTACAGCAGTTGCCATGTAAGCATCGTTGTATTTTTCAAGCTGTTCTTTGGTTTTTCCTTTAATCATAGCTTGAACAGCAATGATACCTATACTCATAAGCTCTTCATACTCAACCATATGCGAAGGGATACGTCTTTGTTCAACCCTTGCTACTTTTTCGACTATGGTTATATATTGTTGTATTTTTGAATTAGTGTTTTGCACTTTTATTTTTACTTCGCTCATTCTATTTATACTAATAGTCGTGGCTTTTAATTTACATTATATTACTTTCGGGTGTTTTACGCAAATTATACACAAACATAAGAATTTCTGCTACTGCTTTGTACAATTCAGGTGGGATTTCCCGATTAATATCAACCAGTTTAAACAATGCTCTCGCCACAGGTGGATTTTCTATAACAGGTATATTGTGTTTCTTCGCGATCTCTATGATTTTTTTTGCAAATAATTCCGAACCTTTTGCAATTACTTTTGGTGCTCTCATGTTTTCATTATCATATTTTACTGCAACTGCAACGTGTATTGGATTTGTTGTAATAAAATCTGCTTGAGGTACGGAATCAAGCATGTTTTTTTGAAGCATTTGCATACGTTTTTGTCTTAGCGCTTGCTTCACGTGAGGATCACCCTCTGAGTTTTTGTATTCGTCTTTAACTTCTTTAAAAGACATTTTCTGATCTTTTAGGAACTTAAAGCGAGTGTACATGTAATCTCCGCCTGCAATGATTAAAAATAACATTCCAGCCTTTGTTACGAAGTCAACTAATATCTTACCAAATTCCAGCAAAATTGAGAATGTATTTTCTGTTGTACATAGTTTTAATATTATAGGTATATGTGTAACATAGGTAATGTAGCCAATATAGCCTAAAGCCACTACTTTTATTATATTTTTTACTAATTCAATGACAGTTTTCATTGAAAAAATATTTTTAATTCCTTTAAATGGATTAATTTTATCAAGTTTTGGCATTAAAGGAGATAGTGTAATTAATGGACCAACTTGAATAATATCGCTTAAAATAGCGATAAAGGCAGCAACCATAAGTAATGGGGCTAATATTAAAACCATAGGTATAATAGTCGTGTATAAAATATAGGGAATTCCTATTTCTTCAAGGTGTTTATGTGGAATTTCATTGAAAAGAGTTATAAAAAGTTTTGAGATTTGTCCCCATATAAAAGGACCCATTGCTGATACTACTTGAAACATTACAAGTAGGGAAATAGCCATGGATAAATCTTTACTTTTTACTACCTGACCTTCATCACGAGCTTTTTTTAGTTTTTGAGCCGAGGCTTCAAACTGCTTATCTTCATCACCCATTTGTGGGAATCCATAAAAATCTTTACACTTACTCTATTATTATAAACCAGTATTAAAATATACAGTCACTTTAGTTTTATTTAAAAAAAATTTATTTAAAGATGTTTATTTTTATTTTTCGTGACTTTTATATAGGCAATAGAGAGAGTAGGAAGAGTTTTAAATAATGAAATTAGATAATTTAAATTTAAACCCGCAAATATCAAAAATAAATAAAAGTGTGGTTCAAAATAACAATAAGAGTTCTATTCCATTTAAGAATAACGAAATAACACTTAAATTGCCTGATTATAAGTTTGCTTTTACAGGAAAGCCAGTTGAAAAAAAATCTCCTAAAACAACTTATATAATAAATACTTTTAATGATTGTGTTGAGAATTCAAAATTAAGTATTTCTGATAAAGAGAAGCAAAAACTTTTACATGGGGTGCTTTCAGCTTGTGATAACGAGGAAGTCAAAGGAAAAGATGATGTAAATGAGATTATTTTAAATAAAATAAATCAGAAAATTGATCAGAATCATAAAAATTCAACTCAAAGATTAATAGCTGGAGTTGGTAGCGTTATTGTTGCAGCAGGGGTATTCTCCCAAGCTCCTAAAGTTTATGAGGTTTATCAGGATTATAATAATTCGCCTTCAAATAATATAGAATATGTTCAAAAGAATAATAATTCCACGTCTGAAGATACGTTTAATGCTTCTTCTCCAACGTTTAATCCTGAAGTTCCATTAAACTCTTTGCCTACTAAAACACAAGAATCAACTTTTAGTCCTAAAATTAATAAAATTATTGCAGAGGTTCTCTCTGATAAGTATTTATTAAAAACAGGCGATGCTTTTGATAAGTTTTATGTTTCTCAAGGATGGGGCAGCAATCATTACGGAGCTGATATTACATTACAGGATGATGCTAAAACTCGAGGAACACAATTATACGCAATCGGAAGCCCTGATAAAGAAATAGTGGCATGGTGTCATGATGATTTCATTACAGGTTTAACAGTTACTACTTATGAAAAGGATTCAAATTCTGTTTTTACATATGGACATTTAGATTCCTGCATGGGTAAAACTTATGAGCAAATTAAAGCTCACCCGGAAACTTTTATAATTAAAGGCGGGCAAAAAATAGGAAGAATTGGTAATACAGGAGAGTCGACAGGGCCTCATGTTCACCTTCAACACAGGTTAATTGATCCTTCTGTACCAGCTTATATTGTAGGGGCAAAATCGAAGGAAGAAGCTTCCAAATCTCCTGAATGGACTAGGTATGCTTTTTCTGTTTATAAAAATAAGAGTGAGTATCAGCATATAACCAAAGGTGTTGCAACTCTTGCTTTAACTCCGCAAGAGGAATTGTTACAACGAGAAAATTAAATAATTTTAAAAGGGATTAGATGTTTTTTTCTAATCCCTTGAATTATGTTTTTCCTATTTGTTGCAGTTGAATTTTATCTTGGTGTTGCTAGTTGCTGTCCTATAGGTTCATTATCAGTTTCAACTTTCTTTAGGTCGAAGGATGGCGGATGATTTCTCCATACGTCAAAATACATTCTACCTTGCCCTGGAATATCTACATAATTATAAACATGAATAAAATCTTTTCTTATAACTAAGCCTGTTTGCAGACCTGTTTCATTCATCATCATTTTGGCGGCTTCGGCACATTTTGTTTCTTTTACTCCCAATGAGCGAAGAATATTCGCAGCCCATGCCATGTTTTCACCACCATAAGAAAAATTTTCACCTCTTGATCTTAATGTATTTAAAATATTGTTATAGCTGTTTTTTGCAGCGTTTACAGCTTGTTTGTTTTCGCCTTTATTTCCTAGTGCTATCAAATTATTGTCAATACCTGAAAGATTTTGTAATCCTTATGTTTTTGCTGTGTCAAATATGCTTCTGCTTGAAGCGTTTCCTGAAGTTTTTGCCATTTGACTTTGATTGCTAATTCCATAATTGTTCTGAGAAAAATTTAGTCCACCGATTTGCTCAAAAGCCATCTTAAACTCCTATTTAATTATTTATATATTAAATACATCCCTTGTATATAAAAACATGTAGGAATGAATAATTGCCACGCTTTAAGAGTATTTTTAAATGTTTTTTGTTTTTCCTTATCTTTCGTATTTCTTCAAATTAAGGTATATTATTCTAATATAAGTTTTTAAATAAAAAAGAATAGCGTGTCTTATGTTACAAGAAGCAGCGAAATTAATAAATTCAGCATTTCAGGATAGTTTTACAAGACGTATTTGCTCATATTTACATGATTGTGTAAGAGAGGAAGTTCGTAATTCTTCATTCAAAAATATTAAGCAGGATAAAGATACTAAATATTGTATAGTCAAAGATGAAGCTTCAGTTAACTGGCTTTTCGATCCTTCAAAACCTTTAAAATTCTCCTGTGAAAATCCTGAAGCGACTGAAATTTTGCTTCATTCTGAAATATCTCAAAAAGACAGTTATTTAATATTCGGATATTTGTTTTTAAGAGGACAAAATCCTAAAAAGAAAAAATCTGATGAATTTATGACACCGCTTTTATATTTGCCCTGTAAGCTCGAAAGAAATGGTGTTGATATTGACTGTACGATTACAGATGATACTTTAACTTTAAATACAGGTGCGCTTGCCTCTTTAATCAAAACTGACGATGAGGACGAAGCAGAGCATCTTTTTGAAGGTTTAGTCGATGTAGTTCCCGATCTTCCTTTAGATGAAGAAAAAGTCCAAGTGTTTTTAACCTCCTTAAAATCCATAATTCCTGATATTGATATAACTAAATTTAGTTTTGATGCTTTATCAGTAGATAAAAAAGCAGGACTTATTCTTGCTAAACGTCCTACCGTTACTGCAGGAGTGTTGCACGAGTTGACTAAAATGGCAGAAATGCCTATCGGCGCTTTTCGTGAAACTTCTTTGGGCGTTATTCAGGAAGAATATGATTATAATAATAATCAATATAAAGAAGTTAATCATATTTCAGAACTTGAAGAGGAGAAGAGCTTTTACCCTGTAACGCCTCTTGAATTAAGCGATACGCAGGAAAAAGTAATAAAATCCGCAATGAATAATACAATGCTTACAATTTGCGGACCTCCAGGGACAGGTAAATCACAAACTATTGTTAATCTTGTTTCTCATTTTATTGCAAGCGGTAAGACGGTTCTGGTAGCTTCTAGGATGGATAAAGCCGTTGATGTTGTAAGTGAGCGGTTAAACTCATTAGGAACTCCTTATCTATGCCTCAGAGCAGGCAGATCAAATTATCAGAAACAACTCAATGCAAAACTTGAAGAACTTGTTTCGGGCAAAGTTGATTTAGATGACGGATATGAAGATTCTGTTCTTGCAGAAATCGAAGATTTGGAAAGTTTAATAAATAATCGTAAAGCGATTGAATATTCATGCGAAGAGCTTTTAACCTTAGAGCACAAATGGAAAAAAGCTTTTGAGCAGTTAAACGAGTTTACTTCAAGTAAAGGTGAGCAAACTTTAATAAATGAGAAATTTAATGTTGAAGATATTGAAAAATTTAATCTTCAACTTGAAAAAATAGCTGATTTGATTGAGAAAACAGGCTTTATTAATTCTTTAATTACAAAAATTTCTTATGCAAAATTGCTTTCTTCTTTAAAAATAAAATCTTATCCTATTTCCTATGAAAATATTGATGTTTTAAGACTTAACCTTGCACAGAAAAAACTCGAAGCAGCGTTAAGAACTGTAGAAACAGGAATTGAAAGAATCGGTAATATAGGTATATTGCTTGGTGACGTAAAAGAATTGCGAAACAGGCAGAAAACATTAGCTGTTGAAATTCTTCAAAATAAAAGAAGAGAAGCCGTAAAATCATTAATTAGAGATAAATTTAAAAAGCAAAGACTTATTATTCATTCAAAATCGCTTGTTGAAAGAAAGAAAAATCTTCAAAACAGGCTCTTAGCGCAGGAAGATTTCAAGCCGTTGCTTGAAGCGTTTCCATGTTGGGCCGTTACTACTTATTCAATATCAGAAACTTTGCCTTTAAAACCGGGTTTATTTGATATTGCAATTATTGATGAATCTTCCCAATGTGATATAGCAAGCTGTTTTCCTGTTTTATTCAGAGCTAAAAAGGCGGTAATCGTTGGAGATGACAAACAGTTAAGCCACTTATCCTTCTTAGAAAAAACTAAAGAACAGTCTTTCTTTAGTCAATATAACATTGCAGATAGATATCAGCTTATGTGGCGATTTAGAACTAATTCTATTTTCGATGTGGCAAGTTTTTATGCTCCTGATAGGATAATGCTTGATGAGCACTTTAGAAGCAAAAAAGACATCATTGAATTTAGTAATCAATCTTTTTACGGTGGAAAAATTCGTATAATGAGCCGAGAAGTGGAAAATAATCCATGCGTTGAGGTTATTAACGTTACAGATGCTAAAGTTGATCTTGATAACACAAGAAATATGGCGGAAGTTGAAAAAATTATAGAACATGTCCACTCAATTGTACTGGATTGCAAAAAAAATAAAACTAAACCTGTTTCTATTGGGATTATTTCACCGTTTAGAAGTCAGGTCGAGCTTTTAAAGAAATCTTTATTGCTTGCAGTTTCTGATACAGAGATAAAAAAACACTCAATTGAAGTCGGAACTGCTCATACTTTTCAAGGTGATGAAAAAGATGTAATTCTTTTATCCTTTACAATTGCTTCAAACAGTCATTTTCAGAGTCTTGTGTTTGCGCAGAAATCTAATTTATTCAATGTTGCCGTAACAAGAGCTAAGAATTATCTTTATTGTTATATTTCCAAAACTCAGGAAGAATTGCCTGAAGGGCTTATAAGAAACTATTTAGAGTTCATAAAAAACACTAATGAGAAAAGAGCTACCCTTCGTGTAAATGAGTACAACTATGGCGAACATGAATGCCTCTCGTTGCTTTTAGAAGAAAATGGAATGAAAGTTCTTACTAATTTTGAAACATGCGGTTTTACAACTGATTTATTGGTAAAAAGTGAAGATAAGGCTATCATAGTTGAATTAGACGGATTTAACGAAAGAAGAAGAAAATCAGAAGCTGTTTGGAAACAATCTATTCTGGAGAGATGTGGCTGGAAAATTGTTAGAATTTCGGCCAGAGAATGGTATTTAAGCCCTAACATGTGTGTAATGAAAATAAAAGATGCACTGGTTTTTTGTTAGAAATTATATGTGTTTTTGTCCATTAACAAATGCTATTTTAGGCTGTTTTCATCTTTTAAATCATGGAAAGCATGTCACTATAACGAAATCTTAATAAAATAAGAGAAAACTGCTTGCCATGAAAATGTTTTCATGGTTTTCTATATATAACCACACTATATTGTAAACGAATAAAAAAGATGTTGACATAAGTCTATGTCCTTAATAATATAAGTTCACGATATTAATTCGCCGGTGTAGCTCAATGGCAGAGCAACGGTTTTGTAAACCGTAGGTTGCGGGTTCGATTCCCATCACCGGCTAATAAATGGGTAGGTGTCCGAGGGGTTAAAGGAGGCGGACTGTAAATCCGCTAGCTCACGCTTACGTTGGTTCGAATCCAACCCTGCCCATTCTTTTTTTGTTGATGCCCATGTGGCGCAGGGGTAGCGCATTCCCTTGGTAAGGGAAAGGCCACGAGTTCAAATCTCGTCATGGGCTAATTACGAAACTATGTAAAGTTTGTTTTATATCATTTACCAAAAAGGAGAAGTAAAATGGCTCGTGCAAAGTTTGAACGTAACAAGCCACACGTGAACGTAGGAACAATCGGTCACGTTGATCACGGTAAAACAACTCTTACAGCGGCTATCACATCATGTCTTGCTGCTACAGGTCAGTCCCAAGCAAGAGCATATGATCAAATTGATGCTGCTCCTGAAGAAAAAGCTAGAGGTATTACCATCTCAACAGCACACGTTGAGTATGAAACAGATAATAGACACTATGCTCACGTAGATTGCCCTGGACACGCTGATTATGTTAAGAACATGATTACCGGTGCGGCTCAAATGGATGGCGGAATTCTTGTAATTTCAGCTGCTGATGGCCCTATGCCTCAGACAAGAGAGCACATCCTTCTTGCTCGTCAAGTTGGAGTTCCAAAAATTGTTGTATTCTTAAACAAATGCGACATGGTTGATGACGATGAGTTATTAGAGCTTGTTGAAATGGAATCAAGAGAGCTTTTATCATCATACGAATTTGATGGCGATGATATTCCTTTCGTTAGAGGAAGCGCTTTAAAAGCTTTAGAAGCTATTCAAGCTAATCCAAAAGGCGGAAGAGGTTCTAATGAATGGGTTGATAAAATCTGGGAACTTATGGATGCAGTAGATTCTTACATTCCTACACCAGAAAGAGCTATTGATCTTCCTTTCTTAATGCCGGTTGAGGACGTTTTCTCCATCACAGGTAGAGGAACCGTTGCTACAGGTAGAGTAGAAAGAGGACAAGTTAAAGTTGGTGAAGAAGTTGAGATCGTTGGCTTCCAAGATACCAGAAAATGTGTTGTTACCGGTGTTGAGATGTTCAGAAAACAACTTGATGAAGGTCTTGCAGGCGACAACATTGGAGCTCTTCTAAGAGGTGTTTCAAAAGAAGATATCGAAAGAGGACAAGTATTAGCAAAACCTGGTTCAATTAAACCACATACCAAGTTTACATCTAATGTTTATGTTCTTAAAAAAGAAGAAGGTGGAAGACATACTCCATTCTTCCCTGGTTACAGACCTCAGTTCTATATTAGAACAACAGACGTAACCGGCACCATCAAATTTGAAGGCGAAATGATTATGCCTGGCGATAACGTTAACATGGAAGTAGAACTTCTATCTCCTGTTGCTATCGAGCAAGGTATGAGATTCGCTATCAGAGAAGGCGGCCGTACTGTAGGCGCTGGTGTAGTTGATAAAATTATACAGTAAGTTTTAATTAGTTATAACGTTAGAAAGGTCTAGGCGGAAGTGAAATTATGAGTACTAAGCGACAAAGAATAAGAGTTTGTTTGAAAGCATATGATCATCGTTTAATCGATGTTTCAGCAGAAAAAATTATTGAAACAGCTAAAAGAACAGATGCAAAGGTTGCTGGTCCTATTCCACTTCCTACTAGACGCAGAATATATTGTGTTCTTAGATCACCTCACGTGGATAAAAAGTCCAGAGAACATTTTGAGATGAGAACACATAAGAGAATTATTGATATTCTCGATCCTACCCGTCAAACAACCGAGGAACTAAGTAGATTAGATTTGCCAGCTGGCGTAGATATTGAAGTTAAACTTTAATTTTAAAATAACTTTATGAAAAATCGAATATCAGTTGATGAATGTGATCTACGAGATAATTCGTAGCGCTCGCAAGAAAGAGGAAAAAAACGTGACTCTAGGTGTAATTGGTGAAAAACTAGGGATGACACAAATTTTTGATGCAACAGGTTTGGTCATCCCCGTAACAGTAATAAAAGTTGATTCTTTAACTGTAACACAAGTTAAAACTGTAAAAACTGACGGCTATAATGCTGTTCAGATAGGTGCTCAGCCTGTAAAAGCGAAAGCTTTATCACGTGCTGAAATTAAACACCTTGAGAAAAATGGAATAGAACCGTTAAGACACTTACAAGAATTCAGAATTGAAGATGTAAGTGCCTTTTCTGTTGGTCAAAAACTTGACCTTTCTATTTTAGAAGAAGGTCAAAAAGTTGATGTAACTGGTACATCTATTGGTAAAGGTTTCCAAGGAACCGTTAAAAGACATGGATTCGCAAGAGGCCCTATGTCACACGGTTCTAAAAGTCATAGATTACCAGGTTCTATCGGTGCAGGAACAACCCCTTCCAGAGTTTTTAAAGGTTTAAAAATGTCAGGAAATATGGGGAATGAAACCGTTACCGTCAGAAAATTATCAGTTGTTAAAGTAGATGCTGAAAAAGGTCTTCTATTAGTTAAAGGTTCAGTTCCTGGACCTGAAGGCAAATTAGTTACCGTAAAACCATCTATCACTAAGTGGAATAAGTAATTCCATCATGTTTAAATTGAGGAATTAGGCAATGTCAAAACAAGTAACAATACATAATGGTCAAGGATCACAGGTTGGGCAAATTGATCTCGATGAAAAAGTATTCGGGATTGAACCTAATATACATGTAATGCACTTAGCATTAAGAAGACAACTTTCCAACGCAAGAAGCGGAAATGCTTGTACAAAAACAAGATCTGAAGTTAGAGGCGGCGGAAAAAAACCTTGGAAACAAAAAGGCACTGGTAGAGCAAGAGCTGGAAGTTTAAGAAGTCCACTTTTTGCTGGTGGTGGTGTTATATTTGGACCAAAACCAAGAAATTACGATATTTCTATGAATGTTAAGTCCAGAAGATTAGCTTTAAGATCAGCTTTATCTGCAAGAGCAGAAGAACTAATCGTTATTAAAGATTTCTCTGAGCTTACACAACCAAAAACAAAAGATTTAGTAAAACTTCTTGGCGCTCTTAACGTGGAAGGTAAAGTATTAGTTGTTGCTGATTATAAAAGTGCTGAAAATCAACACTTAGAATTAGCTGCAAGAAATTTACCAAATATTAGAGTAATATTATCATCTAATTTAAATGTTAAAGATGTTTTAGAAGCTGATAAAATCATAATCACTGAAACATCTATTAATGATGTGACAGAGAGGTTAACAAAATAATGAGCACAAATACTAAAAATACAGAAAGACTGTATGACGTTTTAAAAAGACCTCTTATAACAGAAAAATCAAGTATCGCAATGGCTGCAGGACAATATACTTTTGAAGTTGCTATGGATGCTACAAAAGTTGAAATCTCAAAGGCTATTGAACTTGTTTTTCCTGGTAGAAAAGTTAAAAAAGTTAGAACAGTATATATGCCTAGTCATCAAAAAAGAGTAGGCAAGACAATTGGTAGAACTCAGTCAAGTAAAAAGGCCATCGTTACTGTTGAAGGTGAGCCTATTGAAGAGTTAATAGGAGCATAAAAATGGGTATTCGTAAATTAAATCCTACATCTCCTGGCCAAAGAGGTATGACTACAAGCGATTTTTCTGAAATCACAACAGATAAACCAGAAAAATCACTATTAGTTTCTCTTAAAAGAACTGCCGGAAGAAACAATAATGGAAGAATAACCTGTCAGCATAAAGGTGGCGGACACAAAAAAGCATACAGAGTAATCGATTTCAGAAGAAATAAATTAACTGTACCTGGAACTGTTAAAACCATTGAATATGATCCAAACAGAAACGTAAGAATTTCTTTGGTTGTATATGCTGATGGCGAAAAAAGATATATATTGACTCCTGTTGGTTTAAAAGTTGGTGACAAAATTCAATCTGGACCTGGCTCTGAAATCAAAACAGGAAATGCATTAGCACTTGATAATATTCCTTTAGGTTCTTTAGTTCATAATATTGAATTAATTCCTGGTAAAGGTGGTCAAATTGTTAGATCTGCTGGTGCATCTGCTCAGGTAATGGCTAAAGAAGGCGATTATGTAACTTTAAAATTACCAAGCTCAGAAATGAGAATGATTCATAAAAATTGCTACGCTACACTTGGTGTATTGGGTAATATTGAATACAAAAACATTAGCTGGGGTAAAGCAGGTCGTAAAAGATATTTAGGTATTAAACCTACTGTTCGTGGTGTTGTAAAAAACCCTGTTGATCACCCACACGGTGGTGGTGAAGGTAAATCTCCTATCGGCGGTCAACCTCAAACACCTTGGGGTAAACCAGCATTAGGATATAAAACAAGAAAAAGCAAATCATCTGATAAATATATTGTCAGAAAACGTAAGTAAGGAGATTTAACCAATGGCTCGTTCATTAAAAAAAGGACCATTCGTTCATGAGTCTTTAATGAAAAAAATACAGAAATTAAATGAAACTGGCGATAAAAAGGTTATTAAATCTTGGTCCAGAGCTTCAATGATAATTCCTGAAATGATAAACCACACAATTGCTGTTCACAATGGTAAAACACATGTGCCGGTTTATGTATCAGAGCAAATGATTGGCCATAGACTTGGTGAATTTGCACCTACACGTTATTACCGTGGTCATGCAGGTTCTGATAAAACTGCAAAGAGAAAATAAAAAGAGGAAAGCTTAGTTATGGAAGCTAGAGCAAAACAAAGAAATATAGGTATGCCTGCAAGAAAACTTCGCAGGATTATAAATGAAGTGCGTGGTAAACAAGTTGAAAGCGCAATGAATATACTTCGTTTTATGCCATATGCAGCTGCAAGAGTTGTTGAGAAGAATCTCAGAGATGCGATTGCTAATGCACAGCAAAAATGGGGTGTTTCAGCTAATGGTTTAGTTATTAGTGCTATTATGGCTGATGACGGTCATATGACAAAAAGAGCAAAACCTAGAGCGCAAGGTCGTGTTTACAAAAGATTAAGACGCACTTCACATTTAACCGTTCAAGTTAGTGTAATTGCTAATAAGGCAAAGTAGGAGGCTACCCTTGGGACAGAAAGTTCATCCAATAGGTTTTAGAATTGGAATAAACAAGCCATGGTTAAGTAAATGGTTTGCTACAAAAGAATATCCTGTAAACCTTATTGAAGATAAAAAAATCAGAAGTTTTATTAAGAAAAAACTTGGTTATGCTGGCATTAGTCGTGTAGAAATCGAAAGAAAAGCGCAACTTGTCAACGTAATAATAATTACTGCTAAACCTGGTGTTGTTGTTGGAAGAAGTGGTCAAGGAATTGATGAACTTAGAAAAGAATTAACCAGTTTAGTTAGCAAAAGAGTACAAATCGATGTTCTTGAAGTTGCAAAAGTTGATGCTGATGCTCAATTAGTTTCAGAAGCAATTGCACAACAACTTGAAAAGAGAGTTGTATTCAGAAGAGCAATGAAACAAGCTATGCAAAGAACCATGAGATCTGGCGTACTTGGAATTAAAGTTGCTGTTTCCGGTAGACTTGGTGGAGCTGAAATCGCTAGAACTGAGTGGGCAAAAGAAGGAAGAATTCCTCTTCAAACACTTAGAGCTGATGTTGACTTTGGTTTTGCTGAAGCTGATACAGTATTTGGTATTATCGGTGTTAAAGTTTGGATCTTTAAAGGCGAAATTATGCCAGGTGATGTTGCTGATGCAAACGTAAAAACAAAATCATCCGGTTCTGAAGCTAATCAAGCTGCTAGACAAGGACGCAGAAGAAGTACTAATAAAGGTTCTAAAAGTTAGGAGCGAAACCCAATATGTTAATGCCTAAGAGAACAAAATATAGAAAACAAATGCGCGGCCATATGGCTGGAACTGAAACCAGAGGTGCTGAACTTCATTTTGGCGATTATGGTATCCAATCATTAGAGCCAGTTTGGATAAATAGCCGTCAAATAGAAGCTGCTAGAAGAGCTATGACTAGAAGCATCAAAAGGGGCGGTAAAATTTGGATTAGAGTTTTTCCAGACAAGCCAATTACTGCTAAACCTGCTGAAACTCGTATGGGTTCAGGTAAAGGTAACCCTGAGTACTGGGTTGCTGTTGTTAAACCGGGAAGAATTCTTTTTGAAATGACAGGTGTTGAAAGAGCTGTTGCAGTTCGTGCACTCGAACTTGCTGCTCAAAAACTCCCTATGAAAGTAAGAATTATTGAAAAAATTTAATGGGGTACTCTAACGTGAAAATAAGTGAAATGCGCGAACGTTCAATTGATGAATTAAACGATAGCGTTATAGATCTAAAAAAGAGATTATTCCAGCTTAGAATGGATAAAGCCATGCACAAGCTAGAGAATATTTCTGAAATCAGAACAGTAAAAAACAGAATCGCTCAAATAAAAACAGTGATTAGGGAAAAACAGTTGACAAAATAATTAAGAGGTAATAACCAGTGCCTAAAAAAGTAAAAGTAGGTCGTGTAGTTAGCGATAAAATGGAACAAACTATTGTTGTGGAAGTGGCTGAGCACAGACCTCATCCCAAATACCATAAAATTATCACCACCACAAAAAACTTTGTTGTAAGTGATTTAAAAAATGAATGTGGTATTGGGGATGAAGTTAAAATCATCGAGTCACGCCCAATAAGTAAAACAAAATGTTGGAGTGTAGCTGAAATCATTAGTAAAGCTACATAGGAGAATAAAACAATGATACAACAAGAGTCAAGACTAACAGTAGCTGATAATACAGGCGCTAAAACAATACTTTGTATTAGAGTATTAGGTAGCAACAATAAACAATATGCAGGCGTGGGTGATGTTATAGTTGGCGTTGTTAAAGATGCTGCACCTAATATGCCAGTAAAAAAATCAGATGTTGTAAAGGCTGTGGTTGTTCGCCAGAAACATACTCTATCAAGGGAAGATGGTTCTAAAATCAGATTTGATGAGAATGCTGCAGTTTTAATCAATAAAGATGGCAATCCTACAGGTACACGTGTATTTGGACCTGTAGCCCGTGAGTTAAGAGAGAAGAATTATATGAAAATCATCTCTTTAGCTCCAGAGGTAATTTAGGAGAACAATGATGGCTAAGCAAAAGCAAACTAGTGATAAAGTCAAATTACACGTGAAAAGTGGCGATAGAGTAATCGTTGTTTCCGGTAAGGATAAAGGTAAAATCGGTAGCGTAAAAAAAGCGCTTCCTGCAAAAGGTAAAGTAATTGTTGAAGGTGTTAACATCGTTACTAAAGCGGTTAAAGCTAACCCTGCAACAGGTGTACAAGGCGGTCTCATTAAACGTGAAGCTGCTATGAATTCTTCAAAAGTTATGCTTTACTGTCCAAAATGCGAAAAACCGACAAGGATCAGACATCAAATGCTTGAAGACAAAAAAGTTCGTGTCTGTAAAAAATGTGGTGAGCAATTAGATTAAGGAATATTGAGATGCCAGTAACCAAAAATCTGAAAGATAGATATAAAGAAGAAGTAGTACCTGCTCTACAAGAACAGTTTGGCTACGAAAATATACATGAAATCCCAAAAGTTGAAAAAGTAATTATCAACATGGGTGTTGGTGAAGCTGTTGCTAACGTTAAAATCCTTGATAAAGCTGTTGAAGAATTAACTTTAATCGCTGGTCAAAGAGCTGTCGTTACCAGAGCAAAAAAATCAATAGCTTCTTATAAATTAAGACAGGGTATGCCAATTGGTACAAAAGTTACCCTTCGTGGACCAAGAATGTATAATTTCCTTCAAAAACTTGTTAATGTTGTTCTTCCTAGAATCAGAGATTTCAGAGGAATAAGCGATAGAAGTTTTGATGGTAGAGGAAATTATTCACTCGGACTTAAAGAACAAATGCTATTTCCTGAAATTAGTTACGATCAGGTAGACACTGTTTTAGGTATGAACCTTACAATCGTTACTACAGCTAAAACTGATGAAGAAGCGATGGCTCTCCTAAAAGAGATGGGAATGCCTTTTAGAAAAAGATAATTTAAGGAGATAATACATTGGCTAAGAAATCAATGATTGTTAAAGAGCTTAAAAGAGAAGAATTAGTTGCAAAAGGTAAATTACCTAGAGTGAAACTTCATAATCGTTGCAGCATGTGCGGACGTCCTAGAGGTTTTCACAGAGATTTCGGTCTTTGCAGAATTCACTTAAGAGAAATGGCTCATAAAGGTTTACTTCCTGGAGTTACAAAATCCAGTTGGTAAATTATATAGATTTACATGTGGTTAATATGTTCCTAACTAAGGGGAAATAAGAATGAACACAGATCCTATAGCAGATATGCTAACTCGTATAAGGAATGCTAATATTGCAAAACATTCTTCTTTGGAAATGCCTCATTCAAAGTTAAAAGAAAAACTTGCTGAGTTACTAAAATCCGAAGGATATATTTCTGAATATTCAGTATCTTTAAACGGTCAATTTAAAAAATTAAGTATAACTTTAAAATATACATCACAAGAAAAACCTGTAATTTCTAACCTTAAGCGTATAAGCAAACCTGGTTTAAGAAACTACAGTAAAGCAAAAAACCTTCCAAGAGTATTTGGTGGTTTAGGAATAGCGATCATTAGTACAAGTAAAGGATTAACAACCGATAGAAAAGCTAGAGCTCAAAATATCGGTGGCGAAGTTCTTTGCTACGTATGGTAAAATAATTGGAGATATGACACTATGTCCAGAATTGGTAAAGCACCGGTTGTAATTCCTGAGAAGGTTGAAGTTACTATTGATGGTAACCTTGTAACTGCTAAAGGACCTTTAGGTACAGAAGCTGTTACAGTTGATTCTTCAATCAGAATTATCCGTGAAGAAAATAAATTAATCTTAGAAAGAACAAATGAAGAGCGTCAAACAAGAGCACTTCATGGTTTAAGCAGAACCCTTGTTAATAACGTTGTACAAGGAGTTAGCGTTGGTTTTGTTAAAAACCTTGAAATCCAAGGTGTTGGTTATAGAGCATCTAAAGATGGAAATGATCTTGTATTAGCTCTTGGTTATAGTCACCCTGTAAGAATCGTACCACCTGCGGGAATTGAAATAATTGTCGAAGGTAACACAAAGCTTTCTATTAAAGGCGCTAATAAACAAGCAGTTGGCGATGTTGCAGCTGAAATACGCTCAAAAAGACCTCCTGAAGTGTACAAAGGCAAAGGTGTTCGTTATGTTGGCGAAGTTGTTAGAAGAAAAGCCGGCAAAACGGGTAAAAAATAATAGGTTTTAGGTGATATTATGATAAATAAAAAGAGTAGAAAAGAAGCTTTAGCCAAAAGGCATAAGCGTATCAGAGTGAAAATATCTGGTACTTCTGAAAGACCAAGACTTGCTGTATTCAGAAGTACAAAGCATATTTATGCTCAGCTCATTGATGATGTAAGAGGTGTAACTCTTGCTTCAGCTTCCTCACTTGAGGCTGCACTAAAAGAAAAATTTACCTGCGGTGGAAATATTGAAGCTGCTAAAGAAATTGGAAAATTAGTTGCTGAGAGAGCTAAATCTGCTGGTATCGAAGCAGTTGTTTTCGATAGAGGTGGATTTGTTTATCAGGGTAGAGTTTCAGCATTAGCTGATGCTGCTAGAGAAGCAGGACTTCTTTTCTAATAAACAATAATGCATATATAAATTTACCCCCTTCATTTGAAGGGGGTATTTATTATTTAATTAGAATGATTTAGGATAAACTGAAGTTTAAAGAATCCCTTTTTTGCGGAGTTCAAGTTGTCCTTTAAAACATTCTCTAACAATTGTTTCTACATCTTTATTTGTTAGCTCTGTAAATGCAAAAGCATTTATATATTTTGCTTCACCATTTATCATTGTAGCTTTACTATAAACATGGTCACATCTTGACTTAATAAAACTATTACTAAAAGGGTCTAATTTTAGTTTACATTCAATGTCATAATAATTTTTCAGCGGATCATTTGATATATAACTAAAACCTTTTCCACTTATATCTTTTGTTTTAAATGGAATTGTAATAACTTCTTTTTTAGATGGAGTTGTATATATAATCAGTTCTCCATCCTTTTTCATAGGTACTCTTACAAACTCTCTACGTTGTACATGTTTGTTTGAGAGTGGATATGTTATCCATAGTCCTGATATAGTAGAAATTTCTCTGCCTATAACTTTGCATTCGCCAGAAAAGACACCCATGCTAGTGCTTATAGTTATATTAATCATTTGACCATCATGAAAAGTATAGACCTTTCCTTTATGACAAGGTGGGTCTACCAAGAGTCTTTCTTCCTCAACTCTTTTAATATAACTTTTAAGACCGTAATAATGATTCTCTTCATCACTATAGTCAACATCTAGTTTTGTCAGTTCTTTTATTTGATCAAAAATATCATTCATTTTTAAATTTAATCCTAATCTTCAAGCAAGCTTTCGATTATTCTAGCTCTTTCTTCTTCTAATTTTGGATTTGATACTCTATTTCTTTTTAAATAGCTTCTTAATGCTTCTCTAATTAATTCACTTCTTGTTCGTTGTTCCATTGAGGCAATTTCGTCTATCTGGCTCAAAAATCCGTCAGGCATTGATACTAGTACTTTTGCCATTGGGCAACCTCCTTAATTTACCGATGATCTATTTTTAGTCCCATGCTAGTATACCCTAAGTTCTTTATGTTGAAAAGAGATAAAACGGTTATTTGTGTAAAATTATTGTTACCTTCATCGTTTAATTACTTTCAAGTAATATCTCTGATGTTCATGTTGAATGAAGTCGCTTTGAAATTCTCCATATTCTATAAATGTTATTTTATTTTTTGATAATAAATTCTTTTGTATTTGATATTCTTTTTCACCTTGATTCATTATTAGCATCTGTCCATTTTTATTTAATAGACTATATGCATGTAGAAGAAGTTCTTGAGGCTTAAATAATGTCATTGGTAATCCCCAGTGAAGCAAAGGTTCTTTTATAACAAAAGGAAAAAACCATGTAATGTAGTCATATTTTTTGTTTATATTTAATAAATTGTCGGCTATATATTCTACATTTTCTAGTCCGTCTATATTTTTTATTGCGCTGTCAAATCGGGAGAACAAGCTCGAGTAGACTCTATACGCATCTATTTCTACCCCTGTTAATTTGATTTCCTTTTTAATGTAATTATGTTTGAAAAATTGGTATTCTCCTTGAGCATAAAACCAATTTTTTGAGCCTATATCTAATATTGATATGTTTTTATCTGTTTCTTTTAAATTGAATACAGATTCTAGCAATTCTATTATATATAAATTTTCCAAATAATTTCGTATTGTGCAATTATTTTTCAAATTGTCAAGCTTATAACGCTCATAAATCCTTTGTTCTTCCTCTTGAGCTTTATTTTCTTTTGGACAAACTTTAAATAAGTCGTTTTTTACTTCGTTTTCTAAAGGGAAAAAGCCTCTTTTAAATTTTAATTTTTGTCTTAAGTAATAGTCAAATTTATTTTTAAGATTATGAAATATCATGACTTTTCCTTTTATAAATGCGAACTTTAAATATTAATTAATTTTACCTTATATTTCCTCTTTAAAGCAAAAATTATATTTTAATAAAAATACCGCCATAGGCGGTGAAGAAAGGAGTATTCTATTAAGAGATATATTCTTTTAAATGCTTTATTTCCGGAGTATTGCGAAGTTTTTTTATTGCCGTATCTTCTATTTGTCTAATACGTTCTTTTGAAAATCCATATAATTTGCCAAGCTCTTCAAGAGTTTTTCCCGGTTTGCCTGTTAATCCATATCTTTCTTTTATAATTTCTTGTTCTCTGTCTGTTAGTATGTCTATGGCACTTATTATATCGTTATGTAAAAGACTGCTATGTGCTTTGAATTGAGGACTTTGAGTTATTTCATCAGGGACATAATCCTCTAAAAATAAGTCTTCACCTATCGGCATATCAAGACTTATAGGCTCTCTCGACATAGCTTTTCTTATGTTATGTACTTTATCTGGAGTAAGTTGCATTTTTTCTGCAAGTTCTTCTACACTTGGTTCTCTATTAAGCTTCAAATGTAACTCTACTTTTACTTTTTTTAACAGTCTTATTTTGTCGGTCATATGAACAGGTATTCTAATTAGCTTTGAAGTATTTGCTATGCATCTTATGATTGTTTGACGAATCCACCATGTTGCATACGTGCTGAATTTATAACCACGTCTATAATCAAATCTTTCAGCTGCTCTTATTAATCCTAGACTTCCTTCTTGGACTAAGTCCATAAATAATACGCCTTGACCTATATATTTTTTTGCAATACTTACAACGAGCCTTAAATTTGCTTGTACAAGTTTATTTTTTGCGATAAGAGCTTCTTTTTTACTTCCTTCTCTAATTTTTCTGCTATATTCAATTTCTTCTTGAGGCGTAATCATTCTTTTTCTTCCAATATCACGCAGATACATTTGCAGAATATCATCAGATTTGAAATAACTGGTTAATAGCTTATTTTTTGCAGTTTTATTGGTAATGCTTACCTTTGGTATTTTAACCTGTATACCGTCAATAATTTCTTCTTCTATTTCTTCATCTATGCATAATGTGTTTATGCTGACAATTTCTTCTGGTAATTCAAATTCATTATCGACATCTTCCAATTCGGAAAGATAGTCGAAATTCATCTTTTCTGTTGGGATTTTAACTTTTAAAGCTTTATTTTCTTTCATTTTTAACTTTCTCTCCTCTTGTCTGATAGATTTTCTTTTATTCGTCATTTTACTTATTTTATTTTATTTATCCGCTGATAAGTTAATCTTAAAGTTTAATTTTTTTTCTCACTTATATTGTCTAGGACGTCAATATTTTTTTTTTGTTTCAGCTAATTGTCTTAGTTCTAATAATTTATTTTTAAAATTTATTCTAGTTGCTATTTTTAGTTTAAGTTCTGAATACATCTAGCTGTCGAATGAAGATTATTTAATAATTTGTTAAAAGTGTTGTAAGAAGAGAAAAATAAGTTTAAATAATTTGTGGGGATTTTTGATGAAACATGATAAGAGTTTTCAGAAAAAAAGAGAAACTGATAAATTCTTTCAATTGCTTGCCTGTTTTAATGATTTTGCAAAAAGAAAAAATCTTTTTTCGGCTGTTTTATTAAAAGAAGAAAAAGAAAAAATCAATAAAGAGGCTCAATGTCTTAGGGAGTTTAATTTTTTATATTCAGAAAAAAATGAATTATTATATAAGAAAATTGTTGGCAAAATTTCACGTCTTTTAGATGTTCGTAAATGTATACTTTTTATTTTTGATAAGCCGAATAATGAAATGATTTTGCAAGAAAGTTGTGGTTTATCTATTAATTCCTCATCTGTTTTAATGCTTAATGAGAATAATTGTGAACAGGTGATAAATAAGTATTTGAATAATGTTTTTCGCACTTCTGAATATATTTATTCGGATATTACTTTAAAGGGAAATATTATTGGGCTTATTGCAATTGCCGAAAAAAATACTGTAGAGTCTTTTAATTCTAATGATATCTATTATTTGGAAATATGTTGCGGACAAATTGCTTATTCTGTAGAAAATAATAAACTTGTTGCAGAATTATGTTCTAAAGCAAACCTGGAGTCTTCTATTAATAAAATGACTTCTAATATCAGAAGTTCGCTGGATCTTGATGAGATTTTGTCTAATGCGGCTAAAGAAATTAAATCTACTTTAGAGGTTGATAAATGTTCAATTATAAAGTTTGAAAATAATCGATGTGATTTTTTAGTTTCTGATGTTGATTCCATTAATTCAGAAACTCTTCCATCTTCAATGAAATTCCCTTTATCTTTAAGCCCAATCTATAATAGATTAGCTTTAACAATGTCTGTAATAGCATTAAACGATGTTAGCTCCAGTAATCTTATATCAGATGAAATGTTTTTTAGTTATATGAAAGATATTTCTTACGCAAAGTCATTACTTATAGTTCCACTTATTTATGAAAATAATTTGTGCGGAATGATACTTGTAAGCGAATTTAACCGACATATAAAATGGAAAAAAGAGGATATTCTCTTAATGGAAAAAGTTTCTTTTTCTATTTCTACTGCAATTTATCAGGCTGAATTCGTTAAAGGTATAAAAAATTTGGCGAATATAGATGAATTAACAGGACTTATAAATCGAAGAGGATTAATGGACAGATTTACCTCTGAATCGGAAAGAATTGGAAGAAATCAGCAAATAATGTCTTTTGCCTTGTTAGATATAGATCATTTCAAGATGTTTAATGACCAATGGGGACATTTGGCGGGAGATTATGTTTTAACGCAAGTCGGTAACATGATTAAGTCTAATATAAGGAAATGTGATTTTGCTGCTAGATATGGTGGTGAGGAGTTTGCGTTAATCTTGCCTGAAACTTCTATTGCAGAGGCCTATGAGTTGTTAGACAGATTAAGAAATAAGATTTCTATGCAGAATTTTGAGTTTGAAGGGCATAAATTATCTGTAAGTATAAGTGCAGGAGTAATAGAAATTAATCCTTTTCTTTCTGTCCATCAAGAAACAAAAGATTTTATGAAATACACCATTGAAAAAGCTGATAATCTTTTATATAGGGCAAAAGATTCAGGACGAAATAAAGTATGTATTGCATGAGTGAAATTAAATTTAAAACTTTTGTAATAATCTCTGAAAAAATGATTTGTTTTTGAGAAAATATATTTGTGCTGACATAAAAAAATACCGGGATGTAAATGTGAACGGATTTAAATTTGAATTAATAACCGGGCCAATGAGCTGTGGGAAAACTGAAGAACTATTAAGAAGGATTAAAAGGGCTGAAATTGCTAACAAACAACTTAAAGTATTTTCTCCTTCTATTGATATTAGGACACATGGGGATATTATTTCCTCAAGAAACGGTATTTATAAGACTGCAATAAAAGTATCCTCTTCTGAGGAAATTTTGATGAATGTTACAGAAGAAGATGAAGTAATAGGTATTGATGAACTTCAATTTTTTGATAATGAAATTCTTGATGTTATTAAGGTACTTGTAAAAGCAGGTAAAAAAGTTGTTGGTACAGGATTAGAGCTTGACTTTAAAGCGGAGCCGTTTGGCCCGATGCCTCAACTTTTATGTTATGCCGATAAAGTTGATAAATTAACTGCAATTTGCATGAAATGTGGATCAGAATATGGAAATAGAACACAAAGGCTTATAAATGGACATCCTGCTGATATAAACTCTCCTCTCATTATGGTTGGGGGCGATGAAGCGTATGAAGCAAGATGCTCATTATGTTATGAGCTTTCAGATGTGCTAAATGCTGAGCTTAAAGTAGAAATGCCGGTATAATGCCGGCTTTTATTTTTTCGGATAACAGGGTAAAATAAGTTAAGAGTTTAGAGATATTAGTATTAAGATTCTGATTTTTAAAATATTTATATTAATAAATAAACGTTCTGGTAGTAACCTTAAAAGGTTATGATAATACAATGCGGTAGTAAGCTTAATTTAGGAGCAGATATGAGTAAATATGCTATTGGTATTAACATTGGCGGGACTAAAATAATTGCTGGAGTTGTTGATAAAGAACAGGGCAAGGTCATTGGTTTTCATAAAATCGACACTGCACATGTAAAAGGCAGTGATTCCGTTTTGGTGAAAGTAATTGACAGTGCAGAACGTGCTATATGTCAGGCAGGAGTTCCTTATTCTCAAATTGGTTCTATCGGTATCGGTGTTGCAGGACAGGTAGATAGAAAATACGGAATTTTATTATCATCTCCAAACCTTGATTGTTATAATCTTGAACTTAAATTTATTTTGGAAGAACATTTTGATTTACCTGTATATGTTGGAAATGATACTGAAGCTATTACTCTTGGTGAAATGAAGTATGGAAGCGGTACGGATTTTGATAATTTTGTATGCGTTTTTGTCGGCACAGGCATTGGTTCAGGCATTGTATATAATCGTAAAATTTTACAAGGTGCAACAGGAACTGCAGGCGAAGTTGGTCACATGATTGTTCATTCAGGTGGAAGACAATGCTCTTGCGGAAATAATGGATGCCTTGAAGCATATGCTTCAAGGCATGCTATTGAAGAAAAGCTTTTAGCTTCTATCAAGAAAGGACATAAATCAGCAATTCAGTATGTAATGAGTGATGATAAATCTTTAAAATCTGAAGATATTGTTTTTGCTATTAATCATAATGATGAATTAGTTATAAACAGCATTACTGAAGCCTCAGAATATTTGAGCAGTGGACTTGCTTCGGTTATAAATTTTTATAACCCTCAAGCTATAATTCTTTCAGGCTCTATAATAAATGATGTTGATCTTTATTTTGATTTAACAGTTAAGAAAACTTTAGCGAAATCATTACCTGCTTCTGCCGGTAGTGTAAAAATATTAAAAGCTCAATTAGATGATATGGCAGGCGTAGTCGGAGCTAGTTTATTTACAGAAGTATAGATAGAGAATAAGGCGTAATTATTATTACGTTGTTATTAAATAGGAGAAGAAAAAGTGAAATTTTTACATACCATGGTAAGAGTTAGTGATATTGAAAAATCACTCAAGTTTTATCAGGAAGTTTTAGATATGAAGCTGGATAGAACTAAAGAACTTCATGGAAAAGGTGCAACACTGTATTTCTTAAAGGATGTAACAGGATGTTGTGAAATAGAGTTAACTCATAATCATGTTCTTCCTGAAGGTGGATATGAGTTAGGTAATCAATTCGGGCATTTTGCTTTTGAAGTTGAAGATATGGAAGTATTTTCAACTAAAATAAAAAATGCAGGCTTTGATTTTGATAGACCTCCATACAGATTAACCGAAGTAGGTTCTTTAATTGCGTTCATAAAAGATCCTGATGGTATGATGGTTGAGCTGATTGAGAAAAAATCTTAATTTTATTATTTTGTTTTAAATAATAAAATAAATGCTATATATCTATATAAAAAAGTCTGTTGGTGATTAGATTAATCATAACAGGCTTTTTTTTGTTATAACAATTAATGCAATTTTTAGAATTTACATGTTTTTAGTTAAGCAGAATGGACTTATTAAAAAGGAAAACTGCATGAATATTGGACTTTATAGTATTAAATCATTATATTCTAATAACGTGCCTTCCCAGAATATAAAAGAACAACCTTCAGCTCTTAAATTTAATAATTTAAAAATGGATAAAGTCGAATTAAGCTTTAAATCGGAAATAAAACCAAGAATTAATTCTAAATTAGTGGGAGATATTTTAGAAGAAATTGGTAATACTGCGGAGGATTCAGGTATTTGTGGAACCTCAAGTTTGAAGGCTGATCCAGGTATTATTACTATTGCAAAAAATAAAAGAGATGAATTATTAATATCATTAGTTAATGTATGTGACAATCGGGGTACTTTTGCTCGACCTAATGATGATGATATTGATGGACAAACTTTTAAGACTTTGAATTTTGTTATTTCTAAAGATGGTGAAATTATAGCCGCAGATTTTATTAAACAGCTTGGCGATAAATCATTGGATTTATTGGCTAAACCTAAAGATATATCAAATGAAGATTTTCAAAAGAGAATAAATAATGCAACTAATGTATTAAGTAAATATTTAGAAACAACAATAGATACATTAAAAGGTGAAAAAATCATGACATTTGAGTCGATTAAATGGTCAAAGGAAGATAGTATGGAATACCCGTTAGAAAATGATTCTAATGTAGATTTATTAAGAAAATATGATTGTTAGTGATTATTAAATCATAGAGAAAATTTATATCAGAAAAATTAAGAGTAAAAAATAACTGCCATTAATAACGGCAGTTATTTTTTACTCTTTTATCCAATTGGTTTGCCATTTGGCTAATTGATGATGAAAGATTTTGCGTGCTAATCTTATGCTGTTGTTAGGTTTAATGACAGTTTTTAAAAAGCCATCTCTGATTATTTGCAAAATTATTTTATTAGGGGTGGAGCTAAAACATTAATTTTTTGTTTATTATGACTTTCGGGAGGATTATTTATGAGAATAGCTCAATTAGCACCATTATGGGAAACAGTGCCACCAAAAACATACGGTGGAACCGAGCTGGTTGTTCAAATTTTATGTGAAGAAATGGTTAAAAAAGGACATGAAGTAACTTTATTTGCTACGGCTGATTCTGCAACCTCGGCTGATCTTGTTCCTGTAATTGATGCACCAATGAGAGAGCTAAACATAAAAAATCCTATATATCATGAACTTCAGGCTATTGCAGAAGTTATGAAAAGAAGCAAAGATTTTGATATAATTCATAATCATTTAGGTTTATTATTTTTACCGTTTGCGGAATTACTTGATATTCCAGTAGTTACAACATTACATGGTGCATTTCTTCCATCAATGAAAGAAGATAAAGACCTTTGTCTTAAATATAAAACTCATCCGTTTATTTCAATAAGTGATTCACAAAGAGCAGGTTTTCCTAATATTAATTATGTTTCAACCGTTTATAACGGAATACATACAGAAAGATTTGACTTTAATGATAAGCCAAATACAGAAAATCCATATTTATGTTTCTTAGGTAGACTTTCTCCTGAAAAAGGTGCACATCATGCAATAAGACTGGCTAAAGAAACTGGTCACAGACTTATAATGGCAGGAAAAATTGATGGTGCAGATGTTGATTATTATGAAAACGAAATAAAGCATCTTATTGATGGTAAGCAGATTATTTATATAGGTGAAGTTGCTCATAAAGCTAAAAATGAGCTTTTGAGAGAAGCAAAAGCAGTAATTCATCCTGTAACATGGCCTGAACCGTTTGGTCTTGTAATGGCTGAGTCTATGGCATGCGGAACTCCTGTTCTTGCTTTAAGTCAAGGCTCAATTCCTGAAGTGATAAAAGACGGTAAAACAGGTTTTGTTGAAAATAATATTGAAGATTTAATTAAAAGAGTTAAAGATATTCCTACTATTGATAGAAGAGCATGCAGGCAGCATGTAGAGAGGAATTTTTCTGCTGAAAGAATGTCTGACGGTTATCTTGATACATATAAAAAACTTATTCAAAATAAATTCTTCAATGTTGATAAGTTATTAGAATCATCCATGAAATAAAAAATTATAATTTTATTTCTTTATTAAGTACGAAAATTGGGGGTGAATGATGACATTGGAATCAACGGGAGATATATATTTAACGCAAATGAGTGAGGATTTTAATCCTCAGCGTAGAACAATTAAAAACAATAATATATTTCTTGTAACTGACCCTAATGGTAATGTTTTAAAACAAAATGCGTCAGGTTACGGTTTATATACTTATGATACTCGTTTTTTAAACCGATTAGAATTAAAGATTAATAGTACAACTCCCGTTGTTTTGTCATCTTCTACGGAATCAGGACATTCCTCCGTTATAATTTGTACAAATATAGGAATGAAAAGTCATGATGAGCCTAATAAGTTTATAGCTCAAGAAACAGTCCAGATAAAAAGAGAAGGCATTATTTACGGTGCTTATTTTGAAACAATTACAGTTTCTAATTACAATAACTTTAATATTAATTTGAAAGTAGATTTGTATTTTGATGCGGATTTTGCAGATATTTTTCAAGTTAGAGGATGGAGTGTTGATAATCAAGGCACTAAAGAAAAATTAATCACTCAAGATAATATTTTAAAGTTTATTTATAAAGAACCCCCTAAAACAGGTGCTACTTTATCTACTGACATTGGTTTTATAGAAACACCTCCTTCTGAAATAAATTTTTTAGAAGAAGGTCGGGTAAGTTTTGTTTTTTCATTGGAGTCTTTAGAAGAAAAAGAAATAAAGTTTAAAATTAATTTGAAGTCTTCAGCTGCCCCCTCCGAAGTAATAAGTGCTTATGATTTTGATGAGGCTTATGAAAAAGCCATAAAAAGCGATAAAGAATGGAATAACGTTACTACAGGATTTTTGGTGAATAACGAAGATTTCAATGAAATGATAAGCAGAGGCAGCAAAGACATAAAAATGCTTATAACCAAAGCTCAATATGGTGATTATATTGCTGCGGGGATTCCATGGTTTGTAACTTTATTCGGGCGAGATTGTTTAATAGCGGCAAGACAAAGTTTGATGCTTAATCCGAATATTGCAAAAAATGTTCTTTTAACTTTATCTAAATTTCAAGGAAAAGTTGATAATCCATGGAAAGATGAAGAACCAGGTAAAATTCCTCATGAAATAAGATTTGGAGAAATGGCTCGAAGCGGTCAAGTTCCACATGAAACATATTATGGAACGGTTGATGCGACTCCTTTATGGCTAATGCTCTATTATGACTATTTTAAATGGACTGATGACAAAGAAACCATAGAAAAACTTTGGCCGACGGCTTTAGCTTGTTTTGAGTGGATAGATAAATATTCGCCAAAGGTTAAAGGTTATGTTGCTTATTTAAGACGAAGTTCCGAAGGTCTTGAAAATCAATATTGGAAAGATTCTTACAACTCTAATATTCATTCGGATGGCTCACATGCTGCTCCGCCTATTGCTCCTGTTGAGGTGCAGGGATATGTTTATGCGGCTAAATTCAGAGTTGCTGAAATTGCGGGGTATTTAGGTAATCAGGCAATGAAAGCAAAGCTCTTACAAGAATCTTGGGCGTTGAAACAAAGATTTCATGAGGATTTTTGGATAGAAGATAAACAATTTTATGCAATGGGGCTTGATAAAGACGGACGTAAGATGGAAATTATTACGACTAATCCTGGGCATTGCCTTGAAACAGGAATAATTGATGAAAAATATATTGATATCGTTGCAAACAGGTTTTTTGCTCCCGATATGTTTACAGGCTGGGGAATAAGAACTTTAAGCGAGGATACTCCTCTTTATAATCCGATGAGTTATCATAATGGCTCAATTTGGCCGCATGACAATAGTTTAATTGCTTATGGACTGGCAAAAGCAGGAAAGATAGATTTAGCTTTAAGAATTGCAACAGGGATGTTTGAATCAGCAAGATTAATGAGTTATAAACGACTTCCAGAGCTGTTTTGTGGTTTTCCAAGAAAATATAATAGGCAAGATCCTCCTGTAATGTATCCTGTGGCATGTATTCCTCAGGCATGGGCGGCAGGAAGTATTTTTATGCTTATGCAGGCTTTTCTTAATTTAATTCCTGATGCTCAAAAGAGAGAAATAACTTTAAATAATTCGTTGTTGCCAAGTTGGTCCGAATATTTGAAATTGACTAACTTAAAGGTAGGACAGGCCTATATTGATATAGAATTCAGAAAAACAAATAAGAGTATAGTTATTGATATCCTTGATAAAAGGGGAAAAGTAGATATAATTATAAGAAAATAAATTTGCTATTTGAAAAATACGAAATATAAATTATACTAATTAAAGAATATAAATAATTATCTTGATAGGCTTATTTTTTAGCGGCTATTCATTAAAATCAATATAAGGTTTATAAATGACTGTTAATTTTGATAACTATTCTTTGATTATAGATGGAAAGCGAACTTTTATAAAAAGTTCTGCTTTTCATTATTTCAGAAATCCTGATGAAAAAGTCTGGTATGACAGGTTAAGTAAAATTAAAGCGGCAGGATATAATACGGTTGATTTGTATTTTAACTGGGCATATCATAGCGATAAAGAAGGTTGCTATGATTTCACTGGCAAAAAAGATATTAGAAAACTTCTTCATATCGCTAAAGAATTAGAACTATACGTTACAGCAAGACCAGGGCCATATATAAATGCAGAAGTTTCTGGCGGTGGGCTTCCTTTCTGGTTATTTAACAGGGATGATCTTGTTATAAGATGTCGTAGCGGTTTTGAGTTTCAATATTCTGAAAAATTTATTTCTCTTGTGAAAGATTGGTATTTTCAGATAATAGAAATTTTAAAAAATTATAATAATATTATTCTTTTTCAAGTTGAAAATGAATTTTCTTCAGATGAGGCTGAGCCTGAATACATACAAGAGCTTTATAATATTGTAAAAGAAACGGGAATTAATGTTCCGATATTTCATAATGATCCGTTTTATGCGGGATTATATGCTGATATTGTTGATATATATGCTGTTGATGCTTATCCGACTATAAATATTTCAAATGACTGGAGACAATTTCCCGAGCAATTTGAAGTTTTAGATAATCTTGAAGAAATGATCAGGCTTTATACAGAAACATCGCCTCTTTTTATTTCAGAACTTCAAGCAGGCTGGTTTGATAAATGGAATGGAATTGGATATGACAAAATCAGAGAACTTTTTGCGGAAAAACATATAAATATTATTACTAAATCTGCTTTATCGCAGGGAGTCACCTTATTAAATCATTATTTAGGAGTTGGTGGCACTTCATGGGGATGTTTGCCTTGTGATGAAGTCTACTCTTCGTATGATTTTGCAGCTTCCATTTCAGAAGAAGGTCTGTTAGGTGAAAATTATTTTAAAGCTAAAGAAATTAATTATTTCTTAAATGCTTTTAATTTATCTGAAACTGAAGCTGTAAGCGTGCAATATACTTTTATATGTGAGAATAGTGAAAAGCTGTATCATAAATTAAGAAAAGATAATTTGAATAATAGTCATTGGCTTTTTCTCAGAAATTTAAACGATAAAGTAGAAATTATAACTTTTAAAAATTATGAATTTGCTATTGATTCTTATGAAATGAAGATTTTACCTTTAGGGTTAAATTTAAATGCGTGTAAGATTGCTTTTTCTTCTTTGGAAATTTTTGGTGCTATCAGAACTGATGAAAATTATGAAACTATATTTTTTATGGCTGATAAGGGTGGATTTATAGAAGTTTCTGATTATGATGATTTTGATTCAAGAAATTTCCCTTTTACCACTATTGATGATAAATTGCAATTAATTATTGAGGATAATTCGACAGATTTAAAAACTTTTGAGTTTAAAAAAGGAAATAAAATAACTAAAATAACGGTTTTACCTGCTGAAATGGTTAAATATAGTTGGATAATAAATGATAAGTTAGTTATAGGTCCTGAGCTTGTCACAAGTAATAATCAAGTTATCGGAATAGAGAAAAACAAAGAACTTATTGTTTTAGATACTGCATCAGATATTAAAAAGAATGTAAATTTGACTGTTTCGGAGTGTAATTTTCCAAATAGTTTAATTGAAAATTGGGAAGTGAAAAAAATTATTCCTGAGCTTGATAATAATTATAATTTTGTTGATTGGCAAAATATTAACGATAATTCTTTTGATTGTATTAAAAATAATATTTATGATGAATTTATTATTTATAAAGGTAATTATGACGGAATACTAAAGAGTTGTGAATTTATCGCAAAGCATAACATAATTATATTTTTAAATGGAAAAAGAATTTTTGAAAATTATTCGTTAAATCAGGAAGAAACTATAAGTTTTGATCTTGATGAGAGTGTTCAATATAGCGATAAACAAAATGAAATTACTTTATTAGTTCAAAATTTGGGATTTGATAAAGGTTTTAATCTCGATGTGAACTCTCCGAGAGGATTACTGATTTTTGACACAATTCCACAAAATAAAATTGAATGGAAAATTAAGGGAATAAACCACTTTGAATTAAACTCAAATGAGGGTCAAGCTTTTAAATTTTCTGCTAAATTTAATGCACCAGAGGTTCTTAATAAATTTTGTCCTTTAGTTTTAAAATTTATTGATTTGCCTTTTCAAAATCTGTCAATTTATTTTAATGGAATTAAAATTGCTCAATATATAAAAGAATTTTCACCGCAGCCGTATTTTTATTTGCCCGAAGAATTTTTAACCGTTAATAATAAAATTGAATTATTAATTATTCCTACAAATCATGAATATCAACACTTAAAAGACTATAATTCTGCAAAAATGAATGTTAATATAAAGATAGAGCCTATAAGGTGTTATGAGCTTATAAGTATTACAGAGCTGTTAGAATCTTAAAAAGGAGATTATCTTGACTATATTTCCATCTTTTTTGGTTAAAAGGGTTTATAAAAAGGGTAGTTTAAGAAAAACAGATGAAGGTATTGCTTTCGATCTCAAAAATTTTCTCGGGCATGCAACTATTACGGGTTTTAATTCAATAACAGTTAATGAGAGTCTTTATAAATCTGAGGTTATTAAAATTATTACATTAGGAAAGAGCATAATTGCTGAAACAATTACCCCTGACAATCCTTTGTTATTTAAATTAAATCAGGAAGGCACTCTTCTTTTAGAAGGTGCTGATAATTTAAAAAATGGTCTAAATAAAATTATTGTAAGTTTAATCAGTCAAGATGCAGGAATTGTCAGCGTTACGCTTACTGAAACAATTTAATTTAAAACAAATTAAAAGAAAGAGTGGCTTGAAAAAAGGAAGAGGATATGACAAAGAGCAAAATTATAATAGTTGTTATTGGACTTCTGTTTTTTATTACATATATGGATTATATAACAGGAACTAAACTTACAATTACCGAATTTTATTTGATTCCTATAATTTTTGGAGCTTGGTTTTTAAATAAAAGACCTGCCTACTTTATAGCCACTTTAGCGGTGATAATGGCTTCAACAATAAGATTTATTGAAGCAAATCACTCAATGTTTTATTATTCTTGTTGGGACTTAATTCTCGATTCAATAAATTTTTATTTAATAACTTACCTTGTTTTAAGAGTTAAATTAGCATTTGATAATGAAAAAACATTATCAAGAGTTGATTTTTTAACAGGTGCAATTAACTCTAAAGGTTTTGCAGAAATACTTGAAATAGAAATTAATAGAGCGAAAAGAGTCCCTTCTGTTTTATCTTTGGCATATATTGATTGTGATAATTTTAAAGCAGTAAATGATAAAATGGGGCATGAAGAAGGGAATAAAGTTCTTTCTATTGTTGCTAATACCATTAAGAACAACATAAGAAAAACAGATTTTGTGGCAAGACTTGGTGGGGATGAATTTGCTCTTTTATTAACCGGAGCCAGTCCTGAAAATTCACTAAAAGTTCTGAATAAACTTAGAGATTTATTATTATATAAAATGGAAAAAGCGAAATATCCTGTTACTTTCAGTATTGGGCTTGCAACCTTTATTAATCCGCCTGATTCCACTGATGTAATGCTTAAAGTTTCTGATATATTAATGTATCAGGTTAAATCCGATAATAAAAACGCTATAAAACAAGAAGTGTTTCATGAAAATGATTCGTTAAAATATATTTAGAAATCCTATAATGAATTATTCATTGGAAGAAGAAGATTTCCCGTTTTCTATTTGTTTTAACTTGTTTTTATACTGAACTGATTGCATATCGTAGTTATCTTTGAGCATTAAGACATCTTCTTTTTTTGATTTTTTTCCGTTGCTGTTTAATAATTCAAGAGCGGCTTTACTTAATCCACCTGAATTTGATACGGCTGGAATTGTTGGTTTAACTTCGTCTGTTTTAGGTTTATTTTCATTATTTGTCTGTTGTTTTTCAGCATTTTCAAATTTAGGTTCATGGAATTCTGCTTTTGGTTCAAATTTTGATTGGCTTGATCTTAGAACCACTATTTCAACCCTTCGGTTTGCATTTCTGCCTTCTTGCGTTAAATTTGGTGATTTAGGGTGACTGTCACCATATCCTACCGCTGAAAAATTTTCTTTATTCAGGGTATGGGTTGAAAGGATGTACCTTAATACACTTGAAGCTCTTGCGGCTGAAAGTTCCCAATTTGAAGGATAAGTTGCTGTATGTATAGGAATATTATCAGTATGTCCTTCAACTCTTACGATGCTTTTTGGAAATTTTGTCTTTATTAAAGTTCCTACATTATTGAGAACTTTATATGAATTAGGTTTTATTGAGGCTTGTCCTGATTGAAATAACAATGTTTCAAGAAAATCTATTACAAGTCCTCTTTGATTTATTGTTACATTAAGACCTTCAAGGCCTTCTTTTTTTATTTCTTTGTCTAATTCGTCTTTTGATTCCTGATATAGACGTTCTTCTTGAGTTGCACGATATGCATCAAGTATCGGCTCAAGTATAAGAAGAGAGCTGGGGTTTGCTCCGCTGTCAAGAATGGTTTGTCCTTCGTTTAATAATCCGTCATTATTGCTTGAAGTCGGGTTCAAGGCTTTTACTATTGAATCTCTTGCTTTTTCTATTGATGCACTGGATTTTTTAAGTTTTTGAAGGTCAACTTGCGCAAGTGCATATAGAGCTACGAAAGTTGCAAACAGTAAGGTAATAAAGTCTGCATACGATACCAGCCATCTTTCAAGGTTTTCATGTTCTTCTGCGTGTTTTTTCTTTCCCATATCTACGCTTTCGCTTCAGCAGCATCACCTTTCGCACTTGTTTGATTTTTATCAATAATAAAGGCTCTAAGTTTTCTTTCAATTAACGCAGGACTTTCTCCCGCTTGAATTGAAAGTATGCCTTCTATCATTATTTCTTTTGCAATAAATAATTTTTTGCTTTTCCATTTTACTTTTGATCCCATCGGAATAAAAATAAGGTTTGCTGATCCTACACCATAAACAGTCGCAACGAAAGCAACCGCAATACCTGCTCCAAGTTTACTTGGATCGGCAAGGTTATTCATAACCTGAATCAAGCCGAGTACCGCACCGATAATTCCTACTGTCGGGGTATATCCTCCTGCTGATTCCCAAACTTTAGAAACACGGGCAGATTGTTCTTCAAGTTGAGATAATTGTGTTTCCATAAGATCTCTGACGAGAACAGGGTCAGCTCCGTCACTTACTGCTTCAAGACCTGTTCTTAAAAGTGGATCGCTGGCGTTTTTTGCTTCTTTTTCAAGAACAATTACACCTTCTTTTCTTGCTTTTGTTGCATAGCCTATAAGTTCTACAATTATTTTTTCAAAATCAACGTTCGCTCCAAAAAAGATCAACTGTACTGATTTTAGAGCATTCATAAGGTCTTCGCCTGGAAAACTTAACATTACTGCACCCGCAGTTCCCCCAAATACGATAATTGCAGCGGTAATCTGCATAAGTTGACCTATATTACCGCCTTCCATTGCTTGCGCAACGAGGATACAGATTATTCCGAATACAACTCCGATACAAGAGGTTAAGTCCATTATACTCTCCAGATTATAGCTTATTGTCCTAATATCTTATATTAAACCTTATTTAGGATAATAAATAATCATACAGTTACACTAACCGTAAATTATTCTCTTTGTTTATTATAGGGATAATGCAATTCGGCATAAAAAAACGTCAGATTATGGTAAAATTTAGTTGAATAATAAACTAGACTAATTTTGTTTAAAGGTAATATATATGATTAACTTGCTGCTAAAAGTCTTTGGGGATCCAAACGATAGAAAAATTAAAAAAATACTGCCTGTTGTTGATTATATCAACGCTTTAGAACCAGATATGATTGCATTAAGCGATGAAGCACTTCGTGCAAAAACAGCGGAATTTAAACAAAGAATAGCTAATCGTAAAAAAGATTCTGATCCGGTTAAAGATAGAGAATTGGAAAAAGAAATCCTTGAGCAGATTTTACCCGAAGCTTTTGCAGTAGTTAGAGAAGCAGGTAAAAGAGTTTTAAATATGCGTCATTTTGACGTTCAGTTAATTGGCGGAATAGTTTTGCATCAGGGGCAAATTGCCGAGATGAGAACCGGCGAGGGGAAAACTCTTGTTGCTACTTTGCCTGCGTATTTAAATGCTCTTGCAGGAAAAGGCGTTCATGTCGTTACCGTAAATGATTATCTTGCAAAGCGTGACAGCGAGTGGATGGGTCGTATTTATAAGTTTTTAGGACTTACGGTCGGACTCGTTCTTTCTGATAGATCACATGATGAGTTTGAAAGAAAAAAAGCTGCTTATGCTGCGGATATTACTTATGGAACTAATAATGAATTTGGTTTTGATTATTTAAGGGATAATATGGCAGGAAGCCTTGAACAATGCGTTCAACGTCCTTTTTATCATGCAATTATCGATGAAGTTGACAGTATATTAATTGATGAAGCAAGAACACCTCTTATTATTAGCGGAAGGCTTGAAAGATCGGCTGAAACATATAAAGTAATGGCTAGTTTAGCTCCTATGCTTATTAAAGACCTTGATTATACTTTAGAAGAAAAACAGAAAAATATTGTGCTTACTGAAGAAGGGATAGATAAAGCTCAAGAACTGTTAAAAGTTCCTGACCTTTTTGATCCTTCTCATCAATATGCTCATTATTTAATCCATGCAATAAAAGCAAAAGAAATTTATAGAAAAGACATTGATTATGTTATTAAAAATGGTGAAATTATTATTGTAGACGAGTTTACAGGGCGACTTATGGACGGCAGAAGATGGAGCGATGGACTTCATCAGGCTGTTGAAGCAAAAGAAAACGTTCCTATTCAAGATGAAACGCAGACTATGGCTAGTATTACTTTCCAGAATCTGTTTAGAATTTATCCTAAATTGTCAGGTATGACAGGTACTGCTTTAACAGAGGAAGCAGAATTTGGAAAAATTTACAGTCTTGAAGTTGCTGCAATTCCTACTAATAAAAATGATATCAGAGTTGACCATGCAGATATTATTTATAAAACTGAAAAGAAAAAATATGATGCTGTTGTTGACGAAATCGAAGAATTTCATAAAAGCGGACGTCCTATTCTTGTAGGTACAGTCAGTATTGAAAAATCTGAATATATTTCTGAGTTATTGAAAAGAAAAGGTTTAAATCACCATGTTTTAAATGCTAAAAAGCACGAAAATGAAGCATATATCATTGCTCAAGCAGGAAGAAAAGGCGCTATTACTATTGCTACAAACATGGCAGGCAGAGGAACTGATATTCTTCTTGGTGGTAATGCTGAATATCTTGCAAGAGATATGATGGTTGAAAAAAATATAACTCACGAGAATACTTCTGCTGAAGAATATGAAAAAATTAAAAATAAATGCCTTGAAGATGCTTATGTTATTACTCAAAAAGAGCATGAAGAAGTTGTTGCGGCAGGTGGATTATATGTAATCGGCACAGAACGACATGAATCAAGACGTATTGATAATCAATTGCGTGGTAGAGCAGGTAGACAGGGTGATCCCGGTAGTACGAGGTTTTTCTTATCACTTGAAGATAACCTTATGAGAATATTTGGCGGCGATAAAGTTACCATGCTTATGACTACTCTTGGTATTGATGAGGATACAGCGATTGAATCTTCTATAGTAAGCAGAACTATTCAAAATGCTCAGAAAAAAGTTGAAACTTATCATTTTGATATGAGAAAGCAAGTTCTTGAATATGATGACGTAATGAATCAACAAAGAGAACTTTTCTATAAACAAAGAAGAAAAGTTATTGAAGGTGAAAATATTTATCAAGATATTGTCTTTATGATTGAAAAAGAAGCAGAAAGTATTGTAGGAACTTATCTTATTCCAGAAGCTCCTCCTGCTGAGTATTTAGATGAAGATTTAGAATCTATTGTAATGATGATTAAATCTGTAATTCCTCAGATAGAAAATTTAGATGCTGCTGATATTAAAGGATTAAAGTACAGTCAGGTATGCGAAAAAATCAAAAATATGGCTCTTGAGGCATATAAAACTCATGAAAACGAGATAATTTATCATTATAATGAAGTGATGTCTACAACAACTCATGAAAATGAGCAGATTGAGCGTCAGGCATATGGTCAAAAAGATAATATTATGAGATCGTTAGAGCGTGATATTCTTTTAAGAATTGTCGATACAAAATGGGTTGATCATCTTCATAATATTGATTTATTAAAAGAAGGCATAGGATTAAGAGCTTATGGACAAAAAGATCCTTTAATTGAATATAAGCGTGAAGCTTTTGATCTCTTTAATACAATGATGAGGCAAATTCAAAGAGAAACGGTTGCTTATCTTTTCCGCTCCAAATTTGAAATTCAGATTGTTGATATGAACGGTGAGCCTATTTATACGGATTTAATCCGAGACCTTGATCTTTCTGAAGATGATGATGAAGAAGACGGTAAAGTCATTAATATCGACAAAAATACAGTTTGCCCATGCGGAAGTGGATTAAGATATAAAAAATGTTGCGGGAAAAATAAAAAGTAAGGAATAATCAATGTTGCAGGAATTTCAAAAACAGCTAGAAGAGATAAGAACCAGACTTGAAAAAGTAAGGGGCTGTCTTTGACGTATCAGCTTTGCAACAGGAAATTAACTCCTTAGATAAGGACTTGCAGAATCCCGATATATGGAATAATCCGTCAGAAGCTCAAGCTATATCTCAAAAACTAAGTGAAAAAAAAGACATTATCGAGCAATTTAACGGATGGAATTCTCTTGCGGATGATGTTGAAGTTTTTCTTGAATTATCAGAAGAAGAAAATAATTCCGATATTTATAAGGAAATTTCTCAAAATATAAAAAAACTTACTCATGAGCTTGATCAATGGGAACTTCAAAAAATGCTCGGTGGTGAGTATGATTCTTCTGATGCTATTTTGACCGTAATTGCAGGTGCAGGCGGAACGGATGCACAGGATTGGGCGCAAATACTCCTTCGTATGTATACTCGCTGGGCTGAATCAAATGGTTGGAAAGTAGAACTTATGGATATTTCTGACGGCGAAGAAGCTGGAATTAAAAGTGCTTCTATTAAAATCACAGGTAAATATGCTTATGGTTATTCAAAGGCAGAAAAAGGTGTTCACAGACTAGTAAGGATTTCTCCTTTTAATGCTAATGGCAAGCGTCAGACAAGTTTTGCCTCCCTTGAAGTTAGCCCTGTTGTTGCTGATATGGATAAAAAAATAGATATTCCTGCTGATGATATTGAAGTTGAAACAATGAGAGCAGGCGGGGCAGGCGGTCAAAACGTAAATAAAGTTGAAACAGCCGTAAGAATTGTTCATAAGCCGTCAGGTATTGTTGTTAAGTGTCAACAACAGCGTTCTCAACTTCAAAATAGAGCTTTGGCAATGGAATTATTAGCATCAAAACTTCTTTTATTAAAACAAGTCGAGCATGAATCTAAAATTAATGAATTAAAAGGCCCAGCTATGGACGTTAATTTTGGCAGTCAAATTCGCTCTTATGTTTTTCATCCTTACAGCATGGTTAAAGACCATAGAACAGGTTATGAAACCTCAAACGTTCAAGGTGTAATGGATGGAAATTTAGAAGGATTTGTTGAAGCTTATTTGAGGTTTCAGCTGAATTCTGTTGATTGTTAATAATAATTATTTTGATTTAAGAAGGTTTTGATATTAAAGCCTTCTTTTTTTTATAATGCTTGAATCTTTATTTCTGATTAATGGACAAGTTTAGTAACTTTATTAAACAGATTTTAAGTTTTAAGTAAAAAACATTTGCATTTATATCATGTTTTAGCTTTAATCATGTTTAACCGCAGACAGTCGGCAACTTTTAAAGTTTTAATCAGCGTAAGCTAACCGACCGAGGGAATTGATACCAAGTTTTTATAAACGTGATTAAATCAATTTCTTTATAAAGGAATTAAATTCTGCGGTTGTGCAGAATTTTTTTTGATTTTATGAAGAAAGGAGGACAACAAAATGGCAACAAAAGCTTTTAAGAATGAAAAACTCGAAGAAATTAAAGAAGCGGTAGCAAATGCAAAAGTTGCAATCGTTACTGATTTTAGAGGATATACAGTTGCTGAAATCACTGCTTTAAGAAGAGAACTTCAAAAAGACGGTGCTGAATACACTGTAGTAAAAAATACTTTAGCTAAAATAGCTGTTCAAGGGACACCTTATGAGCCTTTAGCTGAGATTTTAAAAGGACCTGTTGCAGTTGCATTTGGTTTTAAAGATCAAGTAGCTCCTGCTAAAGTTCTTACTCAATATATTAAAAAAGCTAAAAAAGGACAAATTATCGGCGGAGTTCTTGACGGTAACCTTTTAAACGCTAAAGACGTAGCTAATCTTGCTACAATCCCAAGCAGAGAAGAGCTTTACTCGAAAATGCTCGGATCTATCAATTCACCTGCTACAGGCATCGTTATGTGTGTTAGCGGCGTAATGAGCGCTTTAACAAGAGCTGTGGATGAAGTTAGAAAACAAAAAGAAGCGTAAGCTGATTTAAATATAGTCAAATGTTATTATTGAAATTAAAGACAAAAGGAGACAAATAAATGAGCGTAGTTGAAGAAATTTTATCAAAAATAGAAGCATTAACACTTTTAGAAGCTGCTGAATTAGTAAAAGCTATGGAAGAAAAATTCGGAGTTTCTGCTGCTGCTCCTGTTGCAGTTGCTGCAGTTGCTGCTGCTGGACCTGCTGAAGAAGCTGAAGAAGTTGCTGTAAGCGTAATCCTTGAAAGCGCTGGCGCTAACAAAATTAACGTATTAAAAGAAGTTAGAGCTCTTACAGGTCTTGGCTTAAAAGAAGCTAAAGATTTAGTAGATAACGCTCCTAAAGCAGTTAAAGAAGGTCTTAAAAAAGAAGAAGCTGCTGAAATTAAGAAAAAGCTTGAAGAAGCTGGTGCAACTGTTTCTGTTAAGTAATTCATCTCTAAGAGAAATTGCTTGAGAACATTACACTAAAATTTCAAAATATGTTACTCTATAATTGAATAATTTTTTTGAATGCAAGAAATTTAGTTAAGGCAAGTGGTGCAATTCCACTTGCCTTGACTAAAAACTTTTTTGCTATACTATGGAAATATCTATAATTACTATAAGTGCACCACACTAGGCGAGGTTGATAATGTCTAAAACATATGTTGAACGTGTAACTCCGGCGGGGATGACTGTTTCTCGTCTGGATTTGCTGCCTGATTTGACAGAAATTCAGAAAAAATCTTTTGAGTGGTTTTTGAAAGAAGGGCTAAAAGAAGAGCTTCTTTCGTTTTCTCCTATAAAAGATTATACAGGTAGACTCGAACTCCACTTTTTGCCGAATTATACATTCGATAACCCTAAATATTTAGAAGAAGAGGCAAGGCTTCATGATGCGAGTTTCACTAAACAGCTTCGCATAATGATGAGACTGGTTAACAGAGACACCGGTGAAATCAAAGAGCAAGAAGTTTATGTCGGTGATATCCCGATGATGACCGAGAGAGGTACCTTTATTATTAATGGTGCTGAAAGGGTAATCGTCAGTCAGATTGTAAGATCTCCCGGTATTTATTTCAAAAGAGAAATTGCTCCAACCGGAAAGCGTGTGTTCAATGCAACTCTTATTCCAAACAGAGGGGCATGGTTAAAAATTGAAATTGATGTTAACGATGTTATATACGTAAAAATTGATAAAAATAGAAAAATTCCTGCTACGACCTTTTTAAAGGCTCTTGGCATTAATATGAATGATATAGACACTATTTTCACACATAGTGAATTTTTAAAGAAAACATTAGATAAAGATACTACTAAAAATACTGATGAAGCTTTAATTGAAGTATATAAGAAATTAAGACCAGGTGACCCTGCAAGTGCAGGCGGTGGTCGTTCTCTAATAGAAAGCAGATTCTTTGACGAGAAGAGATATGATATCGGCAAAGTTGGTAGATACAAGCTTAATAAAAAGCTTGGCTTAAACATAGCTGAAACTACAAGAGTCTTAACCGTTCAAGATATCGTTGCTGCAATTGAATATCTTGTTAACTTAACATACGATGAAGGTTCAATTGATGACATCGACCACTTAGGTAATAGACGTATCAGGTCAGTAGGCGAATTGCTTCAGAATCAGTTCAGAATAGGTTTAACAAGACTTGAAAGAATTGTTAAAGAGAGAATGACTCTTCAAGATGCTGAAACACTCACTCCTATTAACCTTTTAAATACAAAACCATTAATTGCTGCAATTAAAGAATTTTTTGGTTCATCACAGTTATCGCAGTTTATGGATCAGACGAACCCTCTTGCTGAATTAACACATAAAAGAAGACTTTCAGCATTAGGGCCGGGTGGTTTGGCTAGAGAACGTGCAGGATTTGCTGTAAGGGATATTCACCCGAGTCATTACGGAAGAATATGTCCGGTAGAAACTCCTGAAGGTCCAAACGCTGGTCTTATCGGTAGTTTAAGTACATTCGGACGTGTAAATGAATATGGATTCATCGAAACACCTTATTTCGTTGTAAAAGATGGTGTTGTAACTGATGAAATCAACCATTTAAGTGCAGATGAAGAAGATAATTTCCGTATAGCTCCAGGGGATTTAAGATTAAATCCTGATAAATCTATATATAACGAGTACGTACCTGTTCGTTACAGAAGTCAATTTGCTATGGGCGAATCTTTCCGAGTTGATTATGTCGGGGTTTCACCTATTCAGATTATCTCTGTTGCTACAGCTCTTATTCCTTTCATTGAGCACGATGATGCTAACAGAGCGTTAATGGGTTCAAACATGCAACGTCAGGCTGTTCCTCTTTTAAGAGCGCATAGACCTGTTGTTGGTACAGGACTTGAAAAAAGAGCCGCTAGAGATTCAGGTATGGTTGTTCTTACTCAGCATGCAGGTGTTGTTCATAAAGTTACTGGTGACGAAGTTCAAGTAAGAGACAATGCAGGTAAATTACATAAATATCCTTTAATGAAATACGTTAGAAGTAACCAAGATACTTGTATTAATCAAAGACCCATTGTTAAAGCCGGTCAAAAGTTAGAGATCAATGATCCTTTAGCTGATGGAGCTGCTACAGAATATGGTGAATTAGCATTAGGAAGAAACATTCTTGTAGCATTTATGCCATGGGAAGGTTATAACTTCGAGGATGCTGTGTTAATCAGTGATAGATTGGTTCATGACGATGTATTTACAAGTATTCACATTGAAAAACTTGAAATAGACGCAAGAACTACCAAGTTAGGTCCGGAAGAGATTACTCGTGAAGTTCCTAACGTTAGCGAAGACAGCTTAAGACACCTTGATGAAAGAGGTATCGTAAGAATTGGTGCAAGAGTATATGCTGATGACATTCTTGTTGGTAAAGTAACTCCAAAAGGTGAATCGGAGCATCCTCCTGAAGAAAAACTTTTACGCGCTATCTTTGCTGAAAAAGCAAGAGACGTAAGAGATAACAGTTTACGAGTTCCTCACGGTGAAGGCGGTAGAGTTGTTGACGTTAAAGTATTTGACAGAGAAAAAGGCGATGAGCTTCCACCTGGTGCAAATACTGTAATTAGAGTTTATATTGCTCAAAAACGTAAAATTAGTGTCGGCGATAAAATCGCTGGAAGACACGGAAATAAAGGTATTATTTCTAAAATATTACCAAAAGAAGATATGCCGTTCCTTCCGGATGGCACACCTGTAGACGTTGTTCTCAACCCACTTGGCGTACCGAGTCGTATGAACGTAGGTCAAACTTATGAAACATTACTTGGTTTAGCATCTTACTTAAATGGCAGATACTATGAAGTACCTCCGTTTGATGAAATGTTCGGTGAAGAAGCTTCAAGATTAGCGACTACCGGCGAACTTTTAGAAGGTGTAAATGCTGCTGGAATTGATTGGGTTCGTGATAGTGGAAAAGTTACGCTTTATGACGGTAGAACCGGCGATCCGTTCGATCAGCACGTTTCTGTTGGTGTAATGTATCTTATGAAACTTGTTCACTTAGTTGATGACAAGATTCACGCTAGAAGTACTGGACCTTACAGTCTTGTAACTCAACAACCTCTCGGTGGTAAAGCACAATTCGGTGGACAGCGTTTCGGAGAGATGGAAGTTTGGGCGTTAGAAGCATACGGTGCTGCTTATACCCTACAAGAAATGCTAACCATCAAATCCGATGATGTTAATGGAAGAAGTAGAGCTTATGAAGCTATTGTAAAAGGCGAAAACTTACAAAGACCGGGTATCCCTGAGTCCTTTAAAGTATTGGTTCGTGAGCTTCAAAGTATCGGTCTTGATATTACTGTTGCTAAAAAAGGTGGAGCTGAAGTTGATCTTATGAGCGATTCAGAAGATATGAGAAAAGCTGCTCCAAAAAGAACTATTAGCGACCTTGATTCAGAGCTTTTAAACATTAATTTCTTTGAGTCACCTGGTGCATTTACTGACTAATCAGTTCAATTGTTTATATAATTTGTTCCTACTAACTATAAGGGAGAAGGACATTGTCTACTAGTATCGATTATTTTGATTATATACGTATCGGGATTGCTTCACCGGAAAGGATTTTAAAATGGTCCTATGGCGAAGTTACAAAACCTGAGACTATTAACTATAGAACATTAAAGCCGGAAAGAGACGGATTGTTCTGTGAAAGAACATTTGGTCCGTCTAAAGACTGGGAATGTTATTGTGGAAAATATAAAAGAGTAAGACATAAAGGTATTATTTGTGAGCGTTGCGGCGTTGAAGTTACTGATAGTAAAGTTAGACGTCACAGAATGGGGCATATTAAATTAGCAGCTCCTGTTTCTCACATCTGGTTCCTTAAAGGTATTCCAAGTTATCTTGGTTTATTGCTTGATATGTCTTTAAGAGACTTAGAACAGGTCATTTATTTCAATAACTATATAGTTGTTGATCCTGGTGATACTGAATATAAAAAATTCCAATTATTATCTGAAGAAGATTATGAAAACTATGTTTTAGCAAATGAAGAGACAACTTTAGAAGTTGGTATCGGTGCTGAAGCAGTTAAACAACTTCTTTCAGAAATTAATATGCAAGATTTTGCAGAAGAAATCAGGGCTGAATTAGAGCATGCTGGTGGTTCTGTACAAAAGAAAGCAAAGTATATCAAAAGACTTAGACTTATTGAAGCGTTAATGGCAAGTAATACTGATCCTACTTGTATGATCTTAGATGTATTACCTGTAACACCGCCTGATTTAAGACCTATGGTTCAGTTAGACGGCGGAAGATTCGCAACCTCCGATCTTAACGATCTTTACAGAAGAGTTATTAACAGAAATAATCGTCTACAAAGACTTTTAGAGATGGGAGCTCCTGAAATTATTGTTAGAAACGAAAAGAGAATGCTTCAAGAAGCTGTTGATGCTCTTATTGATAACGGTAGACGTGGAAGAACAGTAATTGGCCCTAATAACAGACCTTTAAAATCATTAAGTAATATTATTGAAGGTAAACAGGGGCGTTTCAGACAGAACCTTCTCGGTAAAAGGGTAGATTACTCAGGAAGAAGTGTTATCGTTGTTGGACCACAGCTTAAATTACATCAATGCGGCTTGCCAAAAGAAATGGCTATTGAATTATTTAAGCCATTCGTTGTAAACAAGCTCATTGAAAGAGGAATCGTTCAAAATATTAAGTCTGCTAAAAAGAAAATTGAGCGTGCGGAAAACGTAGTATGGGATATTCTTGAAGAAGTTATTGATGGACATCCTGTTATGTTAAACCGTGCTCCAACTCTTCACAGACTCGGTATTCAAGCATTTGAACCTGTTCTGGTTGAAGGAAGAGCTATTCAATTACATCCGTTAGTTTGTACAGCGTTTAACGCTGACTTTGATGGTGACCAGATGGCGGTTCACGTACCTCTGTCAATTGAAGCTCAAACTGAAGCAAGAATGTTAATGCTTGCCTCAAATAATATTCTGCTTCCTGCTACAGGAAAACCATGTATCACTCCTTCTCAGGATATGGTATTAGGATTATATTACTTAACTATTAATCCTAGAGAAAATAATGACATTGAAGGTTACTTTGTAAACTTTGATGATGTTCTCGCAGCATTAGCAGCAGGAGTTTTAAAACTTCACTCGAAGATAGCTGTAAGGGTTGAAGGTGGAGAGAAATTAATCACAACACCTGGCAGAATAATTTTTAATGAAGCTGTAGGAAATGCGATGTCGTGTTCATAACCGATAAATCGTCTTAATAAGAGGTACTTTTCCAATATGAGTATTTTTAAATCTAAGAGCGCCAAAAAGGGCTCAGAATATATGAATAAAATAATGGATAAAAAGGCTTTAAATAACCTTTTATCCCAAGTGTTCCTTGAATATGGTTCAGCAAAAACCTCATATTTAGCCAATACTTTAAAAGATCTTGGCTTTAAGTATGCGACTAAAGCTGGAACCACAATTTCCATTGCCGATTTAGAAGTACCTCCTATGAAAAAAGAGTTACTAAAAAAAGCTGAAGATGAAATTGATAAGGCTACACATAGATATCTTAAAGGTGAAATCACCGAAGTAGAACGTTATACAAAAGTAATCGATACTTGGAGTGAAACAACTGAAGTACTTACAAGTGCTGTAGTTGATAACTTTGATAGATTAAATCCTGTTTACATGATGGCATTCTCCGGTGCTAGAGGTAACCTTTCACAGGTTTCCCAGTTAGTTGGTATGAGAGGCTTAATGGCAGATGCGCAAGGTCAGATTATTGACCTTCCGATCAAAGCTAACTTCAGAGAAGGTTTGAGTGTAACAGAATATATTATTTCAAGTTACGGAGCAAGAAAAGGTCTTGTTGATACAGCGTTAAAAACGGCGGATTCAGGTTACTTAACAAGAAGACTTGTTGACGTTGCTCAAGATGTTATTATCAGAGACCACGATTGTGGATGTACTACAAAAGGCATCGATATGACCTCTATCAGAGAAGGCGACAAAATTATGGTTGCACTTGGAGACAGACTTCTTGGAAGAACTGTTGCCGAAGAGATTGTTGATGCTGAAGGTAATGTAATTGTTGAAAAAGATCAAACTTTAGATAGGGCTGCTGTTTCAAAGGTAACAGAACTTGGTGTTAACAAAGTAAAAGTTCGTTCTCCTTTAACATGTGAGCTTGAATATGGTATTTGCCAAAAATGTTACGGTTGGGCTTTAACAAGTAATAAAATCGTTGATATTGGTGAAGCTATCGGTATCATCGCAGCTCAAAGTATTGGTGAACCTGGAACACAGCTTACCATGAGAACCTTCCACACTGGTGGTGTATTTAGAGGTTCTTCAAATGTTCAAAAAATGATGACTCAAGTTGACGGTGTAGTTACTAAAACTCCTCAAATCAGAGATTTTAGAACTCGTCATGGGGATTTGGTTGATATTTCTGTTAAAGAAGGCAAAATTGAAATTAAGGATGCTAAGGGTGCATCACATTCATATAACGTTCCTCAAGGTGCGACTGTATTCATTAAAATGGGTTCAGAAGTTAAAAAGGGTGATGTTATTTCTGAATTTGAACCTGGTGTTGCTAGAGGAGATGCTAGTCGTCTTACTGAAAAAGCTACAAAAGATATTACTTCAGATTTAAGCGGTAAAATCCTTTTTGACGGATTTAGCGTTGATGAAAAACGTGATAGACAAGGAAACATCAGTAGAACATCAAACCGTGCTGGAAAACTATGGGTTCTTGCAGGTGATGTATATCCGCTTCCGGGTGGTTCTAAAATTCTTGTTGGTGATGATCAAGTTGTTCAAAAAGGAAAAATTCTTGCTGAAACAACTACTCTAAGTGAGCATGGTGGTGAAGTAAGACTTGGTGCTGAGCTTGAGATTGAAGAAGCTGAAGTTGAAGGAAGATCAATTAAGAAGATTGTTAATGGTAAAGAAATTACTATCGTTATTGCATCTCTTCTTCCTGAAAACGCAGTTTTAGAAGATACAAAAAGAGAGCAACTCTGGAGAGTAAATGAAACTGGTGAAAGTTATGTATTAAAATCACCTGTCGGTACTGTTGTAGAAAACGGTATGATTATAGCTGAACTTCTTGATGAAGAGAATAAAGTTGAATCAAGTGGTGAAGTTAGATATGCTGGAATCGAAGTTGATGAAAATCATATAGTAACTACACCTGGAACAGTTTACTTTATTCCTGAAGAGCTTCATCAAGTAAGTAAAGATTTAACTTTGAAAATGGTTGAATCAGGTTCTTATGTTACTGCAGGAACAGAAGTTGTTAAGGACGTAAGAGTCGGAATTGACGGTCTTGTAGAGATTAAAGAATTTAATGACATTATCCATGAAGTTATTGTTAGACCAGGCCAACTTTATAAACTTGATAGCGCTACTTTATTAAAAGTTGAAGATGGCGAAATTGTGGCTGAAGGAACTGAAATAGCTCCTGGCGTTATTGCAAAAGAAAAAAGCATGGTTACTGTTTTAACATCAGCAGCTCCTGCTATTAATGATTTCCAACTTGATGAAATTGATGATGAAGAAGTGTTTGAATCCTCTGATGAAGAAATTGAATTAGGTGACGTGAAAATTGAAATTCTTGTAAGACCTGTTCAAGAGTATGAAATTACTCCTAAAGAAGTTTCAATTAAATTTACTTCAACTGAAGGTGAGCTAATTGATATGGCTCCTGTTACTCAAATGCAGTATAGAGATGGTTCAAGAGTTCGTAATGCTGATGGTGCTTCATTAACAAGAACAAGTTTGGTTCTTTCCATGCAAGGATACCTTAGCCATTTAAAAGCTATGGTTGAAGTTGTGGGTGAAGAAGGCCAAGATCCAACAAATATTAAAATTGTTGTTCTTGAAACCTTAATTGTCAGAAGAGAAGTTGAAGATCAAACTAGAGGTAAAGCTTCTGTTCAAACAGAACTTCTTGTAGAACATGGTCAACTCATTGATCCTAAGACTCCTGTTTCTAAAATTCAGGTTCTTGCGAAAAATGACGGTAAAGTGTCCCTTAATCAGGATCCTGATGCTGAAGTTAGAAGACTTTTACTTATTTCTGATGATTCTAACGTTAAGTTTACGCTTAAAACAAATCCTGTTGTAAGTGTTGGTGAACTTATCAGAATCGATCAAGTTATCTCTGAAAGTGGAGAAATTGCTGATAAATCTGGTCAAGTTGTCGAAATTAATGGAAAAGAGCTTACTGTCAGAACTGGTAGACCTTATCTTTTAAGTCAAGGTACTCAATTACAAGTTGATGGAAATGCTCTTGTTCAACGAGGTGATTTACTTGCTACACTTATTTTCGAACGTCAGAAAACAGGGGATATTGTACAGGGTCTTCCGAGAGTTGAAGAACTTCTTGAAGGAAGAAAGCCTAAAGAATGTGCAATTCTTGCTGAAGAAAGCGGTATAGCAGAGTTTGAAAATGATGAAGATTACGAAAAACTCTTTATTCAGACTGATTACGGTCGTCAGGAAATAAAAATACCTTTAGATGCTAACATTATTGTTATGGATAAGCAGAGAATCGAAAAAGGGCAACCTATTACCGATGGACCTCTTAACCCGCATGACGTTATCAGATTAAGTGGTAATGAACCTGTTCAACAATATTTAGTTGAAGAAGTTCAAAGGGTATATAGATCACAAGGTGTTGATATTGCTGATAAGCATATTGAAGTTATCGTTCGTCAGATGACCAAAAAAGTAAAAATTGAAGAGCCTGGTGATACAAAGCTTTTACCTGGTGAATTGCTAGAATTACACTTAGTAGAGCAAGAAAACTCTGCTGTGGAAAGTTTAGGCGGAAAACCTTGTGAATACAGTGCTGTACTTCTTGGTATTACAAAAGCTAGTTTGAATACCGAAAGTTTCATCTCTGCGGCAAGTTTCCAAGAAACAACCAGAGTCTTAACAGAAGCGGCTGTTGAAGGTAAGAAAGATCTTCTAAGAGGTCTTAAAGAGAACGTAATTATCGGTAGATTAATTCCTGCCGGAACTGGATTCTATCACCTTACACATACCAATGAAGATAAGGCTGATGAAAAAGCTAGAGGCTTTGCTCGTGGAAATGCAAGAAAACCTTCTGCAATCCTTGAAGAGATTGAAGGAATGTTTGGTTCTCCTGATTTCACAGTAGAATAAGTTTCTTAGTAATCTTAAGATCCTATAAGATAACCCTATTACCGGACAAGTTATAACGTCCTAAGTAATAGGGTTATTTTTTGATTTATTTATATTTAACAACAGGAGTTACGCAGCACAAGAAAAAGCAGCATAATTATTGACTTTTTCAGAATGATAAATGTTCAAATAATCCTGCC
>JBAXKC010000020.1:0-50948 GCA_037137535.1 bacterium | reverse complement strand
ATTCAGTTTTTCTTATCCCCATTCCCAGTCAGTAGCGCCTAATTTTGTGCTTTTTCCTCTTTGCTTTGTCTATTCCTCTTTAACTTCTCTATTCAGTTTTTCTTATCCCCATTCCCAGTCAGTAGCGCCTAATTTTGTGCTTTTTCCTCTTTGCTTTGTCTATTCCTCTTTAACTTCTCTATTCAGTTTTTCTTATCCCCATTCCCTGTCAGTAGCGCCTAATTTTGTGCTTTTATTAGTCTAGTAAAGCTTCAAGTAATGCTGCGTGTTTTGTTGCTACGGAGTTTTCTCTAACTTTGGATTTGTGTATGTAGGTTCTTAATGCTTCTCTTATAAGTTCACTTCTTGATCTTTGTTCTTTGTCAGCAACTTCATCGATTGTGCTTAAAAACTCTTCAGGCATTGAAATAAGTACTCTTGCCATTTTTATTTCCCCTTTTCTTTTTATTATCTTGTTTTTACCTTACATCTATATAAAAACAAAAATATATACTTAATTGCCTTTTAATATATATTTTTGACATATCCACTTAATATATCTTAACATGAATGTTCGAAACGATTACATATCAAGCATTTTACTTTTAAGCACTTTTAATTCTTTAATTACTTTATACTTATAGCTAATACAATTAAAAGGAATATTAAATGAAACTTACTAATTCAACTTTTTCAGCACCTATTCAAACTAGAAATATTCAAAGAACACAAGCAAACGATTCTATAAAAACAAATGAAGTTAAATTTAAAGGATCTGTAAAAGAAGAATGTGTTATAATCGCTGACTTTTTAGCTGATTGTGCACATAGTTACGGCAAAGACTGGTGTAAAACTGCAAAAAACATAATAAATGAATCAGGAAATAAAACTCCCGAAAAAGATAAATTAATCGGATTTTTTGATGCAATAGGAAAAGTGCCTTCATTTTTAATCAAAGGCAAAAATCATGTAGAAAAAATTGCGAACATAACAGAAACACTTAAAGTTGTTCCTGATCAGGAAATAAAAGAAAGATTAACTTTTATGAGTGAAAGATTAAAGGAAAGAAGCACAGACTCTAAACCAAGTAAAACAATTGAAGAATGGAAAACTTATTTCAAAAAATGATTATTAATAAATGTAAAACATAAATCCAAAATTATAAATAAAAATAGAAAATTGCCGATATATCATTATAGTACTAAGTAGATAATGGATTAAAGGTGATAATTATGATTATTGGAAGAAAGCCACATATATATAATAATCCGTATCTTCAACAAACTCAGAAAACGGACCAGAGTAATAAACCTAATGAATCTCAAGAAGTTCAAGCTAATCAAGAGACTCAACAGCAACAGGATGTTCAAGATACTAATGCGGTAAATAATACTCAACCACCTCAAAAGGTAGAGCCTAAAACGCCTCCTGAAGTTGCTCAATTTATGCAAAGTATTGGTGTTTCTCCGACAAACTCAAAAGAAGGAGATAAAGCTGCTATTGATGCAAGGCTTAATGTTCTTGAAGCACAGGCTACTAATACTAGTCAGTTGAATGAAGTAAAAAGTTTGCGTTCTGTTTGGGCTGATATGCAAGCAAGTGCCGCATCGGGTGGTCATAGTTTCCAACAAAGTTCGACAGGGCAACAAAGATTGGGAGCTATGGATCAAATGGCGATGCAAAATAAAATGTTCTTTAAGTTAAAATAAGTTTTATCAGTAAAGTTTAAAGCCGATTAATTATAATGATTAATCGGCTTTCTAGTATTTAATCAATATTTTATACACTGAAATAATGTAAAGATTTTGAGTTCTAAATTCAAAAAGCTATCAACTTATATGTATATTCTGTTTTAATATAAAAGGAAAAAATACATTTTAGGAGATGCATAAGTGCAGATAAATAATTTTTCAAATAATATTAATTTTACTGGTCTAAAAAATAAGACTACACCCACAGCACAAAATGATATTAACGAAAAAGTAGCATTTACAGCAATTCCAAAGCCTAAAACCGCAAAACCTAATCAACTGAAAAACGCTCTAATCACAACAGGTTTAGCAGGAGCAGGACTAGCTTCTTTAATTATTTTCAAAAAACCGATTACAACGGGATTGAAAGGATTAGCAGCCGAACCATGGGCAAAACCAGTTACGAGTTTTGTAGCAGGTTTAATTGATAACCATTTAGGTAAAACTAAAAACTGGGTTTTAACTGAAACTAACAGCCGTAATATTTTTAGTCAGGCTAATAAGAATAGTGATAGTTTATATAGAGGCGTAAGACCTGTAAGTACAAAATGGCTCTATTTTAACAGAGATTTACTTAAATTTTCTAAAGAAGAGACTGTTTTTACTAATGTTAAAAATTTAGTAACTACAATCATAAAAGACCCATTAATTTTATTTAAAAATACAAATGCAAAAAACGGTGTTCATAATGAAACCGTTATGGCAAAGTTAAAAGAGAGTGGAGTCAAAACCATTGTAGATTTTACACATGCAAATAAAACAGTCGCTGACAGGGAAGCAGCTATGGCAGAAAGCCTGGGAATAAAATATGTAAATATTCCGCTTGCTGCTCTAGTTAATCCAAAACCTGAAGAAATCAAGAAATTTTTCAGCACAATAGCAGAAGGAAAAACCTATTGCCATTGCTTAGACGGTAAAGACAGAACAGGCGTAATGTCCGCTATCTATGACATTGTAGTTGATGATATAAAACCTAAAACACCAGAATTTGCAAAACTGAAAGAAAATATGGAAAGTTATGGACACAATCCAGCTCATTTCCCAAATTTAGGAAAATTTTTAGAATCATTCGCAGGGGACGAAGAATTTGTACCACTAAAAACCGAACTTAAAGAAATTCTTCAAAAGGGAAAACAACCAGTTGTAAAATAACTAAAAATGGCTACCGAGAAAGGTAGCCATTTTTTTGTCATATACTTCAATTATCTCTAAAAGATCTTTACTGCAAAATCAACTCTAAAATCTGAAAGGTTTTCATTATAATAAGGATCTTCTTTTGAAACAATTTTTTCCCATTTCTGGTGAAAATAAACGAATTCGCCTTTTACCTGATCTTTGAAAAGCCCTGCTCTTGATATTGATTCATGATGATATAAAAGACAATGCGGGTTATATAGGTTTATATATCCGACATCTGCAAGTTTATAGCATAAATCTACATCGTTAAGTTCAACTTGTAGGTTTTCATCAAATCCGCCTATTTCTTCAAACTTTTTCTTGGCAATCATTACGCATGCGCCTGTTACACATAAATATTCTCTTATAATGTTATTATAGTTGTGATAACCGCCTGCGTTAGCACTTATAAATCGATTACAATGGCTTATTCGTCTGTTACCATACTTTATCATGCCTGAATGTTGAACTTGACCGTTTGTATATAACAGTTTTGCTCCGACTATTCCGACTTTATCCAATTGAGCCAAGGAAAGAAGATGTTCGATCCAATTTGGTTCGATAACTTCTATATCATTATTCAAAAAGATATAATAATCACCTGTTGCAATTTCAGTAGCTATATTATTGATTTTCGAATAATTAAATTCAAAATCTGCTTTTATTTTTGTATAATTTAAAGTATCCAGATAATCAAAAGTTTCCTGCTCAGAGCTTCTATTATCAACAAGAATTATTTCATAATTTGCATAAGTGGATTTTTTTTCAATACTGTTTATACAGTCTTTTAACAGATAAATTTTATCTTTAAAAGGTATTATAATCGATACTTTCGGTATGCCGTTATTATTGAATTTAGCTATATTTGAGCCATTAGTTGAACCTATAACAGTTGCATCATAGCTTCTTCTTTTAAACTCTTTCTCAACGATTTTACTTGTATTATTATGTTTTAGCTTTTGAGCATTCTCATAATGCCTATGATATAAAACCTCTGAAATTCTTGTTGGCAAAATATCATTGCCGCATAGATTAAAAACGAGTTCATATAAAGAATTTTGATTTAATTTAGTTATCTGATTGAAATAAGGCAAGATTTTTTCGTTTAATTTCAAGCACAAAAGAGCATTCATATAATTATGACTATGCAATATAAATTCAGCATAAGCTGTTTTGAAATAAGGCTCTATATAGTTTCCTGTCTGCGTAAGTATATCTTCATCAGTATAAATAAATTCAAGATTATTATTCAAACTTACTTCTTTAACAATTTCAGCTAAAGCTCTATCTACCAAAATATCTTTTTGCTCAACAAAACACACATAAGAACATTTGTTTTCAATTATTTCAGCTAAAAGCGCTGATAAATCTTTATTTGCAATAAAACAGCTATAATTTTTATAGGTCTGACTATCGAGATATTTAAGGAATAAATTATAGTCATCTTCATTAAAGTCGTTTTCATAAAAATAAACTACAGCTATTTTAGTATCTATATTCATAATTGAATCGTAATTATGAACTTTTTTGTTATGCGTACTGATCTTGTATCTAAAATCAGTATCGTTAATGTGTTGATCTATTTTTATCAACTCAATATAACTTGAAAGTCTGCCATAAATAGAATTACATAACTCTTTCGCTTCTTCATAATTTTTTGTCTTGCTGTAATTATTTATTAAATTAGCAATAGCTGAAGTATAAGAAGGGTTAAGCTCTAATGCTTTTTTAAAACATTCGCCTGCAAGTTTATTTTCATTTATGGCATCATAAACATTTCCTAAATTATTCAAGGTTGTAAAGCTCTTAGGGTTTATTTTTAAAGAGTTTGAATAGGCTTGAACGGCTAATGAAAATTCTCTTTTATTAGCATATAAAATACCCAATTCATGATAAAACCCCGGATTATTTGGATTAAGCTGAATAGCTGTTTTATATTTTTCAATTGCTCCGTCAAAATTACCTGCTGCTTTATCATTAGCAACTTCAGAAATTAATATTTTTAATTGTTCAAGCTCTTGATTATTCAACTCATCACTCCCGAATTAGTTGTAATACCGCAATTTATTTCCGTATAGACATTCTCTATTACATGTTTCCAGTCATCTCTTTTATTTTGTCTAAATAGTTTTGCATTACTGTACCATGACGTTTCCTGCGTATCTAAGCACCATCTCCACTCTGGAACAAAAGGTATTAAGATAAAAGTTTTCTTACCCATTGCCGCAGATAAATGAGCAACGGAAGTATCTATTGATACAATAATATCAAGATTTTCAATTGCTGCCGCAGTATCTGCAAAATCAGTAAAAGTATCTCCAAGATTAACTATTTCAATATTATTTGGTTTATCAAGAAGTTGCTCTATTCCATGATCTTTCTGCAATGAATAAAGTTTAACGTTAGGAATTTCCGCAAGTTTTAAAAAGTCATTGAGTGCAGCTTCTCTATTTTTATTTCCGTTTGGATTACCCTGCCATTTTATTCCTATTTTTAAGCAATCATTATCAAAGTATTTTTCTTTATAAGACTGAACAAGCTGAGGATTTGCCGAAAAATATTTATCAGAGAATGGAATATTATCAATTTTAGCTCCAAGATAGTGAGGCAAGCTCATTATTGAAGTATAAAGATCATATTTTATGCTTTTTTCTTTTGCATCAGCTTTAACTATCTCATAAGGCAGATTATTTTCCTCAAATAATCTTGTTAAAGAGCCTTGAGGATTGAATATAACCTTTCTTGCAAGACTGTTCAATTGATGAATATATCTTGAAAACTGAATAGTATCGCCTATTCCTTGTTCTGAATGAACATAAATAACTTTATCCTTAATTGATTCACCTTGCCATCTCGGTTTGCTGAATTTTGGAACTTTTAACAATTTATATTGATCAAGCCCCATTCTTGCTTCGTAACATTTAAAGCCACGTTCAAAATCCTTATTTATCAAATAACTTAGACTTAAATTAAAGATTTTTTTATCATCAGCACAAAGCGAAACTGCTTTTTCACAGGCTTCAATAGATTCTTTTACCATATTCTGCTTAATGTAAGTATCACCAAGATTGTAATAAACCTCTGGATTCTCGGGTTTAAGTTCTAATGTTTTTGCATAATTTTTAAGAGCTTTCTCAAATTCATTGAGCTTAGTATAAATAACGCCTAAATTACAATAAGCATCGGCAAAATTAGGATCAAGCTCAATTGCTTTGTTATAATGTCTAAGAGCTAAATCAGTTTCTTCAAGAGCATTATAAACGGCTCCTAGGTTATTATAAGCCTTTACTGATGCAGGATTTAGAGAAATAGCCTTTCTGTAATTTTCAATAGCTAAATCATATTTTTTCATCTCTTTATAAGAAATACCAAGATTATTATAACCTTCGTCATAATTAGGTTTTAATTTTATAACTTTTTTAAGATATTGAATTGCTGTTTCAAATTCACCTTTTTGATTATAGATATAACCTAAGCTGTTATATGCATCAGCATGATTAGGATCATATTTTATTGATTTTTTATAATGTTTAATTGCAAGTTCGGTTTCTTTTTTGCCCGAATAAGCATTTCCTAAATTAGTATGAACTATGGCATTGTTTGGGCTAATTGTTAATACTTGCTTATAACATTTAATTGCCTCATCAATATCATTGTTTTTCAAATAAGTTATGCCTAGATTGTTAATTGCAGCAATACTTTTAGGGTTCAGCTCAACTACTTTTTTAAAGCACTCTACGGCTTTCTCAAAATCACCTGTTTTTGAGTAATTTATTCCTAAATTATTATAATCTTCAATACCTAATTGCTTTTTATCTTTTAATGCAAGATTTGACAATTCCAGCGAAATTCTTTGGAATAACTCATTCCAATTATCCTTATTTTTTTGTTTGAATAATCTCGCTGATTTATACCATGGGGTGGTATCCTCATCAAGAAACCATCTCCACTCATGATCCGAGTGAAGAGCAATCCATGTAGGCTTTTGAAGTGAAGCTGACAAGTGTGCCACAGAAGTATCAATAGTAATCACAAGATCAAGATTTTCTATTGCAGCAGCAGTATCGGAATAGCTTTTAAATACTGCTCCCATATTTACTATATCAACATTTTTAGGTAATTCTTCCAGTTGTTCTATTCCAAAGCCTTTTTGAAGAGAATATAATTTAACATTTGGAATATCTGCCAAAGGAAGGAAATGCTCTAACTTTGAAGCTCTTTTCTTCATTCCCTTAGGATTACCCTGCCAAAAAATACCAACCTTAAATTTGTCATTATTAAAATATTTTTCTTTATATTCTTGAACTTTTTCTGGCTCGGATTTCAAATAGCCTTCAGGATAAGGAATAGTATCAATATTTGTTTTCAGTACGTTTGGCAAACTCATAAGAGGAATATGCGCATCATACTCAAAGGAATCATCTTCAACAAAAGTTCCAATTATTTCAGAATTCAAGTCACTTTGCCTTAACAAACTTACAAGAGGAGCTTGTGGTTTAAAAATAACTTTTGCACCCAATGAATTCAAATAAGGCAAATATCTTGCAAACATAAGCGTATCGCCAAAGCCTTGTTCATAATAAACATAAATAGTTTTATTTTCAGGATTTTTTCCATCCCATAAGGGTTTATTAGTTTTTGGCAAATATAAATTTCTTGCATTTTTTTTCTTAAAGCGCCATTCGTAATACTTCCAGCCTTCTTCAAAGTTTTTTTCTATTAAGTAGGTTGCAGCTGTATTGATATAGGCTTCAGGCATGTCCGGATTTAGTTCAATCGCTTTATTATAACATTCTCTTGCTTTTATCAAATCTCTCCTAAGAAAGTGAACTACACCAAGATTTATATAAGTTTCTACATAATCAGGGTTAATTTCTAAAGATTTTTTATAATTAAGAATTGCAAGATCATATTCTTCAAGTTTAAAATAAACAACTCCCAGATTATTATATGCAGCTATGTTATCAGGATTAAGATTTATTGCTTTTTCATAATAGACAATAGCAGTTTCATAATCTTCTTTTAATTCGTAGGTATTAGCGATCTGAATATATGATTCATAATGATTCGGGTCTAATTCTAATGCTTTTTTAATACTTTCAATAGACTCATCAAACTCTTCAGTAGATTGTTGAGCAACTCCTAAATACATGAAAGTGTCAGCATTATACGGATTGAACTCTATTGATTTCTTATAATGCTCAATAGCCTGTTTGAATTTATTTTCTTTAACGTAGGTAATTGCAATATTTGTATGAATTGAGCCAAGAGTAGGGTTTAGCTCAATGGCTTTCAGATAAAATTCGATTGCTTCATTATTTTTATTTAACTGATTATATGTATTTCCTAAATAAAAATAGGGCATAAAATTATCAGAATCAAGCTCAATCATTTTTCTGAAATAATCTATCGCATTATTAAAATCAGAGTTATTTAAACTATTTAATGCAATATTTTTATATTCTTCTATCTGATTGGTTATTAAACTGTTATTCGCAACTATATTATTTAGTTCCTCGCTAACCTCACTAAATAATTCGCTCCAATTATCTTTATTTTTTTGTTTAAATAACCTTACTGTTTTATACCAAGGGGTGTCATTTCTATCTAATAGCCATCTCCACTCATGGTTTGTATGTAAAATTACCCATGTAGGTTTTCCAAGTGCAGCTGCTAAATGAGCAACTGATGTATCAATTGTTATTACAAGATCAAGGTTTTCTATTGCTGCGGCTGTGTATGAATAACTTTGAAAGGTTTCACCCAGATTTACTATCTCAATACCCTCAGGAATTTCTTCGAGCTGCTCAATGCCAAACCCTTTTTGAAGAGAATATAATTTTAAATTCGGATTATTGGCTAATGGAAGAAAATCTAATAACTTTGCAGCTCTTTTTTTTATTCCTTTAGGATTACCCTGCCAGAAAATACCGACTTTAAAGTTTTTATTATTAAAATAGTTTAGTTTATATTCTTGTACTTTATCCCCATAGGCTTTCAAATAACCTCTTCTCAACGGAATATCATCAAGAGTTATTTTAAACAGATAAGGTAATCTAAGAAGTGAAGTATGCTCATCATAAATAAGCTCATCATCACTTATTGACGGGTCAACAATTTCTGCTCTCAAATCACAATTTTTGAACAATTCAAAAAGTTGAGGTTGTGGTTTAAATAAGACTTTAGCTCCCATTGCATGTAAATATGGCAAACATCTTGCAAACATTATGGTATCGCCAAAACCTTGCTCATAATACACATATATTGTTTTATTTTTCAGTGATGAAATTCCGTCCCACATAGGAGTTTTTAAGACAGGGATATTAAGGTTTTTGAGATTATCTTTCTTTAAAAATCTCCAGTCATAAAGCTCAAAACCTTTTAAATAATCACCTTTGAGCAAGTATAAATGACTTAAATTACTATTAGCCTCTGCAAAATCAGGATTAAGTTCTATTGCTTTTTCATAATATTTTATAGCAAGCTCAAATTGCCTTGTTTCATAATAAGAGATTCCAAGATTATTATAAGCCTCAATATTATCAGGCTTTAATTCAATTGCTTTTTCAAGATTTTTAATTGCAAGCTCATATTCGCCCAATTGATTATAAACACAGCCTAAACTTGTAAACACATCAACATAATTCTCATCTATTTTTAAGGCTTTATTATAATGTTCGATAGCGAGGTCTAATTCTTCAAGTCGTGCATAGGCATTTCCTAAGTTATTATGCACAATAGCATTTTTAGGAGCTATGTTTAAAACTTTTTTATAACACTTGATTGCAGCGTCAATATCATTATTTTTCAAATAGGTTATTCCAAGATTATTATAGGCAGCAATGCTTTTAGGATTTAACTCAACAACTTTTTTAAAACTCTCGATTGCCATATCATAATTACCTGATTGAGAGTAATTTACACCTAAAACATTATAATCTTCTGCGTTAAACTTTTTGTTTTTATCTGAAGTTAATTTAGACAATTCCGTAGCCACCCTTAAAAATAATTCGTTCCAGTCATCCATTTTTCTGTGTTTAAAAAGTCTTACAGACTTATACCAAGGCGAATCATCTTTATTTAAAAGCCATCGCCATTCATAATTTGTATTCAGCATTATCCATGTTGGTTTTCCTAACGCTCCTGCAAGATGAGCGATAGAAGAATCAATAGTTATTACAAGATCAAGATTTTCTATTGCTGCGGCTGTGTATGAATAATCATTGAAATTCTTCCCTAAGTTCACTATATCAAAATTCTTCGTCAAATTTTCCAGTTGCTCAAGGCCATAGCCTTTTTGGAGAGAATAAAGCTTTACATTTGGAATATTTGCTAATGCCATAAAATTTGATAATTTAGCCGCTCTCTTTTTCATAGTTCGTGGATTGCCTTGCCAGAAGATGCCGACTTTAAAATTGTCATTGTTAAAATAGGCCTCTTTATATTCAGACACTTTATGTTTATCGGCTTTTAAATATCCTTCAGAATCAGGAATATTATCAGGTGTTGTATTTAATACTAATGGCAGACTCATAATTGAGATATGTTCATCAAATTCAATTGTATTATCTGGAACTTTTTGGCTGATTATCTCAGCATTCAAATTATTTTGCCTAAATAAATTTTCCAATGAAAGTTGAGGTTTGAATATGACTTTAGCGCCCATTTCAGAAAGTTTCGGCAAATACCTTGAAATCATCAATGTATCTCCATCGCCTTGCTCATAATGGACATAAATAGTTTTATCTTTTAAAGAGCTTCCGTCCCATTGAGGTGTTTGGAATACAGGAGTATGGCAAACGCTTTTATTTAACCCTAATCGTCTCCATTCATAATACTTTAGACCTTTTTTAAAATCACCCTTAATTAAGTACAAGGTTGATAAATTATGATAAGCATCTGCACCGTTAGGGTCAAGCTCAATTGCTTTTTTATAATGTTTTTCTGCTTTTTCAAACTGTCTTTTCTCGTAATATGAAATACCTATGTTATTTTGAGCTTGCGGATTATTCGGATTAAGTTGAAGAGATTTTTTTATATAGGTTATTGCACTATCGTAGTCATTAATTTCATTTAGTAAAAAACCTAAATTATTATAAGCCTCAAAGAAATCTGGTTTTAATTTAATTGCAGCTTTATAACAATTAATAGCAAGATTATATTCTTCTGATTTCTGATAAGCCAAACCCAAATTATTGTGTGCTTCTATATAGCTTGGATTTAATTCTATTGCTTTCTTATAATATTCAATTGATAACTTCAACTCATTTTTATAGGAATAAGCATTTGCAAGGTTATATAAAGTATCAAGAAATGTCGGATTTATTTCTAAAGCCTTATTATAGATTTTAATTGCATTGTCATACTGTTGTAATTCACAGTAAATGATTCCGCTGTTGTTATAGGCTTTTAAATAATCGGGATTAGCTTCTAAGGCTTTTTTATATAGTTCTAAAGCTTTCGCTTTATTTCCTTCTTTGTAATAAATTATGGCTAAATCATTATAGGAATTAACGTCATTCGGATTTTGCTCAACAATAGCTTGCAGATTTAATATTTTACTAAGATCTTTAGACATAATTGTTCCAATAATACGTACTATAATCCAATGTTTAATATGCAGATACAATTATTATATACATGTTTAGCAAATTCTTCAAATAAATTTACTCATATATAAGGAGTATTATTACCGTTATACACAAAAAAGTTGTCCCAAATAGACAACTTTTTTTATTTTAAAAACTATAAAATTAACTTATTCTCTTATAAAATTAACGGTATTTTCACGTCTTGGAGCTGCTTGTTCGTTCTCGTTTGTTTTATAGCCAATGGTAACAGCATAATAAAGTTCGTTGTTTTCAGGAATTTCAAATAAACGTTTAAATTCTTCAGCTCTTTCACTTTTAAAAAGTGGCGAAACAAGACCAATCCAGCATGTGCCGATATTTAATGACTCTGCGGCAATAAGCATGTTTTCCGTAGCCGCTGCACAATCTAATGGAGCTGCAATTGCTGATTTATCACCAGACACTACAATTACAGTAGGAGCATCATAAAAAATATTAAAATTCTCATCTTCAGCGTATTTTTTTAAATTTTCATCTCCACTATTTAACATTGCCTCTCTTGATGCTTCAAGAAGATTGCTTATAACTTTTCTACTTTGTATTACCGTGAAATGCCATGACTGTTCATTGCGGGCACTTGGTGCATTTAATCCTGCTTTAATAATTAAATCAAGATCACTTTCTTTTAATTGCTGTGGCAAATAACTTCTTACACTTCTTCTGCTTAAAATAGTTTTAATAGTATCGTTCATAATTGCTCCTATAGTATTTACAACTATATTAATAGTTAAATATTTTTTTAAAATTATCTAAATGTTGAATATTTCATTAAGCATTTAGATAATCACAATTCAGATGTGACTTTTATCATATTAATTTAGGAAATTTCAGGGATTCTTATTTTGTTAATTTTAAAACTAAACATACAAAAAAATCGGCAACCGCCGATTATCTCTTAGAAAGAGAAATGCCGTGGGACAGAATCGAACTGTCGACACAGGGATTTTCAGTCCCTTGCTCTACCGACTGAGCTACCGCGGCGTATTTAACTTTCAATATAAGTATATTACTCAGAACATATTTTAGAGTCAAGTCTTTTTTATTCAAAAGAAAAAACCGGAATGGGAAATTCCGGTAAACTTGGGTTATGATTAGTTTTTCTGAGGATGTGTTATTCTATGAAAATTTAATTAAATTTGTTTTTTAAAATGAATGCAGAGTCTTCGGGTTTTGCGAAGCTGTATATTGGTTGATTCTGAGTAACTGTTGTTTGGGTATATCTACCTTTTAAAATAAACTCAGAAGCTTCAGGTGTTGCAAAACTATAAGTCGGCTGCTGTGTTTGAGCCTGTTGTTGAGTCTGATTAGTATTGTTTTGGTTTCCATTCATTGATAATATCAAAGCTAATAATGTTTTTAAGATATTTTGTGAATTAGCGTTTTGTTGCACTTGTTGAGGATTGTTCATATTGCAATTACAGTTATTATTATATACAACAGGTTGTTGTTGTTGCTGTTGAACTTGTGCATTATTATTATTACCAAAGAATGAACAAGCTATACCTAATATACCTTTTAAGATATCACCAAAACCTGTACCATTATTACGATTATGTTGGTGATGATGCTCCCTGTTATCATAACAGCTATTTTGATTTAAATTTAAGCCCAATCCTTGATAAGGATCACTTGACAGTATTCGATTTCCTTGTCTAATTAAACCGGTGGGGTCAGGTTGACGATGACCAAATGGTATTAAATTAAAAGAATTTGAATTGTGTGGTCTTGTGTAAACCTGATTCCCAATATTGTTGTTGTGATGATAATTCTGCCTGCTGTAGTTGTTGTTAAAATAATTTCCCATAACCTAACTCCCTTGAAAAACTTTAATATCCCCAATATTCTATTCAGTTTTTTGAATCCTATACCCTTGTGTTAATATAAAAACAAAAAGTATATACGAATTGCGTATAAAGTGAATATTTCATTACTTATTGTTAACATTTCTTAAAGAAATTCAGCAATAATCCTTTAAAGAGAAGGGGGTTCTATCGTTACATTTATTTACTCAAGTTTTTTCCAAAAATGACGATCAATTATTATGAAGATATTAATTAAATTTTCTAGCAAGGAGTTATCATGAACAAAAACAAAATGAATATTTGGACTCAGGGAATTGATTTCGACACTTGTAATTTCAATGAAGATTCAGAAACTTTTAGTTGTAAAAATGTAATTGATGACGTAGATGGCCTATTAAATCGTTTTCTACAAAAAGAAGAAAGAAGACATAAATCATATAAAAAATCGAAACAGTGTTGGCAATAAATTAAATAAATAAGAAAAAATAAGGGAGTTATCCCTTATTTTTTTTATGTCCCATATATTTTTTTACTCCAAATATCAAAACTTTTCAGTTCATTTTTGCAAATTGGTTCAATAGTTATCTCTGTTTGTTCTATATTACTTCCTACAATAATCGGGAAATTTATGCCATCTGATACAATTTTAGACGATATAGCTAAGTCAATTTCAGAAAGTTTAATATTTTTACTTATCTCGACCCTATATTTACTCGAACCACATTTACTGCAATTATTATTTAACGGCCTAATTTTACTATTTGCGTTGTTAGTACACGGAGTTCTTGTACCTCCACAAGTAGAGCATTTAATTAATTGCCAAACAAAGTCAATTTTTTTTCCACATCTAACGCAATATGAGTTTTGCTCAAATAAATTATTGCTACTATCTGATATAAAAGCATATTTAAATAGATCACATTCCTCCCAATATCCCATATATTTTCCTCACTTACAAATAATTCAGCAATAAAATAATTATCACCTTTATAAGGTTTTATATTAACCCTCTTTTGTATATACATTCAAAAAAATTCACCTTTAAGTATGATATACTTAAGATATTGATTTATCGATCGATTTTATCTTGATTTAAATCTTTGTTTTAATTTTAATAATCCTTGATAAGTAAAGTATATTATTTGACTGTTTGACTGTTTAAAAAAATAAGTGTGTGCGTGGAAAAATGAATACCAGAAAAAAAGTAGTTGCTATCGATAATGAAGAATCAATGTTGAAGTTGATTACTTATATTATGTCAAAAAATGGTTATGAAGTTGTGGCTTTTGGCGATGGAGAAAAGGCTCTTGAGTATATCATAGAAAACAAATCCGATTTAGTTATATTAGATGTGATGTTACCTAATATGAGTGGATTTGAGATTTGTAAAATATTAAAAAACAATAGTGAAACTTGGAAAATACCTGTTATTATGCTAACCGCCAGAAATAATGAATATGATGTCTTAACAGGCTTTGAACAAGGTGCAGATGATTATATAACAAAGCCATTTAGTGAAAAAATATTTTTAGCCAGAGTAAATGCGGTAATATCTAGAACAAACAGAGATACAAATTTGAATCAAAAAGTGTTAAACTATGGTGAACTTTTAATTAATCCTGAGAATTTTGAAGTTAAAATAAATGATAATATTATTGAACTTACAAATTCAGAATTTAAAGTATTGCATCTATTAGCTCAAAAACCTGGTAGAGCATACACAAGATCTCAAATACTTGATGAATTAAAAGGTGATGAGGCTTATGTATTTGAAAGATCTATTGATGTTTTAATGGTAAGGTTGCGGAAAAAACTTGGATTACATGGTAAAAATATAGAAACAATTTACGGAGTCGGGTACAAATTCAAAGAAAATGCTGTCATTTAATTTTGCTCATAATGTTTTTTTTAGCATAGTAATAATTTCATTATTATTATTACTTGTTGCGCTATCTTTAAAAAGATTTTTAAAAACTAAAAATATTAAATTTTATTATTTATTTTTAGGTTTTAGCGGCGGAACTATATTTGAAATGGTTCATTCATTTCATTCTCTCATCGTCTCAAAAAGTTTTACCTGTATTCTTCCGTGTTGTAATCCTGAATTTTTAATGCTTAGTCTGTCTAATATAACTATATCGATCTTTATTTTAAGATCAATCTTTGTTTTTAATAAAGAACAAAAACAATTTACCCTTAATAAGTTAAAACTTATTACCACAATATTTTTTGTATCAATATTTTCTATTTTAGCCTTTGTTGAAGGTTCTTTATATTTAAATATTAATTTTATCAAACATTTTATTCATACGATAATGTCAACAAATCCCATAGTTGAAATCATTGATAATTTATTGTTTCTATTATCTTTTGTCTTATTAATAGATGAAAGGACTATTGAAAAGAAAAAAAAACTAACTTTTTTATCAGCTTCTCTTTTAGTTTTAAGTGTATTTCAAATATATTTTGCCAGCCCAGGTTATTTCATTTCAATTTATCGAATCTATATTCATTGTTCAAAGGTCTTAGGTCTTATTCTACTTTGCTTAGGGTTGAAAGAATTTGAGCATTTGAATCTAGGATTAAGTTTCAGAAAAAAATTATTAACTTATATCTCCCTTCTTATAATAAGTTTTAATTTTATTTTCTTATTTTTATGGAATTTTCTTTTTAAAATGGAAATTCCATATTTAATGCAATACATATTTTTACTGATTTTTATACTTACAATATTTTTCCATTATATTTTCTCTTCAAAACTTTTAAGCCCAATTACTAATCTTATGAGCATTATTGACTCACTTAAACCAAAAGATGAGTATATTAATATAGATACAGATTTTAATGATGAGATTGGGCTTTTAGTCCATAAAATAAACAATTTCAGAAAATCCAGCTGGAGTTATACTCAAGATTTAATAAAAAAACAAAACTTGATTCGCCAGGCAATAAAAGCCGAAAAATCACGCAGAGAACTAATTGAGCATGTTTCAGAATTTATTGAATTCAATGAATTAAAACAGGCTCTTGTTCAAAAAATAGGGCAAACCTTTGATACAGATAGATGTTATATAAGATTTTTTGATAATAATAGTAAGAAATTTTTAAAAGTAGATGAATATTCGGAGTTTTTAAAAAATAGCAATGTTAAAAGTATAGTAGGCACTGAATATCATCATGAAAATATTGATAAAATTATATCTGTTTTCAAAAAAAATAAAATTATAGTCTTAAATAATTCTGAAGACATCAATTTAAGCAAAGCAGCATCTTCCTTTAAGCATAATTTAATTAACTCTTATGATATGCATTCAGCTTATTTCTTTCCTGTGTTTTTCAATAATGAATTAATTGCTTCTATTTCTTTACAATATACGAGTAATCATAAATCATTAAATATTAATGAAATAAACGTATTAAAAGGAGTTTGTTCCCATTTTGGTTTTATTATAAAAAACTCTGAACTTTTTATGCAAATAAAACAGCAAGCTAAAAAAGAAAAATTACTAAGAACTATTTCAGATATTTTAAAAAGCGAAGATGACTCTGATGAGAAAATTTTTCTTGTTAATAGTGAACTATCTCGATTTTTCAACGCTGAACAAGTTCTACTTATTGAAGCTAACAGTATTTTTTCAGGTCCAAAATATGTTAAAGAATTCAGAGCTAATACTTCAATTATTTCTTTTGAAAAAAGAAAATTTTGCGAAAACTGCAGACAATACTGGCATGATTTATTGCTCTCAATAAAACCTGTCTTATATGAAAATATATCCAATCAGTCAACCATACCTGATTATTTCAAGGCATATTATGATGAACTTGGAGTAAAGTCGCTGGCTGCCATTCCTTTTACAATAGACAAGGAAAGGTATGCTTGTATCTTTTTATATTTTTATAATCAAGAAAGTTTCTTGAATAATGATAATTTATCTCTTTTAGACAGTATTGCTGAACAACTATCCATATTTTTAAAAGAAGCTGAAATTTATTCTCAAAAAGTTTTTTTATCCAATATTTCTCATGAAATAAAAACACCACTCGCAATGATAAGTGGATTTTCTGAACTTTTATCAGATGAAAAAAATAAGAACTCTACTAAAACAGACGAATTTATCGAAGCAATAGTTGATAACGTTAATAGAGTAAATAATATAATCAACAGTTTGTTGTATATTTCAAAAATTGAAGAAGATGTCGAAAGAGGCGTAATTGACATGGAATTATGCCCGCTAAACGACATTATCGACAATATACTCTTTATGTGCAGTGATAAACTTAATGATAAAAATTTAAAAATGATATTTAATTCCAATGAAATTCATTCTTGTGAAGTAAATGCATGCTTAATTGAGCAAGCTATTTTAAATTTAGTTGATAATTCGATTAAATATTGTAATGAAAATTCATCTATTATTATAAATTTATCTAAAAATGATCAATTTTATGTTATTGCTATAACAGATGAAAGCAAAGGAATTAGAGAAGAATCTTTACAAAATATTTTTGAACGTTTTTATAGAACTGATAAATCCAGAAGTAGAGAAACCGGTGGCACAGGGCTGGGATTATCAATTGTAAAGCTAATCTTAGAAGCACATGGCGGATTTGTAAGAGCTGAAAGTCATGTCAATATTGGTAGTACTTTCTATTTGTATCTACCTCGCATTTTTTAAATTTTAGCAATTTTACTATATGATTTGTTTTTTTATATATAGTTAAACTTATGTCGGTATATTTGAGAATTGCGGGTAAATGATAAATAATTCTTTAAATGTTAGATTTGCAGGGTTAAACAGATATGAAGCCGTTAAAACTTCAAAACCTGTTGTGCAAGAAAGTAAGCCTGAATTTCAGCAAAATTCAGCTAAAACTAACCCTGTTGCATTTAAAGGTTGGTTAAATGCAGTTTCATTTCAAGCAAAACTTGATAATCCTCAAGATAAAGCAATGTATTCTCAAATTAGCGAGTTTATAGGCAAAGAAAATCAAGCAAAATTTGATAACCTTTTAAAAACTGGTAAACTTTTATCAAATAAGTCAAATGATGGCTCAAGCACTCTTCAAAATTTACATAAAATTATGACAACACCAAGAGCAGACGGGCTTGATAATAAAAAAGTTTTAATTGAAACAATAAAAACTATTGAAAACCCTATGATTATTAATCAAAATTTTGGTAAAATTCCAGATTTAGAAACACCAAGTATTCTTGCAAATGAATGGTTTACGACCTTTAATAAGGGCATGGGCTTTAATAGTAAATTAGCTCCTCACTTTAACGATGCTAAATATACAGGACCTTTTATTGCAGTAACAAAAGAAGATATGAATGTTGAATATAGCGGAACTTGCGTAGCTTCTAGCATTGAGTTTAATCTTGCCGATAGAAAACCTGCCGAATTTACAAGACTTGTTGCTTCACTTTCTGCTCCAGAGATGACAGCGGAGATTAATTTAAAATATAATGATATTGCAAAAAATAAACTTGAGGCCGTTGAAACTCTTAATAGCTTTGGAATGGATCATAGCTCAGTTGATTTTGATACTGTAAAAGTCAAAATCAGACCTGACAAAAATGCTCTTGTAAGAGCTAAAATCCAGCAAAATCGACCTGATAACAATACAAGATCACTTGTTGATACAATTATGCAATCAACCTTTATGCAATTGGGAAGCGCTAATACCTACAATACATTATTAGACAAAAGAAATGACGACTTTATTACTGACGGGAAAGGTCTTGCTCAATTTGAGGTTAATACGGTAGAAAACATTGTTGATAATGATGTTGATGGAGCTGTAGATAATGTTTCAGTTGTTTATCAGAACGTAGATGATACTGGTAAAGTTACATCTTATAACTATGATTACAATACTACTAAAAAGCAGATTATAGATACTTTGAATTCAGATAAAAATGTTATTATGGGAATAACTGAGCTTGATAAAAACAATCAGATTGTTGGTAATAGCGGACATGAAATCACAATTATAAAAGCTGAAGAAGGCAAGGATGGAAAAACTACATTTATTGGCAGTGATTCGGATGATAATTACATCGGTGCTATTTCAATAAAAGAAGAAGATTTAATTCCTAAAATACACCATGCCGAGCTATCAGCTAAAGCCTTACCAAAAGACAATACAAAGCCACAAGGCTATGTATTATTGGACGAATTTATGAAATTGAATAATAATAATGTTAAAGCAAATTAATCATAATTAATTTGCTTTTTACTTAATAAGTTATTTTTTAGCTAAGTAGGCAATATCTCATAGAAGTAAATCTATGCAAATATAAGCTTATCTTTTAAATATTAAATTTATTAAGTGTAAAGAATTCTTGATTATCAAAAAAAATATTTATATGTAATTGTATTTTTTTGGTAAATTAATCTATGGTAAAGATAAAATTGTAAAATGGAGAATTTTAATGTCTAAAAAATGCTGCTCTGCTGCATTAGCACCAGAAAAAACCCTTCCACTTACTTATACAGAAACCGTTTCAGAAGCGTTAAAACTTTTAGACAAAAAACTTTGCATGATTATTCATGGCTCAAGTTTTCCTTCTGTAAATGATACAGGTATGGGCTCACCTTTTTCACATGGTGGTAGAAACTTTATAACATATCTTGAGAATCTAGGATTTACAGGTATTCAGTTAGGCCCTGACGGTAAAACAAAATCAATAGACATGTCTCCATATGCAAGCACAATGTTTTCCACAAACCCTTTATTTATTGACATTGAAGCCTTAACAAAAGAGGAATGGGATAATATTTTATCAAAAGAAACTTTTGAAGAAATTGTAAATAATAAACCAGAAAATTCCGATATAAACAGAGTTGAATACTCATATATTTTCTCAAAACAAGAATCAGCACTAAAAGAAGCGTTTTCAACTTATCAGAAAAAACTTGCTTCATCAAAAGTTTTGCAAGAATTAGATAAAAAGCTTAAAGCATACGTTGAAGAAAACCAATTCTGGTTAGAAAAAGATGCTATGTATGAAGCTTTATCAATTGCTTATAATAATGATTATTGGCCACTTTGGACAAATGAAACAGATAAAAAACTTTTCTGTCCCTCTAATGAAGCTGAAGCTGAACAAGCAAAAGTTAGAATTGCAGAAATCAAAAAAGAATATGCTAATGAAATAGCTTTCTATGAGTTCTGTCAATTTGTTGTATTTGAACAAAAAGAACAGACAAAAGAATTTGCTTTAAGTCATGGAATCAACACTATAGCTGATATTCAAGTTGCATTCTCCGATAGAGATTCATGGAGTGCTCAATCATACTTCTTAAAAGGTTGGAACCTTGGCTGCCCTCCTGACTTATTCTCAAAATCAGGTCAATTATGGGGATTCCCTGTATTCAACCCTGAAAATGTTGTTAAAAAAGACGGCACTCTAGGTGAAGCAGGAAAACTTCTTAAAGCCAGATATGAAAAAGTCTTCAAAGAAAATCCGGGCGGAGCAAGAATTGACCACGCAGTTGGACTAATTGACCCTTATGTATATAAAGACGGCATTTCAAGTGCTGCTCCTAAATATGGCGCAAGCAGATTATTCTCATCTCCAACAGCTCACGAGAATGATGCTTGTAAAGAATTAGAGCAATATTCAAGAATTACCAGTACAGATTTAGATCTTACTGAGCCTGTTGACAGTGAATTCAGAGTTAAAACATCAGCTCTTGATAGAGCAGATGTTGTAAACAGATATGCTGAAGTAATTGAAAAGGTTATTTTAGCTGCTGCAAAAGAATATAATCAAGATAAAGAAAATGTTATTTTTGAAGATCTTGGAACTATTACAACTCCTGTCGCAGCAGTTTTAGATAAATTCGGTCTTACAGGTATTAGAGTAACTCAATTCGTAGTTCCTGAAAAACCCGAGCATATTTACAGAGGAATAAATATTGACAGTCATCACTGTGTAACACCTGGTACACATGATAATGCTCCTTTAAGAATGTGGGCTACTGAATTATTTAAGACAAATACTGCTCAACCTCATATTGACTTAGTTGCTCAAGATCTTTTTGAAGATGAAGCTCAAAGAAATGAATTCAAACATAAATTTGTTAATTCATCATTAGAAGAAAAAGTTGAAGCGTTTGTTTATGCTAAATATTTAGAAATCTTCTCAACAAGAGCTTCTAATATTCAAATTTCTTTTGCTGATTATTTTGGAATTGACAAAACCTATAATAGACCTGGAGCTAATGATCCTACAAACTGGACATTAAGAGTGCCAAATGATTATAGTGAATTCTACAGACATCAGTTAAATAGTAATGTTGCATTAAACATTCCACAAATTTTAGCTGACACAATTAAATTAAAATATAATAAACTGTCAGCAGAAGAAAAAGCACAAGCTGATGAACTTCTTGCTAAATTAAATAAACTTGCTCAAGAAATTAAAGCGTAGTTTATAAAAAAGTTGATAGGCTATTCCTAAATGTTAGGAATAGCCTATTATTTTGAAGATTAACAGCAAAATGCCCCACTATTTTAGTGAGGCATTTATTTTTGTTTTGATTAAATTATTTCTTATCACAACAATCTGTTTTTACAGTATTATTTTCCATCGGACAAGGTTTTACTGATTCAGGTGTTTTAACTTTATCGCAGCATTTTGATTTGTCACAACATTTAGAATTATTGCAGCAGGTAGTTTTATCACATTTTGTGCAATCTTTACAATCAGTTTTATTACAGCATGCGTGAGTTGACATTACTTTATCATCAGCAACTTTTACAGTAGCTTTATCGCAAGCTTTTTGGCAGTTCTCTTCTTGAGGTTGTTGAAATTTGAAAGCTCCCATTTCTGTTTTAGCTTTGGAGCAACAATTCACTTTATCGGTTGTTTGAGCGAAAACTGATGTTTGAGAAAATATTGCTACGAATAAAAATATAAATAATACTAAAATCTTTTTCATTTGGTAATCTCCTATTAATAATTAAAACTTAAAAAAACGATCATCTTGGATTTATTATTCATTTTAATTCAGCATAATTACCGTTCTTAATAGTGCTAATTTTTTATTAATTAAATTATTATAAGTAATTAAATTAGTTTCTTTAGCTAATAATTCAAAGTTAAGAACAGTTTCTTTGATACCTGTTGAGGTCAAAATACTTATTACAGGAATTAGTATTTTAGATTCTCTATCTTCAGCATAAACGGTATTTTCTTTTTTAATGCAATGATTACAATGTTTGCAGTTAATATTTATTGAGTTTAAACTTTGTAAGTTAGAGACCATATTAGTTGAAGTATTTGAACAACAATCCATATTGGGTTGTAATATTTGAGATGAATGACAATAACTATTTTGCACAAATAGATAAAGACCAAGCATAAATACAAACATAATCAGAAAAATATATATTTTATTTTTTCTTATAATTTGCATCTTGTAATACCCGATCTGTTTTTATTATCCATACATTATACGGCATACCGAAATGCTTATCAATCTTTATTCTTTAAAATTCTATGCAAACAAAAAAAATAAATTTTATAATATAGTCTGTCTAATAGCTTATAGCACGATGTTTCTTCGATAAAAAAATGTAAATATACATTTAACTGATAACGTGAAGTTAGGTTAAAATGGCTAAATATAGATTAATAGGGCTATATATTTTATTGATTATATTTGTGTTTTGTTTTGCATTATTCAGTAATTCTGATTATGTTTTATTACTGTCAGGCATTCATTTTAAGCTATTTGAGCACAGATTTTTAGAATTGTTGGTGACTATAATATATATATCTATATTTGTTAGAGGGGAGCAATTATTTTCAATAAATAAAGATAAGCGACATTTACTTATTTCAGTAGCATTTTTCTATGTAGCTTGCTTGAACATAATACATCTATTTTCTGCAAATAATTTTCCTTATGATATTTTAACCTTACAAAATCTACAAAAAAATTCAGAATTAACATATTTAATACTAGAAAAATTAATTATCTCAACATCACTATTTTTATCAATATTCTATGTTTCTTCGTCAAATGAAAATTTAAAACAATTTAAGTCTAATGTTTATTTAGCGTATGGTTCTATAATTCTGCTATTTGTTTTATTTCATGAAGTAATAATGACTATATTGCCTGAATTCGCAAGCTATAGAGTTTTATTATTTATTGAGCCGTTGCAAACTTTAAATGAGTCGATCTACTTTATTACTGCTTTTATTTATTTTGATATGACATTAAATAAAAAAAATAATTATTTTTCTTTCTTTCCTTTGGGAATATTTATACTTGGTATTGGGCAATTATTTTATATAAATCCGCATTTAATTCAAATGTACGGTATTATAGCTCATACCCTAAAATTAATAGGATTTATCCTTTTATTTATAGGAATGAAAGACCTTTCTTTCTGTCAAAATAGTCTAAATATAAAACAAAAAATCCTAGCTTCATTATTTTCATTTCTTTCTGTTTTATATATTGGTTTTGTATCTCTTTCTTCCGCTTTATTAAATATTACTTTTCCAATTTATGCAGAATATATCTTTTTAGAGTTTATTTTAGTTGGCGGTATTATACAAAACTTAATTGCCGATAAATTTACAGAACCAATTTTTGATTTAATTAAAGGAATAGAAAGCTATGTTCCTGGAAAAGAGATTAATGTAATTGAAGTTAAGTCTAATGATGAAATTGGCAGGTTAACAGCAAAATTTAATGAAATGTCTCAGCTAAATTGGAATTATATTGAGGCATTAATTGAAAGAGAAAATAAAATTACTAAGTTGAGAGATAAAGAAAAAATATTAAAAGAAATTGTTTATGAATTAAAACTAATAAAAAATCTTGAAGAAGCCTATAAAACTTTAATTAACAAGTTAGCGAATATTTTTGAAGTTGATAGAGTATTATTTATTGAATTACCAGTATTAGACATATATAAGCCCACAATTAAATATGAATATTTAATGAATAACAATATGGAACCACTGTTAGGGAAAGAATATCCTGATGCAAGAGTAGAAGATTTTTTTGAGTTATTGAATAATCCGCTTTTCTCAAAAATGGTAATAATCAATAATACAGAAAATTACAAAGTATCTGACAAAAATATACAGGATTTTTTTGAAAGATACAAAATCAAGTCTTCAATGACAAGTTTACTTGTTCGTTATAATAGCAATATTAGAGTTTTAGGAATGATCTCAATTTGTTCTTCTAAGTCAAACAATTGGACAGAATATCAAATTGATTTATATAAATCAATTTGTGAATTAATGGTGAATATAATTTGGGAAATTAGAAGAGTAGTTGAGCTTGATGAGTTAAGAAATACTTTCATTTTAACATTAGCTCATGACTTTCACGTTCCTTTAGTCGGAGAGATAAAAGCTTTAGAATATATAGTATCCCGTAATCCTGATGAACCAATCGGTAAATTTAAAACTTTTATTGAAGAAGTAATTGAAAATAATTATAATCTTACAAAAATGTTAAAGGAATTAACTGAAATATATCGGTATGAGTCAGGAAAAAAAGATTTAATTTTTGAAAAAGTAAGCATTATAGTATTAATCAATCAAGTGATTTCCGCCTTGAGTGATTATGCAAGATTAAAATCAATTTCTATATTATTTGATTCTCAAGAAAAATTACCTGAGGTTTCTATTGATATTAAGGAGTTTTTAATTGCTTTAACTTGTGTAATAGAAAATGCTATTAATCATACAAAAAAAGAAACTTCCGTAACTATAAAATGTTTTAGACGTTTTAATTCTATAAATATTTCAATTACTGATCAAGGTAGCGGTATCCCTGAAGAAATTAGGGACAGTATTTTTATGAGATATTCTATGGTTCAAGCTCTTTCTAGAAAAATTGGTGCCGGAATACAGTTGTATTTGACTAAACAGATAATTGAAGCACACCATGGGAAGATATGGTTTGAAACTGAAATGAATGTTGGTACTACTTTCATTATTTCTATACCTATTTCAGATACTTCCTATTAGAGCTTCAATCTTGTCAAAAGTATTACGGTTTATTTACATTCAAAAATAATGCTGTATAAGTATTATAGCTACAACAAAAGTTGTACTTATTCAAGAAATGGTCATAATTTAGTATGAAATATGTAAAAACACCATTGACTGTTTTGAAAAATAGTTTAAAATTTAAAAAGGTGATTCAGATATGTTAATATTACACTTGATATGAAATCAAGTATGTGTTAATATATCGAAGCTTGTTTTGTTTATATTGTGAAACGAAAGTTAATGTTAAAATATATGTTTATAGTCTTGAATGGAACTCAGGATTAGACTAATAATTACTTATTTACTTGATTATTTTAGGAGAATAATCAGTATTTTTGTAACGGTAATATTTTGTGTAGTTGAATTCATTTAAACATTTGATTTCGTTTTGTAGTTTAGAGAAAAAACAATAGAGGCTTGTCAACTGGAATATAAGGATATGTAATAGCAACTCATGGAGGGTTTTATGGCAGATGTAACGAAAGCCGCATCTTACACACTCGCTGAAGGTGAAGGTAGTTTAACTTTATCCGGTAGTGGAAATATTAACGGTACCGGTAATGCCACGGACAACACTATTAATGGCAACAAAGGAAACAACATATTAAGCGGTGGCGGTGGTGTCGACGTCTTAATTGGTGGTGCTGGTAATGATACTTACATTTACGATAGTACTGATGTAACAATTACTGAATCTGAAGCAGGTGGAATAGATACTGTAAAAGCTAGCTTAAGTTATACCCTTGGTGATAACTTGGAAAACTTAACCTTAACCGGTTCTGACAACCTTATTGGAGCAGGCAATGCTTTAAATAACATTATTACTGGCAATGCAGGTAATAACACATTATCAGGCGGCGGCGGTACCGATACACTTATCGGTGGTGCAGGCGATGATGTTTATGTTTATGATAATGCAGGTATTAAAATCGTAGAAGGAAAAGATGGCGGTAATGATACAGTAAATGCAAGTTTAAGCTATACTTTAGCTGCAAACGTAGAAAATCTAGTTTTATCAGGTGCTGATGCATTAGTCGGCGCAGGTAATGCTTCAAATAACATTATTACAGGTAGTGAACTTGGTAACACCTTATCTGGTGGTGGCGGAACTGACACCTTGATAGGTGGTGCAGGTGATGACACTTATATTTATGATAATAAGAATATAACAATAACAGAAGATGCCGACGCAGGTGTTGATACTGTTATTTCCAGTCTTAGCTATACACTGGGTGCAAACTTAGATAATCTGACATTAAAATCAGGCAAACTTAATATCGCAGGAACGGGTAATGAATTAAATAACATAATTACCGGTAATGATGGTAAAAATACATTAGCAGGCGGTGGCGGAACCGATACATTAATCGGTGGCGCAGGAGATGATACTTATGTATATGATGCTACAACTATTACAATTACAGAATCCGAAAAAGCTGGTACTGATACGGTATTAGCTTCAATTGATTATAGTTTAGGCACTAATCTTGAAAATCTTACCTTAACAGGAACATCAAATCTTGCGGGAATAGGTAACGCTAGTAATAACACTATTACAGGTAATGATGGTAATAACACATTAGCAGGTGGCGGTGGAACTGATACCTTAAAAGGTGAACTTGGTGATGATTCATACATTTATGACAGTACAAGCGTTAAAATAGTAGAAGCTAAAAATGCAGGATCTGATACTGTATATGCAACTATAAACTATACATTAGGCGATAACCTCGAGAACATGGTATTGCTTGATTTTATTCCATCAAATGCTGAAACACCTGAAACAGTTGGTGCTATAAATGGTACAGGTAACAAGTTAGACAATACAATCATTGGTAATAGTTCAGCTAACACTTTAATGGGTGGCGGCGGTACTGATGTCTTAATTGGTGGTGCTGGCGACGATACCTATATCTATGATGCTAAGACTATTACTATTACTGAATCTGAAGAGTCAGGAACTGATACTGTAATAGCCAGTTTGAATTATACCCTTGATGCCAATGTTGAAAACCTTGTTTTAAAAACAGGCACTACTGCTTTAGCAGGAACTGGTAATGAATTAAACAATATTATTACAGGTAATGCAGGCAAGAACTCACTATCAGGCGGTGGCGGAACTGATACCTTAATCGGTGGATTAGGTGATGATACCTATATCGTTGATAGTAATGACATAACAATTGTTGAAACTAACTCTAAAAATAGTGGTACTGATATTGTATTGGCAAGTGTAGATTATACCTTAGCTGATAACGTTGAAAACTTAACCTTAACAGGTACAACTGCACTAACAGGCGCAGGTAACGCAGGCAATAACATTGTAAAAGGAAACGACCTGGACAACACCTTATCCGGTGGTGGCGGTACTGATACATTAGTTGGTGGATTAGGTAATGATACTTATATCTACGATGGATCAAAGTTGACCTTTACCGAAGCTAAAGATTCAGGTACAGATACCGTTTTAGCTAGTGCAAGTTATACATTGGTAGCTAAATCAAATATAGAAAATCTGACTTTAACAGGTACATCAAATATTAATGGAACAGGAAACGAATTAAATAACGTAATCACTGGTAATGATGGCAATAACACATTAGCAGGTGGCGGTGGTTCTGATACATTAGCTGGTGGACTAGGCAATGACACATATATCTACGATAAAGCAGGAATAGTAATTACAGAATCCTCCGATGGTGGAACTGATACTGTATTAGCAAGCGTTAATTATAGTCTTGATGCAAACGTAGAAAACGTGACATTAACAGGTAAAACTAACATTTCAGCAATCGGTAACGCATTAGATAACGTTATTACAGGTAATGACGGTAATAACTCATTAGCCGGTGGTGGTGGTTCTGATACATTAATTGGTGGACTCGGCGACGATACATATATTTATGACAGCGCTGATATAACAATTGTTGAAACATCCACCAAAGGCAGTGGAACAGACACAGTATTAGCAAGCTTAGATTATACATTAGCGGCTAACGTTGAAAACTTAACTTTAACTGGTACAACGGCTATTACTGGCGCAGGTAATGCTTTAAATAACCTTATCAAAGGTAATGATCTAGGGAATACATTGTCAGGTGGCGGCGGAACTGATACTTTAGCCGGTGGTTTAGGTGATGATACCTATATCTATGACAATACAGGCGTAAAAATCGTTGAAACAGCTGGTGGTGGTACTGATCTAGTATTAGCTAGTCTGACTTACTCATTAGTTGACAATGTGGAAAATCTAACATTATCAGGCTCTGCTAACATTAGCGGTACTGGTAACAAAGCTAACAACTTAATCACAGGTAATGATGGTGATAACACATTAGCCGGTGGTGGCGGAACCGATACTTTAATTGGTTTAAGCGGAAATGACACATATATATATGACAGCGCAGGTTTAACCATTACAGAAACCGCAGGCGGTGGAACTGACACTGTATTAGCAAGTTTAAGCTATACAGTTGACGCAAACGTAGAAAACTTAACCTTAACAGGTTCATCTGCTATTAACGGAACAGGTAACTCATTAAACAATATCATTACAGGTAATATTAAAGCTAATACCTTATCAGGTGGCGGTGGAACTGATACCTTAATCGGTGGATTAGGTGATGATACATATATCTATGATTCTGCTAACATAACCATAACTGAAACCTCAACTGCTGGTAGCGGAAACGATACAGTATTAGCAAGCATAGATTACACATTAGCTGCAAACGTTGAAAACTTAACCTTAACCGGTACAACTGCTCTTACTGGTGCAGGTAATGCATTAAATAATATAATTACAGGTAACGCACAAGATAACACCTTATCTGGTGGCGGTGGTTCTGATAGCTTAATCGGTGGATTGGGCAATGATACCTACATCTATGATAATGCTAAAGTTATTATTATTGAGTCTAGCGGTCAAGGTACTGACGTAGTTAATGCGAGCTTAAGCTATACATTAGCTGCAAACGTTGAAAACCTAAACCTAACAGGAACATCAGCTATTAATGGAACCGGTAACATCTTAAATAATGTTATTACTGGTAACGATGCAGCTAACACCTTAGCTGGCGGTGGCGGAACCGATACATTAATCGGTGGTCTAGGTAACGATACATATATCTACGATAACGCTAACCTTACAATTACCGAATCCTCAACAGCTGGTGGTGGAACCGATCTTGTACTTGCAAGTTTAAGTTACACACTTGACGCAAACGTAGAAAACCTAACCTTAAGTGGTACAAGTGCAATTAACGGCACAGGTAACATTTTAAATAACACTATTACCGGTAATACTGGAGCTAACACCTTGTCTGGTGGCGGTGGAACTGACGTATTAATCGGTTTAGGTGGAAATGACACATATATCTATGACAATGTAAACCTAACCATAACCGAATCATCAAATGGTGGTATTGATACTGTATTAGCTAGTTTAGATTACACATTAGCAGCTAACGTTGAAAACTTAACCTTAACTGGTACCTCTACTCTAACCGCTGTTGGTAATGCCCTAGCTAACACCATTACAGGTAATGATGCAGCTAACACCTTATCAGGCGGTGGCGGTTCTGATAAATTAGTTGGTGGTTTAGGTAATGATACTTACTTCTATGATGATGTAAAAGTTACAATCCTTGAATCAAGCAACGAAGGAACTGACCTTGTAAAAGCAAGTTTAAGCTATACCTTAGCTGCAAACGTAGAAAACCTAACTTTAATAGGAACATCTGCAATTAACGGTACTGGTAACATCTTAAATAACGTTGTTACAGGTAACGATGCAGCTAACACATTAGCTGGCGGCGGCGGAACTGATACCTTAATCGGTGGTCTAGGTAATGATACATATATCTATGATAACGTTAACCTTACAATTACTGAAACATCAACTGCGGGCAGCGGAACCGATCTTGTATTAGCAAGTTTAAGCTACACTCTTGATGCTAACGTAGAAAACTTAACATTAACAGGTTCATCTGCTATTAACGGTACAGGTAACTCATTAAATAACACAATTACCGGTAATACTGGAGCTAACACCTTATCTGGTGGTGGCGGTACAGACGTATTAATCGGTTTAGGTGGAAATGACACATATATCTATGACAATGTAAACCTAACCATAACCGAATCATCAAATGGTGGTATTGATACTGTATTAGCTAGTTTAGATTACACATTAGCAGCTAACGTTGAAAACTTAACCTTAACTGGTACCTCTACTCTAACCGCTGTTGGTAATGCCCTAGCTAACACCATTACAGGTAATGATGCAGCTAACACCTTATCAGGCGGTGGCGGTTCTGATAAATTAGTTGGTGGTTTAGGTAATGATACTTACTTCTATGATGATGTAAAAGTTACAATCCTTGAATCAAGCAACGAAGGAACTGACCTTGTAAAAGCAAGTTTAAGCTATACCTTAGCTGCAAACGTAGAAAACCTAACTTTAATAGGAACATCTGCAATTAACGGTACTGGTAACATCTTAAATAACGTTGTTACAGGTAACGATGCAGCTAACACATTAGCTGGCGGCGGCGGAACTGATACCTTAATCGGTGGTCTAGGTAATGATACATATATCTATGATAATGTTAACCTAACAATTACCGAATCCTCAACAGCCGGTGGTGGAACCGATACAGTATTAGCTAGTTTAGATTACACCTTAGCAGCTAACGTTGAAAACCTAACTTTAACAGGAACAACTGCTATTAGTGCTACTGGTAACGCATTAAACAATATTATCACCGGTAACTCTGGAGCTAACACTTTATCAGGTGGTGGCGGTACAGATACATTAATGGGTGGTTTAGGTAATGATACCTATATCTACGATAACTCTAACTTAACCATAACCGAATCATCAAATGGTGGAACTGATACTGTATTAGCTAGCCTAGATTACACATTAGCTGCTAACGTTGAAAACTTAACCTTAACTGGTACAACTGCTTTAACTGCTGTAGGTAATGCTCTTGCTAACGTAATTACAGGTAATGGACAAGCAAACACCTTATCAGGTGGTGGTGGATCTGACACCTTAGTTGGTGGACTAGGTAATGACACTTATGTCTATGATGATGCAAGAATTGTTATTCTAGAATCTACTGGTGAAGGAACTGATGTTGTTAACGCTAGTTTAAGTTACACCTTAGCAGCTAACGTTGAAAATCTAGTATTAACTGGAACCAACTCTATTAACGGTACTGGTAATATCTTAAACAACGTTATTACTGGTAACGATGGAGCTAACACCTTAGCTGGTGGTGGTGGAACTGACACCTTAATCGGTGGTCTAGGTAACGATACATACATCTACGATAATGTTAACCTAACAATTACCGAATCCTCAACAGCCGGTGGTGGAACCGATACAGTATTAGCTAGTTTAGATTACACCTTAGCAGCTAACGTTGAAAACCTAACTTTAACAGGAACAACTGCTATTAGTGCTACTGGTAACGCATTAAACAATGTTATCACCGGTAACTCAGGAGCTAACACTCTAACAGGCGGTGGCGGTACAGATACCTTAATCGGTGGACTAGGTAATGATACTTACATCTATGATTCTGTTAATATCACAATTACTGAGACTGCTAATCAAATCTCTAGTGGTGGTGTTGATACCGTAATGGCTAGTTTGGATTACACATTAGGTACTTATCTTGAGAATTTAACCTTAACTGGTACAACAGCTCTTGTAGGTGCAGGTAACGTATTAAATAATATCATTACAGGTAATGGACAGGCTAACACCTTATCAGGCGGTGGCGGAACTGATACATTAGTAGGTGGATTAGGCAATGATACATACATCTATGATGCATCTACTATTACTATTGTTGAATCATCAGGTGAAGGTACTGATGTGGTTAATGCAAGCATAAGCTATACCTTAGCTGCAAACGTAGAAAATCTTGTATTAACAGGAACCAATTCTATTAGCGGTACAGGTAACATCTTAAATAACGTTGTTACAGGTAACGATGGAGCTAACACCTTAGCAGGTGGAGGTGGAACTGATACCTTAATCGGTGGTTTAGGTGATGATACTTATATCTATGACAACGCTAACTTAACAATTACCGAAACATCAACTGCAGGTAGCGGAACCGACCTTGTATTAGCAAGTTTAGATTACACACTAGCAGCAAACGTTGAGAACCTAACATTAACCGGAACAACAGCTCTTGTTGGTGTAGGTAACTCATTGAACAACGTAATTACAGGTAATGCTCTTGATAATACCTTAACTGCAGGTGGCGGTACTGATACATTAATCGGTGGATTAGGTAATGATACTTATATCTATGATTCCGCTGATATAACAATTACAGAGTCAACTAATGCAGGAACTGACGTTGTAAACGCTAGTTTAAGTTACACATTAGCAGCTAACGTAGAAAATCTTGTATTAACTGGAACAACAGGTCTTGTAGGTGCAGGTAATGCCTTAAATAACATTATTACAGGTAACTCTGGAGCTAACACCTTATCAGGTGGTGGTGGAACTGATACCTTAATCGGTGGATTAGGCAATGATACATATATCTATGATTCTGCTAATATCACAATTACTGAATCCGCAAGTGGTGGAACTGATACAGTATCTTCAACCCTAAGTTATACTTTAGGTACTAATCTTGAAAACCTCACTTTAACAGGAACATCAGCTATTAACGGTACAGGTAACTCATTAGATAATATAATTACAGGTAACTCTGGAGCTAACACCTTAACCGGTGGCGGTGGATCTGATACCTTAATTGGTGGATTAGGTAACGATACTTATATCTATGACGCATCTACAATAACCATTACCGAGTCAGCCGGTGAAGGTACAGATACTGTACTTGCCAGCCTTGACTACACCTTAGCAGCGAATGTTGATAACTTGACACTATCAGGAACTGCTCTAGTTGGTAAAGGTAATGCTATTGATAACATAATTACAGGTAATGCTCTTGACAACACCTTATCCGGTGGTGGCGGAACTGATACCTTAATAGGCGGATTAGGTAATGATACTTACTTCTATGATTCTGCTGATATTACAATCATCGAGTCAACAAATGGTGGAACTGATACTGTAAGTGCAAGTATTACTTATTCATTAGATGCTAACATCGAAAACTTAATCTTATCAGGCACATCTGCTATAAATGGAACTGGTAATGAATTAGGTAACAATATTACAGGTAACTCAGGAGCTAACGTACTTGAGGGCGGTGCAGGTAATGATACATTAGACGGTGGTGGAGGTAATGATACATACTCCTTCTCCATCGGTGACGGAGTAGATGTTATTGCTGCAGGCTCTGGTACTGATAAGATCGCATTTGATAGTGCAGTTGATAAAGACAATATTGCATTCTTCAAAAGTGGTAGTGATCTCATATTAAGTTATGGAACAGGTAATGCTGAGAAGATTACTATTACAGGTGGAAGTTCCTCAATTGCAGGTGGTATCGATGTAGGTGCATTACACTTAGGTAAAACTGACATTGATGCAGTAATTACTGCAATGAACAGTTACGCTCCAACAACTGGACACACAATACCAACCAGCGTTGATGACGTAAAAGCCAACACAGAACTTATGACTCTTATTCATACAACAACAAGCGGTAAGTGGGCGTAAGTTAAATTAACAATCACTAAAAAGGCGAGCCGAAAGGTTCGCCTTTTTGGCATATTAAAATAAACTTAATGTTAATTTTATAATTTACTGTTGTTTAATCTTATATCTGAAAGAAAGGTATATAGAATAGATGCGAATTAACTCATCAAATAACATAAATATAAATAAATTATCATTTAACTCTAATAATGCAAAAGATAAAAAGCTTTTATTTGAGACACCAAAAGCAGATGACAGATGGAAAGAGCCACCAATTTATAAAAAAGCACTCAAGTATAGGTTTTGGACATTACCAATCATTTTAACTACATTTTTTGCAAACAATTTAAACATGAATAAACCGCAAAATTATACTCCTACTGATGATAATAATCAAAACACACCAAGCTTAGTTGAAAATACTCATCAAAATAACCCGACTATTCAAAATACAGAAATAATTAATGAAGTTGATAAAGCACATGAATATAATAATAAAATAAATGATTTATTACGATTAGCCTGGATTTCAAACTCTATTATAATTGCTTTAACTTTTGGCGCAGACCTATCTGATAAAGAAAAGAGCTTATGCAGACATGAACTTGCTCATTTACTTCTAGATTATGCACATTCAGATATAATTAAGGCTAAAGAGGTAATAGTAGAAAAAACTAAGGGTGAAGTCTCGCATGAGCTAATGAACCCCATTGAAAATAAAAACGAATTATTTAGATACCATTTAGTAAAGGCCTCTATTACCTGCGCACCTAATGCATTAAGTGAACTAAAAAGAGGTAGAGGAACTCCTATAGAAACAACTTTTTTTAGTACGGAATGTGATACTGCTCAATGTATATATCATTTATGGGAAGCTTCAAAATTGGTTGCAGATAATAATAATTTAAGCCCAAAGCAAATTAGTACGTTTGTAAAATATGTGACTAAAATAAGAGAAAGCACTAAAGAAATTTTAAAACAATATAACCCAAATACTATTGATGAGCTAACAGAAGAAATTTATGAGAAAAAACAGTTAGATAAATTTGACATAGAAGCTATAGGTATTAAATATCATTTATACAAGGACTCTCCAAATATAATAAAAGAAGAATAATAGTAATTTAAAATAAAAGAGCAATTATTTTTTATTTTATTTTTAGAAGTAACAGAGAGATATATATTTAATAAATCCAAATAAGAAAGTAAGGTTATTTATGCTATCTATTAGACAAAATTTAACACCCACACAATATAAAATGACAATGACAAATAATAATACTTGTAAGTTACCTTCATTTAAAGCAAATGCAAGTGATGCACTTGATGTATTAGACTTTGGGACTGAAGCTAAATATAATCTGGAAATTAAAGGTAAAAATTATGAACTTAGCCAATATCCTGTTCAAGAAGGGAAATTAGGATTTACTCTAAATTCCCCTGAAGAAGAAAACCTCCAAATTGCTAGAGCAGGAGTAAAGCTAAATTGTGAAAAAGAAGAGATACAAGATATACTTCAAGTAATGTCAGAAAGAGATAAAGGCTTTCTAGGAACCTGTAAAAAGCTATATAACGCAATAATTGGTTCAGGTTATCAATTTAAAGTTGATGGGCAAGATATATCAGTAAAAATAAATGCTCAAGATTTACTTACGAAAAACTTAATTAAAGGAACAATCAAAAAAGACGATGAGGTTTTAGCAGAAAGCGCAGTAAGGATTATAGACAAAAAATATGTAAGACCAACTTATGATTTTATGAAAAAACTTATAAACACTCCACCTGCTGATTTAATAGATTCATTAAAATTTAAAATAAAGAGAGAATCCGAGAATCAAAAAATAACAATTAGCGTTGGGGAAGAACCATTTAAACCAATGTATGGAAATCTTAACTTAAGCCACTAAAAGTAAAATCATAAATATTCCAGTATAAAGAAGAAGTCTTGATTATAAATTCAAGACTTCTTCTTTATACTGCCCCAACAAATAATTCATAAAACAAAGAGACACAGTATAATCACTGTGTCTCTTTTTATAAATGGCTCCCCAAGTTGGAGTCGAACCAACAACCCCCCGGTTAACAGCCGAGTGCTCTGCCATTGAGCTATTGAGGAACGTGTTATTTAGTTTCTAGTGTTTGTTTCGCCTGTCTATGTATTAGATTATAGCAACAAGATTTTTTATTGTAAAGACCTTTTTTCTTATTTTATTAACTTTTGTTAAGAAAAAGATTAGCCAAGACACAAAACACCTATTCTATAAGGTTTTTAGCGTTCTGGACTCATTTAAATCAATTGCATTTATCAAATTTACCATTTCAATAGCGGTTTGAGCAGCCTCTGCTCCTTTATTTCCTGATTTAGTACCAGCTCTTTCAATAGCCTGCTCAATATTATCAGTTGTAAGCACTCCAAATATTACAGGAAGTCCTTCATTTAAACTAATTTGAGCAACACCTTTAGTTACTTCTCCGGATACATAATCAAAATGAGGAGTGCTTCCTCTAATTACAGCCCCTAAACAAATAATTGCACCATACTTTTTAAGCTTTGCGAGTTTACTCGCTGCTAAAGGTATTTCAAATGCCCCAGGAACCCATACAACATCAATATTTGACTCATCTACACCAAGCCTGTGTAAAGTGTCTATACATCCACCTAGTAACTTTGAGCCAATGAATTCATTAAATCTTCCAACAACAACAGCAAATTTTTCATTTCCTGCCGTTAATTTACCTTCATATAAATTAACCATCTTTATTCTCCGTATCTTTAATAAACATGTGATCTAACTTATTACGTTTTGTTTCCAAATATTTTTCATTGTGTATGTTTTTGGCCATAGGCATTGCTACTCTATCAACCACTTCAATGCCATAACCTTCTAAACCGACAATTTTTCTAGGATTATTGGTAATCAACTTAAATTTATTTAAACCTAAATCTAATAATATCTGAGCGCCAACACCGTAATCTCTTAAATCGGCAGGAAAACCTAAGCTAAGGTTAGCCTCTACAGTATCTTGACCTTCGTCCTGCAACGAATAGGCTCTTAATTTATTAACAAGTCCAATTCCACGACCTTCATGAGATTTAAGATATACAACAACACCTTTGCCTTCTTTTTCTATCATTTGAAGAGCGATAGCAAGCTGTTTTCCGCAATCACATCTTAAACTGTGAAAAATATCACCTGTTAAGCACTCACTATGCATTCTGACAACAGGAGCATCATTTTTAAATTCTTCAGGATTTCCTTTAACAATAGCAACATGCTCAGAATTATCAAGAGTATTAATATATCCATAAATTTCAAAAGTTCCGAATTCTGTTGGCAAATTGGCCTGAACAATTCGTTTTACAATTTTTTCTTCTTTTAACCTATAAGCAATGAGTTGAGCCACTGTTATAAATTTCAAATTATGTTTTTTAGCATACTCAAAAAGATCATCTCTTCTTGCCATAGTCCCGTCAGCGTTTAAAATTTCACAGATAACACCCGCTGGTTTTAATCCTGCAAGTTTAGCAATATCGACACTTGCTTCTGTTTGGCCTACACGCTCAAGGACACCACCTTTTTTTGCTTCTAATGGAAATATATGTCCTGGCTTTCTTAAATCAGAAGGCTTACAATCATCATCTACTGCAACTTGTATTGTTTTTGCCCTATCGCTTGTAGAAATACCAGTTGTTACACCAAATTTAGCAGCAGCATCGATACTAACAGTAAATGCAGTACCCTGTGCTTCAGTATTGCGGCAAACCATCTGATTAAGCTCTAATTCTCTGACTCTTTCAGAAGTCAATGTAAGGCAGATTAAGCCCCTTCCTTCTGTAGCCATAAAGTTTATTATCTCGGGAGTTACATGTTCAGCGGCACACACAAGATCGCCTTCATTTTCCCTATTTTCGTCATCGGCAATAATAACCATTTTGCCATTTTTTATATCTTCAATTGCATCTTCTACTTTATCAAATTTATATTTTTCAGCCATTTATCCTAAAAATCCATGCTCAGCTAAGTAACTCATTGTAATTTTGTCATCTTTTTTATTATTTGAATTCATAAATTTCTCAATATATTTAGCAATTATATCAGGTTCAAGATTGACCTTATCACCGGCTTTTAAATATTGAAAATTAGTTGCTCTGACTGTTTCAGGAATGACTGAAATAGTGAAAACATTATTAGAAATGGAAGTAATCGTAAGACTAACTCCATTAACAGTTATTGATCCTTTTAAAACAGCATATCGCTCAATATTGTCAGGAATAGCAAAATAAAAAATCTCAGCCAATCCTTCTTTTATTTTTTTTATAAATTCACCAACACCCTCAACATGCCCTGAAACGAGATGTCCGCCAAGCCTGCTGTCGAGTCTTAAAGCTCTTTCGAGATTAACATTTGTTCCATTATTAAAGTCATTAAAATTTGTAAGCTTTAAGGTTTCATAAGCAGCCTCTGCTTCAAAGCCATTGTCATCAAGCTTTGTTACTGTCTGACAAGCACCATTGATAGCAACACTATCACCTATTTTTAAATCAGACAAAATTTTAGAGCAAGTAACTCTGATAACAGCCCCTTTTTCATAAGCTGTTATTGACTTTACTATTCCAATTTCTTCAATTAAACCTGTAAACATACACGATACACTTCATTTATACGTTTATATACTCAATAAAATTATTGCATAAATATAATTTTCTACAAAAATAAAAGCAGGTTATATCAACCTGCTTTTAAATTAATGCTCTTTTAAAACATTTATACCATTAATCATAGTCAAATAAGGTAAATGTTCTTCTGTAATTCGTTCACCGGGGATTAAAACAGGAATACCAGGTGGACACAGAGCTATAACTTCTGCTGAAATACGTCCGATAGAATAATCAACAGCTATTTTTTCCTTTTGTTTAGTAAAGGCTTGTCTTGGTGTATAAACTGTTTCAGGAGTATGAAACGGCATATACTTTGTATTTTCTAGGTAAGACAAGTCATGGTAATTATTTTGAGCTATTTTTATAATACATTCTGTAAAATAATCAAGTTCTTTTTCAGTATTACCAATATTTGAAAGTGCTAAAATACCGTTATCAGTGGCAGCTTCGACTTCAATCTGATATTCAAACTCAAGAATGCTTTCTAACCTTTTTCCACTTAATCCTTCAATTGTTATATATATTTTGGTAGGATCAATATTAATATTTTCAGTAGAATTAAGGCACTTTACTCTTGGTACATTACTTAGTCGTTCTCTGACTTTTAGTGCATTATTTACAGCATCATTAACTTTATTCATGCCATAAGAACTTGATAAATAAGCTCTTGCTGAGTCAAGACTGGCTAGTAACATATATGACGGACTTGTTGAGTGCATCATTTTTAAATTTGACTCTAAAGCTTCTGAATTTATCTTTGAATTTTTACCTAAATGAAGAACTGAACTTTGTGAAAAACTTCCGCCTGTTTTGTGTATTGAATGAACAACAGCATCAGCTCCGCAATCTAATGCAGAAAACGGTAATTGATCATGGAATTTCCAAAGACAGCCATGAGCTTCATCTACGATAAAATAAATATCTCTTTCTTTGCATATAGCCGCAATGGATTTTATATCACTGGCTATACCTTCATAAGTAGGGTTTGTAATCCAAACTGCCGTAACATCAGGATTTTCATCAAGAAGTCTTTTTACTTCTCTAGGACTGATATGACCGTAAACGCCCCAATCTTCAAGCAGTTCAGGCATTATCCAGATAGGATTAGCTCCTGACATTGTTAAACCGCTGACGACTGAGCGATGACAGTTTCTACTTACTATTACTTTTTTATTTTCTTGAGTGATTGTTAATGCTAAAGCTAAATTCCCAACAGTTGAACCATTTACAAGAAAAAAGGATTTAGATGCACCGTACAATTGCGCAAACAGCTCTTGACCCTTTTCAATAGGTCCTGTAGCAGGGTGTAATGTACCGAGTCCATCAAATTCGTCAGTTGTATCAAGACATACAATCTTATCACCGACAAGATCTCTAAATTTTGGAAATACACCTTCTCCTCTGGCATGACCTGGAATATGCAAAGGTACTGATGCATTATGCAAATAGTTTTCAAACGCATCTATGATTGGTGTAGGAATTGAATTTAATTCATTATTTATTTCATACCGAGCAGCAAAAACAGACTCATTATTAAATGAATTTACAGTCAGATCTACTTCTCTTTTCTGATATGGTTCTTCGGAAACCGCTATGTATCTTTGAATAAGTTGGGAGGCAGAACCAACCCCACTTTTGTTTCTTCTTCTAGCCAACAATATTCTCCTTTTTTCTGCATAAAAGTTCCTTGTTATTTACTGTACTGTTGTGAATTAATTAAAACATAATTAAATAGATTATTGATTAAATTTATACTTTATTATTGAAATTATTTCAATAGCTTAACGTTGTTTGTAAAAAAAAATGTGACAATTGCAATAAAAATATATATTTTTTCAAGCTATTAAGTAATTTTAGCACTCATAACAATTATTAATAAAATCAAAATAGTTTCACTTTTAATTGTTGTTTTTGAATATCATAATTAACTGTAAACATTACATTTAATTACGCATACTCTCATTTTTGTTGATTATATATAAAATTATGTTTAAAATTGAATTGTATATTAAATATAGATTAGCTCAATTTATTGTTTTTTGAATTTAATATAGTTTTTGAGTTGTAGTAAGAAAGATTTTGCTTTGGGGAAAAAGTTGATAAATCAAGAATGTTGAATTTTATTAGTACCTATATAAAATTTTCAATAATGATTTTATTTAGCTGTTTATTTATTATAAACAGCTCTCAAGCTGCTGAATTAAGCACTAAAGACTTACAAACAAGAATTGACCCGGGATTTATTGAAATTTATTCCAATAATCAAAAAAACATAATAAAACAAAATGAAATCAAAGTTATAGACGAACCTGTAATGGAAAACAAGCTGGAAAACAAGCCACAACTGACAAATGAAGTTCCTGATATTAAATTTGAACTAAAAGGTGTTCAGTTTTCAGGAAATACTGTAATTCCTGCTAGTGACCTGGAAAGATTTTTTAAAAAGTATATTGGTAAAGAAGTAAGTTTAGTTGATATAAAAAAATCAATTGAATCAATAACTTATGTTTATCAAGAAATGGGATATATTACATCTAAAGCTTACATACCGCCACAAACAATGGAGGACGGAATTGTAAAAATAGCTGTTTTGGAAGGTAAAATAGGAAATATTGACGTTAATAAGACAAAATGGGTAAGATCGTCTTATATTAAAAATAATATTTTAAAGCCTAATGAAGTGCAGTCAACAAAGGTTTTTAACATAAATAATCTTAAATCTTCATTTAATACAATTAACTCAAAAGAATACCTTAAAGGTAATGTAACTCTCAAAAAAGGGACAACTCCTGAAACTACTGATATTCATTTAAACATTGAGGAAAAATTCCCTCTGGAACTATCAACGACTTACGATAATTTAGGTAGAAAATACATTGGAACTCAAAGAGCTGATGTAACTATAGGAACAAAAAATCTTACCGGTTTTGGTGATCGATTTAATGAATCTATAAGTCTATCCAAAGGAGTTTTGGCTTTAAATTCAAATTATTCTCTTCCTATAGGATATAGAGGAATGGAATTACAACTTGGATATTCTCACTCAAATGTAAAACTTGGAGATGAGCTTAAAAGTCAAAAAATAAGAGGGCAGTCAAATATGCTTAATACTGGATTGTCACTCCCTTTGTATCAAAAAAACAGATTAAACCTTAATTCTGATGTAGCTTTTAATCTCCTTACTTCACGAATTTCAGATGCAGCTGATACATTTGAGAACAAATATAAGTTAAGTGTAATAAGGACAGGGCTAAATTTATCAAATGAAGATAGAACAGGGCGATTCTATTCCAGATTTGAAGTAAGCACAGGCCTTCCTTTATTTGGAGCTACCAGAGGAAAATATGATCAAAGTGCTCCATGCGGTCAATTTGTTAAGTTTGAAGCTAATGTTACAAGATTTCAGTCTTTACCTTATAATACTTACGGTGTTATTAGAGCTTCTACCCAATATTCTCCTTTCCACCTTTTAGCCCCCGAACAGAGTTCTCTGGGTGGTATGTATAGCGTAAGAGGATATTCTGAAGGATTCCTTAATGCTGACATGGGTTATAACTTAAGTTTAGAACTTAGAAAACCTATTCCTTATCTTCCAAACAGACTGCCTGTTTTTTATTGGAAGCATAAAGTGGTTAGTGTTCCATTAAAAAATAGAATATTTTTAGCAACTTTTTACGATCAAGGGCTTGGCTATCAACTCAGACAAAATGTACCTTTCTCTTATAAGAACTTTATTCAGAGCGTAGGTTCAGGATTAGTTATAAACATCTCTAAATACTTACAGACAAATATGTATATTGGTATTCCTCTAGGACATAAAAGAGAAGAATCTCAAAACAGTTTAAGATTTCATTTTGGACTTAATTCAAACTTCAAATAAAATGTTTCGAGATGTAACAATTATATGATATACTTAAAGGTTCATGATGATTATGTCGATAACATAAATGAACAATGAGCTGTGCTTCAGTTAGGTATTATGTATAATTTCAATGCAAACAAAAGACTGCTTTGCGCTGTTAAAATATCAATATTTATCACTTTAGCTTTTTCTGCGGTAGCAAAAGCTGAAGTGAATTTACCTGTGCCTGACAAACTCGATACTGATGTGACAACTGAATTAACTAAAACAGTAAATGAGAACGATACCTATAAAATAAATCATAATGGCTCTGCGAATCAAACATTCAATAACACATGGAAAAGTTTTGATGTTCCCGAAAATAATTACGTAGATTTTCATTTTTCAAATAATGGACAAATCTCAGTAAATAAAATAACAGGTGCTAATTCTTCTCAAATCTTTGGACATATTAACCAATCAGGCGCAGGCGGTACTGTTTATCTTATAAACCCGAGCGGTGTTCTTTTTGGTAGACATTCAAGCGTAAATTTAAACAGTTTTAGCGTTTCTACCTATAATTTAAAAGTTCAAGACGATGTAAACAAACAATTTACCTTTAGCGGTCAATCTAACGGGCAAATTGTAAATCATGGAAATATAAATATAAAAGAAGGTGGATTTGCTACTTTTTTAGCTCCTGTTATTGAAAATACAGGAACAATTAATGCGCCTAAAGGAACCGTAGCTCTTGTTTCCAATAAAAATGTTACCTTTAACATGAATGACGGGCAGCAAATTTCTCTTGAGTTAGACAAATCAACTATAAATAACATTTCAACTGATAATAATAAAGCACAGATTGAAAATTCAGGCGTTATAAAGTCAGATGGCGGTAAGGTATTTATTAAGGCGGAAAAAGCCAATGAGCTTATAAGTAAAGTAATAAATACAGATGGTATTATTGAAGCTAACAGCGTTAAACTTGTAAATGGCAAAATTGCCTTTGGCAATATAGATATTGACGGAGGAAACGGCGCAACAACAATAGCAGGTAGTATTAATGCTAATGGAGCTAATGGTGGAAATATTACAGTTAATTCAAAAGAGGTTACTGTTAATTCTCAAATAAATACTGTCGGAGATACCGAAAAAGGCGGAAATATTAAACTTTTAGGGGATAATATCAAATTATTATCGGGAACAAATATTGATGCATCGGGATATACAGGCGGTGGAAACGTATTAATTGGCGGTGATACCCATGGCGGAAGCGGAGTAAAAACGGCAGCAAGCACTTTTGTAGGTAAAGACGTAAATCTTAAAGCAAATGCCATTAATTCGGGCGATGGCGGTAAAGTTGTCGTCTGGGCGGATGATATAACAAGATATTTTGGAAATATTTATGCAAAAGGCGGAATATTATCAGGAAATGGTGGCTTTGCCGAAGTTTCAGGTAAAAACAGACTAAGTTTTGACGGTACTGCTGATTTATCTGCACCAAAAGGAAACGTAGGCTCTATTCTTCTTGATCCTTTGAATATTGTTATTTCTGACGGTGCTGTTGGGGCTGATAATGCTCAAATAGCTGATAATCAAATCCTTCAAGCTGATGGAGCAGGTTCTACTTATACTATTTCTGAAACTTCACTTGAAGCTCTAGCAGCAAACGCAGCTGTAAATCTTCAAGCAACCAACAATATTACTTTAAATAACCTAACTGATAATTTACTTTACATGAAACAAACCAATTTAGGCTCTTTAACAATCAAAGCCGATTCTGACGGTGACGGAGTCGGTACATTTACAATGGATGCTACTGATAAAATTAGAACTGAAGGCGGAAATATAACCATTAGTGGTGCTATTCTGAATATAGGTAATCTTGATACGAGAGGTAATGCAGGAACTCTTGGCGGAAGTATTTCATTGATTGGAAATGGGCAAGTAAATACTTATGCTTCAGCTCTTTTGAATACAGGAACGGGCATTACAATTAACGGACAAACAGGAACTGTTAATATTGGAACTGGAACTTCGTTTCAATCTAATAGCGGTACTACAAATATAACAACTGCGGGAAATGGTGCTCATATTACTTTAGCGAATGTGACTACAAACAGAAATTTAAGCGTTAACTCAAACAGCGGCGGTAATAGGCTATCCGATATTATACTTAATGGAACTATTTCTACGACTAATTCCCTTGATTTTACGGCAGGTAGAGATATTATACATAACGGTAATATAAGCGGAACAAATGTAAATTTATATGCTGGATACTCAGGTTTAGGCGGAACAATAAACTTAAATGCGTCAAAATCATTAGTCGGAACCAGTTCTCTTTATATGTACACAAAGAATGCCATGACTGTTCCAGATAACATGAGTTTTGGTACCTCTGCTAATGTTTATATTTATTCATATAATAATGGGTCTCATATTACATTAGGTGCCTTGAATATGTCGGGTTCTTTAACTGTCAACTCAAATGCAGGTGGCGGTCTTTTATCTGATGTAATAATCAATGGAAATGTCACTTCTGCAGGTACACTTGATTTTACGGCTGGCAGAGATATTATACAAAATGGTAATATCAGCGGATTAAATACTAATCTCTATGGTGGCTATTCTAATTTAGGCGGTTCAATTACCTTAAATGCTGCAAAATCATTAGTCGGAACCAGTTCTCTTTATATGTACACAAAAAATGCCTTGACTGTTCCTGATAACATGAGTTTTGGAACTTCTGCCAATGTTTATATGTATTCATATAATGATGGGTCTCATATTACATTAGGTGCATTGAATATGTCGGGTTCTTTAACCGTCAGCTCAAATGTAGGCGGTAATTGGCTATCTGATGTATTAATCAATGGGAATGTTACTTCTGCTAATTCACTTAATATTACTGCAGGTAGAGATATTATACAAAATGGTAATATCAGCGGATTAAATACTAATCTCTATGGTGGCTATTCTAATTTAGGTGGCACAATTTCTTTAAACGGAACAAAATCCTTGATTGGAACCAGTTCTCTTTATACTTATACAAAGGGTGCGATGACAATCCCTGATAATATGAATTTTGGAACTTCTGCCAATATTTATATGTATTCCAATAAAGATGGAGCTCACATAACTTTTGGTGCATTGAATTTAACTAAGCCTTTAACTGTCAATACAAATTCAGGTGGTAATTGGTTGTCCGACATAATACTTAATGGCAATATTACTTCTACTAATACTCTTGATTTTACTGCAGGTAGAGATATTATTCATAATGGAAATATAAGTACATCTTCGAGTCTCGCTTTAACCGCCGGCACTTCCGCTTTAGGTGGAACACTTAGCTTAAATGCAGCAAAATCTTTATCCGGAACTTCTTCAATTACTTTAAAGTCAAAAGGTGCATACAGTATTCCTGATAACTTTAACTTTGGAACTTCCAATTCGATTACTCTTCAGTCAAATGCAAATGGAGCACATATCACTTTAGGGGCTATGAACTTAACAAAACCTTTATCTGTAACTACAAATACCAGTGGCAGTTGGTTATCTGACGTAATTATTAACGGAGATATTACTTCAACAAGTTCTATAGATATTACAGCTGGCAGAGACCTTATACACAATGCAAATATAAGTACATCAACCACTCTTGCATTATACGGCGGCTATTCTACTTTAGGCGGTTCCATTAGTTTAAATGCTGCAAAATCCTTATCAGGATCGACTTCAACGACTTTAATCTCAAAAGGCTCATATAGTATTCCTGATAACTTTAACTTTGGTTCTTCCAATAATATCTATATTTATTCAAATGCAAACGGAGCTCATATTACTTTAGGGAATTTGGCTGTAACTAAACCAATAACTGTAAATACGACTAATGGTGGTACTTATGCCTCCGACTTAACACTTAACGGAAATTTAACCTCTACTGGAGCGGCAATAACTTTAGAAGCAGGCAGAACTCTTGTAATAAATGGAGCAATGCCTTCAACTACTTCGGGTGCAGCACTTACTATGACAACACGTGATACTTTAAATATTCCGTCAGGTGCTTTTAGTAATAGTAATGAATCTGTAAATATTTATTCACGTGCTAATGGGGCACATATTACTTTAGGTGATGAACATTTTGTTCAGCCTGTAACTATTAATACAAATTTTGGTGGTACTTATGCATCAGATTTAATACTTAACGGTAGTTTAACAGGAAATAGTGCAGTTACGTTAGAAGCAGGCAAAACTCTTGCAATAAATGCAGTAATGCCGCAAGCAGGCGCAGCATCTACTTTGACAATGACAACACGTGATGTGCTTAATATTCCATCGGGCGCTGATTTTGGCAGTTCCATAGTAAATATATATTCCTCTAAAAGTGGGGCTCATATTACATTAGGTGATGTTGCGTTTAGTAAAGCAGTAACCATTAATACAAATTATTCCGGTACTTATGCATCAGATTTAACACTTAATGGCAGTTTGACCAGTGCAAGCGGTGCTATTACATTAGAAGCAGGTAGAACTCTTGCAATAAACGGGGCTATGCCTTTGACTGCATCAACTTTAACAATGACAACACGTGATGCACTTACTATTCCAAGTGGCTCTATATTTGGAGCAGGAGCAGTAAATATATATTCAAGTAAAGCCGGAGCTCATATAACCTTAGGCGATATTAATTTTAATAATACAGCTAATATTAATACAAATTATGGTGGTACTTATGCCTCAGATTTAATACTTAACGGTAATCTGACAAGTACAGGCAATATAACTTTAGAGGCAGGCAGAACTCTTTCAATAAACAGCTTAGTACCAAGAGCAGGGACAAATTATACTCTTTCAATGATAACACGTGATGCTCTTTCTATTGCTTCAGGTGCTAATTTCGGTAATTCTACTGTAAACATATATTCATCGGCAAATGCTGCTAATATAACTTTAGGCGATTTATCTTTAACAAAACCTCTTAACGTTAATGCGAATTATTCCGGGACTTGGGCATCAAATGTGGTACTTAACGGAAATATAACATCAACAAGCTCTATAAGTATCACTTCAGGTAATCCCGGTGGAATAGTATTAAATGGACCTGTTCCTGTTGCAGGTTCAGGTCAAAATCTAACTCTATATACTTATGCACCTATAACTATTCCCGACAATTCTAATTTTGGTAATGCAATAGTAAATATAAAGTCAACAATAGATGGTGCACATATAACTTTAGGTACTTTAAATTTAACAAATTCATTTACAGCAAGTACAAGACCAACAGGTGTTAATTATTCTTCTGATGTTATAGTTAACGGCAATATTACTTCTACAGGCTTAATTGACATTGAAGCAGGCAGAACACTTACCTTAAATGCAGCTGTTCCTGTTGCAGGAACAAATCTAACTCTATGGACAAATAGTGCTCTTTCTATTCCGACAAACTCAATCTTTGGAAATGCGACCGTAAGTATAATAACAGGAACGAGTGGTGCTCATGTAACTTTAGGTGATTTAAGTTTAAATCATCCTTTTACCGTAAACACAAAAGCCAGTGGTCTGACTTATGCATCAAATGTTATTCTTAATGGAAATATTACCTCTTCAAGCTCTATTGACTTAACAGCAGGTGGAACACTTGCATTAAATGCGAATGTTCCTCAAGCAGGAAATAACTCAACCTTAAACCTTTACACAAATAGCGCTCTTTCCATTCCTGCAAACTCAGACTTTGGAAATGCAACAGTAACTATAACCTCTGGAGCTAACGGAGCTAATATAACTTTAGGTGATTTGAATTTAACAAAACCTTTTACAGTAAACACAAAAGCCAGTGGTCTAACTTATGCATCAAATGTTACGCTTAATGGTAATTTAACATCAACAAGTACGATTGATTTAACAGCAGGTGGAACACTTGCATTAAATGCTAATGTTCCAAAAGCAGCTACATCTGTATCTTTATATACAAATAGTGCTCTTTCTATTCCATCAAATTCTGATTTTGGAAATGGAAACGTAAGTATAGTCTCAGGTGCAAGTGGTGCTCATGTAACATTAGGAACTTTAAATCTTAACGGCTCACTTACCGTTAATACAGCTTCTGGTGGTACTAACTACTTGTCAGATATATATGTAAATGGAAATACTACTTCAGCAAGTTCTATTTCTTTAACGGCAGGAAGAAATATTTACTATAATGCTAACACCACACAAACCTCTACATCAAACTATGGTGCTTCTACAAGTACGGGGCTTATTACAGTTAATGGTGGTACTGCACCTGTTACAGATTCTTTCCGTATTAGTGCAGGAGGAACTTTAACTTTAAGTAAAATACTTGATGCAAGTAACTCTATTGAATCAGTTGAATTAGATGGAACAAATATTAGTTCTTTAGGTGTTAATACATCAGGAAGTGTTATATATAATGACACCAACGGGAATTTAGGCGGAATAAATCAAGCTTTTATTGATCTTTACGGTACTGGTGATTTAACAATTAAATCAGCTGGAACTCTTACGATGACTGGAACTATAAACTCTACCAGAAATCTTTATTTAAGAGGAACTGATATTATTCCTGGAGCCTTTACCGTAAATACATCAGGTGCAATTACTCTTGATGATACATCGGGTAATTTATCAATAACTCAAGCATACTTAAATACATATGGAACAGGAAGTATTTCTGTAAAATCAGCAGGGATTCTTTCCTTAGGTGGAAATATAAACTCAACAAGAAATATTACTTTAACAGGTACAGATGTCACACAAGGAGTATATACACTTACAACTACAGGATCAGTTGCTCTTTCTGATACTTTAGGCAATTTAACAATAAATCAAGCCTATGCTGATGCATTTTCAGGCACAGGAACAGCTGTAATAAGTTCGGCAGGTTCAATTATCTTAGGAAGCAATATAAATACCGCTAAAAATGTTTCATTAACAGCTACAGATTTTACACAAGGTTCTTATGCTTTAACTACAGCGGGTGATGTAACACTTAATGATACATTAGGAAACCTAAGTATTAATCAAGCCTATATTGATGCTTTTGGCTCTGGTAATATTGCGATAAATTCAGCAGGCGTTATTTCTTTAAGCGGTAATATAAATACTTCACGAGCAATGACTTTAGGTTCAAACGGATTTGATACAACTAATTCCTATTACTTAAATCATGGCGCAGCAGCTCTAACTTTAAATGATTCAACAAGCGATATAACTGCAATATTAAAAGGCACAGGTAATATTAATGCTTCAGGTAAAAATATTACATTAACAGCCTTAGATGGAGCATTAAACATAAATAATGTAACTGCTAATGCAGGAACAGCAACAATAAGTATGATTGACGGTGACACTACATCCGGAAATATCAATATAAATACAATCAATGCTAATAATGTACTTATTCAAAACAATAAATCATCAACAAATTCAAATATAGTAATTAATAATGGAGGAAGCATTACTTCCTCTGATATAGGAAAGAGTATTGTACTGTCCACTCCTAATGGAAACATTATTAATAACGCAAATGGCTCTGCATTAAATGCGACAAATGGTAATTGGGCTTTATATACTTCAACTCTTGCAAACACATTAACCAACGGATTAATCTACAATAAAATATATAACAGAACTTATGCATCAAATGCACCAGCTACTTTACCGACAGGAAATTACATTCTTTATGGCGCTGAACATCCTACTTTAACAATTACTGTAGCTGATAAAACTAAAGTCTATGGCGATGCTAATCCTACATTAACTTATTCAAGCTCAGGATATATTGATGGAGATAATTTAGCTTCTTCACTAACTTCGGCTCCTGTTTTATATACAAATGCTACAACTACCAGCTACGTAAATGATTACGTTATTGGAGTCAGTAATAGCCTTTCATCTCCTCTTGGTTATGATATCGCAATCAATAACGGGAATTTGAGTATTAGTGCTAAATCACTAACAGTTAAAGCCAATAATAAGCACATAACTTACGGTGATACAAACCCTACACTAGATGCCTCCTATACAGGCCTTATAGCAACAGACAATATGAGTGAATTCGGATTAACCTACAACTTAACAGGTAACCCTGTAAACGCTGGTACATATAACAACGCTATTGTTCCCTCAGCTTTATCTGGCGCTAAATCTATAAATTATAATATTACCTATCAGAATGGTGATTTTGTTATTGATCAAAAAGCTCTTACCGTTAAAGCTAATAATGCTAATAAAACATACGGCGATGCTAATCCTGCTTTTAACTCCACCTTTACTGGTTTAGCTTCTTCTGATAACACGAGTGATTTTGGATTAACCTACAACTTAACAGGTAACCCTGTAAACGCTGGTACCTACAACAACGCTATTGTTCCATCTGCTTTATCTGGCGCTAAATCTATAAATTATA
>JBAXKC010000019.1:0-53740 GCA_037137535.1 bacterium | reverse complement strand
CCTTGCTGTTTTTCTCTTGTTGTATCAATGCGTCTTTTAATGAAAGTGGATGCTTCTTCTGCTCGGCTATGTATTTTATTGCTGCTTCGGAATTCTTTTTGTGTTCTTCCGTTAGATATTTTATTTTTTTGCTCATTTGCTAGTGAATGTAATAAATTATCGGTTTTAATTTTCTTCATAAGTACATATCAAAAAAGTAATCCAAATTTAAATAAATTCCCAATCTTTGATCATTTCATTTTCCCACTCAGAAATGTCAAAAGATTTATTTTTCCTGTAGCTAATAATATCTTTTTCATTAAATCTTATAGAGTACCCATTTTTGTTTTTCTTTAAATTGCCGCGAATCAAATTGACAGGAATAATTATGACATATATTTTTTTGATATCCGAAAGACACACTACTAAAGAAAAAATAGATTTCATCCCAAATAGTTTAGAAAACTCTTCTAATTTTTCAATATGCGAATCCTCAATCGTAAACATTTTACTTTCTTTAGAACCACTTTTAAAGAAACGTGTTTTGACTGAAATAGCAAACCTTTGATTTTTAAAAGTAGATATTAAATCAGCGCCAACATGATCTACATAAGCAACCTCATGTTTCTTTTTAATTAAAACATAGTTTACTAAACCTTCCCCAAAGTCTCCTAATTGTTTTGGTGCCCTTGATATCATATTTTTTGTTATTTAGTGTAAGTCTAAAATTTCAATTTTAAAAGTAATATAATCATCATATTCCACCCTACATAAAGCATAATTTCCTATAGAATCGAAATCCCAACTACATGGCCATCCAAGAGTATGATTATAAATCCAAGCAATACTTTCTCCATCTGGAGTTAATCGGATGACTCCACCTCCATTAAATTCGCCTCTTCTAACAATTATTAAATTAATTGCGTGTTCTTTTTTGAAATCAGATTCAAACCCCTCATAATAAGTATATGTTGATCCCGGTTTAATTATTTTACACAATCGCTTCAATAATTGTTGTCTGATTAGTAATGTGATTTTATTGTACAAATTCATTTTTTGGTACTTTTCAATTACTTTTAAGTCTAACCATTCCACTTCAAAAATTTGACAACTTAAATAGTTATTTCGAAAACAAACTAGATTTCCATCAAGCGAAAAATCCCATCTATCCTCTTTTCTAAATTTATTTTCAATATCAACACCCCAACTGAGATTGTTATTTAATACCCAATCTTTCTGATCACATGCTTCGTATCTTAAATCTCTATAAAATCCACCCTTAGGAGTTTCTTTTTTAAATTTCAAAACAAATCCAAAATTTACTTCAAAATAAAACAGATCAAGATTTGTGATTCCATTTTGAGTAACCTCATTTCCAATAAATGCAACCCTTAATTTCTCAATTTTATCTTTTCCTAATTTTAAGTTTTGGATAGCACATGAAGCCTCAAATATTATTTGAAGCAATTCTTTCAAATCTGCCTCATTGTCTTTCAAATCCATTCTTTTACTTTCCTCTACATATTTCTTAAGTAGTTCCTCTTTAATCAGATCATTTATTTTATTCATAAAACCGAAATTGTTTTTTCGTCTAATTGCTTAATTCAAAGAAAACTTAGATTAGTCCCATATTCATTTAAATAAAATATCATTGTGATATTCTGGTTTATAAAATATAATAGAAATGCTTTCATATTGTATGTGAAATTTTTGAACCCACTCACGATAATATATATCTATCATTATTCTTGAACTATAAATTGTATTCGTTGTATTATTTATGCAACCATGTATTTGATTCAATCCCCAAGCACCTATATAAACATTTAATGTTAGCCGAATCCTTTCCCCACAAATGTTTTATGATAATCAAAAAATTAAGTATTTCGAAATATCCAGTTTAGTTGAATTGTAGGTTCACTTGAATAAATATGTTTTTTACTTAATTTTAACTGCGCCATTCATACTTTATTTATTCAGATGCTTTTTTTTAAATCTTCGAATTTTGAAGTCATAGTTGGATTGCCACGAGTTAATTTTTTGATGGTTAAATCTTCAGCTTTATTGTTCGCTAGTCGCAAATTATTTACGGACGCCAGAAGAGAATCTTTCGTTTTTTGAAGGTGATCCATCGTCTTATCTATTTCTTCAATAGCAGTTTTAAATTGTCGACTTGCTAAGTCATAGTTTTTTGCAAAACTCATTTTAAAAGCATTAATACTTTCTTCGAAATTTGTTATATCAATATTTTGACTTTTGACAATAGCTAATTCTGTTTTTGCTTTCATTGAATTCATGGCAGCATTACGCAAAATCGTAATTATGGGGATAAAAAATTGTGGGCGTACAACATACATTTTTTCATATTTATAGGATACATCAACAATACCTACATTATATAATTCACTATCAGCTTCCAATAATGTCACTAGAACTGCATATTCACATTTCTTCTCCGTTCTATCCTTATCTAATTCTTTGAAGAAATCTTCATTTCTTTTTTTGCTTGAAGTTTCATCGCCTTCATTTTTCATTTCAAACATGATTGAAATAATTTCATTACCTGCTTCATCTGTTTCTCTATAAATGAAATCTCCCTTACTACCTGTCTTTGAATCATTGTCTTTTTCGAAGTACGCTTTTGGAAAAGCAGTAGCCCGAATTTTATTGAATTCTGTTTCACAATGTTGTTCAAGTGTTTCGCCAATCATTTTGGTTGAAAGCTTAATTTTCATGTCTTTACGCAGCGCAATTTCTTCATCTTTCATCCTAATGATATCGTCTTTTGTCTTAAGGGCTGCAGTAAATTTCTCGTTCAATGATTTTTCTAGTAATTGTTTTTCGGTTTCTTTATTCATTAGATTACTAGCCAGCTCATTTCGTTCTTTTTCAATTTCTTTGGTTGCTTCAGATACGGAGAGTTTTTTTTGAATCTCTGCTAAATCAATTTTGGATTTCAAATCTGCAATCTCTGCTTCTTTCTGTGCTAACTGGGTAGAAAGTTCACGTTCGTTCTTAGATTTTAATGCTGCTATTTCGGTATCTTTTTTAGATATATCCTCTAGCAATGTATTTTTCAGATTTGCCACAGCCAACTTAACTGCACTTTCCTTATCTTGTTCAGCAAGAAGCAATCTCTTTTGTACTTCTTCATCGAACTGATGGTCTCTTACTTGCTTAAGAATATCTGCAAATCCAGATTCATCAACTTTAAATACTTTTTTACAATTTGGACAAATGATATCGTTCATAAAATCAAGTTTTAGGGATATTTTAAAAATTTTAGAAGGATAGGCTAACTACTCTAAAAATACTTCATAAATGCCAGAGTTGTTACCCTCCAAATTACAAGCTGTAAAGCCACTATTATCATTCGTTTCTTCTAACAAGTGAAAGATTTTCCAGTGCCTTGGGATGGGTGGAAAATACAGGATAAATTTTTTGACATCCCCTGGCTTATTAAAGTAATGTTTTGATGGAGCCAAAGGAATATTAACTGCATGTTGCAACTTTAATTGATTTCTATCAACCGGATTCATCAAGTATGTAGAGGGATAAATATTTACCCAACCTCCATTAATAAATTTTTGCTTTGCTACATAAGTACAATGAATGATGGTTACCCTTTCATCATATAGGCTATTTTTGATCTTTCTGAGGGTGTCTTTATTCACTATAATTTTAGGTGGCTCGGAAATTATTTGAGAACTTCTCATGTGCAACTAATTTATTGACTTTGTTTACCAAAAGTATTTGGGTATTCCCTATTCTATTGGAGGACTAAATATTCTTTATTTTTGTTATTTTTGAAGTACTAAGTGATTAGAGTTTGCTTTTAAGCACTCAATATATTAGCAATAATGGGATTGAGAGGGTACGAATTGAAGGTTTATCAATTACGGCCTTTTTAATCCCTTTTATAATTTTATAGTATGCCAAAGAATAAATCCGCAGCCATCCGTTTCAGAGTAATTGATCAGTGTCTCAATAATAAGAGAAGGCCATTCCCAACTTTACAGGACTTAGCTGAAAAGTGTTCTCAGGTTATAGGTAGTGATGTTTCAACTTCTACTATTGAAAAGGATCTAAGTCAAATGAAAAAGCGTACCCCCCTAGGATTTGATGCGCCTATTAAATACGACAAAACCAGAAAGGGTTATGTGTATGGCGAACAGGGATTCTCCATAGCTGATTTGAATTTAGAAGATATTGAATGGGAGGCATTAGATTTTGCAGCTAAGCTATTGTATCAATATAAAGAGGTGCCCATTTTTGCAAATTTTAAATCTGCGATTGAAAGAATAAACTCCAGGTTTTCACTTGGATTTGATGCTAGTGAAGCAATCATATATGAAATGGTACAATTTGAAAGGCCGGTTGACACAAAGGGTTACGAATGGATACAAATAATTTATGAAGCCATCCAGAACAAATTTGGTGTTTCTATTACCTATCACAATATTTATAAAAAAGAAGTTAAGAAATACCAATTAGTTCCTTATTTATTAAAAGAGTATAGAAACAGGTGGTACTTAATTGGTTGGAGTATTGAGAAATCGAAATACCTCACATTCGGTTTAGATCGAATTAAAGAATTAGACATGATTGAAATAATGCAACAATTCAAATTTGATTTTAATGCTCAGGATATGTTTCAATTCACTACTGGCATCATGGAAAATAACAATCAACCTACACCAATTATACTGAGAATCAAAAACCCAATCAGTGAATTAGTTTTATTGGAGCCTATACACCAGTCTCAAAAATTAATCAACCAAACAAATGAGGAGATTACTATTCAACTAGAAGTAATGGTGAATGAAGAATTCTATTTACGCTTATTGGGGTATGGCCATTATTGCACTGTTTTAAAACCGGCTTCATTAAGAAAAAAGATAAAGGGACTGGTTGAAAGCATGCTAACAAACTATCAATAAGAAAATAGTAGGCAATATAATTTTTTAATTTCCGTGCAATAATTCACATCCCAAAGGCATTAAATTTTCATCAACTGGCATCCAAACTTTTCCATCAAAGTTCCTATTGGTTATAATGCGTTTGACAGATATTTTATCACAACGCATGATGATCCCTGGTTCTATATAAAATCCAAACCTATTTCCTTCCATCGGCATTTGCGATTTATGACAAATATATATTGGCCTTTCATTTTGATTTACAAAAAAATAATAATAATCATCCAATAACATTATGGAAAAGAATTGCTTATTTTTTGAATTGATATCCTTGCTAAAGCCACTAGTAAAGCGGTGGAACATTTTGTAGTGATCTTTTTGAAATTTGCAAATAGAAAATCGATTTGAATCAACAGAAACAGTAAACCTACTAACTACTTCATGTATCTTATCAAATCCCCAAACCAATCCAAACTGTCCATATCCCTGATCGTTAATTAATTCAATCTCTGCATTGATTATGAAGTTCTCACCCATCTTAACAGGCATCTTTTTGTGATAGAACATCCAACGATTCTCCGTTTTATTCTCCATCCAATAATAGCTATCTTTAACAAAGCTCTTTTCAGCTTCATTATCAATTATCTCCCAACCTTCAAAATTTGAATGAAAGTGATTTTCTAAAATGGTTTCTTTTAATAATACATCAGCAAGTGGTAGCGTATAAATCATAGTATCCTTAATTATGCATTAAACATAAATAGGAAGACCACAATGTATTGGAGGAATAGAAATCATCAAATTTTTTATATTTCTGATTCAATCCTCCAATTCAGTAAGGAATGCTTTTTTAGATTTATTTTACAAAAACATCTAAAATGAAAAAAGAATTTAAGATAGATAAGGAAAATACAATTGCCTACCTAAAGTACGTACATAATGGTTATAGCAGCACTGAACTAAGAACATACCCTGGCGATAGAAAACTTCGTTATGAACTGTTTTCACCAATTATTCAAGGTTTGATGGACCAGAAAATTATTTATCGGGAAAGACTAAACATGATTGTATCGGTAGACAAAGTAATTGTAACTCCAGAAAGGTTTCTATGTGATGTAACACCATATAAACTAATTAAGATTGGAAGTTGCGATAAGTATTATTCTCCCGATAGGAAATTTAGTTTTGGGGCAACTTGGGATTTTATTGCCTTGAACAGAAATTACTTTACAAGCTATGCGGTATGGTCTTTTTGGTTTGATACTCAAACTGTAGAACAAATGGAGAAACTAGTAGATGAGAATAAATGGGATGATGCCTGGAACTTAATTAATGAAGGTTAGATGATTAATAATTGTACCAGAAAAATTAAGATCGTTTTTTAGACAATAAATTAATGCTTTTGTTTTATACTTTTTTCTTGTCACGCAAATTAAATTAACTTTAATTAGATTACTTATTTAAAAATTTTATGTTATGCTAATTTTTGATCCCTACAACAAACCAAGTAATTGGGAAAGCGATGAAGAATGGTCAAATTTTTTCTGGAAAAATAATGTATTAGGATTGTATAAAATAATTTCAGATTGTTTGTTAGCACAATTTCCAAAAGGTTATATGAGTAGCTTTACAGAAAAAGGTCTTCATTATAAATCTGAAGAATCTATCGCACTTATGCGATATTTTGAAAACAACAATCTTTTACTTTTAAAAAAGTTTACTTTTTCTTTATGGGTTGTTATAAATAGTGAAATAGAAAATTATTTTGAGAAAGTTGAAATTAAGTTAAATGATAATTCATTTGTCCTAAAATATGAAGATAGTGAAGGCAAATTTGAAGAATTATTTATACCAAGAATTATAGAGACTTATGAGGAAATGCGAAGGAATAATTCAGAAATTAATAATCTAATCGATAAATTACTCGAAACAGATAAACAAATAAAGCAGTACGAAAGGAATTTTAATTATAATATCTCGAGTCAAGCGATTGAATATTATAAAAAAGAGATTGCTGCCGGAAATGAAAAAATTAAAAAAATAAACAATGATATAAGATTGTGTGAAATTGAACTACAAGAAAGAATAAAGAAGTTAAACTTATTACATGAACTGGAATTAGATCTTGCAAAATGGGGAGTAATTTTTAAAAGGATTTTGAAGACAAAATTATTTGACTTGTCTTTATTAACAAAAAAAACGAAGCAGTCCTTTATTCATGTAATTGAAGTTGAATTCTATGGAAACGAAAATGCAAATAAATTAATTCCAAGTCTAAGAATGGATTAACTTATATTTTATATAAAAGAATTGACGAGACAAGAAATGAAAAGATTGAAAAGTTAAGCATTTATAAATATTTATATTTAGATAAGCATCGTGAACAAATATTATTAATTTATTTACCATGGATTATTTATCAACTAAAAACGAACTCGACATTCTGGAGAACCCAATATTGAATGATTTTATTCGGCTCAGTCAAGAACTGTTTTATATAAATGAAATCTTATTAATTCCCGAAACCGTTAGAACGCTTGCAGCAACAACTCAGATAATCAATCGTGGTAAAACCATAAAAATTGAGAGATTAGTAGATACGAATTATTTTGATAGTTATATACTCATTTCATGTGGCAATTTATTTGTCAGCCGTTATGCAGATTTTATAAAAACATTACAAAAAGATACTTCGTTAAGCTTTGACACAAAAAAGAAACAGGTACTAGAAGCACTCTATAAATTGGATACTTTTTCAAAAGCACATAATATAAATAACAGATTTTCATTTGCTTCCAAAAATATATTAAAGGTTAAATGTTCAAATGGTAATGAAAATGTTGATTATAACAATGTCCAAATAAAGATTCAACAAAATAATATATTGCGCGAATTTTTTGTAATCCGTCAGGAGATTTTTTCTGAACTTTTAAATATATCTAATTCCTATTTATATAATCTAGAATACAATGCATTTAAGTATTCCAAATTTCAAATGGATGAAGAGAAAGGAAAATACTTATTGCACGAATTTATATTGGGCTTAGAAGTGCGTAATGAGTTTATTAATTTAAGTACAGAAGAATTACAGCAGCTTGAAAAATTACTATTTCAATTATTTGGGCTAAAACCGCCAGCGTTTGGCCGCATGAGGGATAAGGTATTAAAAAGGTTAAGCCCGGCTAAGGCTTTAGATACACTTTCCAAAAACGTAGAAAGTATATCTGCCGAGTTTAAAAAGCTTCGTAATAAATAATTTTGATTTTAAATGCCATTTTGGGGAGAATATTCTCCCCAAAATGAATCTTTCCTAAATCCACCCTTTTATACTTTCGGTTCCTAAATAGAAAGTATGAAAAGCGCCGAAGAGTTTTTTAAATTACCTGCCGCCGAAGAGTTTTTCAAAAAACTCCAAAACGAATTATTGCAAATGCAGCGTCCTGCAAACGAAGTCATTCTTGATGATTTTGATTTTTGCAAATTCTTAAAAATTTCAAGCCGACACTCTGCAAACCTCCGCAAAAGAGGTAAGATAACCTATTCAAAATCTGGCGGAAAAATTTACTACAGACTGTCAAATATTCTTGACTTTATCATAAAAGATGAAATCAAATGCATTGATCAAAATAGAAACATATTCAGACCAAAAAATAAACGATTATGACCTACACAAAACAATGCCCCTTTTGCGGGGAATTTTTCGATGCTAGCAGAATTGACCAAATATTTTGCTCTTCTAAATGCCGTAATGGCTTCAACAATGATATTCAGGCAAAATTGAATGCCCCATATCAATCAATCGCAAAAAATCTTAAGACTCAAGATGAGCTGCTCGAAAAATATTCAAGCAACCCCAACATCCTGTTTCATTCCGAAAACTTTAAGCAGTATGGAATCATAATGGACCATGCATTTCGTTTCCACTACGACAAGTCAAATAACCTTACAAACATAATTTTTGTAAAATACCAGCTTGTGCTGGTAAAACAATCACTCTATAAAATAGCAAAATCATGATGACAGTTTATGGGCCTGCCCCTGAGTTCTTTGAAACTCAGGAGGCTGCCATTCGGAAATTCAGTGCACCTAAATCAACTATAAACGGTACCGATATCTTGATAGTAGTTGCCGGCTTTATTGTTGTTAGCGTACTTATTTATTATGCGTATCAACATGCAGAAGAAAATAAGAAACAGCAGGGTAGCGTAACAGGCTAAGAAGTTTTAAACCCATTTAATTAATTATCATTTTTAAAAATACAAACATGAAAAAAAATATATTATCGTTAGTCGACAAATTAAACAAACTAACATGGATCGCAATGACATCATCCGACGTCAATATGCACACAGCTTCTGCGAACATTATAGCCTGTCTTGATGAGATTTTTAAAAAAGGTTATAACATCGGATATGGCGGTTGCGATTACACCTACACTATAGGGGAACTAAGGGCCATTGAAAAGCTGCTGGCTTGGATATCTCAAATTATATATGCAGAAGTTTTCATGCAAAAGGAAATAGAAATTAATGGAGACTATGCTGAGCCGGAAATGTATTCTGAAATGATTGAATCGGCGGTTGATGGTTTATTTGAGTATCGAAATATACATCCTGATGGAATACCGTTCTTTATAATCGAGGGAAACAATTTGATATTAAAGCGTAGTCCCTATTTTATATTTGAAGAGAGATTGATGTACAAAACAGGTTTCATTGATACTGAGGCTGGTGGTGAAGAAGAAGAAGTTAATGCATAATCATAAATAATTCTCCATTATAAATAGACGGTAATCAGCAGGTTTAATTTCGCTTCAAATTAGCCTATGATTTACATTGAACTTATCGGATTAGTTTTTTGCGGCCTTTTTTTATACCAGAGCTTTGCAGGAGGCATTGATGCTATTACAAACAAAATCCAGCGGCCTTGGCTAAAACTAACAATGCAGATTCTTCTAAAAACAGTAATGCTTACATTTTTGATAGCAGGCATTATCTCAGCTGCTATTGTTGCAATTGCTTTCAGTTATAGCCCAAAGAAAAAAGACTGATATGAATGAACACTTTATCCAGCCAGGGAAAGATGGCTTTAAAGGCCAGATGCTTGACGAATTTCTTGCCCTTGGTTATTTCAGGATGGATGATCAACTCTTTACCACCACGAATACTCCAGATGAGTATTACGGCAATTCTTTTATATACAGTAACGTCTTCTGGCTGAGGACGCTGGTGAACCATGTTAAAGAAAGCAGATCGGCCCAGAACATTCGAAGTAAATGTGTGACGTTCACAACAACAATCAGAAAAGCAGAGATAACAGATGAAATAAAAGCATTGTATGCACTTTATGTAAATATGGTATTAGGGGGTCAATTTGACTGGATTTTCCACATTGAAAAAGGAAGGTATCAAAATTGAATATTTTGAAGATTTAACATGTGTCATACTTGATTATTCATTCTTTAAATTCTCTGACCCAGATTATATTAACGAAATAGCAATTTTTTATCAAGAAATTGGAAATATGGCAATTAAATTATCTGAAAAATGAAATCTATAATAGATTATTTAGACAAATATCTTACAAAGACAGGAAAAAGCAGCATTGATCCTGTAGAAGCAAATTCGGTTCTTACGATAGCTAATTTACTGCCAGATAATAAAATAAGGCCAGGGAAACCGCTTCGGGATTTATTACGAAAAGGAAAATTGCCGTATGCATTCCAACCAGGAGGAAAAGGAACATCATGGGTCATTCCGTATTCTTCAGCTTTTGGGAAAAAGATGCGTTTTGATTTATCTACTAGTTTAAAAAAAGGTAATACTAAAGAAGTTGAAATACAACCTGTATTCAATTACTCAAGCTTGAATATTGACAAGGGTTTAATGAATCCACAAGAATTTAAGAATATCCCTTCCATAGAGAATCTTGTTCCAAACAAGCCGGGAATCTATTGTATACGAATTAAAAATATTAATAAGCTTTCGCCAGTATTTAAAAAATATGCAGAAGAGAGAGCTCACAACATAATATATATTGGAATAGCTGCTCAAAATCTATATAAAAGATTATTAAACCAGGAATTGGGAGCTAAAGGGCATGGAACTTTTTTCCGAAGTATTGGTGCAGTTCTTGGATTCCTGCCTCTGAAGGGATCATTAAACAAAATGAAGAATAAGTACAATTATAAGTTTTCTAATACAGACGAAAAACATATTATGGGATGGATAAGCAAAAACCTGACCGTAAACTGGATTGAGTATTCTGGTGATTTTAAAAGCATTGAAACCGAATTAATACTAAAATATAAACCCCTTTTTAATATTTCAAATAACCCTTACCGATTGGAAGAATTAACGTTATTAAGAACGAACTGTTTACAAATCGCAAACACTATAATATAAAAGGGAAACATTTTGGGGTATCCTCTAGATATCACAGAATTTTGCTAGAAATTTTCTGCAGGTGGTAAACTTTTTGAAAAGATGAGCTAGAGTATGACAGAACTGAAATAAATATCTTCCTTTTTTACTGAATTTTAACTAAAAATAATTTTCGATTATATACTCAAATATTTAGTATTTTGCACGAATAATTTATAATTATATCGTTTAATGAGATATATTTATACTGATTATTTAGTAAACCTCTTTATGAATAAAATAAAATTGGTTTTAGAACAAAAGGGAATCAAACAAACTTGGCTTGCAGAAAAGCTTGGCAAAAGCTATAATGTGGTTAATGCTTATGTCCAGAATAGAAAACAACCAAAGTTGGAAATTCTTTTTCAGATAGCCCGTATTCTCGAAGTGGAAGTAAAAGATTTAATTGAAGAAAGAAAATGAAAAAACTGACTTTTATTGATTTGTTCTCCGGCTGCGGAGGGCTTTCAGAAGGGTTTCTGCAAACCGGCAGATATGAGGCTCTTGCACATGTGGAATGGGAGATGCCGATGGTGAATACCTTAAGAGACCGCCTTGTAAAAAAATGGAAGCACAAAATAGACGAGGCATTTAAACAGGTTGTTCATTTTGATATTCAGAAAACTCAGGAACTTATTAATGGTAAATGGGATAATGATACAGAGGCTCTTTATGCAAAGACTAACCATGAATCTGTTGTTAAAAAGGGGCTGAAGGGTATTATTGGAAATAAAGATGTTGATCTTATAATTGGAGGTCCACCTTGTCAGGCATATTCAATTGCCGGAAGAGCCCAGGATAAAAATTCCATGAAAGATGATTACAGGAATTATCTTTTTGAGAGTTTTGTTAAGGTGGTGAATGAGTTTAAGCCCAGCATATTTGTATTTGAAAATGTTCCGGGTTTATTGAGTGCCTGTCCGGGAAATATACCTGTTACCGAAAGAATATATTCCGCATTTAAAAAAATCGGATATGAAATTAGAAATCCGGAACTTTTAAAAAATTCAATCTATACTGCTTCAGAACTTGGCGTACCACAAAAAAGAAACAGGGTTATAATCATCGGCATAAAAAAATCTTCCGGATTGAATCTTGAGTCAGTTTATAAGGAAATTGACCTGATGATTAAGAAGTTAAAACCAAGGACTGTAAAAGATGCGATTTTTCATTTACCAGAATTCAGGCCACTGAAAAAGTCAATAAAAGATGGCGGGAAAAACATTTCGCATCAGTTAATAGGTGAACAGTCAGTTAAATATCACGAATCCAGATTTCACAATGCAAGGGATATTGAAATTTTCAGAAAATGGCTGAAAAATAATCTGAATAAAAGTTCGTCTGAAGAAAAAATTTCTTTCTATAACAAACTGATTGGGAAAAGTTCGAATCACGCTAAATACAGAAACCTTGAGTGGGATAAACCCTCACCCACAATTGTGGCACATCTGTATAAAGACGGACTGATGTTTATCCATCCCGATATTAACCAGGCCAGGTCAATAACTGTAAAAGAAGCTGCCCTTTTACAATCATTCCCTGATGACTATGAATTCCTGGGAAGTCAGGGGTTTTGTTTTAAGATGATTGGAAATGCAGTTCCACCAGAAATGGCAAGAAATATTGCCCTTGCTATTTCAAAAAAAATATCTGTCAAATGAAAAAGAAAAAATTAAATATTCTTGTTGCCTGTGAAGAAAGTCAGACTGTGACTAAAGAACTGCGAAAGCTTAAACATAATGCTTTTAGCTGTGATCTTCTGCCTTGCAGTGGCAGGCGACCCCAGTGGCATTTTAAAGCTGATGTTTTTGAAATAATCGAAAATAAAGGGGGGGAACTTCAAAATGGCAAATTCGTAAATGTTGAAAAATGGGATATTATGATTGCTCATCCGCCATGTACCTATCTTTCTGTAAGTGGAGCACAATGGTATTATCATCCTGATGACAGAGATCTGCCAATTGAATTAAGAAGACCACATCCAAGATATCCAAACAGGGCTAAAGACAGAGAAGAAGCTTTAGATTTTTTTATTGCTTTGGCAGAAAGAAATGATATTGAAAAAATTGCAATTGAAAATCCTATTGGAATTGTTAGTACAAGATATAAAAAACCTGATCAGATTGTTCAACCATATATGTTTGGAGACGAAGCCACAAAAACCACATGCCTGTGGCTTAAGGGTTTACCAAAACTCATTCCAACAAAAGTGGTTGGGAAAGGCCCAATGAAACTTTTTAAAAGTGGTAAAAGTCAGCCACTTTGGTACTCTGATGCTTTTACAAAAGCTAAATCACCTGAAGAGAGAAGAACAATGAGAAGCAAAACATTTCCAGGCATAGCAAAAGCTATGGCAGAAACATGGACTAAATCTGATTAAATTAAAACTTGATTTTCATTTTTAAGTTTTAGTATTACGGGAGTAATATTTTGAATTTCTTCGGGGTTATAATTTTCAGACCACTCAATTATTACTTTTTGCTGGGCACTTTCTAAAGTGCTCAACTGAATTAGCCTAAATTCAGACCCATCTCTGTAGTAAATCCTCCATGAGATGCCAGAAATTTTTGTAAGTAATTGCAGACCTGCAAATACATCCTGATATTGCATAAAGTTCTTTCTAAACAGATTTGGTTTAACCGAAATAAATGAAATCACTTTTTTTTCTTCATTTAATTGTAACCTGTCTATATGATATTTAGTATCTAAGATCAATTCTGGCATACTTAATTTAATCCCATTTTGCTTAGCCCATGCATCAAATAATTTTTCAGTCTGGTTTCCTTTCAGACTATTTATTATTATACAACAATATGTATATCTGAAAATTACAACTTTACTATACTTGTAATAACCAAAGTATTTAATTTGATGTTCATATACCTGTTCGGTAAATACTTGGATTGATATTTTTGAATATTCCTGAAATTTTTCTAAAAGCACTTCCTCATCGCTGATATTAAATTCTCTGATCAGGGACATAGTAGAAATAGTTTTCGCTGCGGTCCAGGGTTTTAAAGGAAATTCCCCCCTGTCAGTCATATTGTTCAAATCAGACAAATTCGCAGTTTGATCAATTCCGAGTGCAATTTGTTTTACATATTCTTCAGGCAGATCCATTTTATAATGATTTTACTTTACTTATTGCTTCGTTTAGTTGCAGAATTAAGTGTTTTTTTGTTTTCTTAAACATTTCTTCAAGCTTTCCGTTTACCGACATTCTCAAATTTTCATTATGAAAAATATTCACTTTAAAAATGTGTATCCTGATTATTGTTGCAGGTGAAAATTCATCTTTTATTTCATAAATGGGCAGCGAATCTGATATATCATCTTCAGCAAATGCCGGAAATATCAGCCCGATATCTGAAATTCCACTGCCTACTGCGTAAGAAATCATCTGATAAATATCAGACTGTGAAATATTATATTCAGGATATGTATCGTTCCCTGCAAGGGAATTGGTGTTGTGTATTTTTTTATACTTTGTATCGAAAAGAATTAATGAATTATCATTAAACGTCACAACAATATCATTAATCATTTTGAATCGGTTGGGAACCGGGCTTGGGCTCTGAGTCGCAAGAAAAAGTCTTTTGCCTTTTCTGTGTCTGTCCACATTAATCACAGGTGAAACAGCATAATTTTTTATAATCGAAAAAATGAAATTTTCAAATAGTTTTTCTGACGGAATAAGTAAAGCGAAAATCTGATAATCATCCTTCCACTTATAAACTGATAATGATGAGAGAAATAATCGGCAGTTATCAAGAATTGTTCTGAACTCAGTATAAATGGAATTTAGTATAACCTTATCACAATCTCCAACTGACATTATTTCATATTCCACTTCATCAAGAATGAATAAGATTTCCTCAAGATTTTTACGTGTGTGCTCATTTTTTGTGAAATCCTTTAAAAGATGACATACATATTTCACAATTTTATTAAACTGATTGTCATACTGCAATGAATCAAATGTGCAGTTTAATTTATGTTTATTACCTACTGCAAAATTTTTAATGTATGCTGAAAAATTTAATTGCCCTCTTACTGTATCAAGGTCTTCATTAATAATGCTATAATAATGGTAGGCATTCGCCGAGAATATTTCAAGAGTGTAACTGGAAAAGATATAAAGAAGGACCTCAAGAAAATCAGAATTCATTGCACCAAGTGAACTTTCCATCGAAGAAAAGCTCTGCTTTTCACTACCCGATAGCCACCAAAGAATATGAGCAAAAATGCTGTCAATTTCTTCTGGTTTGTAACTATGATTTTCTTGATAGAATATTTTTGGCAGAAGATTTAAAACATACTCATCTTTACCGCTTCTGAAATAAATACTACCTATCCAGTTTCTTGGAATAATTTCATTCTTGTTAAACTCAATATATCTCTGTTTCAGCGATATTGATTCGTAATACAGGTTTTCAGAAAATATAAATTTTTTCCTGTCCTTCCATATGTTATCCAAAACATCCTCAAGATCATCTGAAAATTTTTCTTTTTCCCTGATATTTCTGAATTCTTCAGAATTTTTCCATGAATATTTTCCAAATTCAAAAAGATTAACAACTTTAGGCATTATGATGACTTATACATTAATAATCCGGTTTCTGAAAAATATTTATCATCTAATTTTATAGAAAGATCAGCCATCATATCTTTAACCTTTACCAAATCATTTCGCAAATACTCCACCAAAAGTGGAATTACATTTTCATTAATAACATCCTCAAGGGAATTATTTTTTAGAAAATATGCATGACCTACCTGAAAATCCACCCCTTTAATTTCTCTTAGTTTTTTATTTAATTTATCCATAAAATCAGCCTTATCATTTACATCAACACTTTTACAATAGGCTCTTACAATATCTGAGTTAGGATAAACCGGAATAAATTGAAATCGTCTCCTCAATGCAATGTCCACAAGTGCTATTGATTTATCAGCAGTATTCATTGTGCCAATAATATAAAGGTTTGGAGGTACTGAAAAATCCTCACCCGAAGGCAGGGTAACAGAAAGTTCATTTTCACTACCTATACGTTTATCTTCTTCTAGCAAAGTGATTAACTCACCGAAAACTTTAGAAATATTAGCTCTATTAATTTCATCGAGAATAAGAACATAATTTAAATTATCAAGAGTTTTAATTACTTTTTTATCGGCCTTCTTTTCAATTGATTCAACTATCTGTTTAACCTCTTTAAATGTCTTATCTTTTAGCTCCATATAAATATCCTGATAAGGCCACAAAATGGAATTATCCAATTCATCTGTACTCCCATTCTGTGGCTTCCAACCTTTTCTCCCTGAATCTGTTAAGAAATCGAATTTATCCCGATGATTTTTTATTGAATTAGGGTTAGCTTTTAACTTTGAGCCGACAACTGAAAATACTTCACCGTTGCTTGATGATCCAAAATATAAATTTGCTTCTTTGCTTGTTCTATTATTAAATTTTGAAAGAAAATAACAAACACGTAAAATATCCTTATTATCAATCTCGTCATCATATTGCTCGCCATCATTTTCGTATACAGTTTTAGCCAAATCTGAAACTATTTTAAATATTCCCGGCTTAGGTTCAAATAATAATTCGAATTTAGGAGAGGTTTTAGGTTTAATTCCCTGGACAAAATCTTCATAACTATAGGAAGGGTGCATTGTGACAAAGAAAATCCTGCTCTTTAATAATTCCCTGAATTTTTCCCTGTTTTGCTGTCTTTTTATTTTTTCATCACTCTCTTGAGATAACATTCCAAGTATTTCAAGTGACCTTTCTACCGTAGCATCAGTCTTTCCAGTTCCAGGAGGTCCGAATAATATCTGGTTCAAAGGAATCTTTTTTATATTTTCTAAAGACCCTGCAATAGTTCCATCCATTATTTCGGGAATTATATTTCTGTTTATCATTTGCTTTACAATGTTTTCCTGTTTTATTTTTCCTCCTCCAATAAACCGTTCTGTAAATTGTGAGACATTCAAAGAGCTATAGTTAATGGCAGACTTGGTCATTTTTAAGTCTTTCACCAAATAATATTCATTCAGATTGTTTTTTTTAACTAAACCTGCTTCAATTGCCCTTTGCAAAAAAGCATAAAAATTATTAGTTGCATTTGTTCCCCTTTCATTTAAAGGAATACAATTTGTACACTTGTTGATTAATTTTTCAAATTTTAATGGAACAGGAATTAATGAATTAGTAATTTCACTGAATGGATGAACAATAATATTATTTATCAGGAACTCAGAATTTAATATATAATGTTTCATATAATCAGAATATGAAATTTTCTGATCAACATATTTTAAAGCATTTTCACCAAGAAAATAATTGCCACTATTATCCTGATAAAATACCCCCAATTCTCTTGCGATTATGTAAAATGTTTTATAATTATCTTTCCCTACTTTATATAAAATACTCTGATCTGATAGAGCCTTTACCATTGCATCACCCGGATCTGTTTCGCTACCATTTGCCAGCATATTATAACATGCTATATAAGCCTTAAAAAGAGGTTCGTTTATAGGCCTCCATTTATCAATATTTAAAGAAGTCATTTTTTGCATACATATTCATTTTAGATTTTCTTTGGTTATCGGGAATATATTTTATGGTTTTACGATCTTATTAATGAGAATTTTGAAAATTTCATTGTTTCTCACTTTACACTCCCAGACATTAATAACATTGTATCCCATATCAGCAAGTGCATTACAATTAAGTGTATCATTTTCTTTATTCTTATTTATTTTCTCAGTCCACCATTCTGTCCTCGTTTTTGGAATTTTAAAATATTTACAATTTTCATGGCCATGCCAGAAACATCCATTCACAAAAATTACTGTCTTGTATTTTGCTAAAACTATATCGGGTTTCCCAGGTAAATTTTTCGAATGCAGTCTGTACCTAAAACCTTTACTGAACAAAAATTTTCTAACTAGCAGCTCAGGCTTAGTGTTTTTGCTTTTGATCTGCCTCATATTGTAACTTCTGACAATTTTGGTATGAACATCAGCCATATTGATTTAATTTATTTTCATTTTGGTGTATATTATAATGTCAGTAAAGGATCATTCAGAACTGCATCAAAAACTCTTGATAATTCTTCAATTTGAATTTTAAGTTCGCTTAATCTGTTTTTTACAATTGTTCCGTCAGCTTTCTGACAGGATAGCAAATAAATTTTATAACTCTTCGGAGTGATTTCTGTACATCCAGGGTTTGGCTGAAAGTGATTTTTTAATAATGTTTCATGACTTCTGTTATATAAAGACATTCCATCCTCACTATTTGATTCAATTTCATTTTTAACCCTCGTAATTAATTTCTTATATCTTTCTGCAGTGTATATTTTTTTATTAATCTCCTCAATAAGTACCTCATGTTTATCTAACAAGGCAAAGTCTGAGTTAATTGTGTTTTCTGTATCTTTTTTATATTTAATAACAGGCAGCCATTTACTTACATTGTTGATTTGTTTGATATCAGCTTTTTTAAGAATTAAATTCCATGACTCCTCTTTTTTACATGCTTCATCCAGTCTTCCATCATTAAGTTTATCCAGAAGAAGTTTGTTTATATAAGTCAGATAGGCTTTTATAACATTTTCCGAGCCTTCGGGTAAACCTTTTTTCCATATATCAGCAAAATCAATGTTATTTCCATCTTTTAATAAATCGGATTGAATTAATGAAATTGAGTAAGCAATTACATTTTTTTTAATTTTTCCAACAGCATTTTTTCCTGTCCCGTATATTTTATCAAATTGTTGATACAATATATAAGAACCTGCAATTCGTATAAAATAATTTTCACTCAAAAATTTATTTTCTTCATCCATTTTTGCATTTAAAATGAGATATCTTTTCTCTGCACTTTGAACAGATATATATGGCATTAATTCTTTTTTATAAGCGCAGAAAAATAAAATTGATAACATAGATTTATCAATAAAATTTTTAATTGGATAAAGATTATTGAATTTATTTACATCTCTGCTTAAATCTCTCTCAAGTTTATATTGTCCTCTTGTGTTTTCAAAATAATAATAATTATTGGACTTGGGGTTTCTGAATTTTTTCGAGCAGGTATGGAGATTTTTTAAAAATTCTTCATTGCTGGTTAAATCTGAATTTTTAACTGCATTTTGTAAATTACTATTAATTGCAATTTTCTTTTGAATTTTTGCCGAATCTATATTTCTCTTTAATTCAGTAATTTTTGCCATTACATTTACACGCTCTAGTTTTATTCCCTCGTTCTTTTTCTTTGAAAAATATATTGAAGATGTGGTCTGACCTCCATTTACTATTTGAAAATTTTTAAACTCTTTAACTGTTCCATCGGAATTCATTTCAATTTTTGAAACTGTTATACAGAGCCCATTATTATATGCTAGAAACATGCCTGGATCGTTAACTAAAGTAGAAGCGATTCCCTTATTAACACTTACATTAGCTGACAAAAATGACCTTACATTGCTTTCAAGTAACCTTCCTTTAAATTCTTTATAAATATTAAATAAAAATTCTCCTGAGAAAATTGCTATTGCAGTACCATAACTTGGATTATCAATATGTGGTTTTAATACTGTTATTGGTTTATGATAAAATAACGATACCTCAATATTAATCTCCTGGTTGTTTTTATGAATTCTTTCTAGCTCATTTAGATCAACAATTCTGAATGTAAAATCAATTTTGGAATTAAGATCATTTCCTGCTAAAATCGATTTTGGATCGATTTCCTTTCTGTTAACAGCTTTGTTATTTGTGAAAAGATAAAAGTTGATTTGAAGTAACTGATCCCTTTTTTTTGTTGCAAAAAACTGATTTAGTTCATAAAGAATATGGGATTGGGGAATATCAACATCATTAACCCTGATAACATAATTTAAAACTCTGTATAACTGTTTAAATAAATTTTCAACATTTTTTTGATTTAAATTTATTTCAGAGGTATCGGTGTTATAATCTGTTATAAAAAGATATAACATCTCTTCACTTTCATTTAAACAAAAGCCATTTATTTTTAAATCCTGGCCACCCTTTTTTTCAAGATAATAATCTGATATCTGAAAATCAGGGATTTCCACTGTTTCCTGTAAATAATCTGCACATATCAGCGTGAATGCATTCTCTGCATTAAATCCATCTTCTCCAGATAGTTTATCATTGACTGTAGAATTTAAGGTTTTGAAGTGGCTCATTTTTAATTATCTATTTGGCTGAATAAATCTCCAGGAAAAACAGTCTGATTCTGAAGGTTAATTTTGTATTCTACTTTACTTACAGGGTTTGGCAAATTCACTCTTGCTAACTTTGGAAAACTTTCTACAACTTCATACGAAACAGGGCCACTAATAATTTGAAACCCGTATTTCAAATATTCCACCTCGGCTTCAGCAAGATATCCAACCTCTAGTAATAATCCTTCAAATTCAAATTTTGCGCTAGAATTTTTAGAAAGAATTTTTTTTATTTCAGATACTATAAAAGGGAGTGTTAAAAAATTGGATGATTCGGTATTTTTATGCCTTTTTACTTGAAAAGTTGTAAGAAATAGTTTTTTAAGATCACTGCAATCAAGCTGATACTCATTATTAATTGTTACTTCAAATGGATTATTATTGGTTGAACATTTAACTTCAAAAGCGCATTTATTTTTAAAAATAAAATCCTGGTTCTGGCCCCTGGGCCCCACCCAGCTTAAAATAATATCTAAAAGATCGTTTGTATTTTTTTCCAGTAGCATTTTTAAAAGCGACAATTCAGCAAAAAGACCAATTTGCCTGTTATCATTTAGTATTCCTGAGTTTTTCGCTTTAAAAAAATTCATCCATGATTTTACCCTTTTGAGAATATCCAAAACAATAAGGTCAGAAGTAGAATTTTTGGCTGTAGCAATTATATCAGCAATGAATGTATAAAATATTTCATCTTCTGTGTTCGAAGAGAGTTTAATAGAATAATATACATCAAGTTCAGATCCGATTTCAGCTGGAAACATATCAATTTTGATACTATTAAGGGTATTGATATTGTTTATAATAACTTTTGAATGTGGACCACCATTTTTTAATTGAATTATAACACATTGCTGATTATTTTCATCTTTATCGACGGCTAAAATAATTTTATATCGGCATGGGTTTGTTTTATCAAAATCAACCAATCTTGTTATATACTTATTGGTTGATTTCGGTATCTCAATCAATTCTGTAAAAATTTCCAAATAGTTCATTGGTGTTATTTTAGTAATTTTTTATGTTGTCTCTTACAGTTACATTAATTAATACATTTTCTTCTATTAAATTAACACCGTCTTCGTTTTTTGAAGGCGTTGCAATTGAAATCCCATAGGGGATTTGCTCGCTTTGATTAAACCCTCCTAACTGATTAATTTTAGTTGAATCAACAATTTTTTCATTTGGTATCTCACCTTCTGATAGTTCTCTTTCAAGAAAAAAATATCTTGGATCCATCGCAAGCAAAGTAATAACAGGCCTGTCCAGATGAGCGCAGACTATTGATGGTTTTTTTGAATCAGAGGCTGATAATTTTTCATTACTAAAACCCGCCAGATAATCAGCATCAGTAAGTTTACCATTTCTAACCTTAAAAAAGATATTATTTTTTTCAGGATCTTTACTAACCCTCTGAGCCAAACCTATTTCATTACCACAATAAGTAAAATTCAGGTCTTGGGCATTATTACCTTTTTGTCTACCTAGTATAACCAGATCAACAGAATCAAATTTGCAAACTTTATAATACTCAAATATTTTTTTAAGATTTAAATTGCCATTGTTATTTACTAAAGAAAATTCCGAATTAAAATTTTCAAATAAATCAAGAGGTATTTTTTTAAAAACTATTTTATTTGAATCCTTTTGAGGAATATATTTAACCTTTATTTTATCAATTAATGTAATTAATGTTTTATGATTTTGTTTGATAATCAGTGGATTCTTTTCAATTAAAGTTGATGCAATTTCTCCTCCCGCCCAGCTAATTCTCATTTGCCCTGAAGCGCCCATTTTTGTTGTTATAGCAAGGCTTGTATTAGATTGGCGGACCTGTATCAGAAAATCCCGTGGTGATGCGTTGCTTCGTATCATTGCGGAAATATTATCCCTGACAACTAAATCAGCCATACAAATTTCGCAGAAATCATTTACTATATCAGAGTCGGTTATAATTCTGCATAAATCTCCGTAATTTGTCCTGTATCCAAACCATCTCCCCATCTGCATTAAAGTGTCAAACGCTCCTGCGTGTCTTATGAAATAACTTGTTTGCAAACCCTCAAGTGTCAATCCTCTTGACATGGTATTACCACCAATTACTATTAATTTTCTTCCGTCTTTTGAATATAAATGATAATCTAATTTTTCGGTTTTGTTTTCAGGTGATGAATTAATTATTAACACATTTACTGATGAAATAAAACTTCTGATGAAATCACTTAATTCTTTAAATTCTGATGGCAAATCAAAATTGCCTGTTTTAAAGGCTTCATGACCGGAAAATTTATATGAATAAAATTCCTGGCTTTCTATATTATATCTGAGACCTTTTACATATTCACCATAATATATTTGTTCTAAATCGTTCCATATTACAGAATCATTTTGTTTAATTTTATGTACTAACTCTTTCCAGTAACCTTTAAATATTTTGCCTAAATAATTTTGTACGGATTTTAAATGTGTTGCATGAATTAGCATAGACATATGTGCTTTTTCCTGACCTCTGTAAAATCTGATAGCTCCCGATAATATGTAAACTTTTGTCGCAGTTTTAAGTGATTCAGGAATGTCAAATGAATCAATTTCCTCTTTTGCAAATGATTTTATCTGATCTGTAAAACCTTCCTCCGGGTCAATTTCTAGAATACCTGGTAAATCATCATTATTTTCTGAATTTCCAAAATATCTTTCCGGACCTAAATAATTGGATGGCTGATCAAGTCTTACTATAAAGTCTTCCGGAAAAATATTTTTATAATTCTCATTATCAATCGGGATAAACACATTTGCGTATGGTGTAGCTGTATATCCAACATAAGCCCTTCTGCTGAATTTGTTTAATAAAGAATTAATTAATTCATTAATTCGGGAGGGTGTATTTTCATTATTAATATTTCCATCCTCGTCTGGTATTGGGGCATTTAAATCTGTCCATTTAAAATTGTTGTCAATACTCGCTTGATCACACTCATCATCAATAATTAAAACGGCTTTATCTGAACGTTCCTGCATATTAATACCTATAACATTATCGAGCCAGGAATTCAGATTTTTAAGAGGTGATATGTTCTTTTTTATTACTGCAATTAATGGAGTATTTATATTAAAATTAATGCCGTTCATATTTGCAGCAGCAGCTCTGAAATCTCCATTAATGTCCGAGGTTGTTAAAGTCTGCGTATGTGTATTTGAATATTTATTAGGTAAACGTCCTACGCCAACTGCCGATAACTGTCCGTTAATCATTTGTAATCCGTTGACTCCCTGATCTATTCTAAACTGAGTCTGTTGCCGAAGATTATTATGCAATCCGGCTAATACCACAATAAAATTATATCCTACATCCAGTGCTTTGTTTATAAGACCAACATAATTCCCTGTTTTCCCTGACTGAACATATCCAATGACCATACCCTTTTTTTCGAAGCTGTTACCAATGCCTGGGTTTTCCATTCCATCCAAAATAGAATCTGTGCTGTCATCAATTTCATTTACCACAACTAACGGGTATTCTAAAACTTCCCTTAAATATCTTTTATAATTATTCCAGAAAGGGAAATCCTCTAAATTTGGTTTGCCCTGTTTATAATTTGAAATCCAGGGTCTTTTTTGATTGTATAATGTTTCACTTTTCCCAATTCCTATTGTGAAATGACTCTGTAGTTTATTTGTTACTAAACTAATATCTGCTCCGTCATATAACGCTGCAAATCTTTTTACTTCTGACTGTATCAAAAGTAATGTAATACTGTTTTCAATTTTTTCCTTGTTTCTCAATGATGCATAAACCACATCAAATAATTCTTGATTAATATTAGTCATTGTTTTTTTCATAATTAATTCCTAAATCATCTAACATTTTTTTATCAAATGTTATACGGTTAAAAGGTTCAACATTAATAAGAGTTTGAAAAGCATTTTCCAAACCTGTTTCTTCTTTCATAATATTAAAAATCGATTTAAATTTTTCGTAAATGATACTATTTTCCTGCCGGGGTTGTACAATATTCTGATTTGCTTTTCGAACAAAAATATTATCTATTGGAAGATAGTTTTCAATGTATTTCAGGAGCTGATTAAACTGTTTTTTTACTTCTTTATTAGATAAACCATTACTAAAACTTTTTATAATTGGATGTTCTTTATTGATTTCATAATAATCTTTTAATCCATCCTTATCTCCCTTACTTTCAAAATTCCAGATTGAATTTATTTCATTTACTTTCTTTTTAGTCCTTATAACATTCTTTTTGATGCCTCCATGAAATCTGAAAACATCATTTGCAGATGAACGGACTCCATCACATTCCTGTATTATATCATTTAATGCAAAAGAGGGAATATCAATTAATGATTTACTGATATTTACATTCCATTCAGAATCTGAAGTAAACGAGTTTGACAAATTTATCTCAACCCTTGCAAGAATATAATTATGCTCATTAGGATATAATCCCAGCCAGCCTCCATGATATATTAACCTGTTTTTTCTGTAAATAAAAAAACCCTGGTTTTTATTAAAGCTGCCGATCCGTGACTGATCATTATACTCATTTTGATTATTGAATTCACTATTATGTTTAAGCAGATGAGTTTTTAAATGAAACGATTCCCCCTCTGAGTTAAAACGATAATTTTTTTTCGCACTGGAAATTGCAGTAGCATAAGGATCCCAAAATATTATTTTTGTATTATTCAATCTTATTTCAAGTCCTTTTTCATATTTATGAAATATTAATGAAATATGTTCCCTTACTTTTTCTAATTCCTCATAAAATATTTTATTGCCTTGGATTATTTTTTTATCAATATTTTCCCACAGAACTAAAGTCCATGAATCTTGTTCAAATATTCCCTGATTAAATAATCTTGATTTAATTTTTACTAAAGCAAGATCAGGATCATTTAGTGTATAAGCTTCCCACTTATTTTTATTTGAAATAATAAAATTCAGGTCGAAAACTAAAGATTTTATTTTTGTCTTTTTTGTTTTTGAAATAACTGTTAGTTTCCTGCATTGTGAAAAACTTGCAGTTTTTAAACCTAAACCAAACCTTCCTAAATCCGAATCCTCTCTTAATGATTCAATTCCATCACCTCCTAAAATAAAGGCTTCAACCATTTTGGGCAATGTCATTCCTTCGCCATCATCTACAATTGCAAGCCATTCAAGTTTCGGGTTTAAACCAGAAATATCATTATTTACAATTTCGATCTTTTTTGCGCCAGCTGAAATACTATTATCAATTATATCAGCTAAAGCGGTTTTTAAATCATACCCAATACTTCTTAGAGATCCTAATATACTGCTTGCTTTGGGTTCGATTTTATAGTTCATTTGAAAATACCTTTATTCAATTTTAGTAAATCTCACTTTGGAGTTTATTCAACAATTTAACCATTGCAAGTGTATCCATTCCGCAATATTTCAATAAATCATTTTTCGTTTTCCTAATTACAGAAACACTTTTCTCTGACCGTAATTTAGAAAATATTAAACTGGCATCACTCCCATTTCCAATTTCTAAATCATCATAACTTAATTCGGGTGCTAAAGCAGGTAACACCTGTTTAATACTATAAGATCCTTTCAATATTGGTAAATAATAGTGCTTACTTCTGAACGGGCTCATTAAATCAATGATTCTATCTTGTAAAGCTTCTATCGCTTTAGCTTTTCGAGGAAACTGGATAGCCAATTCACTTAACCGGCCTTTTTCAAATGATGAATTGTAAGTAACTATCGATCCCATTTTCCCCATCACACTTAATAAGTTCTCAATAAAATCCTTTCTTGGATCTGTTCCTGATTCACCCAGCCATTCAAAATGAAACAATTCTGCTTCTGGTGCATCTACCCGATGGACAGAATACTGAAATGGAATTTGCTGATAAGGCCTGATTCCATCATATTCAGGAACTGCACATTGAAAGGTTTCAAAATCCATGAAATACAAAGGATATTCTAACTGATCTAAGAATTCTTCCAATGCAGCTCTATTAATTACTGGCTCACCTGTTTTATGAGCAGTAACCTGGATTTGTTGAGAAGTATTCAGTTTAAAGTCATCTGGGATATCAGACAATAACAAGATTCCCTGCTCATATAACTCAAATGCCTTTGGTCCACTACCATGGCCTCGTAAATCAAACACTGAATCTTCGGGAATATGTTGCCAGCAATGTTCCATAAAATCACAAACATATGGGTCACTACAATGTGGACCAATATCTCGTTGGGGCACTTCGGTTAGCTTTGCAACTCTTTTCAGTTCAGGGATTTTTGCAGCAATCAAGGGTTGTAACTCTAATACCTTTTCCAACACCGATTCTATCACAAAGAGTTTATTTAAATCTAAATCTCCTTCCCGAACATATTCATTATTGATATAAACGATACTAAAATCAACCAATGGCATTCCAAATTGGGTTATCACATAATATTGTAAGGCTGCATCCTGCAAAATAGCATCGCTAACACTGGTACTACTTTTTACTTCATACGCATTCCACTTACCTCTATTGCAAACCAAAATATCCAAAGCAGCCATTACCTGATCGTACTGAAATGCAGCTTCATAAATTACATTGTTGCCTTGAGCTATAAATTTCTGAGTATCCACTACTGATTGCTGGTACTCGAAAGTGTTTTCTGGCCTGGCATCTACACCATCTGGAAATAATTGCTCTGCCAGTTTTCCCACATTAGTTCCCTGATCAAAAATGGCTTGTTGCTGATCACTTACCTCGGTTCTAAGTTCGGGCTGATGCTTATATAACCACAATGCTTTGGGGCATTGGCAGCCTTTCATAAAGGTTGACTTGGAGAGAATGTGTTTAGGGAGCTTTTCCATATATCGCGTCCTACAATTTAGTAATTTTAAAACCACTAAAAGATGACATTTCACAGGAGACAATAACTGTTTTGTCAAACCCGAGTTTGGTTTTTTAAAGCTTAATTTCCTATGTTATTTAGATCAGTCTATTATTGATTTTATTAAGTACCAAACTTAATAAACCCCATTACCGCCTATTTATAATTAACAAGCATTTGCTGTATTAACTCCTTTATTTGTTTTTTGAAATGAACTGGTTTTAAAACCTTCACACCGGCTCCATATCCTAGAATGCTCATGATCAACTCTTGGGTGATATATACTTCCAACTCAATTTGTACCTCTTTGCTGTTTTCAAGAATTAGCTTTTGTGATTGATGAAGGGGCTGACTCAGGATATACTGAGCCTGATGGGGGGTAAAAGACAATAGTATCTTTTCTGGCTTGGCTCCATGGATTTGCGTAATTCCAAAACTATACTTGAAAAAATCTTCTGAGATAAAATTGATATCGGCTTGATACGGGGATTTAGAAGGGTCAACCGCTTTGATCCTATCCAATGCCATTACGAGTAAATCCTTTACCCTAGCTGAATAGCCAACCAAATACCATCGATTATGGTATTCTTTTAATAAACAGGTTGACACAATATGCTCTTTGGGCTCACCGCCGTAACGTGCATAAGTGATAGCAAGTGCTTTTTTCTGTATAATGGCTTCCAACAAGGGCTCCAGCCATTGGTTACCCAACGTTTTGGTAGGTTCTTCAATTTGAATGACTTGCCTCTCAGACTTACCCAATACCTTACTTATCCGATAACCCTCTGTTAACTTGTTAATGGCATTTTCAAATTGAATAAAAAGCTTCGTTCCTTTCAGGTTTTGTAGTAAGGCAGTTGAAAAATCCAATGCCGAAATTTCTTCAGTTGTTAACGGGAATTCCTTGATAGAAAATCCATCCTCTGTATAATGATATCCCTCCCTTATTTTATTAAATTTGATTGGCGCACTGTAAATCTCTTTCATAGACTTGAAGTCCTTATGAATCATCGACACGGAAATTGCATTGTTCAATTGCTCCTCTATTTTTTTTTGGATATAATCCAATGATGGGTACTTATGATAGGGGTTGGTTAAACAGCCATCAATGATGCGATAACGTAATACAGCATTCTTATTACTGGGCATAAACTAAACCTTTAAGATAAGTTGCTTGCAAGTGGGTTACAAACAGTTAATGGACATTTGAATAAATCAATAGCCTATGCTTACGCAAGGGGGAGTTGGCTCTAGATCGTTGATTTAACTAAATTAACTATAAAGCTGCAGATTATTTAGAAAGGATTCTCAAAATAAAAATTTATCCCCTGAAGCCGATGGCGCTTCGATGTTTATTGTTATTTAATGATCTTTCCTCTCTGCAAGCAATCATTAACCGCTCCCGCGTTGTTTTTTGATTTCTCAATATATTGTTCACAAGCAGTTTACGTTTAACATTCATTATCTGACCACCAGTTAATACGGCTTCATCATGTATATTTCGTAAAATTTCTTGTTCAAGTTCCGGAAAAAACGAGGACCATATTTGTTGCTGAACCGGTTTTTCTGGAGCTTTGAACTCTATTTTATATAATAATCTTCTATCAAACGCATTATCTAAATGTTCGGCGAGATTAGTTGTTGCTACAAAGATTCCTTCAAAATCTTCTAACTGTTGTAATAGAATATTCTGGATAGAATTATTCATTTGATCGACACTGGATTTTACCTGCATGCGTTTCCCTAAGATAGCATCTGCTTCATTGAACAGTAGAATGGGGTGTTTCTCATAGAAAGTACAAGCTCGTTTATACTCCTGAAACAAGTCATTCAAATGCTTTTCGCTCTCACCCACCCAGGCACTTTTTATCTTATCAACTTCTACCATTAAAATATTTCTTCCTGTTTGTCTGGCCCACTCTTTTACGGTGGCCGTTTTACCTGTACCTGCAGCGCCATGAAGTAATACAGTAAATCCTGTGCCAAGTCCATTCTTTTTTAACTGCGCTGTCAGTTCCTGGTAAGCTTTTTGTTCCAACGCATCGTTCAATACTTGTACTTGCTCATTTTCTGCTGGATTATAGTAGAGCTGACAAGGAACGATAGTTTGATGATTTATCAACAGAGCTAACTTTGGCTTAAAGCTTTTTTTTAAAAGTTGTGAATCTCCAAACAAAATGTTTTGTTGTGAATTTTCTGAAAGTGATACTCCTTCAAAATAACCATAGTTATTTGGATCAAAAGTGATTAGCTCCTTTTCTAATAATTTACTAGTCTTATCTTTTATACTTCGTTTATAATCAAGCCTTTCATAGGGTAGATGAAAAACCTTTTTTAATAATTCGTCTATATCAGTAACATTATTCCCGGCTACTGTATCGCAGCATATAATAAAAAACATGGTTTGTTCTTCCCTTGTTAAACTATGTTTTAAAAGCCAATCAACTTGCTGAAATTGTCTATTTGAATTTAGAACGTCTTCTAATTCCTCGATAAGTTCACAAGAGGTAATTACATCATTATCCTGCATATCAATAATACTACTCACCTCTTGGAGCATATCATAAAATACCAGGTGCGATTCTACTTGAATGAGAGATAAGTCGCCCTTCATTAAAGCATCAACGATTCGATGATTGACCGTAAAACGATACCCTACTTCTTTTCTTCTTTTTATTGATCCTGGTCTTAGTGAAAATATTTTTTTTTCTTTCAGACTTTCAAGTGCTGCATTAAATTCGGGTACCAATGAAAAATCATTTCCATAATGTTTAACTAATTCATCAATGCTTACTTCTCTTTCGCGAAATGTTTCAAGTAATACAAAGGAGAATATTAACGATTCGGTGTCGGTAATCGAAAATGTGGATGTCAACTTTTTGCGATAGCTGGCAATTAATTTTTGTAAACTTGGTGTAATTTTTTTTCCTTTTGTTTTATTGAACAATTGTTGACAGGCATGGAGAATTTCCTTGGCATTTGTTTCAGGCATAAATTAGGTTTGAAACACAAAGTTCGTGTAGAAGATTGCCACCTATTTACAATACGTTTACAAAAGTGTTAAAAAATGTAACTGAATAAAAGTGCTTTTATTTATCTTATTTAGAGATGTATTCGGATAACCAATTCGATGATAGCATATTTTAAAAAACAAATAAAAATGATTAAATTGAACTATTAGTTATTTCATGGTTATTGAAAAATATATTTATGTTCGATTTTATTGGTGATGTGCACGGTTATTCCGACAAGTTAGAAGAGTTGCTTAAAAAATTAGGATACACGATGATTAACGGATCGTATAGGCATTCAGAAAGAAAAGCCTTCTTCGTGGGAGACTATATTGATCGAGGACCACAAATCAGAGAAACACTTCAAATTGTTAGAGCAATGCGCGATTCTGGTAACGCTATTGCTTTGATGGGAAATCACAAGTATAACGCTTTATGTTTTCATTATCCTGAAATGCAAGGAGGTCACTTAAGAAAACATAAAATTATAAACATCATCCAACATTATGAAACGCTAAAACAGTTTCAAAATAGGCAAAACGAATATGAAGATTACCTAAATTGGTTTAAGACTCTTCCTTTGTTTTATGAAACAAATGAATTTAGAGCAGTGCATGCCTGTTGAGACCAATCCAATATTGATTATATTAAAACACTACCACTGTATAATAACTGCTTAAATGATGAATACATTTACGAATCAGTTGATGAAGGAAGTAACTTTAATTTAGCAATTGAAGAAACATTAAAAGGGAAGGAAATTGAAATGCCAGAAGGACAATCTTTCAATGATAAAGACGGGCATCATAGAACTGAGATCAGAATCAAATGGTGGGAAGATCCAATTATAAGTAATTACAAACAAATTAGCGTTGAACCCTTAGAAAGCCTTCCGGAAACTCAGGTTGATATTTCATTATTAAAAAACATAAATTATTATTCTGAAAATGACAAGCCGGTATTTTTTGGTCATTATTGGCTTAATGGGAATCCTTCTATCTATCGAGATAATATTTGTTGCTTAGATTATAGCGTTGCAAAAGAAGGGAAACTAGTTGCATATCGCTTTGATGGTGAAAAGCAATTGGAAAATAATAAGCTATTGTTTGTTTAAGCGTTTTCTATGCTCTTCTTTTAATACCTGTTCGCTAATTGTGATTTCTGGAAAATTTGAGCTGCCGCCACCAATCGTTACCATTTTACATCCCTTGTATTGGTTACATTGATAAATATCTATAAGCTTTCCGTTATTTTCATCGATTAGAAACCCAAAATCATCATAGAATTTTTTTGATTCCCCTTCATAGACTTTGAATTGTTCAACCCTTTTCCCATAAGAACAGCCTTCGCAAATAGTGGTAGTTCGTTCTACAATAAAATCGTCCAATAAATCCTGCCGATACTCTTCGAAGCTCTTGCGCAATCTTTCTAAAAAACGATATTTATCCTTATCCTCAAAATTATCTTCCTCATTCATAAACGGCTCGAATAAGGAAACATCTAATTGCATGCAGGACTCAATAAACTTTTTAATGATTAATGCTGATTCAGAAGCAGATTCCATTTCCCGAAAAGAAAGTGTTGTTTTTAAATGGATAACTTGCTCCATAAAAGCGTTTTTAATTATGTTATAAAAATTATTCCTTTAGGGTAATTGATAGAAAAACTAAGTAACAAGCTCTATAAAAGCGTTTTTATTCAATTACCGGATAATAAATTTCACCCCAGTCTTCATCATTATTAGTTAGCATAATCTCAATAACTAGTGGCACCAATAATTTCAGCATATTATTTCCATCCCTTACCTGAGATCGATTGATATCGCTCTTGAAGGTTGCGCCTCCATGCATTAACTGATTCCTCAATGTATATAAGCGGTCTAATACTACTTCCAGTAATCCCCCCACATTTTGTGCCGACAGGAATTTCATGGAATCTGTTACCGATTTTTCAAACGGTTTTTTCCAGTCTTTAATCTCCCCTCTCTGAAATTCCCAGAAAGGTTTATAAACGTATTTATTTTCAACTAGCAGTCTAACTGGTCCTGAAAACTGATTCCAGAGCAAATGAAAGAAACGCATTTCTTTATCGTGCTTAACAAGCTTACTTATAAACGAGCTAAAGCTATCTCTTTCTGAAAGCAATTCTCCCTTACTAAGGTTGTTCGCATAACAGGCGTTAAATGAAATCCATAGACTGATATATTGAAGATCAAGGTTGTCTTGAATATCCTCCGCACATTTTAACCAGCTAATAGCTCTGTGTAAACGAACAGCATGCTGGCTTGTAATACTTTCCTTGCTAGCCTTTAATCTGGCTTTCAATTTTTTCGCATCCATTCTAAGCGTTTTTACTAAAGTACGAACTAAAATATGTATGTGTTTGCTTATTTCAATTTGGAAAGATTTAGCTTCTGTTTTAAAGTTCTCTGTAAAGCCTGTTATTCAGATCCGCGATCTTAAAAAGGAAATCGTCTTTTAGTCCTGCCATTTTCCTTGCCTGTTTTTTACTGAATTTTTGATTCCGCAGCCCTTTATAAACCATGTATGCTTTGTTTAAAGTCAGTAGTAATTCATCCAACTCTTCCTGTATGGGATCGACTACAATATTTGCAATAGCATCATCCAAATGATCGGCTATTATAGCCCCTCTTTTACAGAAAGAAATATAAGTACTAGGGTTTTCGGTTATGAATTTTTCTTTGGGCGCAATTGCTTCAATGAACAAACATTGGTCATTCGTGGGATGCCATTCTCCGGTATTGCCTTTTTCGCAGGGTCGATAAACCTTAAAAATAAACTGATCTACTTTTAATAACTTATCCAGCTGCTGTTCCACATCAATAACCGTTGGAATTTCAACGATTTCCAAAAGCGTTTTGGATAAAACGTCAATCAGCCTTTCTCCTGCTTCGCCACATTCTAATAATATATCAGTTAACTGACTAAAGTCTGAAAAGAAATCCCATCTAACCAATTTACTAGAATGCCAGTCTTTTAAATATCCAAAAAGTGACAGGCCGTCTCCATTATCGAAAACCAGTTCAGATATATAAATTTCATTGAGGTACAAATACTTGGGTTCGTATGTGTTGGGGTCCATTGTATTTCATTTATACTACACAAAATAATAAGTGAGATTACCGTGTATTTATATTTATATAATTGGATAAGTCAAAAACCATATTAGGGATAGAATTTTTCTATTTCGCCCATATTTTTCGATTTGTAATAAATCAATCCATCTGGGGTATAAATAAGCTCTTTCCCTAATGCTGACATTTGAGTGGGTTCGGGTACCCCATATTTCTCCTGAAGAAGATCTGTAATTTGAGGGTTTACATTTATGAGTTGTTCTAATAAGTTGCGGTAGGAAATTCCGCTGGCGAAAATGGTATGGATTCCTACAGCTGGACCATAAAGTATAATTCTGATTAAACTAATCACCTGGTCTTTTGGTTTGGCAGTTACAATATCCCAAATGTCATCAATAATTAAAAATTGATACGACCGTTTTTCGGTGTTCCAGAGATTTAAAGAAAAGTAGCGTTTAAAATCTTTGACTTTTTTTGCTTTTAGAAGCTGCTGCCTGAATGTAATCTCATCTGTAATAATTCTAAACATTGATTTCCTTGATGAAATATAACCCCGCTCTGGTTCATCTTTCAAAAAGTATATGGTTTCAAAATTAAAATCCTCTTTTAAACTAATCCTTTTACTATTTGTAATGAAATAATTAGCTTGTTTATAAGGATATTCTATCTGGTTAATTTCCTGTAGTACCATATTTAGATTTCCTTCTTCGCAATAAGAGATCATTAATAATGGCACATCAGAAAGGTCAATAAATTGATCTTCTGCATTACTGTTTTTCCCAACTTTAAATGGAATAATCATTTAAACAATCTATAAATTTATTAATCCCTAGAGCATTCAACTATCTTCGCACATGTGTATATAAAACCTCCAGTTTAATTAACAGCTTTTCAAACTTTTCTATGCTGTCAGCCCCACTGCAGGTTTCCTGAATTTTCCATAAAAGTTCAGTTTTATCAGTGGTATAAAAATATCTGTTCAATATTTCAATGCCGTCTTTTGCAACATAAATCCATTCTTCCGATTCATAGTTACTGTATAGTTTCCAGTAATCAACCGCTAATCTGTCTTCTTCGTAATAAACCAGGCTTTCTATAGCTACTTTTTGATCTTGAAATTTATACAATATCCTTTCTAGTGGTTTATCTGGTTTTGCCTCCAATGTCAAAACCTTTTCTGCCTTTTTGATATTGGTATCATAATTACCATATTCAGAACTTATTTCAAAATTGGTACAAAAAAGCTCATAGCTATCAAAAAACTCGTTACTGACTTTTTCTTTAAAATAGACCCCATTCAATACTGATTTTAATTGTAAATGAAAATCCCCCGAAATGATAATAGGACTCTCACCTGAGCTGCCGCCACTATATTTCCATTTTGTTAGACTAAAACGAAAAATCTTATTGTTATAGAGAACAACTACCTGGTGCGTAAACCCGTACTGAATTTGAATTATTGTTGTAGTAACATGAAAGGAAACACTTTTCCAGGTAATTGTTCCACTAAAGAAATAATTTGACTCTTCTTTGGTTTTTGAAATAATCAATTGTTGTAACATAGTATGAAGTTTTAATTGTTTAAAAAATCACACCAGGAAAAATGAGTTTGGGATTTACATTTTATTTTGACTGTAAGTCCTCATCATTTTACCACCGTGGAGTTGTTGCTCTCGGTTGGTACCCATTGAAGGGTTCTTGATGATAAAGCAAATTTAAGTGCTTTTATGAATTCAAAATTAAATTATCAGATTACCACCTATTGTCTATTTCTTCTTTCCACCAAATAAACCTAATAGTAAACTAACAATTGATCCACCTAACTTTCTTTCCATCCCGGTTTTGGTAGTTGGGATACCGGTTTGTCGAGCAAACTTTTGTTTGGCGCTTGTTACTCCAAGAGCTCGTTTCCAGGAAAAGGAAAATCCATATTTAGCCATGGTGTTTGTTTACTTTACACAATTAGGATTTTATTATCATTTTTGGTTTTAATATTTGGATTTACTCAATTCATCAAATGAAAAATGACCCTCTTTAGTTACTACTACCCTTGTTCTCATATTAACTTCTATCAGCTCTAACTGTTGATTAAGGCTATTCAATACAAACATTTCAATTAATTTATACTCAACTTCATCTCCAACATAGTTCTCATAGGTTGAATATCTAAACCTTAATCCAGATTCTTTATGTAACAGTATTTGTTCACACATGCTGTAGACTTCATCCATTTCCCTTAGCTCCGAATTTTGTTGGTACTGTTTTGAAACATATTCGATGAATTGAGTTTTGTCACAAACATAAAATTGTGGATCCTTAGCTATAATTCTGCGTTTTAATCCGACAGCAATTAATATTTGATCTATATAAGCGTTTGTCATCATTGATTTCTAATTTACAAAGCGAGTCCAATCAGTAGGAATTTCTTCCGATTAGAATACTCTCAGTCTGACTTTTATTGTTTCTTTTTAAAAAATGTTATTTCTATTGAGTTTTCATCAGAAGAAGAACTATCTGAACTTGTAGTTTTAATTCCCAAGTCTTCATTACATTCTTTTAATATGTCAGTATGCTTCCATGATCGGGTAGTTTGGGAAGGTTTCTGATATGGTATAGAAAATCCGGTTCCGGCTTTGTCCCACATACGCTTACTGTTTAATATTTCTAAGGATGTCCTTTCTTCAGAATTCTTGATTTCTTGTTTTGGTAATTCGTGTTCCGTGTTTGACATAGTATGATAATTTAAAAGTTAAAAAATCAAACCAAGAAGAAATAAGGAGTTTACATTTTATTTTGACTGTAAGTCCTCATCATTTTACCACCGTGGAGTTGTTGCTCTCGGTTGGTACCCATTGAAGGGTTCTTGATGATAAAGCAAATTTAAGTGCTTTTATGAATTCAAAATTATATTCTTAGATCACCACCTATTTATAATGAGTAATTAATTTCTACACAGACACCTTGATGATCACTCAAACAATCTTTCTTTTCTAATTTATTTACATTATTCCACACTTTTGGTTGCCCGTTTTGAAGAGAAGCAAGGTTTTGGGGTAAAACAATATGATCGATATTATTTTTTACTCCCGCAGTCATATTTATTAAATTGTTCCGCTCAAAGCAAGCGTTCAGTTTTTCCTTCCCTTCCTTTGTGAAATAGTAAATATCAGAGAATGACATGTTGAAATCCCCAGCGATACATAAAGGATATAGCTTACTGATGTGGTCAATATCCTTTATAATCATGTCCAAGTCTTTTTGAAAATCCGGAGCCCTGTTTCCAGTTATACCTATAATCGTTCCATATACTGCCAGCTTTCCAATAGTTGTATCAAGTACTATACAAGCGCTTTTATCTGATTGAAAAGTTTCTTCCTCTGAAATAATGGAATACCTAGAAAGTATACTTACGCGAACTTCCCCTTTTTGTGGCTGAAACTCAACAAAGGGGCTAGAGTTCTTAATATGGTATGAAGAATTTGGAATGATACACTCGTTGCTTTCCGTCAAGATGAATATATCCGCTTTTATTCTTCTTAGCTCATTAAGAATAAAGGGGACTCTTTTAGAGTTTGCAGAAGGCCTTTCGATATTCCAGGTTGCAATTTTCATAATAAAAAGATAGCTAAATAAAAGCGCTTTTATTCTATTTCCTACTTGTAATAATTACTTTAAAATATTCCAGGTGGCACAATTTAGAACTCCACCGTATTCAGCCAATTGTGCACATTGAATATCTATAATTTCTCTGTCCTTGAAAACCTCCTTTAATTGAATCAAAGCCCATTGATCTTCCAGTTGTCCGTATGCTGGACAAAAGATATACTTACCAATTTCCAGAAAATTGATATAGCAACCTGTTGCATCATTTGAACTTTTATTCTTCCAGCTGGTATACGGTATTGGACAGATGTCTAATCTGGCATTTCTAAGTGCTGCATATATTGACTCAAAATAAACAAGATACTTTTTGTCATAAGGATACTCATTCAATAGTACAGTATTTTCATCTATAAACCTGATAACCCCATCAGAATGTCCGGTAAAATCACCTGGTTCCTCTGGAATCAAAATCACCTGATTTACCTGAAGCTGGTTTTTAATTTCGTTAATAAGGCTTTGTCTGGGATAACCATGATTATCTTTAAAAACCCTGGTACTGATGATAGCTTTGTGTTTAGATTTCACCAAATTACCTCCGTCTAGCACAATTGATGTTTTTGCAATACTAATATTCAATGTGTCGCAGATGGCTTTAACGTCTGAGATAGTCTTTTGCCCCTTGATTGTTTTTAAATATTGTGGGTCATATTTGTATTGCATGAATTTGTTGGCATCATACTGAATTGGCATAAAATCTCTAACCCAAAGATCTTTTGTGTTAGATAAGATACCATAGCCGATTCCTAGTTTCTTAAACCAAAAAGTAAGTTGTGAGAATGTTGTGGGACATTTATGCTCCATCTGGTCAGACAGGTATACAAAATTGGTTTCTTGATTTGTTATCATTTTTTAAATTTTACCTTTCTAATGCAATGGAATTGATGTTTTTTATAGACTCATAAGTGGCGTCTACATTTTCAATTAGCTTAACGAGGAGCTGAATATTAGTATCACTACTGTTTTTAAATAACTCAAAACTAAACTGATGGGATTCGCCAATTGGTACTGAGTCGTTCCATTCTTTTAACTCCCCCTGCATTGAAACGGATACAATAGAATCGAATATAGTTTGATTAACATTATTCAAGTTGATCAACGCCTCTTTGAGATTTTCTTTATAATTATCGGTTTCCATAAAATGTGGTTTTTTGCTTTTGAAATTAATGAGTTAAAAGATTATAGGAGAAATCAAATCTTTCCCCGTTTCACTATCATCTTCCACATCCAGGTACTCAAAAGCATTTAAATGATATAAATACCAATTATTCTCTTTCGCCATTTTTCTAACTTCACTATATGGATAATCGGTTATACTTACATCCACACGTAAAGGCAGATAAACCATGTTGTCTTCTGTCTGAATAGTAAATTCTAATAATCCATTTCCATTAGCAGTATAAACTTTAGCAAAATGAAAGATCATTTCCTTTCCTTGTATGGGCGGCTCAGTCATTGGATTCCAGGTGAGGTTGGGAAATTGCTGGTGAATTTTTTCAAATACTGCATCAAGTGTTGAAAGTTGCGGATAGAAATCGCTGTCTAGTTTGCGATCCGCATCATTAATTCCTTCTTTCTCATCATCCATCCATTGATCAAATTCATCTTCGTCAACATCAATCTCATCATCGTCGTCTTCAAATTGTTCATCAAAATGTATATACTCACTATGTAGGTAGAAAGAATGTTTTAGTTGTTTATGTATCTTTTTATCAAAATCCATCACCTCTTTATTTATTGATCGATTAGTTTAATAAATCATCCATGTCGCTAATCTGTCCATTTATTTGTAAATACAATGTTTCGGCATCTAGAATCTGATCTAACTCTTCTTCGGTTATAAAAATATCATCTTTAACTGCACGAAATGCTATTTGATATTTTAATTCATCCCAGTCAACATTAATAGGATAGTTACATATTGGTTCAGGAGCTCCTTCAGGTAAAATGATACCTAGTTCTTCCAGATACACCTGTTCCAATTCAAGAACAATTTTTACTAGTTCGCGTGTAAATTTTGATTTTAGAGATTCAGATATATTTTCCAAAACAATATCTAGAGCATCCTCAATATCAAACTCAAATTTATTTTCTTCCTTTTTGTAATTCATAACAGCATTATTAACTGTAAACTTCTATTGTTTTTCTTAATTGATTACTTATGGTTGTGCGAAGCGATTCCGGTTGTAACACTACCAACTCTGGACCGAATGAAAGCATTTCCTTTACAAAATCAAAAGTGATATGAATCCTTAGTTCTACAACCAGTTCATCTTTTGATTCTTTTACAATTTGTTGAGAATGATGCAAAGGATAAGTCTTAATATATTGACCTTGCTCATAGCTAAATTTTAATTGAACCATTTCCGGATCTTGATTCTCCTGAAATACAATTCCAAATGCATCCTGAAAAAGCTCCTTTAAATTATATGCATACTTTTCGCGAAAGCTAGTTTTCTGAATATCAATCATATCCATACGGTCCAGGCCAAATGTCTTCAATCGTTTGTCTTGTGTATCTACCGCAATCAAATACCATCTTCCTTGCGCTTCTTTTAATGCTAGAGGGTGAACTTTTCTATCGGTAATGGTTTCATCCCAATATTTAAAATGATTAAACTGCAGAATCCTTTTTTGATTTATGGCATAAAGCAATCCGTGAAAATGCTCCAGGCCTTTTGGTTGACGCGTTTCAAGAAAAACCTTATCTGCAAAATCCTGTGAAGCATTAATGGCGTTTATTATCTGGTAGGATTCCATTAACCGCTGACTATGTTCAACGGTTTCCGGGCGTGATTTTATATAGTAACGTTTATCGCCTGATTTCTCATTTACAATTTCGATATTGAACTGCGAGTATATGTCTTTTATATCTCGTTGAAGTGTACGAATAGAAATTGCATAGTTCTTATCATGAATATCTGATTCTGTTTGAAGGAAATCGGCTATCTGATCATAGGTAGCTGGTCCATTTTCTAAGCGGCGAATGATCAAAGCAAAACGGGCGATAAATGTTTCTTTAGACATCTTTCAATAATTGATTAGGCGCCAACATTCGCTAAAAACCCAATTGGGGTTCTTTGGTTTTTAACTTCATAGTTTTCTTCCTTAATGTTATAAATTTCAGCTAAGGTCATGGGTTGCATTACCATGTATTTATATTCTCCTAAAGAATGTAGGAGCGCTTTAGATCTTTCAATAGATAACTTACCAAACTCGTACATCGTTAGCAATCGGCCCTTGCGCAAAAGCGCCTTATCAATATTTTTTAAATCTGTATTGAATGTGGCAATAATCTGAATACCAAGACATTCTCCTAAAAGTCCATCGGTAAGGTTCAAGATCATTGACAAACTGCTGTTTCGTGTACCATTTCGAGATACGAGCAGTTCTTCTGCATCTTCAATCACAAAAACCGTGTTTGGGTTTTCTATAATTAGAGAGGTGAAACTTGGGGAATCTAAACTTGAAGCCAGTCCAGGTGGAAGAAAAATTACTTTTTTGCGAATGCTTCTCAACAAATAACGGATATAGGTTGATTTACCAGTACCAGGTGTGCCATAAAACAAATGCAACCCGCTCTTTTCTTTGGTTTTTAGAAAACTAAAAACCGACTTATGTGTAGCTGACAGATCAAAGTTGTAGTGTTTTGAAATCTCGAGCTTGGGCTTTTTAATTTTAATATTAGTTGTTGTAATACCAGACATGGCATTTATTACCATACTGATTTCCTGTGTTATCTTATTCTTCTTTGTAAAAGGCAAGAATTGCAACAGAACTTTGGTTGATTCTTCTTCAAAAATGGGGTCATAGAAAATTAATATAGATGACCTACGCAACTCTAAAATCATCCTATTCTCTAAAATAAATAGTGCATCAGAATAAAAGAACTCTTTCTTTTTACGAACATATTCTTTATGAACATAGGAAGACATTATTTTAGTTGACCATTCTTTTAATATCCATTTTCTCACTTTAGTGCCATCTAAATAATCCAGCTCTTTTACATTCGGAATGGTTGAGAAATAACCATAGTAAAAACGATTAGTATTAATAAAAGAATTGGCTTCATCAAACAAAGTCATGCTTGAATGTTGAAGTTGGGGTGTTTCCATACAAATTTGTTTTAGGGAACAAATTTGAACAGGCAGAGCGTCAAAGCGTGGCGCTTACCCTTTTTAATATAGATTTATTTATTTTTCTAATAATTATAGATCTTATTGGTGCTATTTTTCCAAATTTGTTATCATATCTAATGCGGCTAATAATTTTTCAATTTTTTCTTTACAATCATTTAGAAAAATATCGCTTTTTATTATATCACTTTCCCAGGTCTCAAGTGTTAAGTTTTCAAAATGCGCATAAAATGGCCACCAATTACTTTCTTTACGAGAGTTAATACCTAATTCATTCAACCGTTTGTGAATAATTTTTCTGTTTTCATCAGAAACCCTATAAGTATTTAGTTTGTTGCATATCCCATAAAAACAACGATTCTCCTCAAAAGTAAATCCTATCCAATATTTTCCTTGCCAATTTGGGCTTGTTAGATAAAATTTCACATAAAACTCTTCACTTCTTTCATAGTGATAATCTAATCCTTTTTGTTTTGCAAATTCCTCCATTTTAGAATTAAAATGTTTTTTGATTAGATAATTAAAAGTAGTAGAGTAATTCTGAAATATTACTTTAGCTGCTTTCAAATTATCAATATTTGATAGCACTTCTGTTATTTCTTCTTTATTTTTTGTGTCCATATCTTGATTTGTTAGTTGTTTTAAGTGGTTAATATATTGAATAATTGTTTCTCTTACTATTGGAAATCGAGAAGCAATTGATACACATTTTTCAAGCCACTCTATTATACTTTCTTTATAAGAAATTGGCAAATAAGAAACCCCTTCGCCACTTTGTACAGAGGCATTATCTCCCAATAGTGTTAGATAAATAATTTGGTAGCCATTTTTATACTTTTTAGCAAATCTATTATATCTTTTAAGCTGTTCGTTTTGATCAATAGCGTAAATTTTGTTTTCTATAATTATCGCTTTGTTATGATTGTCTTCAATTAAAATGTCAATCCTTCCTTCCTCAGTTGAGTATTCAGTTCGGACTCTTGATTTTTCAAATTTGAAATCTTGAATACTAAATTTTTCACCCAAAGTTTCAATAAAACATTCAAGTAGTTTCGATTTTAAACCGTGCGTTCCATATGTATTTAAAAATTCTGCAATTATTGCAGAATGTGTATTTTCGTAATGATTTACTCCACAAACACGGAACATATTAAATTGCCCTCCCGTTGCATCTAATATTTCAGCATTTTTTTTGCTAATTATTGTTACTTGATTTAATAAATTCCGAATTTTTTCCATTGTCAAAATTTATGATATTTAAAATATTGGTCCAATACCCTTTTGAGTACTACCATCTAAAAACATTTTGTCTGTGATAATCCAAAAAGAGTTCTCGACCAATAACCGGTAAAAGTGGATATACATTCCCTTCAACTAGGTTCACTCGTAATTTATTTTCATTTGAAACCAGGGGGGAAACGATAATGCGCTTGTCGTTTGTAAAAGAAATATATCCTTTGTCAAATAATTTATCATAGGTCGGTGTAAAAAGAAGTCCATTTTTCGCATATAGTCGTTCTTGATTGCTGCTTGACTTCCATGGTTTTATATGACTTGCAATTAAGAACCTGCTATCATCAACTCCGGTTATTGGACAAAATCCACATTCATAAATTAAACTTCTTCGAAAATAACCCTGCCCAATTCTTGCAGCTACAATTTGGTTTTTTTCAGTTTGAGTTAAATTTGGCGTGTCTTGTAACTGATTAAGCACAGCAATTTCTTCCCTGCTTACATTTGTAATTATATCAGGATTTTCGATTTGTTGACCAACATTATTTTGATTTGGCAAGCCAAATAAATCAAAAAAGTATTCTTTATTATTTCTATCGTTAACTATATCAACGTTTATATAGGCCTGTAAATTTGCATAGTTTTGGCCTTCTTTTAGCTGAACCGAACTATCTGATATTGATATTACTGGAGAGTAAGAATTTATAGAATTTATTAGTATATCATTATTTCCAATTTGTTGTTGGAAAATATTATTTTTTACAAGATCCCAATTTAAAGGACTTTGAGCAGCCTCTAAACTTCTGCATATTTCAGAGTGAATTGAAAATGGTTGAAAATTATCAAAGCCCCTAGTATATGGATTGGGGATACAATAATGTATAATCCAATTTGTTACGTAGTCATGAATCTCTTGGATGGAAGGACTGTATGTAAACTTTGGGAAATACCGTCCATTAGTCTCGTGATACAATCCAAGCTGACAGGCTAATTGATAAGGTGTTTTATAAAAGTTATAGGGCGAATTGTCTATAACAATTTCTCTTGCCCGAACTTGAGACATTTCCTCCTTAGGCAATAAATTTATCAATTCAAATACAGTTTCAATATAGGGATTTCTCCATCTACAAATTGGGTCTGCCATTTTCTTCTATTTATGCAAATTTTGTTATATCTGTCTGTTCGAGTAGTTTAATCAGCATTTCAACGACAATACTATTCCTGGCAAGCCTATACATTTGCGTCTCATAGAGCCAACTAAGATAATCCTCTCACTCAAAATAAAGGAATGAAAAGAAAACTTACCCAAAAAGAATGTTTACACTTAATCGGTTTTAAGGAAATTTTTGAACTTTATTTACACCAAAATCAAATTCGTCTTTTTCAAATTCATGTCGTTCTTGTTGTGTTATAGAAAATTTGTAATTGTGAATATCATTATAAATTAGTTCATCTAAATTTTCTATGCTTTGTATCCATTTTGTTATGCGGTATCTGTCAATATTATTGCTAAAGGCATCTTCAATATCAGATTCAAAGCAGACCGCTTTATTCGAAGACTGTGACTTTGTAAAAAACTCTATTGTTTTATCCTGTAAGTTGGATATGTAATATGTATTTCTAAAATAATCTACGTTGTGTCTAGTTTTGTTTTCATAGTCAGGTATTTTTCCTATCATTATTTCATAATGGCTGTCTGGAATGTTGCCAAAATATAATTCTAAATTTATTAATTTTCCGATCGAGTGACCTAATGCTGTATTGTCTCTAAAATAACTATGATAATACCTGTAATAAACATCCTGATTTTCATCTCTTTTTAGAGCTTCCTCTATGTCTTCCCAAAATAATATTTCAAAAGTGAATTGATTGTTCACTGCTAATTCGTCACTAATTTCTCTTAAAAATCCCTGAGTCGTAGTATCTCTATTTAAGGTGGTATATAGATAATATTTCGAAATTTTTGGATTAAATTTTATAGCCTGATTGACTTCACTTAATAACATCTCTTTAGTAAATGGAATGTTAGTTGAACGAACTTTGCATTGTGCTCCTATCCATATATTATCAATAAGATGTCGTGCATAAACATCGATACCATCTTGTTTCTGTCCTGGCCTCCCATGGATATTTACATTACCAAGGCTATTATCAGCTTTGAATAAATCTTTACATAATTCCTCAAGAAGAATGTCATTGTCAATTTTGGGAATCTGAACAAAACGCAAGTCCATAACTATAGATTAATAAATTGCATACAACTTTAGAAGCTTTGTAAGGTTGGGGAATTGAACAAGTGTGCGCCATGAACCGAAACTAAATATAAAACTAAAAGTTGAAGTTTGGAGCTACTGCCCAACAGAATTAAATACTTCGGTACTTAAGCTTGAATATTTACTTCCATTAATAGCTTCAATGTTTAGTCACAATTGCACAATACCTGATGCTAGCGGATTTGTATCTATTTGTTGATAGAAACGCTCTCGCCAATTTCATTGTCGTCAAATGTTGAATATTTTAGTTTGTTGTCTGGACTAACTTCAATTTTAAATATAACAGTAATTTCAATGTCGTCATTCTTTTGGGTTAAACAAAATTCGGCACCCATAAAAAAATTAAAACTCCTGTCAAAAATATTTGGCGTCATTGCAATGTTGTTGCCACGATATTTGCCTGGAATACCTGGATATATAATTGACTGATAGCCTATGGATTTATAAAAGTCAAAAACAATATTTGTAATTGTGTAGCCATTTGCAGATTTCAACTTCCCTAATTCTATTGTTATTAATACTAACAATTCTCTTTGTTCATCAGTTAATGTTGCATACTCTGTACTGTTTAAATAACTATCGTAAGCATCTTTTATTAAATCATTATTGCAGAAATCTTTTTTGAAAATAAATAGGATAGAGGGAAATGAGGTGAAAGATCTCCATTTACTAATAGTATAATTAAAAGTCTTCGATTGTTGTTTCAGTATACTTTGGTCAATCTCTGCAGCTAAGTAAAATCTTGTTGCTTCTGGTTCAACGAGGTCAGTAAACGTTCCGTAGAAATGAGGTTCTCCTATATTGTTAAAGCGTCCCTTTGGAGCAATCTGTTTGATATGTTCAGGAATATATGATAATCTACTTAAATCGAAATCTCCTTGAGATTTGTTAATTGGAACAGCCCTTTCAATGAAAGTGTTTTTGTTTACTTGAACTCTAGGGATAGGTAATTTAGATAACTCTGTGAATAGGAATACTCGTAAATTACTTTCGTCGGCTTTGATGTCGGCCTGAACAATATTTTTGAATTCTTTAAAATTCATTTCTCTATTAGTTTAATTAGTTTGCCAATAAATATCTACTAACATTATAGTCTTTGTGCAGTTGTGGAATTTAATTGCTGTCTGACCGGAATTGAAGCTATATTTATAACTAAAAGCTGATGATTATTTCATTCTACAATTAGTTCAAAACCTTTTGTTGTCGATTGGGTTTTAGTCATCTGTCATAATTGATTTTCAATTAAGTTAAGAGTGTCTTGGATCAAATTATCTAGTTCTGATGCAGTAATTGTGTTTGGGTTAATGCTCATAGAAGCGAAGTTCGGCATTGGGTCACCATGGTGCTGTTTCCATGATACGCTATTTATTAAATTCAAATTTGAAATTATTGTTGTCCTATTTGCATTATCCCTAAAAACCACACTAGATGTTTCAAGAAATGAAATTAGTCTGCCAAAAGTTTTTTGCCCTTGCATTGTGCGGATTTCTCTATAAAATTTGAAACGTAAATGGGATTCCAATACATTTCGTAACCAACCTAAGGCCGTATCCTTTATTGAATGATTTGGATGAACTCGGAAATCCTCCAAAGCCTCAATTTGTTTGAAGTAATCATTTTTAACCAATTCATCTAAATCGCAAACTTCAAGGGAAGATGCTTTTGCAGCAAAGTTTTCTGTTATCCGCAACGTTTTTTTTTCGGCAGCTCCAAAATCTTTTCCGATTTCGTGCAAAAAGTATTCATTGTGGCTCAGAACTACAACCTGTTTCATTTGTTGAAAAAGCGACTTAATTATTCCAATAGTATATGTTCTTCTGTTTGTGTCTAAACTTGAAAGAGGGTCGTCGAAAACTAAAATTTTGTCTTGCCGATTTGGGTCAATATCAAGTTTGGAAAGAAAGAACGCTAATGCGATAGTACTTTTATCACCCTCGCTTAAGCACTCTTTTGCACTAAATGGTTGGTTGGGTGCAAAGGAAATATCTTTACCATCAATCGTTAATTTGTAATCAATTTTGCTTTGTGTTGCCATGCCTCTAGGTGGAATATGCGCAACATTATTAATTCTAAAAAGTGTTTTAAATACTGTACCCAAATAATAATTGATACGAGTCTGATAGTTAGTGAAAAAAATTGTTGCTGCTGTTTGCTGTTGTTGCACCAGCGCCGGATAAGCAGCTTCCAAATTTCTGAGGTTTTGCCTTTCCGTTGTTAAACGCCCACAGAGTGCAGCAATGGGTGGAGTAAATCTTCTTTTTATTCTATTTAATCGTTCCACTTCAATTTGTGCATTCCCAACAGTTTGAATTCCTGCAAGAAAAGTCGTGATTGAAGCATTATAAGCAGTTACCGAAATGTTGTAGGTTCCAATATTTGTATTTATAGTCTGCAATGAACCTTGGAAAATTGTAGCAGTAGTTACGGGAACAGATTTAGATGGATTTTGAATTTTTAATTGAACTGCCGCAATTATTGCTTGAAATTCAGCTCTTAATATTGTTTCATCTGGAATAATATTAAAAGTTGGGGCTAATGCAGTTGCAGGTAAATGTGTACTCCACGATGTAACTCGTCCAGAATTAAGTTGATTTGCATTATTTAATGCTTGTATTGCCGTTTCTAAATTAAAATTTTGAAGTGTGGTTAAATAAGTCTCTAGTCGTTGAACCAATGTATTGAACTCAAAGTTGAATTGCAACACATAGGCACTAATAATATCAATTGTGTTTTCAATTGCTTGCTTGCAAAATGGGCATGAAAGAGAGACTTCATTTTCAGTGCTTGCCGTTGCTTTCTTATTTGAAACATAAGCAAAACCTTTCTTTAACCAATTTTCAGGTCCGTCAATACCATTATCAGATATATCTTGACAATGGGTTGAAAAGAGAGCTTGTAACGCTGCATCTTTTATTGCTTGAGAAGTTGCCTGTAAATCGGCAATCAGAGAAGTAAAGTTTATCCCCGAATTGATTTGAGATAACTGAGTTAGAGGTTGTAATGTTCGAATTGTTGCGTTTGCACTTGCATTTGTCAATGCTGCTTCAGCTGATTTAATAAGTTGGTCAATATTATTTGCTTGTGATGGAGCAATTGCAAGAAAAGATGTAATTAAATCCTCATTTAAATTATTTCCAACCTGGGTGAAAAGTTGTTGCTCAATATTGGCTTGCGTTTGACGTGAAGTTGTCTTTGCATTTTTATTTACTTCAATCTGTTGTTGAATTGCTATGCCGGCTGCTCCAATGACAAATTGATGCAACTGTTTTTTGTGTTCATCATTAAACTCAAAACCAGTATAGATATTTTCATTTACAAAATGTATATCAAATATTTCAATATCGGAAAATGCTAACGTCCAGCCTGTCGTGGGATTAAAGGTGTGATGAATGACTCCGGTTGTATTTCTCTCTATAATTTGTGCTGCTTGTGGTGCAGTATGATTTGTAGATATCCTGCTTTTAATAATTGCAGGATTATCTGTAGTTAAGGAACGTAAAACAGATGTCAGTGTTGTTTTGCCTCCTCCGTTGTCACTATACAATAATGTCAGCTTTTGAAAATTAACTTGACCTGTTGCTTGATAATTACGGAATTTTCCGATGGATATTAATCGTTCAACTTTGTGTATCATTGGGGAAGTGAATTTTGATCTGCAAGTTTGATTCTATGTCAGCCAGTTAATCTTTGAAGTGATTCAACAGCCTCGTCTATAAATTGTATGTATTGCCGATGGAGGGAATCTTTATATTCGTCCACCCTCAACTGCTGCCTGTTTTTTTGATAAAGTTAAATGTTAATAGCTAAAGTGGGGCTTTATTCGTTAAGCCCCGAATCGCTGAACAGCAAAATTACCGCTGCTTATTGTTTCAATGTCTAGCCCCACAATTGGCATCGCTAATGTTAGTAGAATGGATTTTAGGTAGTGCCTTTAATTCCTTTGTCATGTCTTTAATAATTTTGTTTAAGCTAAAAAAAACAGACGTATGGGCACTGTTTATTAAAAATGTCGGCGGGTTATTATAAATATTGTTTAATGCAAATTGATTGGGAGTGGGTACTACTTCATCATATTTGCTGATATATTGTTTTATATATCTCGCCTTGCAATTTTGACCCAGATATTTTTGGTCAGCGATTGCCCAAATTATACCAAGTTCCTTTTCGGTTATATTTTTATTTATCAAATCCTTCTTAACATATTTGGTTAATGTGCCATTCCAAGTTATGGTACTCAGTTCCGCTCCGGTAATAAATGGAAAGTAAAAGTCTACCTCTTCAACAGTTGTCAAGAGACCAGCCTGAAAACCACCACTACTCATACCCACGAATCCAATTTTATCATATTTATCCCGATAGTATGAAACTATGTTCCTTAACTCTGCAACGTATTGTCTAAAATTAGCAACAGTAAATAGTTGGTTGGCACTTATGAATAATTCTCCTGAATAAAAACCTTTTGGCGTTCTTTCTTGGTGAAAAGGTATAGTAGGGAGCAAGCAATTAATACCCGAATTCATCATTTTTACACAAAAGTCTATTTCAACGTTTAAGTTAGGCCTCGCCCAACCTGGAGAAAAAATTAATAAAACGTCTGAATTAGAGGCATTAAATAATTTAAAATAACTTTTTTTGTTTTCTTCAAATCTTGTTGAATAAGGTGAATCAAAAGAAAATTGAGAGAATTGATTCGTATCACTTACTTTTTTTAAAGAGAATATGTAATCGGGGTTTTCGCTTTTTAGATAAAATTTTTGGGGGGAATTAAAATACTGCTTAGTATATTCATAGAAGCTTTCATTAGAATATACTTTCCCATCAAACTCTTCCTTTTCAAAGAGCAGAGAACAGGTTTTTTTGTGACTAACCTCTTGATATAAATTGTCAATTAATTGACTAAAGTATTTATTCATTGGTATAATATTCTGCTTTAGATACCTCTTTTTTTGAGATGGTACCTTTGTAAACCTCATCAATTGATAAGGAGTTGTTATAAATTTTAGATTCATCGTAAAAAGACTTAGTCAATTCTATTATAAACTTTCTAAATTCTTTTGAAAAATCTGGTACAGAGTTAGATTGTATTAGCCCGCCAATTAAATCCTTTATTAAAAAATATTTAATTTTTCTATTTTCAATAAATCCTGATACTATGAACTCATTCCATTCACTTTGGTAGCTTCTTGGAAAGTGCAGTGATAAAATTGCAGAATTGGATTTATTAACTAACTGCCATTCATTTATTGAAAAACTATTTTTTGATTTTGAAAGGAGGTTTAAAATAAATTCTCTATCATTATCAAAGCATGAGGCCAAAAATATCACTAAGCTTTCTTTCCAAAGTGAATTTTTAAAAAGATTTAATTCAAATATTTTAGCTGCTATGTATCTAGAAGGCTTCTTATTATCTAAGAAGGAAATATATGTAATCTTTGGAGTTATTTCTTTAATTATTTCTTGAGAATCGATTTTGAAAAATTCAGTTGTGATTTCCGAAAATATTTCTTCGTTTGGGTTATCTGCAAAAAAGGTGTTATCTAAAAAATAAAATGGGTTAAAGTTTAATTCACCTTTTACTATCAAAGGGGAAATAATATTCTTACTAATACTAAGTACATGTAAATAGAATTCAGGATTTTGATTTCTGGTTTTTAATAAATTGTCTATAAAAATACTTAAGAAAAAATGATTTGAATCATTGGGATCGGTAGTTAATTTGTTGACGATTGTATCAATCGTTTTTCTTCTATTAAGTCCTAGCTGCATGATGTACACATGTAACGCTATACAGCTTAAATATCCGTTGATGCTAAACTTTCCAAACTCAATCATTTTTATAGAATCATCAATAAATTCTGTTTCTTTACTTGAATCCAGCGTTTCGTTAAATAATTCAATAAAATATTTGAAGTATTCTTCCAAGATGCTTCGTTGAGTTTTATTTGTAAGGGTTGTGTTTTTATATTCAACAAAAAAATAATTATTTATTTCTCTACCGGTTTCTTTGTTTCCGATTCCTTTTTTCCATTGTTGAATACCAGCGTCCTCCAAGAATTTAAATACTGCTTCTTTAACTTTTATAGAAACCGGGTTAATTGAATGCTCATAAATACTTTCTAACACAAATTTGTATTTTTCAAAAAGTAAATCTTTAATAACATTTGCATTTTCTATTTTTCCCTTTGAATCCACGAGAACTTTTACGAAAAAAAATATTGTTAGTTTTAATATTGCCTGTTCCTTTTTATCCTCAAGTTTACCAATATTAAAAAATGAATACTTTGGTGTTATATCATTTAAAAGTGAAATAATTCTTTCCGGCTCTTTAAAATAATTTATAGCAAGTATGTCTGAATAATTTTCAATTATTTTTTCATCTTCAGTTAAATCTAAAATTAATTCTCTTAATTGGGAATAGTTAACTTTTGATTTAAGAAAGTGTAAGAAAAGAGTTTTTTTCAAATTGGTTGAACCATAAACTTTTATGTTCTTACCCAAGTCTGAAATATTTACAATTTTTTTTGATAAAACAGATTCGAAAAAATTCCCGATAAAATATGTGTAAAGAGAATTGTTAAACTCACACAAATGATTAAAGACAGGAAAGAGATAATCTTTTATTGAATCCGAACCTTGCAGCATATTTGTCATTAAGGTATTATTCAGACTACTAATTCTATACGGGTTTGAATATGAGTTATCAATATTGCTTCTTATTTTGTAAATTGTATTAGCAAAGAAAGTCAAATCAGTTTCAAGTCTATTTGTTGTTATTGTTTCATCAAACTCTAGGGAAAGAATACTACTTGTTGAGTTTAGGTCTATTTCGTTTTCAATTGAAGACAATTGCTGATTATTCTTTTTTGAATAAAAGAAAAACAATACATAGACTATTAAAAATATAGCCGATAATATTATTGGTAGTAGTTCTGTAAATGTCATTTATTATTAGAGGGATTTGGATTTTGAAAATTCTTCTTGTTTCATTATAGTTATATAAATGATTGTTGCTATTAAGACAAGGGCCGTTTCAACTGACATTGCTGTTATATTTAAATTCTTTACAGTAATATAAGAGACGTTCAGAGTGATGATAATTGTCCAAGAAAAAATGAAGAGTGGAAGACCTATGACTTTTTTTAAATCTTTTAGCAATAAATACCTATTAGTACTATTATAAAAAAAGTCTGCACAAACACCGACTGTTATAGTTGAACAAAAATATAAAATGGAACAATCACTTACTATGTCTTTAAAGTTAAAGACCTTACTAAGATCTATTGAATAATTTACCGATTTAACCCACAAAGGCAAAAAACCGAGGAAAAATGAGATCGTCAACCAAGAGGTTGTTTTAAAAAGACTTTTTCGTTTCATATTATTACAATATAATGTCTTTAAAATAGAATTTAATTCATCCGGTTATTTGTAATACAACCATAATTAAGTATGGTTCTACTCGTTTTTCAATTAACAGAGTGTGTCAAATAGCCCTTCCGCCAACACTACAATATACAAAACATTCAATAATTATATAACCAATTTATGTTATTTATTCTTTTTGTTTATTCGTTATATAATTCCTATTAGTTGGATTTACTTATTTTCTGGGATTAATAACATTGAAGAAATTTTTTACTCCTTTTCCTCGACATCTTTTTATGAAAAATCATTTCAATTAAAACTCTCCCGCAACTTCTCCATCTCCCCCTTAACCTTCGAGTTCACAATCTTCGCATAGATCTGCGTATGTTTCAATGTGCTATGACCAAGCATCTTGCTTACAGACTCTATAGAAATACCCTGTGTAAGGGTAACTGTAGTTGCGAAAGTATGACGTGCTAGGTGCATGAATAGGTTTCTCTGGATCCCTGCGAGCTTAGCGATGTCTTTAAGAGAGCTATTCAGTTTTTGATTGCAAGGGACCTTCCAATGAAAATCGCGGCAATCTTCGGTTGGGGAATATTTCAATAAGATATTCTCTGCTACCTGTAGCAAAGGGATATAACTCATCACTGAGGTTTTGTTTCGGTAACGTTCTATATGTTTTGAACCATCGGGCTCTACGATGATATTCATGGCGTGAAAGTCCTTGATGTCAGAATAAGCTAGCCCGGTGAAGCAGGCAAACAAGAACAGGTCTCTTTTTATATCCATGCTGGAACTGAGGTTCTGCAGATTTTGTATGGCAATTATTTCATCCTTGGTCAGGTATTCCCGATTAACCGGCTTGCGGGTGAGTTGTATTTCCTGAAATGGATTAAACCTGATAACACCTGCTTTTTCTGCATCATCCAGAATGGAACTTAAACATTTCATCAGGGCAGAAGAAGAGTTGTGCGCATTGCCCTTCTCTTTACGGAGGTATTTGAAGAAGTCCTCGAGTAATATTTTATCAATTCGGCTTACTGCAAGATTTGTTTGCTCCTTCTTTTCCAATAAAAAGTCCTTAAAATAGGTAGACGTTCTACGGTACTTATAAAATGTCGTTCTAGCCAGGTCTATTCCTACCCTTGTTTGATACTCTTCAAGTCTCAAATCCAGATACTCTACAATAGTCTGTGGGGCTGATTTTCCCTTTAAGAAATCCACCAGTTCATCGATACTAAAGTCGCCAACCTCCCGGCGCATGGTGATAAATCGCTCTTCAATTTCCATCTGGATTTTAGAAAGCTCCTTATTTGTAGACATCCCCATTTTGTCGCTGGCCTTTACCAAAGCCTCTTTTGCATCCCAGTTTTTGGGCAGAACAGATAGGCCGGTATTGATCTCTTTCCTTTCTCCCTGGTAACGAATGGCTACCACAATGGGATTTTCTCCGTTTTTGTACTTGTAGGCGCGGCGTAATAAAAAACTAATACTCAGTTCTTTAA